>CAVEIE010000005.1:0-121472 GCA_963615895.1 Bacteroidaceae bacterium | reverse complement strand
TTCCTATAGTCATCCTATAGTCGTCCTATATTCATCCTATATAAAACCTTCGAAACGGGTAGTGTTTATCGGGCTTGGCGGAGAGGAGGTGGGACGAAGGAGGAAGGGATGAGGTAAGGAGAAATATAAAAACGGGTAGTGAGATGTGTTAATAGATGATAATCTTCTGATTGGTTGAGGTGTTGTTTTGGGTGGACTGCAGGATATAGGTTCCCTGTGGGAGGACAATGGATGTAGTATTGTCGGGAGCAAGGGTCAGTTGACGGAGCAGGACACCGCTGACGGTGTAGATACGCACCTCTTGCTGGGTTGCAGCAAGGAGCGAGAGTTCGCCATTGCTGGTATGCCACAAGAGCGACGAGCCTGTGAGCGCAGAACGATGACTGGTGGTGATATTGGTATCGTCGGCTGCAGGATAGAGTATTTCTCCCGTACGACGAATGGCAACGGGGCTGCGTTGTTGGGTAGCGGGGATATTGGCAAAAAGGATGGTCTGCGCCGGCAAGACTTGTGCTTCGTTGTATTTGAGAAAACAGTCGTAATATGCGTTATCCTCGTCGGTTTCGTGCAGATAGATGTCGGTTGCCTGCATAGTGTGGAGGGTGTAGTTTCCTGTGAGGAAGGCTGTTCCTTCGTCGGGCGAGGCAGACAAGATATTGGAATGTTGCTCTTTTCCATAGACGGTTTGTGTGGCTGTATGGGTCAAGAGAAGGAGTTTGCCCGACCAATAATCGTAGTTGTCGGACGAGGCGCAGCCAGTGCAATAGGGGAACTGCAGTGCATAGACCTTTCCTTGTTCGAAGATTGCTCCTTCGGTAGCGGGAACGGGTTGCCATTGTTTTTGCAGTCCGCTTGTTGTTTCAGAGGACAGGTTCCAAGTGTCGTTGGTAGTGTATGCGTAATAGTCGGCGGTGAAGATGTTGGAGCCGTTGTAGTGCGAGAGAGGATAGATGCCGAGCGCATCGGCAGCGTAACTATATTGGTTTGTCCATGCAGAGAAGATGGAAGCGATGATTTCCTGCAATGTTGCCTGATTGGTGGCGTTATTGTTGCAGGCTTGACCGATGGCGGCAGCGAGCATGTCCGCCCGTTCCTGCTGCAGTTGCAGAGCCTCTGTGCGTGAAAGGTTCTGCAGATCGGCTTCGGGCATTATCTCAAGCACCTGCACGCTTGTGATGTCGAAAGGCGGGACGAAGGTAGTCCATTGGTCGGAAAAGACAGGCAGGAGGATGTGTTGTGCTTGCGGGATGGTGAGCGGTGTGTTGCCGAGAAGGTTGGCTGGTGTGGTTGCTGCGTAGTAGAGAATATTTTGGTAGATTGTGTCAGAGGAGGAGACATATACATCGCCTCCCGTTGTTCCGTTTTTGGGCAGCAGGCAGAGCCACTGTTGCTGGGGATAGGTTATTTGGAAGGTGTAGGATACAGGGTCGGCGGCAGTATAGTTGTTGTTTCCGGGTTGCGTGGCGGTGATAGTGACGGTGCCGACAGTATGGATGACGAGTGTGCCTTCGTCGTTGACTTGTGCGACGGAGTTGTCGGATGACAGGTAAGTGACAGGCAAGCCAGAAGTGGCGACTGCGCTGCATTGTATGATGTCGGCAGTTGTGATGTTGGTGGTCGGTTTGTCCCAGTTGATTGACTGGGTTTGTTGTGTGGTGCTACCGGTGAGTGAGACGGTGTATGTTGTAGTGCCGTTGGTTACCGTTACGGTGCCAGTATGTTCGCCTCCCTCGTTATGGTTGCAGGTGACAGAGATGGTGGCGTTTCCATACTTGCCATTGGTTGCAAAGGATGTGGTGGTTACAGAGAATGCGGAAGATCCGCTATAGGTGACACTCACGGTGTTGGTGTTACACCACTCGAAAGTGAACGATTTTGTTTCAGAATCGGAGTTGAGAAGTTTATTGGAGAACGAGAGCGAGGAAACAGAAGGTGCATCGAGGTAAGATGCCATCGTGAGGTGGACATATTTGATATATCGCGTATAAGAGCCAACTTTTCTACGGATATACAATGTTCTTTGCTCTCGAGGAATTGCATAGGGACCAAATGACTGGTAATCTTTAGACAGATTTCCATAGTTTATGGTGTACACTTCAGTTTCGCTACCGTCTGCATTCATATAGATATTTCCATTGACAGCCGACCATGTCCTTTTTGCCTGTAGTGTTAATTGATCTCCCGGTACGGAGTAATTGTATTGGTGGATAGTAGAATGCTTGAATGCTTCGGATGAAGAGTATTCCGTATCGTCATAGATAGCGTAGTAGGTGCCACTTTTATTGATACCCGTACCGAGTGTGTTGATGACTTGTGCCTGAGCGGGAGCAATGAGGCAAGAAAGGAGGATGAGCGTATATTGTATTTGCTTTTTCATTGGGTTGGTGTTTATTTATGTTTGGTTGGTTGTTGTATTCTGCAACAGATGAGGATAGCATACGCAAGCAGGCAGAACAACAAGGGGATGAGCGGTTCTCCTATTGGGGCTCTATATTGGGTTTGGTTGTTGTTGTTGAACCATTGCAGGAACTCGTCCCAAGTGAGGTCTGGCATATCGTTGAGTCCCCCTAAAGATTCGAAGAGTTGTTGCAGGGTGTTCATATTGTAGTACTTGACACCATTGTCGGAATAGAGATATGCACCTGTTCCATTGGTTTCTATCCAATTAGCGATTGCATTGCCAATAGCCCCTCCGCCGGAACCTGATGGAGGCGCAAAACGGCGGATGGATGAATTAGAGTGCAAGAATGGTATGACGGAGGAGTATCCGAGTGATAGGGACGAAGCAGGGGTATAGGTTGTACGGGAAGAGTAAGAACGATGATTGACGGAAGGACGATTGGTTTGTGCCGAGCCGTAGTAGGACGGACGAGAGGTGGAGGAAGGTTGGATGGAACAGCCTTGACGGGAGGAAGAATACGGGAAATTGCTCTTTAGGTTGGTTGCATTATCCTGCTGCATAGGAACGCATAGCCCCATCTCGAAAGGGTTGGCGGCATAGAGGAGATTGCTATTGGAAAGGAGCAAGAATGCAGACAGTATAGTTATATAAATTGTTCTCTGTACCTTCATTATTATAGACCAATACGGTGCAAAAGTACGGTACAATCTTTATCCTTGCAAGGGAAGAGGTTGTTTAGCAGGTGTTTTATTAAGGGTGGGTAGTCGTTTCTTAACAATCGGCAAGTATGTTGGCGGGAGGAATTGCGATTGACATAGCGAGTGGGGATGAAAGGCGTAGGGCGGAGTGGTTATACGGTTAGCAAGTAGGCTGCGCCGTTAAATGCTGTGCATTAGAGGGAAGTATAGAGATGGGAGGGTAACATAGAGTTTATCTTGCGAAGGGGAGTTGAGATCCATAGTACGCTATGGCTCTACAGTGAGCATGAACGCAGCAAGGAATCGTTATACAGCGGGCAAGGAGGTAGTGTAGAGTTTGGACGATTAAACGATTTACTATTGGACGATATAGGAATGAGAAATGGAGTTTCAGACTAATCGTTAGGGAGGAGGGAGAGAGCGTGTTCGATTTGTTGTTGTATGTCGGAGGAGTTGGGTACGAGCGGGAGTCGGAGTACGTTGTGAATTTTATGCTGCTTGGCAAGTACGGTCTTTATTCCGCTGGGGTTCCCTTCGGCAAAGAGCAAGTGAATCATGGGGTCGTATTGTGCTTGGAGGTATCGGGCTTGTTGTCGGGTGTTGTGAACTATCTCCCGAAATGCCTTGGGGAAGGCATTGGAGGCGACAGAAATTAGCCCGTCGGCTCCTGCCTGCATGAGCGGACAGGCAAGGGCATCGTCGCCTGAGAGGACGGAAAAGCGTTTGTCCGCCAACTGAATGAGGCGGGTAATTTGTTCGATATTGCCAGAGGCTTCTTTGATTCCGGCTATCTTGTCGGGATGTTGCGAGTAGATTCGTATTACGGTTTCGGGAAGGAGATTGACGCCTGTCCGTCCGGGAACATTATAGAGGAGTATGGGCAGGGGGGTGACGGAGGCAAGGGCGTGGAAGTGTTGGAAAAGCCCCTCCTGAGAAGGCTTGTTGTAGTAAGGACAGACGCTGAGCAGAGCGCAGAAGCCTTGCAGGTCGGTAGTCTGCAGGTCGTGCAAGAGTTGTTGTGTGTTGTTGCCTCCGAGACCCAAGACGAGTGGCAGGCGGTCGGCAACATAGTCGCGTATAAAGCGAATGATGTGGAGTCGTTCGTCGGGTGTGAGTGTAGCGGTCTCAGCTGTGGTGCCTAATACCACCAGAAAGTCGGCTCCTCCTTCGATTTGCGATTCGAGTAGTTGCGCGAGAGCATCGTAGTCGATTGTTCCATCGGGGAGGAAAGGAGTGATTAAGGCAGTTCCTAATCCGTTGTAAGGTTTTGCGTTCATACCTGCGGGGTTATTTGTTGTAAATAGTGAAGTATTTGCCCCAGAAGATATGGGGTGTCGGATGCCTTTTCTTCGGGCAGTTGTATCATAAAGTCGAGGAGTTGGTTAGTCTCCCGAAAGGTGATATTATGCGTTTCGCCTGTCTTGAAATCGGCATTGGCCAGAAGCACCATCCACTGCGTGTAGAGAGAGGGTTGGTGGCACAAGCAAAGGAGCAGGTCGTAGTGACGGGAGAGGATGGATAGCAGATCGGCTTTCGGTTTGCGCAGGCAGGTAAAGTCTTTTTTTGTGACACGGATATAGTCGGAAGGCGGGAGTTGGTTTTTCTTACTATGGGGCGTAAAAGCGATGGCGGTTACTTCTCTGCCTTCGCTTCGCAGTCGGGAGATGGCAGGCTGGATCGCCGCCCAATCGTTCTCGTTGAACAGCAGCAAGATATGGCGACACTGCATGAATCGAGGGAAAGCGTTGGGCATCCTTTTCTGGTTGCGCAGAGCGTGGTTGTAGAGTAGTTGGTGGATGAACATGGCTCAGTTGGCTGGGGATTGCAAGAGTTGCAGGAACTCGTCCTCCGAATAGAGGGGGATGTTCAGTTCCTGTGCTTTCTGTCGTTTCTGCGGGCCCATATTGTCTCCAGCAACAATAAAGGAGGTATTTCGGGAGACAGAGCCTATATTTTTGCCGCCGTTGTCTTCGATCATTTGTTTGAGTTGGTCGCGGGAATAGCGGTTGAAAGTGCCGGATATGACAATGTTTTTTCCCTGCAAGACAGTGGATTGTGGCGTGGATGGCGGGTTGTTGCTTTCAAGTTGAATGCCAGCATCCCTGAGTTGTTGAATGAGTAGGATATTATCGGGTTTGTGCATCCATTGTTGTATGCTGTCGGCTATTTGGTTGCCTACATCTTCGACCTGCATGAGTTGTTCCTTGGAGGCTTGCCGCAGGAGGTCGAAAGAAGGGAAGGAGCGAGACAGTTTTTTGGCGGTTGTTTCGCCGACATACCGTATTCCCAAGGCGAACAGTACACGATTCCACGCTACTTGCTTGGAGGCTTCGATTCCCTGCAAGATATTTTGCGCCGCCTTTTGTTGGAAGCCCTCGAGTGCAATGAGTTTGTCTTCGGTGAGGTGGTACAGGTCCACGACATTGCGTAGTAGTCCGACGCTGTAGAGTTGGTCGATGGTTTCTTTTCCGATGCCGTCGATATTCATTGCCTTTCGAGAGACGAAGTGTTCTATTTTGCCTTTTATTTGCGGGGGGCAGCCGTCTTCATTGGGACAGTACCATGCGGCCTCAGCTTCATCCCGCACGAGGGTTGCTCCACATTCCGGACATTGATGGATGAAGGTTATGGGTTGGGCGTTCTGTAGTCGCTTGTTGTGTACTACGGCAGTTATTTTCGGTATGATCTCCCCACCCTTTTCAACCCAAACGGTATCGCCGGTGTGCAGTCCGAGTGCCTGCATGAAATCGTCGTTGTGCAGTGTTGCCCTGCGTACAACAGTGCCGGAGAGTTGTACGGGTTCCATATTTGCGACGGGTGTGACAATACCAGTCCTGCCGACTTGGAAGGAGACGGATAGTAGTTGGCTTTGTTGTCTTTCGGGCTGGAACTTATATGCTATAGCCCATCGAGGGCACTTGGCTGTAAATCCGAGTTGTTGCTGTTGGGAAAGGTTATTTATTTTTAGGACGACGCCATCTGTTGCTACGGGAAGTGATTTGCGTGCGGTATCCCAGTGGTTGATGAAAGCATAGACCTCGTTAAGACTGTTGCAGCAGGCTATGGCGTCGGAGATTTGGAAGCCCCATGTGCGTGCTTGCTGCAAGTTTCCGTAATGAGTAGAGGAAGGTAATTCTTCGCCTAACAGATAGTAGAGATAAGCATCCAATCCCCGTCTTTTGACCTCGCTTGGATCTTGCAGTTTAAGAGTTCCAGATGCTGCATTTCGAGGGTTGGCGAACAGTGGTTCTTCTTGTTCTTCACGCTCCTTGTTCAGTCGTTCGAAGGAAGCCCATGGCAGCAAGACTTCTCCCCGTATCTCGAATTCGTCGGGGATGTCGGCACGATTGATGCGTTGGGGTATGGAGGAGATTGTTTGTATGTTCTGCAAGACATCGTCGCCCTTTAGTCCGTCTCCGCGTGTGAGTGCGTGGATGAGTGTTCCCTGTTTGTACCAAAGAGCGATGCTGAGTCCATCGTATTTGAGTTCGGCTACTATTTGGGGTACTTGTCCCAAGTCTTTGACAACACGGTCGTACCATTGTTTGACCTCTTCGGGTGAGTAGGTATTTTGCAGAGAGAGCATAGGATAACGGTGTTCGATTTGTTGAAAACCGCTTCCTTTTTTGAGGTCGGAACCTACATGCTTGGTGGGAGAATCGGGGTCGTTGAGTTCAGGGTACTTGGCTTCAAGGTCTTGCAGTCGTCGCATCTTGATGTCGAATTCCTTGTCGGAAAGGACAGGTTGGTTGAGTACATAGTAGCGATAATTTTGTTCTGTTAGTTCTTGTCGCAACTGCATCAACTCGTCTTTCTCGGCAGTATTGTTGTCGGGAGCAGGTTGGTTGTTTGAAAAAAGGTCGAGTTGCATAGATCCTTTAGTGAATGAATAGTTTGACTTGCTTGACTTGATTTTCCACGAATACATTGATTATGCAGAATCCTTGGTAGTTCTCCATATCGAGAGTGTAGTCAGGTTGCGTGATGTTACCTTGTGAGAGCAACAATCCCATGCCGTTGTATAGCCGGTAGTAGCCTCCCATTGCGTTGCTTATGTGCAGTTGGTTGGAGAGCAGTTGGACTGTGCATAGTTCGAAACTATTGTCAGAATCGGTGCTGTATTTTTGTCCGAGTGCCAAACCTACGAGGATGGGGTCGTGGTCGCTGGATCGGAACATAGTGTTGTCGTATGATTTATCGTAGGTGAATTCGTCGTTCTCATCTGAGTTGATGTGATAGGCTTGCATTCCTGTTACTTGTGAGAGCATGGTTGTATTGACGAGGGCATGATCAAGATAGCCGGCTTGTTGGTGGAATACATAACTGTATGATGTGTCGGCATGGAAGTAGCGGTGAAGGTCAACCATTCCTCCTTCGGTCAAGGTTCGAATAGGGTCTTCTTTGGCATAGGCGTTGAGGTCTCCCATGATGAGTATGTCTTGGTCGTTGTAGTAGTTCTTTTTGTCGTTATATGAGGCGAGGACCGATTGTGCTTCTCTTACCCGAGAGGCGTTGTAGGAGCCTTGTCCGTCGCCTTGATCTGCGTCCTCGCCCGATCCTGAGCCGGACTTTGCTTTGAAGTGGTTAATTGAGAAAAGGAATCTTTCTCCATTGGTATTTTCTGTGAAAGCGATGAGTTTTTTGCGGTCGCGGACTCCGACATTGTTGTTATAGATATTCCCGTAGGGTGTAACCTTGTCGGTACGATAGACATAGCCTGATTTGGTGTATGTTCCTGATGTACTTGTGCCGTCATCGATGTAGGAGTAGTTGTGTCCAGTTGCAGCAGAGAGGGAGGTGGCAAGTTTAGCCAAGGCTGTTTGTCCTGATTCGATTTCTACAAAGCCGTAAATATCTGCGTTGATGTGAGTGAGTGCATCCATTATTTTCGTGTGTTGGCGTTGAGACTCCTCTGTTGTTTTAGGACCGTAGTCTTGTCCGATGTTATCTACCAAGTAGTATTCGAGATTAAAAGCACATACGAGCAGTGTGTGTGTGCCTCGTATATCGACAGAAGGAACCCCGTTGTTGAGTTCTGTGCGGGTATTTCCTACAAAGGTTGCGTCATCAACGAGTGTCCAACTTGTAGCGGAATTGATACGGACAGAGAAGTCTGCCAGTATCTCCCCCATACGATGATAGTCGTACAGTCCTGAGAGCGAGATTTCCGCATTGCTGTTGGCGGTGACGATGGTGTTATATTCGAGGGTAGAAGGTATTGCCTGATTAGTAGGGGCAAAGATGCGTCGTGGTGCGATGGAGTATGTACCGCTCTTATAGAAGTAGTTGTTGCAGATATAGAAGGGGGCATCGAACTTGACCGTTTGTCCGATATAGTCTGCCATAGAGCGGGATGGCCATGTATCGGGGTTGTCAATATGTACGATGGTTTGTGCTACGGCGTTCCAAGACAGGAAGCAGAGAGCAAGGAGTATGATAAACGGTTTCTTCATTGTCGGTCTCTTGATTATAGAGTGATTGTGCAAAGGTATAACATTTCATGTGAAATGGCAATAACAGGGTCGAGAAATCGTTGTGTCAGGCAGAAAAAAGAAGAGATTGCCGTTTGTAGCAATCTCTTCGTGCGTTCGTTTGAGGTTGGTCAAACGAAAATCAGAGTACCATCGTTATTTGTGGATAGCGCCGCTTGGGCAAACATCTGCGCAGGTGCCACACTCGGAGCATAGATCAGGGTTGATTGAGTAGATGTCGCCTTCTGAGATTGCTCCCATCGGACATTCGTCGATGCATGTACCACAAGCGATGCAGTCTTCGGAAATTACATAAGCCATAATGTTTGTTTGTTTAAGTTAGTAGTTATTGTATTTATTTGAAGTATTTTCGTTGTTCATTGAATAATCGGTTGCAAAAGTACTGTAAGTTTCCGGAACTTGCAAATTATTTGTGTACCTTATTGGGATTTCGTTTAGCGAAGTCCGCCCAGCCTTTGTATTTGGTGTCTGTGACAGGGCTTCCAAGTTGGAGGAAGTGACAGTAGGCTATGGCGAGTGCATCGGTGGCGTCGAGTTTGTGGGGCATATTTTCGTCGGGAATGTGTAGAAATCGCTGTAGCATTGCTGCGACCTGCTCTTTGGATGCATGCCCATTTCCCGTGATTGCCATTTTGATTTTCATAGGGGAGTACTCGTTGATGGGAAGGTCTTTGGAGAGTGCGGCAGCGATGGCAATTCCTTGTCCGTGCGCCAGTTTGAGCATAGTCTGTACATTTTTGTCCACGAATTGTGTTTCGATGGCTATTTCGGACGGCGTAAATTGGTCGATGGTGTCTTGCAGGAAAAAGAAAGTCCGTTGCAGCCGTGCATAGTGGTTGTCGATTTTATGCAGGTCGAGTACATCCATGTGTATGAGTTGTGTTTTGCTTCCGTTGGTTTGCAGGATGGCGTATCCCATGAAGTTGGTACCCGGGTCGATGCCCAGTATCCTATGTTTCGGTACGAGAAGGTCTTGCATAGGGATGTAGTTATTTGGGCATTCTGAAAGAGATGTAGAGTGTGAGGATGCAATAAAGGAAGACCATGACTACCCATCCGTTGTTTTCAAACCACATCAAGCAAGCAGCGATAATCAACACTGTAGCGATGAGGAAATTGATTCGGTGCAAACGACTGATGCGTATGTCTTGTGATTTGTTTTGCAGTGCGAAGGTGAATGTTTGTGCGACGGCAAGCAATGCCCCGAGTGCAAAAGGATAGAACCCTATCGGTTTGTCGGCTACGGTAAGTATTGCCCCTATGACCAGCAGGACGGCGTACAGAGAGACCCATACGGAATGTAGTTTGGCGTTAGTCATCTTCGTTAATCAAGTATATATCTTCGTTGTTGGCGTGCATGAAGTATTGTTCTCTTGCAAACCGTTCTCTGTTTTCGGGACTATGTTCGAGGTTTTGGATAGCGTTGTTGTAGTAATCGATTCGGTCTTGGTATTTATTGAGTTCGGTTTGCAGTTGTTTGATTTGCCGGTTTCTTTTTGCCCGTTGGATGAGGCTTTGTTCTCCGCAGCAGACAAGCACAAACACAGCAATAAGACAGGTTATGAGATATTTGTTGAGCAGATAGCGCTTGTTTTTCCGTATGAAATCTTTCAGGTTCATGTTGCATTTGAGATGTCAGTGCAAAAGTACAAATAGTTTTCCAAAGTGACAACCTTGCAAAGAAAAGATAGTGAAAAATGGGAATTGTTGCGGTTAATATGCGAGGGTGGGAAGAGAGGTATAGTACGGTATGGTTATACAGTTATTATAAATTAACATTTTAGAAATAATGGTTAATATGCAGAGGGTGGTGTTTTGCGGGTGTTTTTTAGGTATTTTGTAGGGGCTTCCTATATTCGTCCTATATTCATCGTATATTCATCCTATGTAGAACCTTTGAAACGGGCAGTGTTTATCGGGCTTAGCGGAGGGGAGACGGGAGGAAACGGGGAGGCGGGAGGGAGGAGAGAGTGTTAAAAGCGGATGGTGGGAAGTTAATAGTTTATAGCAGTTGAGTGTTTAGGGAGGTTGGAGATGAAGGTTAGGAGTATGGGGTGAGTTGGTTGTTAATTTGGGAAAAAGATGTATCTTTGCAGCGGGAAGAGATTGGAAATATAGTTACGGGGGAGGAAGGAGGCAGTTGGGGAGATTGGAGAAGACAGTTGTAAGCATTGAAAAATATAGTTGTATGAAAAAGAATATGTTGCAAGTCCTTGTATGGGCGTTATTATTAAGCAGTTGTATGCATAAGACAGAAGAAGTTATTATCGGTCGTCAGAGTCCTACGATTGAAAATCGGAAGTTCTCAGCAGAAGCGTTATGGGCAATGGGTCGTATCGGCGATGTATCGGTTGATCCTCAGACGGGTGATCTGGTTTATTCGGTTTCGTATTATTCGGTGGAGCGTAATGCCTCGAACACGGAATTGTTTGTGATGGACAAGGACGGGGAGAATGTCCGTCAGTTGACTCATGACAATATCAAGCAGTCGTCTCCTCAATGGCTACGGGATGGCAAGATTGCATACTTGAGTAACGAGGGAGGTTCGATGCAGATATGGGCGATGGACAGAGAGGGTAAGCACAAGCAACAATTGACTCATTACGAGAGTGATATAGAGGGTTTTCGTTTCTCGCCAGATGGTGAGAAGTTGCTGTTTGTGTCTCAGATCAAGGTAGGAGAGCGTACGGTAGATAGATACTCCGACTTGCCACTGGCATCGGGCAGAATAGTGGATGACCTAATGTATAAGCATTGGGACGAATGGACGGAGTCTGCTCCTCATCCGTTTGTCGGCAGGTATGACAATAAGGAGGGCTTGGTGGATGTAGTGGATCTATTAGCAGGCGAGCCCTACGAGAGTCCGATGAAGCCATTCGGTGGTATGGAACAGTTGGCTTGGAGTCCCGACAGCAAGAAGGTGGCATATACCTGCCGGAAGAAAGTGGGACTGGCATACGCAATCAGTACGAATTCAGATATTTATCTGTATGATATACAGACTGGTGCCACGGTTAATTTGACCGAGGGTATGATGGGTTATGATACCAATCCTCAGTTTTCGCCCGACGGAGGAAAGATTGCCTGGCTCAGTATGGAGAGGGACGGTTACGAGTCGGACCAGAACAGGTTGTTTGTATTGGATGTGAATACAGGTGCCAAGACTTTCCTTTCGAAGGCTTTTGAGAGCAATGTAGATGAGTTTTGTTGGCGCAATAACGACGAGATATTGTTTGGAGGTTGTTGGCACGCATTGCAACACTTGTACAGCATTGACATGAACGGTGTTGTGAAGGAGATAACAGATGGTCAGTACAACTATTCGTTGGCGGGTGTATGCGGGGACAGGCTATATTGTACGCGCTGCTCAATGTGTGAGGCTTATGAGATATACTCGTTGAATTTAGAGGGTGATGACAGGGAATTGAAGCAGTTGAGTTTTGAGAACAAGCATATATACGATATGGTAGATATGGGTAAGGTGGAACCTCGTTGGCAGCGTACTACGGATGGTAAGGATATGCTGACATGGATTGTATATCCTCCGCATTTTGATTCGACGAAGGTATATCCTACCCTACTCTATTGCGAGGGAGGTCCTCAGTCACCTGTAAGTCAGTTCTGGAGTTATCGTTGGAACTTTATGCGTATGGCATCGGAGGGCTATATTGTTGTGGCACCTAATCGTCGGGGATTGCCAGGATTTGGTAATGACTGGAATGAGGAGATCAGTGGTGATTATGGCGGACAGTGTATGCGTGACTATTTTACGGCGATTGACGAGTTCAGCCGTGAGCCTTATGTGGACAAGGCACATCTTGGGTGCGTAGGTGCTTCGTTTGGCGGGTATAGCGTATATTGGATAGCAGGTCATCATGAAGGTCGATTCAAGGCGTTTATTGCGCATGATGGTATATTTAACATCGAGATGCAATACTTGGAGACAGAAGAGAAGTGGTTTGCCAATTGGGATATGGGTGGTGCCTACTGGGAGAAAGACAATGCGATTGCTCAGCGTACATTTGCGAATTCTCCTCATAAGTTTGTGGATAAATGGGATACACCTATTTTGTGTATTCACGGAGAGAAGGATTATCGAATTCTTGCTAATCAGGCAATGGCTGCATTTGATGCAGCCAAGATGAGAGGAATACCTGCAGAACTACTTATTTTCCCTGATGAGAACCATTGGGTACTTAAGCCACAGAACGGAATATTGTGGCAGCGTACTTTCACCAATTGGCTGGACAGGTGGTTGAAATGATGCAAAATAACCGTTAGCAGCAGACAGATACTATGCAGACAGACAAGTTTACCTATACTATACAATATCAGGATGTTGATGAGCATTATCTTTTGAGGTTATACACATTAGAGAATTATTTACTAAATAGTGCGGGGTTATCGGCAGATGAGCATGGTTTTGGGGTGAAGTATCTTCATCCTCAGCATTTGACATGGGTTATCACAAATATGTCGTTGGTGATGCGTGCGTTGCCGAGTCCTTGTGATGAGATGGTAGTTGAGACTTGGGTAGAAGAACATATTCATACTCTTAGCGTTAGGGATTTCAGAATCTATATCAATGGTATTCTTCAGGGAGAAGCGCGTACGCTGTGGGCGATAATCAACACAGATGACAGGACGATACAATCGATATTTGACCGAGATGTATTTAATGTGGGAGAAGGCAGTGAGCATTTAGAAATGTCGCCTGCTCACAGACATACATATATTGGCAAGTTTGATGGATCAACACTTCACCGTATTGCGTATTCGGATGTAGATTATAACGGGCATTGCAATTCCTGCAAGTATTTAGAGCGTATGCTTGATTTGCATGAGCCTGCAGGGTTAGTTCCCTTTCGTTTGGATTTGCGTTATTCTCGAGAGGTGTATAAGGGTGATATGGTTGAAGTTGGGTATGCCCAAGTGGATGGCAAGCATTGTTATGAACTCCACGCACCTAATGGTGAAGTCTGTTGTTCGGCAATCCTTTATGCCTTGTAGTTGGCAGGTCGGTTGTGAATATATGGTAGAATAATGCCTGATAGAGGGCATTGTTTTTGCATATATAATATATTAAAATACAGTGTATTGCTATTTTATCTTTGTATAATTACAGAGAAAAATAGTATTCTTCCTTGTGGGATTGAAAAGAATATCGTACCTTTGCACACAATTTTGGCGTATATTGCGTAGGGGTTGTTGTGCGGTGTGGATAAGGTATTGATGAGGTGTGGTTTGAGTTGCCAGAACGGATGGTGGAAGTTGGGTGGAATATGGTTTGGAATAAATAAAATTATAATACAATGTCAAAGATTTGTCAAATTACCGGCAAGAAAGCCATGGTTGGATGCAATGTTTCGCATTCGAAGAGGCATACGAAGCGTACCTTCGATGTAAACTTGTTCCATAAGAAGTTCTACTGGGTAGAACAAGATTGCTGGATTAGCCTGAATGTTTCAGCTGCTGGTCTGCGTACTATTAACAAGATCGGATTAGACGCTGCATTGAAGCGTGCTGCCGAGAAGGGATATTTATACGAATAAGTAAGGAGGTATTATTATGGCAAAGAAATCGAAAGAAGCACGCGTACAAGTTATTCTTGAATGCACGGAGCAAAAGGCAAGTGGTCTGCCAGGGACTTCGCGGTATATTACCACCAAGAATCGTAAGAATACTCCCGACCGTTTAGAGTTGAAGAAATATAACCCTATCCTCAAGCGGTACACTATTCATAAAGAAATCAAGTAAAAATCTCGAATTATGGCAAAGAAAGCGGTTGCTACATTACAGACCGGTAATGCAGGTCGTAACCATAGCAAATGTATCAAGATGGTAAAGTCTCCGAAAACAGGAGCGTATATATTTCAAGAAGAGATCGTTGCAAATGACGATGTAAAGGCATTCTTTGCTAACTAACAGAGTTAGCATCGGCATATAAAGAGAGGCTGTTTAACCAAGTTAGACAGCCTCTTTTTAGTTTATGAGTTTATCGGTTGAGGAGTTTTTGCGATTTGTGGATTAGGCGAACAAGTGTACATCGTTGTCGTTGACAGGGTCGCCGGAGAGAATAATAAGTCTCTCGACTACATTACGCAACTCACGGATGTTGCCGTTCCAAGTTCTGTTCATGAGTGCAGCAAGCGCCTCTTTTGTAAACTTCTTGCAAGCCCATCCCTGTTCGTTGCATATTTGATTGGCAAAATAGTCAACAAGAGAGGGTATGTCTTCTTTTCGTTCGTCGAGTGTCGGTACATGGATAGGGATTACATTGAGTCTGTGGAACAGGTCTTCCCTGAAATTACCCTTTTTGATTTCTTCCTGCAGGTCCTTATTGGTAGCGGACAGGATACGGACATTGACCTTAATGGACTTGTCGGATCCTACCCTGCATATTTCATTTTCCTGTAAGGCACGCAGTACTTTGGTTTGTGCAGCAAGGCTCATGTCTCCTATCTCGTCCAAGAACAGTGTCCCGCCGTCTGCTTGCTCGAACTTACCTATTCGTTGTTTTATAGCAGAGGTGAATGCCCCTTTTTCGTGTCCGAAGAGTTCGCTTTCGATCAGTTCGGAAGGTATGGCAGCACAGTTCACCTCTACGAGTGGTTGCCGACTTCGATGACTCTGTGCATGAATGAGTCGTGCAACCACTTCTTTTCCCGTACCATTGGCACCCGTGATGAGTACGCGCGCCTCAGTAGGTGCTACTTTGGCAATCATATCGCGCACATATTCGATTCCCGCACTACTTCCGACCATTTGGTATTTGGTAGATATTTTGCGTTTGAGTGCTTTCGTTTCCTGTACCAATGATTTTTTCTCCAAGGCATTTTTTGTGGTAATGAGAAGGCGGTTCAAGTCAACTGGTTTCTCTATAAAATCGAAGGCTCCGCCTTTAATACACTCTACAGCCGTTTCGATGTTGCCATGACCGGATATCATTACTATAGGGGCTTCGACTTCTTCCTTGTGCAGCGTTTCCAGTAGTTCGATACCATCCATCTCGGGCATTTTGATGTCGGAAAATATCAGGTCGTAGGTGGTTGACAGTGCCATCTGTACACCCATCTTGCCGTTTTCCGCCAAGTCGATTTTATAGCCTTCGAACTCGAGTATATCTTTGAGTGTGTTGCGAATACTGCGTTCGTCGTCGATGATTAGTATGCGTGCCATATTTTCTTTTTTTCTCTCAGTCATTTCTTTGCAAGAATTGTGCCATCAAAAAGGACAGCGGTTTATGGTATTACGAAGGATTTGTCGTTTTTCATGAATTTATGAAAGCAGTTGCAAAGTTAGTATTTATTATGAGAAAATGCAAGAATGTGGAATAAATTAAGAATTAAGGATGAATAATTAACATGGGAACGAGGTGGTCTGGAGGGGTTTCGCAGGTGTTTTGTAGGTTCATCCTATATTCGTCCTATATTCATCCTATATTCATCCTATATAAAACCTTTGAAACAGGTAGTAAATAGAGGGGTTGGCGGAAGGCATGGTGTATGAACGGGGTACGGAGGAATATAAATAGCGGTAGCGAAAAGTAATATATCTTTTTAACTTTTGTGTGGGATGAGAATGCTATGGGAACAGCGGGACAGAGGTAGAGGAACGGTAGATAGGGTGTATGTGATATTTTTTGTGGAGGGAATGGGAGGAATCCTGTTTTTTTGTGACAAGGAAAGATTTGCGTAAGAGAGAGAAAAGCAGTATCTTTGCGGTTCAAAAAACTTGTATCTCACAAAGTTATGATGATAAAAATATATCGCTACTTCGAACGGCACAAAGTGCTTTTGTATAGTTTGCTTGTGCTTACCTCTGCTTTTTTTCTGTTCTTTGGTACCCGTATTTCTTTTGAAGAAAATATCGCCAAACTATTGCCACAGTCGGAAGATTTGAATGTGGACATTGCTTTTCAAGATTTGCGTGTAAAGGATATGGTATTTGTGCAAGTCGTAGGCAGCGGGGAGAAGACCCCAGAGGACTTGGCAGGTGCTATGGATATGTTTATGAGCGAGTTGGAAAGGTCTGCCGCAGAGGAAAATCTGTTGGAGGGGACACTATACGCAGTTGACCCGACGGAGTGGATCGATGTTGCCTATTATCTTAGTTCAGTCTTCCCGAATTATATTGATTTCAGTGACAGGGAGATGGACAGTATTTGTTCGGTGGAACATATCGAGCAGCAGATAGGGAAGTACAACGAAGTGATAGATACTGATTTAGGCAGTATGCTGTATGATTTCATGTCAATGGATCCTATCGGTATGCATAATCTGTTGATACCACAAGCGGGGAATATGTCGGCGGAGGGTTTCCGTTTCATCAACAATCACCTATTTTGCTCGGACACAACGGTTTGCATCGGGTTTCTGTTTCCCAATATCAGTTCTTCGGACTCGGGTACAGCCAAACATCTCTTGCGCCGTATGAAGTCTGCTGCATCGGATGTAGCCCAACAGTATGAGGGTGTGGAGGTTCTGTATCATGGTACGGTGGTGCAGAGTGCCAACAACTCGTTGCGTATCTGCAAAGATTTGTTTACCACGCTTGGCATATCGTTGTTGGTTATTCTGATCCTTCTGGCGGTTTGTTTGAAAGATTACAAGTCGATGCTGCTTTTACTGTTCCCGATAGTTTATGGTACTTTCATGGCTTTGGCATGTATCTATTTGGGGAAGGGAATTATTTCGCTGATGTCGGTTAGTATAGGTGCTATCGTATTGGGCGTTGCATTGAGTTACAGCCTGCATGTGATGATACATTACAAGTACACGGGTAACAGGGAAAGGGTGGTGAAAGAACAGACCACACCTGTTATTTTGGGCAGCCTGACGACCATCGGTGCATTTGCAGGGATGCTCTTTACTCAATCGTCGCTGCTGCAAGACTTCGGGTGGTTTGCATCGATCAGTGTTGTGGGGACGACGATAGCGAGTTTGCTGTTTTTGCCTCACTTCTTCCCCCAAGAGAACCGTCGGAACGAACGCGCCTTTGGTTTTATGGAGAAGATAAATGCCTACCCGATAGACCAGAACCGATGGGCACAAGGTATCTTGTTGTGTTTTGTAGTGGTAACGATATGTTTCTCAAGCAAATACACCTTTGACCCGAATTTAAGGCATATCAACTATACTGCTCCTGAGGTGGCACGGTCGCAGCAATTGTGGGCAGAGAAGAACAATAAGGGGATGGTACAGCAATACTATGCCTCTGTTGCGACAGACATGGAGACAGCCGTTGCGCAACTGAGCGTGATGGAACGGACTTGTGACAGTCTTAAGCAGGCAGGAGTGATTGGTTCGTATCTGCCGACTTCGATGATACTGCCCGATTTGGACAAACAAGAAAAGCGGATTGCTCATTGGAGGAATTACTTCACTCCGGAAAAGCAGAGTGAGATATTGCACAATGTTGAGACGGCTTGCCGAAGGAGTGGTGTGGATGCAGCGATGTATGCCCCTTTTGCAGAGGTGATGCAGGGGGAATATGAGCCACAGTTGTTGCTTGAGGCAGGGATAGTTCCGGCGCAACTGTCTTCTATTCTTGCGGAACAGGTAGGAGATTACTGGCTTGTGTATATGCCCATCAAAATGCAGCAAGAGGACTTGATTGCGACAAATGAAGCGATGGACAGTATAGAAGGCTGTATGGTGCTTGACCCGTATTATTACTCGACAAACTTAGTGGAACTTATCCATAATGATTTTGACAAGATTCTGTTTATTTCGTCTATCTTTGTGTTGATTGTTCTCCTTCTTAGTTTCCGCAGAGTGAGTCTTGCACTGATAGCGTTCCTGCCTATGCTTCTAAGTTGGTATGTAGTATTGGGCAGTATGGCTCTGACGCATCAGTCGTTCAATATCATCAACATTATCGTCTCTTCGTTTATTTTCGGTATCGGAGTAGATTACTCTATCTTTATTATGGACGGGCTATTGGCTGCCGCACGGGGAGAAGACAACAAGCGACTGAGTTACCACAAGACGGCAATTACGATGTCGGCAACGATACTGATAGTATGTATGGCTTCGCTTCTTTTTGCGGTTCATCCTGCGATTCACAGTATCGGTTTTGCCTCTGTGGTAGGTATGATTACTACTATGATGCTGTCTTATGTATTGCAGCCGGTTCTCTTCAAATTGGGTCTGCGAAGCAGATGGATTCGGAAGATGTGGAAGATTAAAGAGTAGGCGGACGGGGAAAGGATGAAGGATGAATGAGGATGGTTATGGGTTGTCGTCGTTCAGCAAGTCAGGTCTTCTTTCTCTTGTATGCTTGAGAGATTGCTCGTATAGCCAATCGTCTATTTTTGCCTGGTTTCCCGAAAGCAAGATGTCGGGGACACGCCAACCTTTGTATTCGGCAGGACGAGTATATACTCCTGGTTCGAGAAGGTTATCCTGAAAACTATCATTGAGAGCACTTGTCTCGTCGCCCAGTGCTCCAGGCAGAAGTCTAACGATGGCGTCAGTTATGACCGCTGCAGGCATTTCGCCACCAGTAAGAACGAAGTCTCCGATAGTATATTCTTTGGTAATGAGATGGTCTCGTACGCGTTGGTCGACGCCCTTGTAGTGACCACACAAGATAATGATGTTCTCTTTGAGGGATAGTGCATTGGCTTCGTGCTGGGTAAATCGTTCCCCGTCAGGGGCAGTGAAGATAATCTCATCGTAGTGACGGCAGGAAGTCAAATAGGAGATTGCCCGATCGATAGGTTCTATCTGCAGCACCATACCTGCAGCGAAACCGAAAGCATAGTCATCTACTTTTCTATGCTTGTCGAGAGTGAAATCGCGCAGATTGTGTACATAAATCTCTGCTAAACCCTTGTCTTTTGCCCGCTGCACGATAGAATGATTCAAAGGAGATTCTAAGAGTTCGGGACAGGCTGAGATGATATCGATACGCATACAGGAAAGGATGATTTAGGTGTGTTGTATATAAGATTATTCAAGGTACAGGGTCGTAGCCACTTCCTCCCCACGGATGACAACGCAAGATGCGTTTTATGCCCAACCAAGTACCCTTCAAAATGCCATATTTCATGACTGCTTCCACCATATATTGACTACAAGTAGGGGTATAACGGCAGGAGGACGGAGTGAGCGGAGAGATACAATACCGGTAGAAATAGACTGGTATCAAGAATAGATGTCGCAATATATTACGCATTATTGTCCCGCATTTTCGTTTCCACATACGCAAGGATACGGCACATACTTTTCTCTATTATGCTATACTCGAAAATGGCAGGAGCAACATAATTGAACGCCATCTCTACACAACACTTCTCTTCCTCGCAAGCCGCACGCAGACTATGAGCGTGCAAGCGATAGCCTTCTCGCATCAAACGACGGAGATTGTTGCGTACGACAGCGTGCTTGAACCGACTCTTCGGCGCCCAAACGAGAACCTTTGTTCGTTGGATATTCGAATCTATTTCCTCCACATAGTGTTCTATTCGATAAGTAACGCGGATAGGATAAGCAGTGTAGTGCTTACCATCTTTGTAGAGATCCGCAACGCGCAACTTTCCACAAAGGCGTTCCTCCTTATGGAATGTATTACGCTCTTTCACCGTGTGCGTTTATGATTCTCTTTAAGAAAGGCATCAATAGCAGAGGTAATGGATGGATACTCCTTGCTGGGTGTTTCGATATCCACACGCAGGTTAGCATCTTTCATTGCCTTCGCCGTTGCTGCACCATAACAGGCAATTATACGCTCGCCTTGCTCAAAATCGGGATAGTTTTGCTGAAAGCCTACCACTCCCATTGGCGTAAACAAAACATACATATCATAGTCCAAACGCTCTTCGGGAGAGAAGACATTAGGAACAGTACGATACATTATCGCAGGGCGAACATCCAACTTGTGATTGGCAAACATCTGGATGATGTCATCATTGTACACATCCGACGCAATCAAAAGGAACTTATCCTCCGAGTGTCGCTGCATGATAGGAAGCAGATCCAACATCCTATTGCCTGCGCTAAAGAACACTTTCCGCTTACGGAACTGTATGTATTTCTGCAAGTAGTTCGCTATGGCCTCCGTCGTACAGTAGTAGTGCATCGTATCGGGCATCGTGATACGCAACTCCTCGCACAAATGAAAGAAATGATCTACCCCAAGCCTCGAGGAGAATATAACAGCAGTATAATCCAATATGCTGATATGCTGCGCACGAAACTCTCTGGAGGTCAAACCTTCAACACGAATAAACTGATGAAAGTGAAAACGAACACCATACTTCCCCTCCATGTCAAAATAAGGAGACTTCTCACTACTTGGCTTAGGCTGTGATATAAGTATATTCTTAACTTTCAATGTCGTAAATAATAGTTATAACAAGATAATACCTAACATTCGATATGTTGTATAAACCCAACCAACGAAGGGCAACACTTCGAGGGTGCAAAGGTACAACAAAATATACAGAATATCTAAAATCCGAAAGGAAAATAAACGAAAAAGTTTCAAAACAGTAAGAACAAACAGCATAGAGAAGAACACAATCACTATGATATGTATGGCTAACGGACTAAACCAAGGAGTAAACATCATAAGAAGAAGCATAGGGTATCCTACAAAGCACATACAAGTGTTTCGCGTCAACTGATAATAACGATAGGTCCGCAACACCTCTTCGCTAAAAAACACAAAAGACACAATACGAAACAAGACCTCCTTCACACCCCACATACACAGAAACAACCCGCAAGTAAGCAAATAACCGCTTATAAAGAACTGCTCATGAACACTGGCATAACATAGGTAGATGAGCATCGAGAAAATCAACACATGGCTCAACGCCAATAGAAGTCCGCCTATCAAAGTAAAGGATATCCTGTTCAACTGATTTCCCCGTAAACTGTTCTCCCACAAATTATGGAAACTGTTCTTTATGATATTCGGCTGCAAGAAGAACGACAAAACAATCACACACAGTATCAGTAGCATGATCCATGCCGACCAACTCTCTGAATAAGGAGAAGATGTGCGAAGAAGGGTCTCCATTGCTATAGCTGAGCGTATTTGCGTATTGTCTTGTCCCACATCGGTGCTTCACGCAATCGTGGCAACACCTCCTCGGCACTTTGCACCACGGTCATCATGCTCTCCAAATGAACGGAACGCATCAAACGACCCTCTACCATCTGTTCAAAACAACGCAACAAGTTGTCGTAGTATCCATCTACATTCAAGATACCTACCGGTTTCGTATGCAGTCCCAATTGCTTCCAGGTCAGTATCTCAAGCAATTCCTCAAAGGTTCCGATACCGCCCGGCAACGCCACAAAAGCATCTGCCCTGTCGGCAATAACGCTCTTGCGTTCATGCATATCCTTCGTTATAATCAATTCGCTGCAACCCTTATGCTCCCATCCTTGCTCAACCATAAACTGCGGAATAACACCAACTACCTCTCCCCCGTTCCGAAGAGATGCATCGGCAATCGCACCCATCAAGCCGGCATGCCCGCCGCCATAGATCAACTGAATATGTTCTTTCGATAATATTTCCCCTAACCTCTCTGCGGCAGTGATGAATGAGGACGGTACCTGATTGCTTGAGGCAGCATATACTGCCAGCGAATGAATAGTGTGCATACTCTTGTGGTATATTCTGTGTTCCTTTTCCGCCTGCAAAGGTACACATTTTATACGACAACCACAGCAAATAATTAAAAAGATGTATCTTCCTACAAAACCATTTCACACCGCCTCCCGTCCGTCAAGCAAAAATCTGCCCTCTGCAAAGCCTAATATCTACTACCAATTCCAAAGGATTTATATAGGATGAATATAGGACGAATATAGGATGAGTATAGGAACACCCCACAAAACACCTATAATCCCCCTCCAAAACACTTCTCTCCCCGCTTTAATCATTAACACTTAATTCTTAAATTGCAATAACTCCTTGCTGCGTTTATGCTCACTGTAGAGCCATAGCGTGCTATGGCTCTACTCCCCTCCTCCAACCACCTATATCCCCTATATCCCCTAGATTTTCTAGATTTCCTAGTTCCTCTACCAACTACCCCACCCATAAACTCATAAACTAATCAACCAATAAACTAACCCTTCACTCACTTTCGGCCTTGTGTCGGTGCGTCAAAAATGGAGCGAGTACTGCGAAAAGCGGAGGTACTGTCTGAGCGAAGCGAGTTGTGCCGTAGCCGCAGGACGAGCGAGTTATATTTTTGGCAACGCCCGACACACAGCCGATGAATTTTCTTTGCTTCGTTTCTTTTGTTCATGCAAAAGAAATGAAGAACATACTCACATATCAATCGTTCATTTATAATGCGTTTATGCTCACTGTAGAGCCATAGCGTACTATGCATCTATTCCCCTCCTCCAAGCCCCTATATCCCCTACACTTTATAGTTCCCCTATCTACCCCACCAACCACCATATCCCGGCATTTGCATCTTTCAAAAAAAAAAACTACTTTTGCAGCACTTTATCCTAAATATTTAGAATCTGTACGCTTATGGCTATAAAGATACAAGAAATTACTTCAAAAAGAGACATCTGCAAATTTATTCAGTTCGGGAACGATTTATACAAAGATTGCCCTAACTACTGCCCATCTCTCATGTTGGACGAACTGAATACTTTCAACGAAAAGAAAAACCCTGCCTTTGAGGTCAGCGAGAAAAAATTGTTTCTCGCCTATCGGGATGATAAAATTGTAGGGCGTATTGCAGGTCTGATCAACTATGCTGCCAACAAACACTGGAATGTCAACCATGTACGATTTGGCTGGATGGATTTTATCGATGACCTCGAAGTCTCCAAAGCACTGTTAGACACCGTCGCACAATACGGCAAAAGCAAAGGAATGGATGCTATGAATGGACCGGTAGGATTTACCGATTTCGACCACGAAGGACTACTCATCGAAGGATTCGAGTACCTCGCTCCTATGGCATCTCTCTACAACTATCCCTACTATGAAAAACACATGGAAGCCTACGGCTTGAAGAAAGAAAACGACTGGATAGAATTCCAGATAACACCTCCCGACTCTGTTCCAGAACGCTTGGACAGAATGTCTAAAATCGCTGCAGAACGAAGTCATGTACGAGTGGACAAGGTGCGTAGTGTACGCGAACTCAAACGAAAATACGGATTCACTTATTTCGATGTAATAGACGAAGCATACCAAAGTCTCTATAACTTTCAACCCCTGACGCCTAACCAAAAGAAGTACTATTGCGAAATGTACTTCCCATTGGTCAATTTCGACTTTGTTACCATTGTCGTAAACGAGAAAGACGAAGTTGTAGCAGTCGGAGTAGGTATGCCAGACATCTCCGAAGCGTTGCGGCGTTGTGGCGGAAAGTTGTTTCCATTCGGGTGGTATCATATCATCAAGGCATTACGGGCGAAAAAGATGGAAGTCTTCGACCTGCTACTCATCGCAGTACGACCCGACTACCAAAACAGAGGAGTCAATAGCCTTATTATCGTCGACCAGATTCCATACTTCAAACAATACGGCATCAAGCGGGTAGAAACGACCTCCATCATGGAGACCAACGCTAAAAATCAAGCCAACTGGGAATACTTCGACAAAAAACAACACAAGAGGCGGCGTGCCTACATCTGTTCTATATAATCACAAACATGGCACAAAACAGGAGCATAAACAAAAAAAAAGTGCGACTCAACGCACCCAGTAAGCAGGAATATTTGTTCAACACATCTTCCGAATTGCTGTTTCGGTACCTCAAAACAAATAACCTGCGTTGTACACAAGAACGCCTCACTATTCTCAAGCAAGTATGTGCCTATAAGGGTTGGTTTACTACAGAACTGCTTCTGCGAGACCTACCCCCTTCCTTGCCAATCAGTGTAGCAACGGTTTACAATACATTGACCCTGTTCTGCGACTGCAACATACTACAACGGCAGCCACAAGCAAAGCAAGTCAAAACGATCGAATACACTATGGTACTGACGCACGAATCTACCATGCACTTTGTTTGTGTACGCTGCGGACGAGAGGTCGAATTCCGAGACAGGGCGGTGGAAAATATCCTGCAGGAAAGACCCTTCAACAATTTCAATATGTCCAACTTCTCACTCTCCGTTTACGGAGTATGTAAAACTTGTCGAAAAAAATACCGGTAATGAAACAAATACTAAAACAAAACATACTCTTCATCATACTCTCACTCTTGTTAATCAGCGTAATAGGATACTTTCTTCTCACCATCCAGCAAAAACCGCTACACCTTCTGCTTAACACCTGTCATACCCCAACGCTGGATATATTTTTCCGCTACTATACAAAAATTGCCGAATTTGCTATCTACATCTTTGCAGTGGTATTGTTGTTCTATAAGGTAGGCGATGCTCTTTTCGTACTCAGTGCTGAACTGGGCATAGGACTCATCGTACAAATAATAAAGCGCATCGTGGCTGCACCAAGACCGGCTGCTGTTTTCGATATACTGCACAACCCCGACGCACTACCCTTGGTCGAAGGGGTCAGAATGAATTTTGCTAACAGTTTCCCTTCAGGACACACGGCTACATTTGTAACGCTCTTCTTTATCATATCCATATTCTGTTGCCGAAGCCCTAAACTATCGAATATCACAAAATCCGGCATACAAATACTCTGCTTCCTCGCAGCATTCATAGGCGCATATTCTCGCATCTATCTGTCACAGCATTTCTTGGCTGACATATTCGCAGGAGCATGCTTGTCCATTGTGTGTGTACCCCTACTCTATTACGCCTTCACTCGTCTGAAAGACAAAGCACCTGCTTTCTACAACTGGCATATCTCCCTGCCCAAATGCAAAAAGCAAAACAAGCAATCTGACTGACATTCAAGCCAACTACACACTCCCGTCATACCACCTTATTCCCTCCTCATTTCTACAGTCCGTATTCCTTGCAGAATTCTATAATTTTGCATATCTTTGCACAACTCTAATAGTTCAATAATATGACAATAGGATTCGACAATGAAAAATACATCCGTGTTCAATCGCAGCACATTCGTGAGCGTATCGCCCATTTAGGCAACAAACTGTATCTCGAAATGGGCGGAAAACTGTCCGACGATTATCACGCAAGTAGAGTACTGCCTGGGTTCAAACCCGACAGCAAGTTAGCCATGCTAACCTGTTTAGCAGACTCGCTCGAAATTGTTATTGTCATCTCTGCTTTGGACATCGAAAAGAATAAAATACGGCAAGATCTCGGAATCAGTTATGACGAGGATGTACTGCGTCTGTACAACGAACTCTCTTCAAGAGGATTTCTTGTGTCATCCGTAGTCATCACACACTATCATGGTCAGCACTCCGCTAATATCTACAGACAACGATTGGAGAGGAAGAATATCAAAACCTACTACCACTATACCATCGAGGGATATCCGCATAATGTGGAACTAATCGCGTCAGAACAGGGATATGGGAAGAACGACTATATTGAAACCACACGACCTCTCGTGATCGTTACTGCACCGGGACCCGGTAGTGGGAAGATGGCGGTATGCCTGTCACAATTGTACAACGAACACCAACGGGGAAGAGATGCCGGATATGCCAAATTCGAAACCTTTCCCGTATGGAACCTACCCCTGAAGCATCCCATCAACTTAACCTATGAAGCGGCAACCGCTGATCTAAACGATGTCAATATGATAGACCCCTATCATTTAGAGGCGTATGGTAAAACGGCGGTCAATTATAACCGCGATATTGAAACATTCCCTGTCCTCGATACACTATTCACAAGTATATATGGCTACAATCCCTACAAATCTCCTACAGATATGGGGGTAAATATGGTAGGCTTCTGTATAACAGACGATGCCGTATGTGTAGAGGCCGCAAAACAAGAGATTATTAGTCGATATTACGCCGCACTCAATGAGTTTGCCATAGGAACAGGCACAGAACAAGCCGTCAAGAAAATAGCATTACTGTTCAAACAAGTAGGAATCAACAGCGCATATAGGCGGGTAACAGTTGCCGCAAAAGAGATAAAAGAACAACTACTTGGTATCGCCTCCGCTGCTATAGAACTGCATGATGGAACAATCATCACTGCACATCAAAGCGAACTATTAGGTTCATCCGCTGCACTATTACTCAATGCAACAAAATACATCGCAGGAATCGACCACGAAATAGATCTCATACCGCAAGATATGATTAGCCCTATTCAACACACAAAAATAGCCTACCTGAAGGGAAAAAATCCATGTCTGCATACAGATGAAGTACTGGTTGCATTGTCCGTTCTCTCATTACACGATGACAAATGCCGCAAAACACTTGCAGCATTACCCCTACTATCAGGGTGCAAAGTACACTCTACGGTAATGCTATCGGATGTCGATAGAAAAGTATTCCGCAAACTAAATGTGGACCTCACTTGTGACCCCAACCTTAGATAGTCTTTACCGCATATTTCAACGCACTTTCAAAAAGAGTACTACATAACCTGAACACAGAATACTGGTATTTGGTATGAAGTTTGTATTTCTATTGGTAAAATGAATAACGCTAAATAGAAACAATTATGAAATGGGTTGTAGTATTTCTTTCTTTAATATGTATGAGCGTGTATGCACTAATGGCACAACCTAAACCGATGCACATGCATACAGCGGAGGAAGAAGCAGAAAAACAAACTGAAATGATGCAGGACGAACTAAACCTGTCGCAAGCACAGAGAGATACAATATATCTAATCAACCTTAAATATGCTAAGGCACGCCGTACCTCTAACACACGGGCTGAAATGATAGAGCGTATTCATCAGAAAATGGAGGAGTTCAAAGAAGTACTGACCCAAGAACAATACAATCAGTATATGAATTGCCAACTTAATGACGGGAATAACAAGCGTTGTGTACCTGTATTTCGACGCCCGTTACTACCTGCCGACAGCATAGCTATACCAAGCAACATATCACGAGGGTTACAACCAATGTAATGCAAGGTAACCAATCGTATATTGCAGGGTAATTTCTCCGATAATTTACCAATAAATCTTTTTTCCTACTTAGACAAAAATAACCTACTGAAGCGAGGGTTGTTCCAACGAGCAACCCTCCAAGTATATCTAAAGGATAATGTGCCCCTAAATATATACGCGACCAACATACAAGTATAGTCCATACACATAGGCTGATGGTCGAAATCTTGTTCCTCCAGACAAGAGAGAATAAAAGAGCGCAACACAATGTATTGGCGGCATGCGAAGATACAAATCCGTACATTCCACCATAATAGTTATTCACGATATGCAACATCTCCTCAATACCCGCAGTATGAGTCGGGCGAGGTCGTGCAACAAGAGTCTTGATAATACCCGAAGAAATATAGTCGGACAATCCTACACACACCGCAAATGCAAGCATTATCCATAAACTCTGCTTCCCATAACGCCGAACGATACATAGTATTAGTACTATATAGAGAGGAATCCAAACAGCAGGCACAGATATATTCCACAGGAACTTGTCTAAAAAAAGCGTGTTGGCTCCATTGATAGCCAATAATATCTGCTCGTCTGCATAAAGAATACTGCTCCATACAGAAGACATCGTAAGAAAGATGGATAATGTTAGTTGCATCATATTCGCTCTATGCAAGATAGCCGGATCCAACCTACATTATCGGCTACTTGTATTTCCACCCAATCTGATAAGACAGAGCGTATATGTACCTTTGTTCCTTCGTGCAACACAAAAATATCAGTCCCCGATTTATCAGGACTGCTTTTCACACTAACAATACTCTGCATAACAATGGCATCTCGTTGCTCCTTGTTCTCTTTATGCTCCACACCTGCAAAAATGAAGGTAGTTACGCTGAATAGAATAGCAACACATGCTATATAAAAACCCGTCTTACGAACGGGGACAGAGCGTACAAAAGAGAAGATAATAATACCTGCCAAAAATATAAAAAAGGCTATCAGACTAAAGATAATCCAATCTTGTTCCGTCAAAGAACAAATAACAAACATAATCCATACCGACAAAAGAGTCTCGTTGTCGTTCTTAAGGTCGTCAACAATTCGTTGCTGGGCAATCTTTAGATTGTATTTAGCATCAGAGTAAGATGGACGAAGACGAAGCGCACGTTCATAGTGCAAAATACTACTGCCTATCTCACCTGCTTTATAGTATGTATTGGCTATGTTATATTCTAATTCAGCAGACGGACTCACTGCCAGCAAAGAATCATACAACGCAATGGCTTCTGCGTACTCTCCCGCATCGTAGAACGCTCGTGCTTCCAATAATGGTTCTTGCCCATAAGAAAGAACCGACAAGCATATTATATTGATAATGATAAGAAGTCTCTTTTTCATATCTATAGTTTGCATGTTTCTAATTGATCTATCAGTTGTATAGTTTCTTGATATATATCCTGCATCTTATAGCCTGTTGCTGCAGGCGCATAACGAGCAAACTCCGCATTAGATAACAATGCTAATACTTGCTTTATTATATCATCTGCAACGCCCTTTCGACTCAGTATCTGAGATATATTCTCCTTATTAAGATCGGCCGTAGGAATAGAAAGGCGGTCACTAAGATAAGTCCATGCTGCTCGTTCAATCTCTTCATAAAACTGCTCTTTATTACCTTCGGTCATCAAACCTTTTGCCTTGCGTAATCGACGCTGCGCTGTTTTATTGGCTTTCTTATATCGAACTTTTACCAAATCTGCATTCTCGCGTATTTGGCGGTGGAATATAATAAATAAAATAGTGGCTAAAAGCAATGGTATAAGATAGCACAACCAAAATACAAGATCACCGAAATGTAGCATCGTTCTCTTAGCAACAGGCAATTCCCCTGTATAGATATAGCGAATATCGGAATTCAGTTGTTTGATATTCTCTTTTTCTGTATGATTGCCTACAACAACGGCAGTATTAGCATCATCCGCACTACGCTGCACATATAGAGTATATTCGGGCGTGGAAAGGACCTTGTATGTATCGCTTTGGGTATCAAAATAAGAGAACTCTATTGCTGGAATAGTAAAGTCACCAGAGGCGCGCGATATAGCCAAATATTCTATAGTCTTGGTGCCTGATGTACCATTAACGGTTGTCTTAAAGTTGTTCGTTACTTTCGGGTCATATACTTCAAAGCCCTCCGGCCATTCTACCGTAGGCGTTTTAAGCAACTTCAAATTACCATTCCCCTTTATTTCAAGGCGCAAAGTAACTGCTTCGTTGGTATGCAGTTGGTCGGTAGAAAGAGACGAGGTAATTTGATATTGTCCGACCCCACCTGAAAAAGATTTCGGTTTACCTTTGGGCAAAGCATCCACATTGATAGATACACCGGGCGACTTTAGTTTTCTTGTAACATTAGAATAGGTATCAAAAAAACTACTGAATATACTATGTGTCTGCACGCGATTTCGTACACGCAACACAGCCTCGAACGAGGCAGGTTCAATCTTTATAGTACCGCTATGCTGTGGATAAAGTAGTGTTTGATATAGTACTGCCGTCTGATAATTGCGGTTGTTGTAATGTTCCAACTCGGTCTGTATATCGCCTAAGTCTATTTCCTGCTTCAAAAAGCCTTTGAAGTCAGGTATAGTGGTGTTGTTAGTAAATTGCGCAACATCTACTCCGGCAAAGTATAGTTTATAGGAGAGCAGAATACACTCCTGCTCATGAACATTAGTCTTGCTTACTATGGTGCGGATAAATATATCGCCAGTGCGATCGTTATCGGTAGAAGCACCCACAGATGATTGTGATTGCGAGTTGTCTGCTGCATTATTGGTGTTAGCAGGAGTCTGGTCTGGAGGAAGTACGGTTATTTTTAGTCCGTTCGATGTATAAGTTTCCTTATCTATTTGGATTGTCGCAGGGCGTATAGAGAAGGTTCCTTCTTTAGTGGCAGATAGTGTATAGGTAAATGTTTTGGTGTAGGAAGAAGTCCGTTTGCCATTAAGCCATTGCGTACTACTACTCGTACTTGTGTATGGACCTGCCAAAATATCAAATACTTCAAATTCAGGAATACGCAAGTCACGACCGTCCTTGTTGACAGTATAGGTTATCTGAAATGGTTTACCTGATATTACTTGTGCAGGGGCAGATGCTCGAAACTCGATATCTTCAGTAAAGACTGTAGATACTACCAATGTGAGATATAGGAATATGCTTAACGGTTTCTTCATACTTCTGTTGTCGATTATCGTTACCAATCTTTTTCTAACCTCTTGCCACCTTGTGCCTCTTGTCGTTTTACCTTCTCTTGTGTTTCCTGCTCATCTTGTTCAAGGGCTTGCAGTAGTTGTTCGGCTGTTTCTTTATCTATGTTTGGTTGCTCTTCTTGTTGCTGCTGTTGCTGTTGGTTTTGTTGTTCTTGCTGCTGTTGTTGGTCCTGTTGTTGTTTCTGCTGTTGCTTTTGATTTTTGTTCTGTTGTTGCTGTTGGTCTTGTTGCTGCTGTTGCTGAAGATATTGCATCGCTTTGACAAGATTGTAGCGAGTGTCATCGTCTGTCGGATTGTCCTTTAACGATTGTTTGTATGCCTCTATAGCCTCAGAATACTGTTGTTGGGCGAAGTGTGCATTACCGATGTTGTGATTGATTGCCGATTGTTTTTGTTTATCGTCTTTTATATAGTGACTTGCTTCTTTATATTGCTCGATAGCATCGGCATACTTTTCCTGTCGGAATAACGCATTACCAAGATTGAAATGTGCCTCAAATGCCTCTGCATTTTTATCTAGCCCTTTGCGGTAGTTTACTTCTGCCTCCACAAAGTTATCTTTCTTATAAGCATTGTTTCCCCTCCTTACATCTGCGCTCTCTTTTTGAGCGTACACCAATGTAGGCAGAAGGAAGAAAACTATATGTAACAGTATATTTTTGCGTTTCATAGGGTCTTGGTATTATTGCGCTTCTCTCCAAAGATATTCATCTGACTTAGGCGTTTGTTCTTTCGATTGAAGATAAAGAAATCCACTATCAAAATCAGTAGGGCTATGGCTACAAATGTCTGGTATTGTTCGTTGTAATTGGTTAGTACTTTTGCCTCTAATTCAGTAGTTGCCAAATCATTCAGTCTGTTTTCTATAACCCGTTTGGCAGTATTGGTGTTATCACATCGTACATAGATACCACCTCCTGCTTTCGCTATTGACTGGCACATCTCTTCATTCAGCCTCGATACAACTACATTCCCCTGTCGGTCTTTGCGGAAACCTGTTGTACCAGGGACAGGTATTGGAGAGCCTTCGGGTTTGCCTATACCTACTACTATTATCTCGGCACCTTGCTCTTTGATTTGTTGTGCAATGGTTTCTGCATTGTCGTCGTGATCTTCTCCATCCGTAATAAGTATAATCACCCGTGAGGCATCGTCTTTTTCTCCAAAGGCTTGCATAGATGTTTGCAATGCGCGTCCGAGTACGGTTCCCTGTGTTTTGATCAGTTCAGGACTGATAGACTGCAGGAACATCTTGGCAGATACATAGTCGCAAGTAATAGGCAGTTGCGTATATGCTTCGCCCGCAAATACTACTAATCCTACTTTATCGTCCTGCATATTATCGATTAGTTTAGAGAATATCTGCTTTGCTCTTTCCAATCGATTCGGTGCTACATCTTCCGCCAGCATTGAGTTGCTTACATCCAAAGCGAACATCACTTTAATACCATTGCGTTTTTGTATCTCTTCTTTTTCTCCATATTGTGGTCGTGCAATGGCCAATATGAGAAATAGCAACGCTAACATATTCAAGCAGAATTTGAGTACCGGGCGTACTCTTGAGGCGTTGGGCATTAGGTTCTTGATTAGTTGTTCGTTGCCGAATGCTTGTAGTTGCTTATGTTTACGGTGCGTGATAAGGATAAAGACTACTGTTAATATGGGTATCAATAGTAGTAGCCAGAGTGCTTGTATGTTTGCGAAACGGAACATATTGGTCAGTTGCTTATAGTTCGTAGAACGACATAACGGAGCAGGATGCTAACAAGAATACAGCCTAATGCAGCCCACAAGAAAGGAGGGAAGTATTCGCTTCGTTTTGCATATTCCCGTACTTGCATCTTCGTTTTTTCCATCTGGTCGATTTCCTGATATATTGCTTGTAGTTTCTGATTGTCTGTAGCGCGGAAATAAGCACCATCGGTTGCTTGTGCAATCTGCCTGAGTGTATTCTCGTCGAACTCGTTTTCGATTTCCACATATTGCTTGCCTAACGGTGTTTGCACGGGGACACGAGATTTGCCGTAACTACCTACGCCGATGGCATAGATACGAATGCCGTAGGTCTTAGCGATTTCTGCTGCAGTGGTCGGGTCGATATCACCTCTATTATTGGAACCATCCGTTAGCAGAATAATCACCTTAGACTTTGTTTGGGAGTCTTTCATACGGTTGACAGCATTAGCGATGCCCAATCCGATGGCTGTCCCATCTTCAATCATACCAAATTGCACGGCACTGAACAGGTTGATCAAGACATTATGGTCGGTTGTCATAGGACATTGCGTAAAACTTTCTCCAGCGAAGACTACAAGTCCTATATTGTCATCTGGGCGGTTGTTAATAAAATCGCAGGCTACAGTTTTAGCCGCCTCTAAACGATTTGGGCGCAGATCTTCGGCTTGCATAGTACCAGATATGTCCACAACCATCATTATATCTATACCTTCGGTTGATTCCTGACGCAGTCTGTCAGTTAGTTGCGGGCGTGCCAATGCGATGATGAGAAGTATGATTGCGCTTACTAAGAGGATGAAGGGAACATGCAGCAAGCAAGTTCTCCAAGTGCGTCTTCGTTGCAGGGAGTATGTAGAAGAGAGTTGCAGACTTGCATCGTTCTTGCGCATTTCCCAGATATACCAAAAGACTATTGGCAGCAGTATGAGCAAGAATAGTAGATAATATGGATTTTGAAAGGTCATGCTTTTGTATTGGAATCATTGTTGTTGGTACTATCTACAGAGTTATCCTGTTCGACCGGTGTTGTTTGTTCCACGAAGCGATAGGCAAAGCGTAATGCTTGTTCGTTCTCTTCGGTTTGTGGTATCCATTTAGCAAACTTGACAAGATCTGCGAGCATTAGTGCTTGTTTGAGGGATGTAAACAGATCCTTCCCGATGAGTTGCTTTATTTGTGCAAGAATCTCGGCAGAAGTATTCTCCTGCGTAGTTATGTCGAAGCGTCGAGCCATATAGTCGCGCAGTGTATCCGTCAGTTCCGTATAATAGTCTTTAGTACGCCCCTGTTGCCAAATCTTCTGCTCCTTTATTACATTTAACCTCTCTAAAGCGATTTCCTCTGCTGGTCGGGTGTCTTCTACTATGGTGGCGGGTTCTTTTTGTTGTGTCCGGCGTTTGTGCAAGAAACGGATGAGATAATACAATCCGACGGCAATGCCAATGATACCTATTGCCAATAGTACCCAACGCATTACTCCCCACCACCAAACAGGTGCTTTGTAGATAGGTTTGATGTCGGTAATGGCATTGTCGGCAGTATCTATGATGAACGGTTGTATGATATTCAAAGAAAGCGGATCGGTGTAAATTGTATCGGTACCGCTTACAAACGGGATAGAAGGTATGAGGAACAACGAATCTTTGAATGCCGTGAGTGTAAGGTCTTGCTTAAAGGTTATATTACCATTATCTTGCCATATAGTATCTACAGGCGATTGTTTTACGATTTCCAACCCTTCTATCAGCGTTGCTCCATATTTGGGGAACTGCACTTGCTCGGAGGGAGCAGCAGTTGCTGACAGATGCAGTTGAGTCTGGTCGCCTATCTTCAACTCTGTAGAGTCGATGTTGGCACTAACCACGATGCTTAATATCAACAAAGAAAGGCTCATGGATGTTTTATATTCTGAATAACTTTATCAGTCCTTTGACATAATCTTCTTCGGTACAGATACTAACATTTCTCACGCCCAGTTTGGTGAATATAGTATGCCATGCGTTCTGTTGCATATCCCATTGCTGAGCATAGTCGTCGCGTACGGCCTTGACGGCAGTATCTACCCATATTCTTTTTCCTGTTTCCGCATCTTTTACTTTGAGCAGTCCTATATTGGGCATCGTAGTGTCCCTGTAGTCGTAAATCTGTATGGCAGAAAGGTCGTGTTTCTCGGATGCTATAATCAATGGTTTTTCAGCGGCTGCAATTCCCTGCTTTCCCTCTATAGGCACATCGAAATCAGATATTAAGAAAGCAGTACAACGGCGTTTTTGTGCATTGGCAAAATATTGTATGCAGTTGGCAATATCTGTACCTGCCGATGCCGGTTCGAAGTCGATCAGTTCGCGGATGATATGTAGCACATGCTTCCTTCCTTTCTTCGGGGGTATGTATTTCTCTATTTTATCGGAGAAGAAAATAACTCCAATCTTATCGTTATTTTCGATGGTAGAAAATGCCAGCGTTGCTGCTACTTCTGCCATCATTTCCCGTTTCGTTTGATTAACTGTACCAAAGTTACGACTACCCGATACATCAACGAGTAGCATAACAGTCATTTCCCTTTCTTCTTCGAAGACTTTGATATAGGGTTTATTGAGTCGTGCTGTTACATTCCAATCTATTGACCTTACATCATCACCGGGTTGGTATTCTCGCACTTCGGCAAAAGTCATGCCCCTTCCTTTGAATTGGCTATGATATTCACCGGCAAAGATATTGCGGGACAAGCCTCGTGTTTTGATCTCGATGCGCCGGACTTTCTGTAGTAACTCTTCGTTGGTCATGCACTCTTCGCTTTATCCCTTAAGGTACTTGCACTTTATTGAGGATTTCGGTAATGACATCTTCGGTAGTCATGTTCTGTGCTTCTGCTTCGTAGGTCAGTCCGATACGGTGTCTGAGAACATCGTAGCATACGGCACGGACATCTTCAGGAACTACATATCCGCGTCGATGGATGAATGCGTAAGCCCGTGCTGCCAATGCCAGATTGATGCTTGCACGAGGACTGCCGCCAAATTGTATCATTCCCTTCAGGGTATCCAATTCGTAGGTTTCGGGGTAGCGAGTGGCGAAAACTATATCGACAATGTACTTTTCTATTTTCTCATCGAGGTATACTTCTTTGACGATTTGTCGTGCTTTGCGTATATCTTCGGTTGAGAGAATTGGCATGATTTGTTTTTGTACGCTGCTGATATTTTGCCGTATGATTTGTTGTTCCTCTTCTTTTTTAGGATAGCCTATAACCACTTTGAGCATGAAACGGTCGGTCTGTGCTTCTGGCAGGGGATAGGTACCTTCCTGCTCTATTGGGTTTTGGGTTGCCAATACAAGAAACGGGTCATCTAACTTGAATGTTTCTTCTCCGATGGTTATTTGTCGCTCTTGCATGGCTTCGAGCAATGCCGATTGAACTTTAGCTGGGGCACGGTTGATCTCGTCTGCCAATACAAAATTGGCAAATATAGGTCCCTTTTTGATACGGAACTCCTCATTTCTCTGTGAGTAAATTTGTGTACCTAACACATCGGCAGGCAATAGGTCGGGTGTGAATTGGATTCGTGAGAAGTTCGCTTTGATGAGGTCGGAAAGTGTTTTTATTGCCAATGTTTTAGCCAATCCGGGAACTCCCTCCAAGAGGATATGTCCGTCGCTCAACAATCCAATCAGTAAACTTTCAATCAAGTGTTTTTGTCCGACAATCACTTGATTCATGCCCATTGTAAGGGCGTCGACAAAGGAACTTTCTCTTTCGATGCGTTCTTGTAATTCACGAATATCTACAGTGTTATCCATTTTGTATTGTTTGATGATTATATACGGACAGAAAAGCAAAATCTGTGCCAAAATATCGGGTTGAAAATAGTAGGAGAGTGGAAGGGGTTGAGTGGGGAGAGTTGAGGGTTGATGGGAGTGATTTAGTTTATTAGTTGATGAGTTTATGAGTTTATGCGGGGGTTAGTTGGTTGAGGAACTAGAAAATCTAGAAAATCTAGAGGATCTAGGGGGTTCGGGGAGATGTTGAGAGCCATAGGACGCTATGGCTCTACGGTGAGTATGAGCGCAGCAAGAAACCATTATACGGTAGATATGAACTCAGCAAGGAGTTATTGTAATTTAAGAATTAAGTGTTAATGATTAAAGCGAGGAGAGAGGTGGTTTGTGGGTGGTTTATAGGTAGTTTGTAGGGGGTTCCTATATTCATCCTATATTCGTCCTATATAGATCGTATATAAATCCTTTGAAATTGGTAGTAAATACTTGGCTTGGCGGAGGGGATTTTTAAGGAAATCGGATGGGAGAAAGGAGGAATCGGGAATTATATTTGGTGGGGAGTTATATATAAAGTATTAGGAAATGCAGGCTATTATGGAAGGAAGGGGGAGGGGTGAGACATCGGGAAAGAGTGTAGGTTTGATAGCGAAAGATTAGACAAACAAAGACCGCCTGACGGATGTCAGACGGTCTTGATGTTCTTTGTACAAGTTGCTGTATTGCAGCGATATTACTTGTTCAGTGCAAGAGCAACATTGACGGCGCAAGCAACTGTGCAACCCACCATTGGGTTGTTGCCTATGCCAAGAAATCCCATCATCTCGACATGAGCAGGAACGGATGATGAGCCTGCGAACTGGGCATCGGAGTGCATACGCCCCATGGTGTCGGTCATACCATAGGAAGCAGGACCTGCAGCCATATTGTCGGGGTGCAGTGTACGCCCTGTACCTCCACCGGAAGCGACTGAGAAGTAAGGTTTGCCGGCGAGGATACGCTCTTTCTTGTAGGTACCTGCGACGGGGTGTTGGAAGCGTGTGGGGTTGGTAGAGTTACCGGTTATGGATACATCTACATTCTCGTGCCACATGATAGCCACGCCTTCGCGGACATCGTCAGCACCGTAACAGTTCACCTTGGCACGGGGACCATTGCTGTATGCTTTTGTCTTGACGATATTCAGTTTCCCCGTATAGTAGTCGAACTGCGTTTGTACATAGGTGAACCCGTTGATACGGCTGATAATCATGGCAGCGTCTTTTCCCAACCCGTTAAGAATAATGCGCAAGGGTTTTTGACGCACTTTGTTTGCCATCTCTGCGATTTTGATAGCCCCTTCCGCTGCAGCGAAAGACTCGTGTCCCGCCAAGAAAGCGAAGCACTCGGTTTCTTCTCTGAGCAGTCGAGCAGCGAGGTTTCCGTGTCCGAGACCTACTTTGCGGTCATCGGCGACAGAACCTGGTATGCAGAAAGCCTGTAGCCCAATGCCAATAGCCTCTGCAGCATCAGCAGCGTTTTTGCAACCTTTCTTGAGTGCGATAGCAGAGCCGACGACATACGCCCACTTTGCATTTTCGAAGCAGATGCGTTGTGTATCTTCGCAAGTTTGGTATGGATCGAGACCATACTGTTCGCATATTTGATTAGCCTCTTCGATGGAAGCGATACCATTAGCGTTTAGCGCAGCGAGGATTTGCTTCTCGCGGCGGTCTTGTGATTCAAATTGAACGGTCCTTATCATAGCCTACTCCTTTCTTGGATCGATATATTTAACTGCGCCTTGCTCCTTGGTTGTACGACCATAGGTGCCGGTAACTTGTTTGAGTGCCTCGTCTGCAGGTACGCCTTTCTTGACGGCATCCATAAATTTGCCAATATGAACATATTCGTAGCCGCAAATCTCGTTGTCCTCGTCGAGGAACTGTTTGGTAATGTACCCTTCCGTGAGTTGGAGATAGCGTGCGCCTTTCTTCTTGGTGGAGAATAGCGTACCGCATTGCGATACGAGTCCTTTCCCGAGGTCTTCGAGTCCTGCTCCGATGGCGAGTCCTCCTTCGGAGAAAGCCGATTGTGTGCGTCCGTAAACTATCTGCAAGAACAGTTCCCGCATAGCGGTGTTGATGGCATCGCATACGAGGTCGGTGTTGAGGGCTTCGAGGATGGTCTTTCCCGGCAGGATTTCAGCCGCCATAGCCGCTGAGTGTGTCATACCGGAACAGCCGATGGTTTCCACCAGTGCCTCCTCGATAATGCCATCCTTTACATTAAGACTCAATTTGCAGCATCCTTGTTGTGGTGCGCACCACCCAATGCCGTGTGTCATACCCGAGATGTCTTTAATCTCTCTTGCTTTCACCCATTTTCCTTCTTCGGGTATGGGTGCCGGACCATGGTTAGGTCCTTTGGCAACGGGACACATGTGTTCTACTTCTTTACTGTAAATCATTCTTATAAGATTTTAATTATTAGTGTGTCTGTATATCCATTGAAACGGAGTGCAAAGGTACGCTATTTTTATGGAATATGCAATTGCGATTGCTTTATAAATTGCGAGATTTGGCTTCGTTCCATATTTCATCCATTTCGGAGAGGGTCATGTTGTGCAAGGACTTGCCTTGTTCTTTGGCTTTCTGTTCGAGATAGTTGAAGCGTTGGATGAACTTGCGGTTTGTCCGTTCCAAAGCGTTGTCGGGTTGGATGTGATAGAGTCGTGCCGCATTTACGAGGCTGAACAGCACATCGCCGAACTCTGCTTCGATGTCGTTTTCTTCGTGTGATTCGACTGCTTTTTCGAACTCTGCTATTTCCTCTTTCACTTTGTCCCAGACCTGAGAGCGTTCTTCCCAATCGAAACCGGCGTTGCGTGCTTTGTCCTGAATACGGTATGCCTTGATGAGAGAAGGGAGGGAGTCGGGTACACCGGCAAGGACAGATTTGTTACCGCCTTTCTCTTTGAGTTTCAAGTCTTCCCAGTTCTGTTTGACATCGGTATCGGTTTCGGCTTGCACATTGCCATAGATATGAGGGTGGCGGAACACCAACTTGTCGCAGAGGGTGTTGCACACATCGGCTATATCGAATTCGCCCTGTTCGCTACCCATTTGGGCATAGAAGACAACATGCAGCAATACATCGCCTAATTCTTTGCATATATCGGGCATATCGTGTTTGATGATAGCCGAAGTGAGTTCGTAGGTTTCTTCTATTGTGTTTTGTCGCAAAGAGTCAAAGGTTTGTTTTCTGTCCCATGGGCATTTTTCCCGTAATTCCTGCATTATGGTAAGCAAACGGTCGAAGGCTTGTAATTGCTGTTCTCTGTTATTCATAGTTTTTCAGTGTTAATTCTCCATTTTCGTTCATTTGAGCATAGGTCCATTGCCTAAAGGTGTCGCCTAAAATGACAATGCGTGCGGAAGTTGCCAGTTGCAGGTCGAGTTCGATATGCCGATGACCAAATATGTAATAATCGAAGTGTTGCTTCCGTTCCTGCTCCTTAGCGAACAAGATCAACTCTTCTTGGTTTTCGCCTTTGTAGTCGATAGGGTTAGACAGTTCTTTCAGTCGGCTTCTTTTCGCCCATTCGTATCCAAAGGCATCGCCCCACTTCGGGGGTAACAGTCGGAACAGAAACTGGCAGAAAGGGCTATGGAAGATGTTCCGCAGACGCATGAAACGGCGTATTTTCCGTTGTATTGCCGGCGTGTAGTATTGCAGCAGATTATGAGGACAGATGCCGTCGCCATGTGCTAAGAAGCACCGTTTGCCTGCGATAGTTGTTTCGAGCGGTTTTTTATGGACAACGACACCTGTTGCTTTTTGAATCCGTCCGAACAGCCACAAGTCGTGGTTGCCGGTGAAATAGTGTATCTGTATGCCTTTTTGCGTCAATGATTTGAGTGTGTTGATATAATCTTGGAAGGGTTCTTTAGTATGCCAAAAATACTCGAAGCGGAAATCAAAGATGTCGCCAAGCAGATAGATAGTTGTAGCATCGTTGCTCAGGTCAGTGAGCATTTTGCAACAGCGTTGCTCGTGCGCCTTGATGTCGGCTAAGGCACGAGAGCCAATATGTGAGTCGGACAAGAAATATATCATTGGGCGATTACAATAGGTTTAACTCCAATTTGGCTTCTTCGGACATCATGTCTTTGTCCCACGCAGGTTCGAAGACCAAATTGATATTTACTTCTTTTACATCGTCGATGGATAGCATTTTCTGGCGTATATCTTCCATTAGGAAATCTGCAGCAGGGCAAGAAGGTGCGGTGAGGGTCATATCGATATTGAGTACTCCATTGTCTTGCAAATCGACTTTGTAGATGAGTCCGAGATCGTATATATTGACAGGTATTTCAGGATCGAAGACTGTCTTGAGCAGTTTAACTATCTTTTCTTCCTTTTCTAAAAACTCGTTCATTGTATCTGTATGGTTCACTTAAGTTCAAATCTGTTGTGGCGTTATCTCTCCGTTTTCTACTATGAACACGGCACATTCTTCTCTTAACGGTTGGAGTAAGTCGAGTAGATGCTCACGGTTAGTATCCGTGAAGAATATTTGTCCGAAGCGGTTAGAGCCGACAAGGCTGATGATACGCTCTACCCTTTTACCATCCAACTTGTCGAATATATCGTCGAGTAGTAGTATGGGTTTGATAGTATTTATTCGTTCAGTATGCTGTGTAAGATATTCTGCCTGCGCCAATTTGAGTGCCATTATATAGGTTTTCTTTTGGCCTTCGCTTCCCACATTATGAATCAGCCACTTGTCTAAGAACATATATAGGTCGTCTTTGTGTATGCCTTGTGAAGACCAGCCTAACATTACATCTCTTTCCCGTGTTTGGCGGAATGCTTGTATGAGGTTGCGTTCTTGAAGTTGCGAGTGATAAGTTAGTGTGACCGATTCCTGTTCGTTGGTGATATAAGCGTGCAGTTCTTGGAATAGAGGTATAAAATTATTGATGAATGTAGTACGAGTGGTGAAGATATACTCCGCATGTTCGGCTAATTGCATTTCCAATATATCCAATATGTCGGATTGTGCGTTCAACTGTGCATGCCACTGTTCTCCTCGTTCGGCTATCTGTTTGAGGAGTGAGTTCCGTTGTTTGAGGAGGGCATTATAGTCGAGTATGTGTTGGAGATAGACCTTATCGCATTGCGAGATAACACTATCCATGAATTTTCGTCGTTCGTCGCTTCCTTCGTCGATGAGGTTTTTGTCGTGTGGCGACACTAATACCAACGGCAATAGACCGATATGGTCAGTCAGACGCTTGTACTCTTTTTTCCCTCTGCGGAATTGTTTTTTCACCCCTCGTTTTATGCCGCAACTTATTTGCTCCACCCCATCTGGTGCAGGCATATCTTTATAGATGCCCTGAAGCATAGCGAAGGAAGCCTCATGCCTTATGTTCAGTGAGTCTATGCCTGTGAAAGCGGACTTGCAAAATGAGAGATAGTAGATAGCATCTATCACATTAGTCTTTCCCATCCCATTCATACCGATTAGGCAATTCAGTTTCGGGATAAAGGTAAGTTCTGCCTGTTGTATGTTCTTGTAATCTAATATGTTCAGTTGACTAAGATACACGGTAGACTCTCTTGTTTATATCGGTTGATGGCAGTTACACAATAGATGGCCTCTATACTTGGGTCAATTGATACACTGCAATTAGTTGTTATTGCCTTTATATATGCCGAGTTATTGAAATCGACACTGCCATGTGTGGGGAAGGCATATACGACATAGCAGGCGGGGTCCTTCCCGCCTTCCGCCTTGACGCAGTCCCATGTGAGCAATGAATCCACTTTCTGCAAGTTTGCAGGAGACAAGGCGACATCTCCGCACAGGTTTCGATTGACAGGGGGTAGTGCATAGTAGCGGTAATAGTTGTTTTGCAGGCTATCACAGAGTCCCTGACGATTTTGCAGTAGTCCTTGTATGGAGAAGAATACTGAGCCGTCGATTTGCGGGAGTGTCCTGTTTAGTGCTATTTGGCGGCATATTTCGTTTGGGGTTCGCCAAGCCTCAGCGGCTTTTTTATTCCCCAATTGACTGGCATAGTGTCCTATATAGAGGTTTTTTCCATAACTATTCTCTACCCACCAATGCGCGAGTACTTCGTAGTCTGCTACTCTTTTGCCTATCTCCCAATAGAGTTGCGGGGTTACATAGTCTATCCACCCCCGTTCCAACCACAGCAGGATGTCGGCGTAGAGGTCATCGTAGTTTTGTACTCCTGCCTGGGTTTGGCTTCCTCTTATGGAATCGGTAGAGGCGTTACGCCATACCCCGAAAGGTGATATACCGAACTCTACCCATGGTTTGATAGATTTGATAGTTTTCTGCAGTTGTTCTATTACAAGATTGACATTGTCTCGTCGCCAATCGTCTTTGTTTACAAAGCCTCGCGAATACTGACGGAAACTTGCTGTATCGGGGAACTCTTCTCCTTTTACGCGGTAGGGATAGAAATAGTCATCGAAATGTATGGCGTCGATATTGTAGCGTGTTACTATATCTGCTACGACAGTATTGAGCCATTCTCTTGTTTGAGGAAGTGCAGGGTCGAAATACCATTTCTTTCCATACTCTACAAACCAGTCCGGGTGTTGATGATAGATGTGTGTATCTGCGAGTTCGGATTTATTGAAGCCGTTGGTTACACGATAGGGGTTTAGCCATACATGTACATCTATACAGCGTTGGTGTGCTTCATCGATGAGGAAAGCGAGCGGGTCGTAATGTTGATTGTTGTCTTTTCCTTGCTTTCCGGTTAGCCAATTGGATAGTGGTTCAAGGTCTGAGTCATATAGTGCATCGGCTGTTGGTCGGACTTGGAATACGACAGCATTGAAGTGCAGTTCTTGTAGGCGGTTGAGCATATCGATGAGTTCTGCTTGCTGCAGTTGTGTATTTCCGATTGCCGAATGTGATGGCCAGTCGATATTAGCGACCGTCGCTATCCACGCCGAGCGCATTTCCCGCTTCGGGTTTTGAGCGTGGGATATGGTTGGCAGCAGTATCAGAACAAGGAGGGATGTGAGAAGTTTTTTCATAAGCAGTAGATAGTATTTGGTTGTGTTTATTGTGGGAGGAGATTGTTATTTTTGTTTATTGTTTTCTTTTCGTATTGGCATACAAACAGTCCTATGATAACCAGTGCCATCCCCAGCAGATTGATCCAAGGCAGTTGCTCTCCGAAAAGCAGCAGCATCAGCAGAGCCGTGAAAACGGGTCGTATGTTGTTGAAAGCATTGGCGCGTGTTACTCCTATCTGTCGTACGGTATAACAGAACAGGATAAATGCGAGGACGGAAGCACATATAGCCAAGTAGGCTATTGCGCTTATGGTTTTGAGAGTGAAATCAGCCCAATGGATATTGGGTAGTTCGATGCAGCAAAACAGCGGTATAAAGAAAAGCAGCGAGGACAATTGTACATAGAACACGATAGTCAGGCTGTTGTATTTAGCGGGTATTTTGCGCAGGATAATGGTGTATAATACTGCGGCGAACACAGCCAGGAATGCGAGTAATACTCCGTAGGGAGAACCTATAGAGAAGTTGGTATTTCCTATCATAATCATCAGCACTACGCCTATTGCAGAGATCAGGATACCTATGATATTGAAAGCCGTTACCTTTTCGTGTATCAGCAGATAGGCAAATAGTGGTGCGAACAGAGGACCGGTTGAGAGTAGTACTTCGGCGATAGTAGGTGAAGAGAGGAGTTTATAGGTATAGGTTTCGAATATGTAGTAGCATACGGGTTGTATGAATCCAGCCAAGAGGAAGAGGAGTATATCGTTGCGGTTGATACGCTGCAATTGTTTGGTGAGCAAGCCAACAGAAAGCATCAACAAGACAGCGAGGGAGAAGCGACATGTAATCAACGACAGCGGTTGCAATGTTTGCAATGCCATTTTGGTTGCTATTCCCGAGCCTCCCCAAAAGAGCATGGCTGTAAGGATCGCCACATAAGGCAGGGCTTTGTGCGGTGCGTTATTTTGTGATGCTGTTTCCATTCTTACTCCATAGTCCAAACAAGGTCAGGTATTGTTTGCCCGAAGGTAGTACGGTCGGTTTGGTAGAGTGTGTAGTTGCCGTTTACCTCCTCAAGGCAGAGAGAGATGATTGCTCCATTGTTTTTGTTGTAAACCAAGCGGATGACACATACACCGACTTTGGGTTTGTCGTTCTTCGTAATCGTGAAGGAGTAGTGCGTATCGTTTTCCGAACTCTCGATAGTGGCATTGCACTCTTGTGCAATACTTTTTACATCGCCACAAAAACTATGCAAGAGTATATTGCGCAACAAGTACATAGCGGAGTTGGTGTTTTTCATTGAGAAATTCTGTACCTTTCCGTTACGGCGTACGGAGAAGTTTCCGTCTTTGATGAGCGTACGGTCGCCTGCGGGTGTGGTATATTGCATAGATAGTGCATTGGGATAAGCAAAATACAACTGCCCTTCTTTCTTTATCTCTTTTTTCATTCGGGGAAAGGCTTTCTTCTCGGTAAACGGTGCTACCTGTGTTGTATGTTTTTGGTTAAGCAGCAACAAGCGTTCTTCGATGTCTTGTGCGTGTAGCATTGAGCCGCATAGGAGGGCTGCAAACAGTGCGTATAGATATTTTTTGTACATTGTTGTATGTTTATATGTAAAACCTTGCAAAGATACGATTATTTTTTGAATGGACAATTCGTGGTTGCGGAGAGGCGGGTTGATGGAGGAGTTGAGGAGGGTGTGTGGTTAGAGTTGAGTGTTTAGAATATGGAGTTATCCAAGGGAATTAAGGCAAGGGTGATGGTTTGTCCGCAGGTGGGGCGACAGCGGCAACAGTGTTTAGGGTTTAGAGGAGGTGGTGGTTTTGGTGGGGGAGGTAGGGGAACTAGACGGTCTAGAAAATCTAGGGGGTTTGATGAGGGGGTGAGAGCCATAGTACGCTATGGCTCTACAGTGAGCAGAAACGATGATCCATTCGATGGGCAAACGGTGATGGTGAGAAGAGAGCCATAGCACGGTGCGGCTCTACGGTGGGCAAGAGCGCAGCGAGAAACCATTATACGGTAGGTATGAGCGCAGCAAGGCGTTATTGTAATTTAAGAATTAAAGGTTAATGATTAAAGTTGGGAGAGAGGAGTTGGGGAGAGGGATTGTAGGTATTTTGTAGGGTATTCCTATAGTCATCCTATATTCGTCCTATATTCGTCCTATATTCATCCTATATAAATCGTTTGGAATGGGTAGTAAATAGTAGGGGAAGCGGAGGTGAGATTTGAGGTAAGCGGTTGAGAGGATGGGTTAAGATTAGAGGGAAGATGTTTATATTATTTAGCAGTTGGTGTGGTATGTTCTGTGTTTTGGTGAGGTAGAATATGGCTTGTGGGTGGGTGGAGGTGTGGTGATTTGCAGGGAAGGAAAAGAAAATCGTTATTATTTCTTGTTTAATATGCAAAGAAGTTGTACCTTTGCAGCGCATTATCCGAAAGCGAGTGTTATGCGGCAATAGCTCAGTTGGTAGAGCACTAGCTTCCCAAGCTGGGGGTCGCGAGTTCGAGCCTCGTTTGCCGCTCAGAGGTACCTTTTTGCAGCGTGTACGCCAAGTACATGGGTGAAAGGTACTTTTTTTATTGGAATAAATGTCGTACCTTTGCAGATTACAACGGGACTGCTTACGGAGGTTGTGAGTAAATGTTTGGCAGTTTCGACAGATTTATGGAGTACAAGTATTTATCACATATAGATTTCCCTCGTGATTTGAAGCGTTTGCGGATAGAAGAACTGCCGGATGTATGTGCTGAGTTGAGGGATTTTATTATCGAAGAGTTGAGTCGTCATCCCGGTCATCTTGCGTCGTCGCTTGGTACGGTGGAGTTGACCGTTGCGTTGCACTATGTGTTTGATACGCCAGATGACAGGATTATCTGGGATGTGGGTCATCAGGCATATAGCCACAAGATATTGACGGGTCGTCGTGAGCGTTTCCACACGAACAGGCAGTACAAGGGTTTGGCTCCTTTTCCGACTCCTGCGGAGAGTGAGTATGATGCCTTTATAGCAGGTCATGCGAGCAACTCTATTTCGGCGGCGTTAGGAGAGCAGATTGCCAATCAGATGCAGGGGAACAAGAGGCAGGTGGTGGCTGTAATCGGGGATGGGGCTATGACCGGGGGACTGGCTTTTGAGGGGCTGAATAACACCTCAATGGACAAGAACAATCTGCTTATTATCTTGAACGACAACAATATGGCGATAGACCCGCTGAAGGGCGGATTTACACAGTACTTGGTAGATATTACCACTTCGGAGGGTTACAACCGTTTCCGTTATCGTCTTTATCTTATTTTGAAGCGGTTACATCTGATTGATGACAAGAAAAAGCAGCGGGTACAGCGTTTCAACAACAGTCTGAAAGCGATGCTTACGCATCAGCAGAAGAATATATTCACGGGTCTTAATCTTCGTTATTTCGGTCCTGCGGACGGTCATAATGTGGTAGATTTAGTTCGTATCTTGAGTGAGATAAAGGACTATAAAGGTCCCCGTGTGCTGCATATTATCACAAAGAAAGGGAAGGGCTATGAGCCTGCGGAGAAGTGTCAGACCTTGTGGCATGCTCCGGGTGAGTTCTGCGTAAAGACAGGGGTGAGGGTATGCGATGAGGAGGACAAGCATCAGCCAGTGCTATGGCAGGAGGTGTTCGGTCGTACCTTGCTTGAACTGGCAAGAAAGGACGAGCATATTGTGGGTATTACGCCAGCCATGCCGAGCGGTTGCAGCATGAACATCATGCAGGAGGAGATGTCTGACCGAGTGTTTGATGTGGGTATAGCAGAGGGACACGCCGTGACCTTTTCGGCAGGTTTAGCCAAAGAGGGGATGCTACCTTATTGCAATATCTATTCTTCTTTCATGCAGCGTGCGTACGACAACATCATACACGATGTGGCATTGCAAAATCTGCATGTGGTGTTGTGCATAGACCGTGCGGGTATAGTAGGTGCTGACGGTGCGACCCATCACGGGTTGTTCGACATGGCGTATTTGCGTCCTATACCGAATATCATTATCGGCGCACCGATGTCGGGTAGTGACCTGCGTGATATGCTCTATACGGCGCAGTATGTTCAGGCTCCTATTGCGATACGGTATCCCCGTGGTCCTATACCGGACACAGAGGCCCCTTGCAAGAAAGAGCCTCAGCGGATGGAGCCAGGCAAGGCACAGTTGCTGAAAGAGTGCGAGCAATCGACCACTGCTGTTCTTTCGATTGGTTCGATTGGCAATACGGTACGCAAGGCTCTTTCGGACAAAGATATCACGCACTACGATATGCGCTGGCTCAAACCGATAGACACGGAAGTGTTAGACAAGGTGGGAAGACATTGTAATCTTGTATTTACGGCGGAGGACGGTATTGTTGCCGGAGGTTTAGGTAGTGCGGTAGCGGAGTACTTTGCAGAGAAGGGCTACAAGGCTCGCATCGTGAAGATAGGTGTACATGACCAGTTTGTGGAGCATGGTAGCATGGCAGCGTTGTATCATGCATTGGGGCTTGACGAGAAAGGCATTCGCCACACAATAGAAACAACACAACCATAATACATATGCGCATAATTATAGCAGGGGCAGGGGAAGTAGGAACGCACTTGGCGAAGTTGCTTACCCGCGAGAATATGGAAATCTGCCTTATGGACGAGAATGCCGACAACTTAGGCAATCTGGAGTCGAATTACGATATGCAGACGAAGGTAGGTTCTCCTACCTCTCTTCATGACTTGAGGGATATAGGCGTTAAGGATGTTGATTTGTTTATTGCCGTTACGCCCCATGAGAGTGTGAATATGACGGCGTGTCTGATTGCCAACAGTATGGGCGCACAGAAGACATTGGCCCGTATAGACAATTACGAATACCTTCTGCCAGAGAACAGAACATTCTTTGAGAAGTTAGGTCTTAATCATCTGATTTATCCGGAGGTGTTGGCTGCCAAGGAGATATGTGAAGCCTTACAGACCAGTTGGATGCGTTATCATCTTGTGTTGGGTGACGGGACATTGCATCTGTGTGTGATACGCGTGCGAGAGAATGCGGAGATAATCAACAAGAAGTTTATGGATGGCAGTTTTAACCATAGTCGCTACAGGGTGGTGGCCATTAAGCGGGACCAGGAGACTATCATACCAAGAGGGAATGACGAGATATTGGCGGGGGATTTGGTTTATTTTGTCTGTACGAAGGAGAACCTTGATTTTGTGCGTGAGCAAGCAGGGAAGGAGAAGCGTGATATCCATAATGTGCTATTCATTGGGGGAAGCCGTATTGCGCAGAAAGCAGCGCAGTCGTTGCCTGACAACTTGAACATAAAGATATTAGAGTCAAACAGAGATACTTGTTATCATCTCTCTCACAAATTGGGGAATGCGCTCATTATAAACGCAGACGGCAGTAATATGGAGGTATTGAAAGAGGAGGGGATACGGGATGTGGATGCCTTTGTTGCGGTGACGGAAAGCAGTGAGACCAATCTTTTTGCCTGTCTGGCAGCCAAGCGGTTGGGTGTGAGGAAGACCATAGCAGAGGTGGAGAATATAGATTATATCCCGATGGCAGAAGGTTTGGATATAGGTACAGTGATAAACAAAAAGGCTATCGCCGCAGGTTATATTTACCAGATGCTTTTGGATGCCACTGTTCTAAACATACGGAACCTGACGAATGCCGATGCACAAATCATAGAGTTAAAAGCGACGGAAGGATGCAAGATTACACGGCATAAGATCAAGCAGTTAGATCTTCCGAGAGACATTAATATCGGTGCTATTGTTCGTGACGGAGTGGCCGTATTGGTCAACGGAGATACACAGGTTGTGACAAACGACCAAGTGGTAGTGTTCTGCAAATCGGCAGCGATACGGCAGTTAGAAAAATTCTTCAAGTAACCTTGCATATATGACGAGGACATTCAATACCAGACTGGTTATTAAGACGATAGGCGCGCTCTTGTTGATAGAAGCGTCGTTTATGCTATTGCCGACGATAGTGTGTCTTATCTACAAGGAAAAGGAGTTGAATACCTTCTGTTTCAGCACGGCAGTTACGATGGTGGCAGGTATTGTCGGGTTGATTATTGGGAGAAAGGCAGAAAAACATGTCGGGGCTCGAGAGGGTTATCTGATAGTAGCGATAGTGTGGTTTATCTTCTCTCTGTTCGGGATGTTGCCTTATTATCTGAGCGGTGCGATACCGAACTTTACCGATGCGTTTTTTGAGACTATGTCAGGCTTCACGACTACCGGTGCGACCGTGATTCCCAATGTAGAGGTAATGGGGCATGGCATACTCTTTTGGAGAAGCCTTACTCAGTGGTTGGGAGGTATGGGCATTATCGTATTGTCCATTGCCATTCTCCCTATGTTCGGGATGGGTGGTATGCAACTCTATGCAGCGGAAATGACGGGTTTGTCGTACGAGAAAGTGTCGCCCCGCATATCGGACACCGCCAAACTGATATGGACACTCTATTTGTGCCTGACGCTGTGCGAGATACTGCTCTTATGGCTCTTTGGTATGGATTTGTTCGACTCGGTGTGTCACTCGTTGTCCACGATGGCGACGGGGGGATTTTCGACCAAGAACAACAGTCTGGCGTACTATGATAATGCGGCTATACACTATACGGTGAGCGTATTTATGTTGTTGGCCGGTGTGAATTTTGTCCTTCTTATCTACCTGTTGCGCGGTAAGCCGAAGCATCTTTTCCGCGACGAGGAGACACGCTGGTATGCAGGGTGTGCATTGGTATGTGCATTGGTAGTGTTTATAGGATTATACATTACCCGTCCGACATGGGCATGGGAGGTGGCAGAACGCTCATTCAGAGACGGTTTGTTCACCGTGGTTGCTGCAATGACCTCGACAGGGTATTCCATTTCCAATTATGTGATGTGGCCATCGGTGCTGTGGGTATTGGTGTTGTTTCTGATGCTTACCGGCGGTTGCGCAGGCAGCACATCGGGAGGAATCAAGTGGGTACGCCTTGTGATTATCATCAAGAACGGGTTGGCAGAGTTTAAGAGACGCATACATCCCAACGCTATTATCCCTGTGAAAATCAATGGCAAGCCGGTGGGAGAGCAGTCGATTAACAACACTATGGCATTTATGCTTTTCTACATGTTCATTATCGGCTTAGCCACACTTATATTCTGCGCCTGTGGTTTGGGGTTCGACGAATCGATCGGTACGGCTATATCCGCAATGGGGAATGTGGGCATCAGCATTGGGCAATTTGGTCCTGCTGGTACTTATGCGGCATTTCCATTGGTGGGAAAATGGGTGATGGTGCTTATTATGCTTATCGGTCGTCTTGAGATATTCACAGTATTACTACTATTCTCCCCTACCCTCTGGAAAAAATGAAGCAACTAAAGCCTTGGCATATCAGTTTGTTTATCTTCTCTGTTATAGGCGTATTGGCCTGCATTGCCGCCGCTTATCCGGAGGACGGTATAACAATTGGGGAAACTACACTGCGTTTCCCCACATTGCAGTCGTATTGGCAATGGGATAACCAGAGTGAACAGCCGACAAGTGAGCCGGAACTATCGCCCGAAGAGTTGCTTGCCTTGCGGGCAGCAGAGGCACATAACGCCGAAGGGACAGGGTTTATCCATTATTTCCAAACGAACCCGTCGCGTATTCATTGGCCTTATGAGGACAGTTGTTCTATAGGGGACAGTACATACTTTGACCAACTCTATACCGCTCTGAGAAATGCCACCGACACAAGTGTGCATATTGTGCATTATGGCGACTCGCAGATAGAGGAAGACCGTATCACACAGATATTGAGACGACAATTGCAGGAACGGTTTGGCGGAGGGGGTGCAGGGCTTATTCCTTTGTATCAGTCTATCGCAACTGCCACAATAGGGCAACATACCAATATCGAACCTACCCGTTACTTAGTCTATGGGAATCAGGTCTATCGACGCAACAAAAGTAACAAGTACGGGCCTATGGGGCAAGTGGCAATTGTGGACACCACCATCACTTGTTCCGTCACCCCCCGTAGCAAACAAACAGGAATTTACTCTGCGCACTATTTCAACCAACTCACGCTTTTATACTCCACCAACTCCTCTATGAATCTGACCGCCAAAGGACGAACAACAAGGCTCACTCCATCGAAAGAGCCTATGCAATGCACTACCATTGCTCTCCCCGACAGCACCACTTCCATCAACATCCGCCTGTCAGGCAATGGTGAAGTGTATGGCATTTTGCTCGAACAAGACAGAGGTGTGGGTGTAGATAACATTCCCATGAGAGGTTGTTCGGGTCTTATCTTCACCGGCATTCAAGCAGCGCAACTGAACAAATACTTTAGCACCACACACACTAAACTCATCATCCTGCAATACGGGGGCAATACTATCCCTCACCTTTCTTCAGAGGAGAGGGTCGATAAGTATATCGCCTCGCTCGTACGGCAAATCCGTTACCTGCAGCAACAGGCACCCGATGTCGCCATTCTGTTTATCGGTCCAAGTGATATGACCACTCGGCGCAAGGGCGTACTGCAGACCTACCGTCTGCTGCCGTATATGGAACAGACACTATGCCGCGAAGTAACCCAAGCAGGAGCAGCCTACTGGAGCATCTACAACAGTATGGGAGGTGAGAACTCCATGCAGCAATGGGTCAAGGCAGGGCTTGCGGGCAACGACTATGTGCATTTTACACGCAAAGGAGCAGAGAATATAGGAAACATGCTATGCGACGCTTTTTTCAACGGATACAAGTTCTATCAATGGAGGAACAACATAGACGACTAACTGCATGAAAGACCTGCTCACACACATATTTGCGTTTGACGCCAACACTCCCTTGCTCTTTACGCAATTCTACTTCTGGGCTTTCTTTGCCATTGTCTATGCCTTCTTTGCACTGTTTCATCGCAAACGACTGCTACGCAACAGTTTTCTCCTCTTCGTAAGCCTGTTCTTCTACTATAAGACCAGCGGACTGTTTATTCTCATCCTGCTCTTTGTCACCTGTTCTGACTTTCTTATAGCCCAACGGATCTACTCCGCACAAACACGAGGCAAAAACACTCTGTCCAAGATATGGCTAAGCCTGAGTATCCTCATCGACCTCTCACTGCTGTGCTACTTCAAGTATGCCTATTTCCTCACCAATATGCTCAACGACCTGTTCTCTACCCATCTGCAGGTCTTCGACATCTTTGCATGGATCGGTAACGGATGCTGCGAACACGGACGATTCGACATCGACAGAATAGTACTGCCCGTAGGCATCTCCTTCTACCTGTTTCAGGTCATATCTTACACGATGGATGTCTATAAGCAGAAAGTAACACCCGTCAACAATATACTGGACTTCGGCTTCTATGTGTCTTTCTTTCCGCAACTTGTAGCGGGACCTATCGTGCGGGCATCGGAGTTTGTCCCTCAACTTTACAAACCCTTTCATCTTTCCAAACGACAGTTTGGCATTGCCGTTTTCTGGATACTCAACGGACTGATCAAAAAGATTGTCCTGTCCGACTATCTCGCCGTGCAATACATCGACCGTGTGTTCGACAATCCTCTCCTCTTCTCGGGCTTCGAGAACCTGTTTGCACTCTTTGCCTATTCCTTGCAAGTCTATGCCGATTTCTCCGGCTATACGGATATTGCCATCGGACTTGCCATGCTCATGGGTTTTTACTTGCCCAAGAACTTCAACTCGCCATACAAAGCCACCAACCCTCAGGACTTCTGGCGTCGATGGCACATATCCCTCTCTCGCTGGTTGAAGAGTTATCTGTACATCCCTCTTGGCGGAAACCGTAATGCTACACCGGCAACCTATATCCTGCTGATACTGTTTGCCTTGATAGCAGTAGCCCTCACCGGTAATATCTACATCGGTCTGGCTATCCTCGCTGTTGCCATTGGCGTAGTCATTGCACTGCGTTTCCTCCCGAAAAGGCGGAAGAAGATATACGCCAACCTTAACTCGTTTATCACAATGCTTCTGGGTGGACTATGGCATGGCGCCAGTTGGAATTTCATTATCTGGGGAGGACTGAACGGAATAGGGATGATAATCTATAAACTGTGGAAAGACTGCTCTTGGCATCTGCGAATGGCAATCATGCTGCTGCTTTCCGTCGGCATAGTCACTGCCCGTCATTTCTATTCCACCCCCTTTCTGAATCTATGCACCGTATGGCTCATCTGCCTTACTTTTGCCACGGCCATCCGGTATATCTACTTCCTGATTCACCACCGCAAAGCACAGCCCGACAGTCGTCCCGTACAACTCATCGCTACCGTCTGGGCTATACTGCAAACCTTCACTTTTATCACCTTCACACGCCTATTCTTCCGGGCAGGCAGCAACTTAGACCCTGCCACAGCCAACCATGAAGCGTGGCTCACGGCAACGCAAATGATAACGCAAATCGGCTCCCCATGGAACTGGAACATCCTACCACAGGTCGTCACACAATATGCAGGGGTAATGATTCTCTTCATCATAGGAATGCTCATCCACTGGATGCCGAGCAAGTTCAAACAATGGTACCGACTGCGCTTTGCCTCCCTTCCTATTCCCGTTATCGGAGGTATCGCTGTCGTCGTGGTCTTTGTTGTCTATCAGTTCGTCACCGCCGACCTGCAGACCTTCATCTATTTCCAGTTCTAAGATTTTTGCTTACGCACAGCGTGGAAACGCCTGTGCCATGCATTGAAACGACCCACACTCTCCCTGCCGAACTTCTCCATACTCCTACGAACCTGCGGCAAGGTCTTGGTCCGATCTGTATGGCTCTTGCTAAAGAACTTGTCAGCATAGCATATAATCTGCTCTTCTATCGTATGCGGACACAAATCGCGCATCGGCAGAGGCAGATGCTCTCGGGCAATCTGCTCCATCGTGATACCCGTACCCGTATGACGCTCCGCCACCTCCGCATGACGGGGCAATCCTTCCTTGCGCAACAGATCTGCGCCCAAGTACCCATGGCAGATATAATCTTTTTCGCCATAACAATATATGCTTGGCGCATCACAAAGAAAGATACCAATATCGTGCAACATCGCAGCCTCGTAAAGAAATGCCTCGTCGGCGCATAGTTCTGGATGATTGTGCGCTACCTCCAACGCCTTCCGTGCCACACAACGGCTATGGCGCAACAGTATCTCTTCCAATGGCGGATTGGAGGCATAGTATTTATGTATCAGGGCTTCGCAATCCATCGAGCATATCTATTGATGCAAACCGTTTAGCAGTGCCTGTGCGCTCATACGCTTCTTGTCTGGCAACTGCAACTCCAGTATCTCCACAAAACCATCCGCCACCGATACCCGTATCGACCGCTTATCCTCCGTCTGCACTGTCCCGCAAGGCAAACAATGTTCCGCCACTATCGGACGAACGGCATACACCTTTGCCACCTTCTCTTCGCCGCCAATAGGCAGTCGGCACCAAGCCGTAGGATACGGACTCAGCCCTCGTACAAAATTGTGTACCTCACGAGCCGTACGACGGAAATCTATCTCACAGGTCTCACGAAAGATTTTAGGGGCGGGGCGTAGTTCTTCGGCAGGCAACGACGGCTGCGGCACACGATGTACCGTTCCGTTCACAATCTGCTCCATCGTCTCCAACACAGCCTCTGTACCCAAACGCATCAGATGCTCATACAGACTTCCCACATTCTCCTCATCGCCTATCGGCAACGAACGCTGCAGAATCATATCACCCGTATCTATATCGTGTTTCAGGAAGAAGGTCGTTACACCCGTCTCCCGTTCGCCGTTGATAATAGCCCAGTTGATAGGAGCAGCACCACGGTATTGCGGAAGCAACGACGCATGCAGGTTGAAGGTACCCAAACGGGGCATAGCCCAAACCACCTCCGGAAGCATACGGAATGCCACCACTATCTGCAAGTCGGCACGATAACTGCGCAAAGCCTCCACAAACGACTCATCTTTCAACCGCTCCGGTTGCAGCAACGGCAACCCTGCCGACAACGCATACTCCTTCACCGGAGAATATTGCAACCGATGACCTCTGCCAGAAGGCTTGTCGGGCATTGTAATAACAGCCACTACCTTGTAGCCATGCTCCACCAACGCTTGCAACGGAGCCACAGCGAACTCCGGTGTTCCCATATAGACGATTCGTAAATCCTTCTTTTCCATTTCTCTTATTCAAAGATTAAGCAGATACCTGCCTGATTGTAGTTTCTTATGTTGCGGAACTGTCCCCACGGGCATATTCCATGATACAGACGAACTCCCAAGGCAACACGAGAGAAATAGCCGTCGTAATGAGGCATATTGAACCGAGTGCCGATAAAAACATTATAGGTAAAAGCCCTGCGCTCGCTATACTCCACACTCACCAACTCTCCCTCGCTGCTGACCGCATAATCGGGATAACCTAACGCCGCACGGTTGCGAACCTCTATCGAACCTACCCCCTGAAAACCATGACGCGAGGTTGGAGATTGGTATTGGTATTGTAGATACAACTCCCAAGGAGAGACTCTCGTATATGCCACACTCGCATCGCCGTCGGTCGCATCTATAAAGTACCAACCATGCTTGGGCTGCCACAACAGCAACAAGCCCGCACGGAAACAATGGTTCTGTGCATAGCGGTCTTCCGCTTCGTTCAGCGTAAAGACCAACTCCGTATAGTTGTACGACACATTCACTCGCCGCAACGGGAAACCTAGATCCGCATGCTGTAACGCCAACTCATCGCCTATATGCGTCGATTCATGCTTGAACGGATCCCATGCAATGGAGTAATTGCGCACAAAGCCACGATTGAGCCTGTGCATGAAACAAACAACGGGACCGCCTATACGGTAATCGGTATCAATCACCGGAGCAGTCACAGGCTCCAGCAAATCTATCCACAACGAAGCCGACAAGGGCAGACTCACCGACAAGGCAAAAGCGTCACTGCGGATATTGCCCCGCCAGATAGGCAGTTTCATACCGAAAACCGACGCCGTCGTAAAATGGTAGGCACTGCCCGTATGACCCCAGTCATAGGAGTAATGATTGCTGTTCCACTGTATGTCAAGACGAACAAAGTCCGGATGAACATCCGCCAACAGAGAATGACCATAAGCCGCATAACGGAACAGACCATCACGAAAGGAGGTGCCTTGGGCAAACACACCCAACACCAACCCCACACCTGCTATCAAGCATACGATGCGCTTCATCCTACTCTATCCCCCAAAACAACTTCTGTCGAAGAGAGTTGAAGAAAGAATGTTCCTCCGTATGAACCAACTTCACCGTCTGCGATGCCTTCTCTATGTGAAGCGACACCTCCTCTTTGAGCGTACGGCTCCTGCCGTCAACCGAGAGCAGGTAACTATGGGAACGACTCCTCACTTTCAAATCGATCTTCCAATCGTCTGGAATTACCAGCGGACGGACATTCAAACTGTGTGTCGCAATAGGAGAAATAATCACCGCTTTCGTCTGCGGCGCCATCAGCGGACCTCCAACCGACAGGTTGTAGGCGGTAGAACCCGTAGGAGTGGCTATCAACAAACCATCGGCCTTGTAGGTATGAAGAGGTTGCTGATTAACCCATACCTCTACGGCTATCATCGAACTCAACTCTTGCTTCATCAGTGCCACCTCGTTCAGTGCCAATATCTCCTCGTCCTCTGCCGTGTGAGAGGGTTGCACATGCAACAACGAACGCTGCTCTATCGTATAAGCATTGTTGATCAACTGCTCGCAGACCGAGTTGTTATCCGAAGTCTGTACCTCCGTCAGAAAACCGAGATGACCACAGTTGATGCCCAAGATAGGGATGTTCTTGTCGATCACTTGCGACACCGAATACAGAAAAGTACCATCACCACCCACCGACAATGCAAAATCGATAGTGTTCTCCACATCATGCGTATAAGGTGCATACTTGTCACGAAGATTCATCTCATTGCGCAACTCCTGCGACAATAGCACCTGCACATGGTGTGCATCCATAAAAGCAAGTATATGAGCCACCTCACTCAAGGTGTTCTTTTTGCTTGAGTTACCAAAAACGGCTATAGTCATAACGACAACGATGTTTGTTTCGGCAAAGATAATCATTCTTTCCCATACCCGCAAATACCCCACACACGACAGCGACCTGCCCAATAGTTAAAAACCACAAATATATTTCCTGCCTCTTTAACAATCTGTCCGCTCCCATACCCTTGCATATTCCTTGCACTTCCCCTCCGCCAAGCCCGATAAACACTACCTGTTTCGAAGGTTCTATATAGGATGACTATAAGAACAATATAGGATGACTATAGGAACACTATGGGAAACCCCTCCAAACACCCTCAAAAACACCCCTCTCCGCACATTTATCATTACTTCTTAATTGTTAATTTATAGTAACTGTAAGAGGCTGTCTAACAATTTTGCATTGTTAGACAGCCTCTCCACTGCAAACCACGAACAACAATCAATCATGGCAGCGATACGATAAACTCGTGGTTTACATCATACTGTCAGCGGACCTCCTTACCCAACACATCATACTGGCGACCATCCCGCTCGATATACACTTTCCCGTCAACCAACACCTTGACGGCTCTGCTGCTTTCCGATGCCGATACGCCGACCGAAGTCTCAGGACCGGACTTTATCTCTGTGAAAGAGATATTGTCAAGCAGGCACGAGTTAATCTTGGTGGCATCATCATCGTACAGCACTACATGCGCACCCTGTGGAATACCGGCAAGCGAAATCTCATACTTGTCGTATTGAGCCTGCGAGAAAGAGGTATCCTTAAAGTGTACCACCTTCTCCGCAAAACTGCTGTTCAAAACAGCCGTGTCGGCTATGTCTGCCAAATAACCGATACGCAGATTGGCATAATAAGTATAACTGCCACCTGCAGACGATTCGCCTTTACCATAGAAATTCAGTACCAAGTTAGCGTTATCTTTATCCTTTATTGCAGGCAGAACGGCATATACAGGTACACGGGCTGCAGAAGCGATACCATAAATACGCATACAAAGCCGACCATCGTAACCATAAGAATTCGTAACATCCAACTTACTGGGGTAGATAAAAGGAATGTATGCCACACGGGGCGTACTGCTGCCTGCATTGCCTACAAACCAACTCACAGGGCATACAAAATTATCATTCCCCGAAAGAGAGGCTTTTGCATCGGTATAGTCATCAAAATTCCACACCGCATCTTCCAACTCAATGACATAAGGATCGGTTTGTGCCATCACTGCGGCACAAGAAAAGGTTGCCCATGCAACCAAAAAGAAGAACTTTTTCATTTTGCTGTTATTTATTGTTGTACATATATAAAATTTGCATCCCTCACCGTCGTGGAGAGATGCATACAACAATCCTGTCATCTAAGGAATACGATTGCGTAGGCTCCAATCCACGGAAGCACCATTTCGCTCAAACTTAGGCAGGTCTTCTGACTTATCCCTGTTAACGCGCCTTCCCAACTATATAGCCAGTGGCTTCGTGCGTAACATCTCGTAGGACTCACAGCAGCGGGTCTGTACAGGATTTACACCTGTTTCCCTTTTCAATCAAGGCGTTACTCTTGATACCGTAAGTTTGTATGTCTTGCTATTTGCGCAGCAAAGATACAACTTCTTTGCAATACCAACCAAATAATTCTACTCAATATATATTTTCAGGGGGAACAAACCTTGTCTGTTCCCCCTGAAAACGATATAAACACAATACTCAGCCCGTCAGAACGCATTCATCTGTCCATTCACCTGCTCACGAATAAGGTCTGCAAAAGCCTGAACCGACATCTGTCCTTTCTCCTCCGCACCTTGCTGACGCACACTGACAAGCCCCTGTTCAGCCTCTTTCTCGCCTACAATAAGCATATACGGAATACGCTTCAACTCATTGTCACGAATCTTACGACCTATCTTCTCGTTCCGATCGTCCACTATCACACGAATGTCTTGGTCATCAAGCATCTGCCTTACCCGATAGGCATACTCATTCGATTTCTCCGATACAGGCAGCACAACCACTTGGTCGGGCGTCAACCACAATGGGAACTTGCCCGCTGTATGCTCTATCAGCACTGCCACAAAGCGTTCCATTGAACCGAACGGCGCACGGTGAATCATCACAGGACGGTGCTTCTGATTATCCTCGCCCACATATTCCAAACCGAAACGCTCTGGCAGGTTATAATCTACCTGTATCGTACCCAATTGCCAACGCCTGCCTATGGCATCCTTCACCATAAAGTCCAACTTGGGTCCATAGAACGCCGCCTCACCATATTCGATAGATGCATTCATGTTCTTCTCCCGACAAGCCTCTATGATAGCCTGCTCCGCCTTTTCCCATACCTCGTCTGAACCGACATACTTCTCACGATTATCGGGGTCACGAAGAGAGATCTGTGCTTCATAGTTCTGGAAATCAAGCGCACGGAATATAATACCGATAATCTCCATCACTTTGATGAACTCGTCTTTCACCTGGTCGGGACGACAGAAAATATGAGCATCGTCCTGAGTGAACGAACGCACGCGCGTCAGACCATGCAACTCACCCGATTGCTCGTAGCGATAAACCGTACCGAACTCGGCTATACGCAACGGCAAATCTTTGTACGAACGGGGAGAGTTCTTGTATATCATACAATGGTGGGGACAATTCATCGGCTTGAGCAGATAAATCTCTCCTTCTTCGGGGGTCGTGATAGGTTGGAAGGAGTCTTTACCGTAATGGTCCCAATGCCCCGAAGTAACATATAGTTGCTTGTTACCGATATGCGGAGTAATCACTTGCTGATAGCCATAACGCTTTTGTATCTTCTTTAGGAAGTCCTCCAGACGCAGGCGCAAAGCAGTACCACGGGGTAACCATATAGGCAAGCCTTTGCCTACCATCTCCGAGAACATAAACAACTCTAACTCTTTGCCTATCCTGCGATGGTCGCGCTTTTTTGCTTCTTCCAACAACACAAGATACTCGTCCAACAATTTCTTCTTCGGGAAAGAGATACCGTAGATACGGGTCATCATCGGGCGTTTCTCGTCGCCACGCCAATAGGCGGCCGACAGCGAAAGCACCTTCATAGCCTTGATAGGCTCGGTACTGGGCAAGTGTGGACCACGGCACAAGTCAGTAAAATTACCCTGTGTATATGTGGTGATATGACCATCTTCGAGGTCCTGAATAAGTTCGCATTTATAGTGTTGCCCCTTTGCAGCAAACTCCTTCAGAGCATCTGCCTTCGAGATACTCTTGCGGATGAGAGGTTCTTTCTTTTGCGCCAGTTCCTGCATCTTCTTTTCTATCAACTCAAGGTCTGACTCCTTGATAGAAGTACCCTCGGCGGGATAGACATCGTAGTAGAAACCGTTCTCAATGGCAGGACCTATGCCAAACTGAATTCCGGGGAACAGTTCTTGCAACGCCTCTGCCATAAGGTGGGAAGAAGTATGCCAGAACGCATGTTTTGCCTCTTTGTCATCCCACTTGTGCAGCACAAGCGTACAGTCCGACTCTATGGGCTGCGTCAAATCTTGTTGGATGCCATTAACTGTAACTGCAAGCACTTCTTGTGCCAAACGGGGGCTGATTTGTTCAGCCACCTCCAGTCCGGTTATGCCCTTCGCATAATCACGGACACTTCCATCAGGAAAAGTGATTTTAATCATAATAAATAAACCTACAAATGTTCAGGCTATTGCGGCATACAATCGCCGCCATAACGCCGCGCAAAGGTAGCAAGAACGAATGATATATGCAATATTTACAGCAGTGAATTCCATCGTTTGGCAGGAAAGGGAGGATGTTATAAGTGATATAGTTGATCTATGTGGAATAGGTGGAATAGTGGTGGGGATGAGCCTAACGGCTCACGCAGGCGGGACGATAGTGTCCCCATTGTGGTTAAGTGGGGTGTTGAGAGCCATAGCGTGCTATGGCTCTGCGGTGGGCTTGCAAAATGATCCATTCGGTGGGCAATAGGCAGGTAAGCATTACCAAAAAAGGCTGCCTATAGGCAGCCTTTTTTGGTTGATTACAGGTATGATGAATTACTTCACAACAGTACCCAATACATTATAGCGAACGCCGTCTTTCAAGATATAGATTTGACCGTTCTCCATAATCTTTTGAACATTATTATCCTTTTCGCCAATCACATTGCCTACACCGGTGCCCTTTACGCCTGTGAAAGTATAAACAGCGTAACCGATGTTACCGGTATAGAGATAGATGGTAGCCGCATTGTCTTTTACCTCAACAGAAGGAACAGCGGTGCGGAATCCGTTAACGCCAGGACCCATACCTGCATTCGGGAAGAACCACATAGGGGTCATATCGGCAAAGGATTTTGAAGCATCTTTGTACTTGTAGAGAGCAAAGGCAGAAGCAGGTGTACCTGCAGTGTTGGTGGCAGCCATTACAAGGAAATAGTCGTCGCCTATCTGGAACTCAGCCAAACCATTATGCCCTTGATTCAAGAGGCATGTATCCCCTTCGTTGTTACCTATGCGGAGACCTGCACTGCAGTTCTTGAAGTCGTCAGCCAATGTACCGTCCATAGCGAACAGAGTAGGCAGAGTGGCATTGCCATCAAGATAGAAATAATCGTCATCTACAGGGAATATCTGAGGTGCTGAACCTGGGTTGGCAATCATTGCATCGCCCTCAATGAGATAGGAATTGTCATTAAGAGGATCAACAAAAAGATTCACCTTTGTTGCTTTAGCCGCAACACCATTGTCGATGACCCACTTGAAGGCAGTCATACTATTGGCATCTTGTGCCATGACAACAGCATGTGAATTGACATCGCCATACACGCCAAATGCATCGAAACGATATTCAATCTTGTCAAACTCTTCAACGGTATTATCCCACAGACGCTCTTTGATGACTTCGGTAGTCTCACCGGTAGTGGGGTCAACCTTGTAGATGAAGAATGTTTGGCTATTCGTCAGACATGCGCCAATGAGGATATTGCCGGCATTATCCACTTTCACATCGTTGTAAGCAAGCGTGACAGCGGAACTCCATTCGCTATCTTCACCTTGCACTTCGAACAGGTGTTCTCCATTGATAGCAAGAGGAGCCAGTTTTTTACCTGTAGCACCGTCAATTACCGTGAAGTTCTTGGCATCACGGTTGATGAAGTACATTTTGCCATTTTGGGCAGCCATACCACGAATATAGTTATCAGGACCGGGCAGATTGTCGGCATAATTGCCTTCTTTGGCAGAAACAATCCAGTTGTTCTCCAAAGTATATTCGCCATTCTCGCCACGAGCGGGATAGGTGTAGGCTTCTTTCTTAGCCAAAGCAGATGCTTCGAGCCATGAAGTCTCACCACGGAACTGAAGAACGGTATTATAGCAACCCACAACAGCCTTCACATTCACTTGTGTACCTATAGGATAATTCGTTTCAGTAAGGTCGGTGTATTTGTACAATGCGATTGTGTCCAGACCTTCGGAAACATAAGGAGTCGTGTAGGATCCATTGTCCACATATTTGGAGAAAGTAAGACCTTTGACCAATACCAACTTGTTCAGATAGGTAGCCCTGTCGGCAACCAAAGCAGAAAGAGACACTTCGGTAGCATTTACAGGTGTGCCTGCTACATGGCTTTCCACTGAAGTAACCCCAAATTGAGGAGAACCCTGGAAATTTGCCACGAACTTGCCCTTCATTACAACCTCTTCGTTCAGTGCCACACCATTGTCTTTTCCGTAGCAGAGGATAGCCCCTGTAGCATCTTGGATCCAGAAATTGTTACCTGCGGTGTAAGTGACCGTACCCTTGATGTTGGTTTCCGTGCCGTCTGCTAAAGCAAGCACTTCCGCCACCGTATTGACATACTCACCAAAGCAAGCGTAGAGTGTACCCTCTGATTCCGGTGTAATTTTTGTGACAGGTGTGCCAGAACCGACTGCATTGTCGTACCATCCACGGAAAGTCTCCCCTTCTTTGTAAGGCGCATTCAGAACGAACTCACCTTCGGTAACCGAAGTAGGATTGGCATAGGCATGTTTCCATGAAGGAATGTAAGCAGCATCCAAACCTGCAGATGTGAAATCGGCACTGTAGGGCCAACCGGTACGCTGCATAGAGCAGAAGAATGCTCCTACTGAATAGCGCCATGTAGCACCCGTTCCATCAGCAGCAAGTTTATAATCACTGGAAACGGTTCCTGCTGCTATATTGGCTGCTGTAACCGTCTCGATATACGATTTTAACCATGCCCACTTTTCCATTGTAAGAGCAGGAGATGCATTTGTTAATTTTCCACAAATGTTAGTCCCACCTAATGGGTCTGACTGAGCCATATAATACTCCAAGGTCTCAAAATCAATAACACCTGCATCGGTCATGAATGCAGCAAACATCTCGCCTTTACTTGTCCATCCGTAGTCGTTGGTAACACCACCCTGAAGGTTGTAGGTGACCTCTCCTGCGAATGAAGTAGCCGCTAACAAAAGCGCACTACATAATACAGTTAGTTTTTTCATAAATAGATAGATTATAATGTTAGTAAATTGTCGTTTTGTACCGCTGACTCCGTCAAGCCATACGCCACAACGGTTAATTTGTTATCTTGTTTATTTGTTTTACAATACAATTATCTTTTTTGTTTGCCCCACTTGCACAATCAGCACGCCTTGCACTGCTGGCAAAAGGGTGGTACCGATATTCGTTGTTCCCCTTGCAACAGGAATTCCCAAGAGGTTATAGACCACATAAGGCAAGGCTTGCTCTGCCACAATCGCCCCCTCGGACACATACCAAAGGTTCTGCTCTTGCACAGCCAATGCCGTTGCAGGCTGTATGGTAAGCATCCGTGTGTCGGAATTGACCCATCCATCGACAGAAGAGGCGCGTACACGGAGATAGTAGTCGCCTTCCGACAGATTGGTATAGGAAGCCTCATAGGTGTAGGCATCGGTGTTGAGTGTTTTGGTGTTGCGTGGTGCGAAATTATCGACAGTGGATAACTCGACACGGAATGAGCGTGCGTTCTGTTTGTCCCATACGACTCGCAGGTCGGAACTGTGGATGACTTCGTTGTCGGCAGGGGACAGGATGACAGGCGCAGGAACGGGCAGGGACATTGTGGTAAAGGTAGAGATGTCGGATATGATCTGCACCGAGCCATAGGCAGCCGTACAACGGATGTAGTAGGTGGTGGTCTGCGCCAGCGTAGAATCGGGTACTTGGCAACGAGGAACGGAGGTCTCTGCTATGAAGATTCTATCTTCGGTACGCATCTGAATGGAGCGGGCAATCTCGAAGGTATAGCGCACATTCTCCTGGGCGATACTATCGCAGGTGAGAAGAGGTGCAAGAGATACATCGGCTTCCGCTCTTGAGGGAGAGAGTAGTGCAAACATTTTTGCCGTGAACCTGCGGGCTGGCGTAATCTGTTCGTCGGCATTGGCTCCACGGGCAATCAGCCGCCAATAGTAGGTGCCGGCATCGGCAATACGGCTCACCTTACCCGAAAAGAAAGTGGTGTCGGCTGTTTCGTAGGCCTCAATGAGGTTGTTGAAGTCAGCATCGGTAGCCACCTGCACGAGATAGGAATCGACTCCTGGTGCAGTAGTCCAAGTGAAAGCAGAAGGCACGAGTTGCACTGCCCCATCGGCCGGGAGGAGGAGTTGGGGAAGGGTGAGCGTTGTCTTAGCGGCATCGCGCACCATAGGCGGATATTCGTTTCCATAGCGGTCGATTACGGCGACTGCGTAGGTATGGTTGAGCCGGAGTGGGACAGAACAGGAATTGGTATAACTCATTCCCACCAGATTCTCGGGGTTGAAGAACACTCCGGTGCGCGATTGATAGTCGTTTGGAATACAATAGACGGCATAACGGAGGTTTTCGGCGGGTGGAGTCCACGAGAGTTTGCCGGTGCTTCCCGAGTAGGCTATGTTGCTCACATAGAGCGGTGAGGTGCGGCGTTCCCATGCCTTCATAGGCGGCAAGGCTGGGTATCGATAGACCGTATTGCGCAAGTTGCGGACAAAGCCTTCTGCCAAGATAGCCTTGTAGATGGAGAAGAAGACCGATCCTGTAGCCGAGTTGCGGTCGTCGTTACGCAGCACGGAGACCTGGTCGGAAGTTTCGGTGACAGGATAGGATATGCCAGCCCCCTCTACCGAGTGGCTTGCATAGAAGTGTCGCCCGAACTGATTGCTCACCTTTGACCACCAAGCGGAGAAGACGGCAAAACTGTAGGAGGAATTGATGTTCCAATACATCTGGGGTGACACATAGTCGATAGTACCCCGACTAATCCACGCCAGCGGGTCGGAGTAGATGCCATTGTACTGCCAATCGGAAAAAGGCATTTTCTCGACCCCATACTTGGCGGCATGTGCATCGGAAGAAGCCACTTGAGGAGCAGGTCCTATACCGAAAGTGACCCACGCTTTCACCGATTTGATGGTATCGTGGACAAGGCGTATCATCTCGTTGACATTCTCGCGTCGCCATTCCGCCTGCGTCAGTCCTTGTGGGTTGTTTGCTGCATAGAGGTCGGCATCCATTGACATGGGAGTCCCCGAGAGATAGAAATAGTCGTCGAAGAGTACTCCATCGACATCGTACTTCTCCAATATATCCGCCACGACGGCCGCTATACGCTCTCTCACTTCAGGCAGTCCGGGGTTGAGGATAGTGGCATCGCCATAGGTCATCAACCATTCGGGGTGGGTCTGGGAGTAGTCGGTAGGCAGATTGCCATAGGTTTCGGTGGAGGAGGCATAGCGATAGGGGTTGAGCCATACATGCAGTTCCATGCCTCGTGCATGTGCCTCTTGAACAGCGAGTGCGAGGGGGTCGTAGGAAGGTTCTCCTCCTCGCGTACCGGTGAGGTACTTGCTCCATGGTTCGTATTTGGAGCGGTACATTGCATCGGAAAAGCCCCGTACCTGCAAGCAAGCGGCGTTCATGTTCGCCATTTTGAGGGAGTCGAATATCTGAATGAGTTCTTGCTTCTGTGCATCTGCTCTGTCGGCACTTCCCCACGAGTTTTTGGGCCAGTCGATAGCCCATACGGTTGTTATCCAGGCTGCACGAAACTCGCGTTTGGGTGCGGCAGCAGAGAGCATCTGCCACGACAGGAGCGACAGAAGGAGGGGCAATATGTAGCGCAGGCTCTTCATATACACTGTTTAGAACAACTTAGAAGGATTCGGGTTGATGGTTACGCCATAGATTTCGACTCCTTCGATAACTGTTTCGACTTTGCCCGTTGCGGGGTTATAGCGCATCAAGCCGGAAGGCGCATTGGTTTCGCTGCCATCGGAACGGAAGCCGAAGTACACGCACCCTGTTGCTTCATCTAACACCATCTGGCATACGCCGACCACCTCTGCTCCGGTACCCTCGTAGAGAGCGGGCTTGCCAGAAGTGTTCACCTCGAGTTCTTTTCCCGACTCGTGAAGTATCTTATACTGTTTGAGGATGGTTTTGCTATTGCCTATGGCATCCAGAGCCGCCAGAGAAGGGCAGCGATAGAAACCATTGGAGCCTTCGTCGAAGACAGTGAAGAAAAACTCTTTGGTTTTGGCGTTGTAGGCAAAAGACTTCGGATACATGGTACTGAGTGCGACGCCAGCCTCTGGAGTGGGAGCAGCCCCTTTTGCGACCGGTTCTTTGTAGATATCGGCATCGGTGAAACGGAAAATACCGTTGGCGTTATAGAACTTTGTCCAGTACCAAGTGCCTTCGACCTTGCCAAACATACCTCCAATGGCACCATATTCGATACCTCGTCCATAGTAGCCGAGCGTGGAATGCTGGACATAGTAGGGGAACTCGGTTGCACTGTAGATTCTGTTGCGTTCTTTGGTGCGTACGGCGATGATGCCCGTGTTACGATTGGCATAGTAGAGCGTACCATCTTCGATATAGCCATAGAAGGGGTCGTCGAAAGCGGCTTGTCCGACATTGGTGATGAGGGTTTCCACTTTGGAGCCATCTTTGGCAATGACTGATATTTTGCCGTCTCCGAGTACGCCATCGGAATCGTCCACATAGTAGAACTGTTGTCCGGCATCCAACATATAGACAGAGGAGTCGGCAAAAAGGATATTGAAGGCGTGTTGTCCGGATGAGACTCCCAGGTCGAAGGGCATAATCTTCATATCCTCTGGTGCGTCCGCTGCCAATTTGAGTGCCATGATATTTCCGCCGCGTACGGCATAGTAGAGTGTGGGAACCTCTTTGTTGTAGCCCACCTGAACATTAACGGAGACTTCCTCCAAGGGGCGTCCGTCTAACTTTGCCTGCAGGCGTACTGCTTGCGAGCCTACATTGGAGAACACCACTTCGGGCGGTATTTTCTGGAATACCGTGTCGACCGGTGTATTATCCAACAAGCGAGTGCCTTCTGGGAAAATCCACTGATATTCTTCCGTACGGTTTTTCGGGTTAGGCAGTTGCATGGAGAAAGATATTCTGGTGGTCAGCACTTCGCATATCTCTTCCTGAATAGGATTGAGTGTGAGCAAGGGCTTGATGTCGGAGATGAAGAGGGGTTGTTTTTTCTGCAAGTTAGAGCCGTCGGCTTGGCGGATGGTGAGCGTTACGGTGTAGGTTCCCGTAGCAGAATATGCATGGAGAACGGAGTCACCTTCGGCCGTTGTATTATCGCCAAAGTCCCAGATGGCAGTGCCGGCAGTGGGAGAGGTATTGACGAACAGCACCTCGGAATCGACATAGTAGTCGAGAGCATAGGCACCTGGGATGGAGTACTCGAAGGCCACGGCATCGGTTGGCAGGTCTTCGACTTTCGGCTCGTGGTCGCGGCATCCGGAGAGCAGCACTATTGCCACGAGGGGGAGTATGTATTTATAGACAGATTTCATAGTAGAATAGAGATTATCAGTTGATTTCTATATCTTTAGCCACCGTAGTGCCATATACTTCGCGGTCGTCGTAAACGCGCAGGAGTGCGCGTATTTGGTAAGTACGCTTGTAGGTTAGATCGTAGCAGTTTTCGCCGGCATTGAAAATGAGTTGGTCGAAGGAGATGCTATCCTGATAGAGTTCGGTTACTTTTTCGGGAATGGGTGTATCGGTGGAGTCGGCGTTCCACTTGAAGTGGCGCACCCAAGAGTTGGTGTTGACATCGAAAGTGGAGTCGGAAAACTCTTGGAAACTTTCCCTCACCTGTGTGGAAAGGATGATGTTACGGAAGTCTTCGTACTTGAGGAGGTTGTAGAGACTATCTTTGAATTGCTGTTGGTAGTCGTTGCCGAAATACATCCGGAAGTTTTCGTCGTCGTAGTGCGCCGGTTTATCCCATTTGAAGGCAGCGAGTGTGCTGCTGACGGGGAAGGTGCCTTCGAAATAGTAGGCATGAATGGAGTCGTTCCATACAGCGACATCAGAATGCACAAAAGTTTTTATCTTTTGCGCGATACGCTTTTCGGAAGCGGTAACTTTAGAGACGGAGTAGGTGAAAGTCTGCGTCAAGGGGCAATTGACCACTTGTTCGATGTTTTCGGTGACATTGTACCATACTTCGGATCGGTCGATGGAAACTCCTTTGACGCTTGTGTAGTATTGCGCGGTGAAAGGTACATCGGCTCCAGCGGTTACCACTGAACTTTCGACAACCCAATAGGGTTGTGGTCCGACATCGCCGGTGATAACCAAGTCGTCGATGAAGTCATGTTTGTCGCAGGCGGTGCAAGCGAGCAGTACGGATGCGAGAACGAATATATTTCTGTGTTTCATAGTCGTAAGAGAGTTATTTCCATTCGATATTGTTAGATACGGTGCAAACCGAAGAGTTCTTCATAGCCCAAATCATGTGTTTCTGCATCCAATGGTAGTCCACATTTCCGGCAGCATCGCAGGCGCCGATACGGATCAGTTCTTTTTTGTTGTATTTTGTTTCCGTTTCGGTATCTGGGTTGAGTCGGTTCACCCAAGCGTTAGGCGAATAGACGGCTTTGGTGGATGGGTCTTCGTAGCAGTCGGGTTGGTCCCAATAGGCTGCATAGAGGTTGAATGGTCGTCGGAGGCTATACTCGGTAGTAAAGTTGGAGGGCGACAATGAGTTAGGGTTGTACTTTGTTATGCAGGTTGTGACGGTATAGACTGGGACTCCATCGTAGAAGATGCCGTTGGTTTTGCTGGAATAGTTATACCGGCGCAGGTCGGTCCACTGTTCGGGTTGCAAGTACATGGCGACATATTTCTGCTGCATGAGGTCGGCAATGGTGAACACAGATTCACCTGGTAGGCGGACTGCCATGAAGAGGTCGTAGCGTTTTTGTTCTTTGGTTGTTAGCGTTCCGACATTGATGCCATAGCGTTGCATATTGCGTTGGACGGCTTGGACGGTTACATTGTAGGCTTCAGCCTTTTGGTTCATCCAATAGAGTGCTTCTGCCTTGATAAAGAGAAGTTCTTCGGTGGTGATGAGCGGGATATATCCATTGTTTTTGGTGTATGGATTGGTTCCTGCATCGGTGGCATAGAGGTCGGGGTAATAGGTGTATTTGTTATTATTAGCATCCCATCCGATATTACTCTCCAACCAGCGCAAGCAATCGGATCCTGCCGTTGAGCCTTTAGTTCGTGGTGTCATCATCATCTCGGCACGGGGGTCTAATGCAAAGCGATAGTCGGAAGTGGACCGTCCGCCTTCGTATCCGCCGAGTATGGCATAGGCAAAGAATTTGGTTGGGATGGATGAAGCGAGTCGGTTGTTGCGGCTCTCCCACGCATTGATTTTCGGTGCGGCGGGTCCCCAGGGGCAGTTAGACTCGGTTTTTCCTCCTGGATAGTAGTAGAGGGGTTCTTCCCAGTTGGGGTCGTTGAGGACATCGTCGACCATTGCTACAATTTGTTGGCAAGTGGCGGTTGTGTTATCCCAGTTGGGCAGTTTGCGCAGCCACAGGCGGCAACGAAGTGCTTTGGCGTAGGCTTCCCATTTTTTCATATCTCCTTTGTAGATACGGTCGGCTTTTTCGCTTATGGGCAGTGCAGTTGGTCCGTTGGTCCAAGCGGGGTCTTGGTAGAGGCTGAGCAGTTGGTCGGCTTCGGAGAACATCCAATCGTAGATTTCCTGTTGGGAGTCGTACTTAGGTGATGTTACGGTATAAGCCTGGGAGCGTGGCATATCGGCAAACACATCGGTGGTGAACATGGTGGACTGGAGTACCAGTGTACGCCCGATGAGTTCGTAGTTTTTGGAGCCATTTTTAGCTGTCAGTTCGAACATAGCGTTGGCATTTGCGCCCAAGTCGTAGAAGTGGCGTCTCCACATGGGGTGTCGGTTGACGCTGAGGAATTCCCATCCTTGGCTATAGGGGTAGGAACCTGTTTGCGACTTGTCGCCTGTGGTGAGTGCCTGGGACATATATACGCCATATTCGGCATGGTCGTAGCATATCTGTGAGGCATAGAAACAGAGGGTAGGCAGTATTTGGTCGACCGTTACTGTAGTCGGGTCATCTTTGGTTGTGTTGACATCGAGAAAGTCCTCGCAGGCGGGCAAGACGAGCATCACCGCCATGAATACACTGAGATACTTAATAGATTTCATATAGCGCAACGGGATTAGAATTTGACATTAAGGGTTATGTTATAACTTCTGGTTGAAGGAACAGGATAGTTGTCGATACCAGCAGAGCCTGTACCGCCGCCGGATGTGGCTGCGTTGCAGAGTGGGTCGGTTCCTGTGTATTTGGTCAGCACAAAAAGGTTGTTAGCCGTGAAGGCGAGGTTCAGTCCTTTGAGTACTTTTTGGGACTTCATCAGTTGTGCGAAGTCGTAGCCCAATGTGACATAACTGAGGCGTATGTAGGAGCCATCTTCGATGAAGTTGGAGGACACATTGTAGAAGTAGTTGGTGATGGTGGTATAGTCGAGTGTGATAGGCTTGGTGTTGGGTATATAGTTGCCTTCGCCATCGTCGACAACGCCATCGAACACGACTTGTCGTCCACGATATTTCTCCAACATTGCCGATTGTCCGTTGGAGAGCAGGGAGCGTCCGGTTATGTTGACCACATCTCCTCCCAAGCGTCCGTCGAACAAGAAGGACAGTTGTACACCGTAAACCTCGAGTGTACTGCGTAGTCCGGCAGAGAATTTGGCTTCGCGGTTACCTATGTAGAGGTTTTTGTTAGGGTTGATTTGCGGGTAGCCTTCGGCGTCGCAGATAATCTTGCCGTCGTCGGTACGCAGATAGTCTTTACCGGTAAGCCCCGTAGTGGAGCCGCCGAGGTATGCCGATGTGAAGATGTCGGTGTATTGGGGTCCTGTAATCTCCGCTACATTTTCGGGCAGGCTGACCACTTTACCCCTATTGAGTCCGAAGTTGAGTGCCGCGGTCCATTTGACATTTTTGCGTTTGATGATGTCCTGTTCGAGTGTCAGTTCCATACCTTGGTTACGGATGGCACCTTCGTTACGGGTTTGTAGGATATATCCCGAGGCTGGTGATACACGCACGGTTACGATTTGGTTATCCACTTTGGTGGAATAGTATGCGACATCGAGTCGGGTACGGTTGTCGAAGAAGCGCAGGTCTAAACCTATTTCCCACGAGTAGGACATTTCGGGTTGCAATTCGGCAGAAGCCGACGAGCGTGTTGGGTCGATACCATAGCCATTGTCGGGATAGTTAGCGAACTGTTTGTAGCGGCGGTCGAAGAGATAGATAGGAGCATCTTTACCTACCACAGCATAGTTTCCTCGCAGTTTGCCGTAGGAGAACCAGTTGTTTTTGGTATCATTGAGTCCTGGTATGAGTTCGGAGAATACCACACCTGCCGTTACGGAGGGGTAGAAATAGGGGGATGTTTTCAGTGTGGATGACCAGTCCCATCGTCCTGTTACGGAGAGTGAAGCGAGTCCTTTGTAGTCAGCCCGTACTTCGTAGTAATAGCCGAAAGTTCGCCTTTGGGAGTGGGAGAGTGTACGGTCGGTGAGGTAGACCTCGTTGGGGTTGGTATTGGAGAGGGAGTAAACGCCTGGTATGATGAAATCGACACCACTATTAGCCATAGAGAAGCCTTTTGACGCCTTCAATTCGCCCCCCACCATAAAGTCCATGCCGAAGTCTTTGGGCAAGTCGAGGCGGTATGTTGCCAGGAACCCTGCTGTGAGCAGTTGGCTACGCCCTGCCGAGGAGGAGTACTTCCCCAGTTTGGCTTTGTCCATATTGGCAATATCGTTGGTGGTGAGATATGGGTCGGTGAGGTATGCTCCGTTGAGATAGTCCTGATAGGCATTGTAGAGGTCCAAGTTTGCGTTGTACTCTTTCAATGCTTGCTCGTATGCGGCTTTCTCTGCGGAGGAAGCGGAGGAGCCGGGGTCGGAAGGCTCGGTTGGTTTGGTGTAGGACTGTGTTACATAGGAGTCGTCCCATCGTGGTACGCCATAGGTTTCGGATGTAGAAGTGCTTGTGTCGTAGCCAACCCTTCCTACGAGTTCGAGTCCTTTGACAGGTTTGAATGTGACGGAAGCGTTCATGACATTACGCAGGGAGGTGGATTTGCCTCCGTCGTTGTAGATGCCGTAGAGGGGGCTGTAGGTGGAGTTGTATTTTTTGGCGTCGTTATAGTAGATATAACGGGGGAAGCCTGTAGATAGTTGGTAGTCGGTTATATTGTCGGTGTTTGACCATCCGTAGAGGCTGCTCATAGCCGATGTTCCTGTGACGGCATCGACGGATGTGGAGCGTGAGTCGCTCTGCATGACATTGATAGAAGCATTGATAGTGACCCATTTGGCTGGGCTGTAGGATGCTTTGACCAGTCCTCCGAATCGTTGCTTATAGTCGTTAGGGATGATACCATCGTTTTTGGACCAGTTGGCAGATGCGTAGGCTTGGAACTTCTCGGTGCCGCCGGTTACGCTGACATCGTACTTATGATAGAAGCCAGTGTTGAAGAAGTTATGGAGGTTATCGTAGATTTGCTCTCCTGGGTTGAGCAATGGTCCCCATCCTCCTTGTGCCTTATCGACATAGACTCCTTGTGAGCCTGGTATATAGCTCTGTTGTATATTTGGTAGCCTTGCGGGGGTATCGAACTGCCAACTTGCATTGGCGGTTACGGCTATTTTGCCCTCTTGTGCGCGTTTGGTTGTAATCATGATGACGCCGTTTGCTGCATCTTGCCCGTAGAGTGCCGAAGCGGCAGCGCCTTTGAGGACTGTGACATTCTCGATGTCGTTGGGGTTGATGTCTGCCGCAGAAGATGCGCCTCCGCTAAGTGGCACTCCATCCATAATGAAGAGAGGTTCGTTCGATTGGGCGGTGTTGATAGAGGAGATACCTCGTACAATGATTTGTGAGCCGGCGTTAGGTGAACTACTTGCGTTGGTGACGGTGACGCCTGCTATTTGCCCTTGCAGCGAGTTGACGAAGTTGGCAGATTTGCTTGCCGTTATGGATTCGGAGGTTACATTTTGCACGGCGAAGTTCATTCGTTTTTTCTCCTGGACGACGCCCATAGCGGTAACGACGACTTCTTCCATAGCGATGGCATCGGTGGTGAGCGTGACATTATGCTTCATGCCTGTCACCTTGATTTCCTGTGTTTTCATGCCGACATAACTGACCACGAGCGTAGCCTTGTCGGCGACTTTGAGTTGGTAGTTACCATCGAAGTCGGTTATTGTACCATTGGTTGTTCCTTTTTCGAGGACGGTAGCCCCGATGACGGGTTCTCCATCGTCTTTGGATGTTACTATGCCTGTGACAGTGATGTCTGCCCACGCGAAGAGCGTAGAAGCGGCACAGGCAAGTGAAAGCAGTGTTTTTTTCATGCGCATTGCGGTTTGTTAATTGCAAAACGATTGGTCTATTCCTTATCTATTATATAGGACAGTCCGAAAGTTCGTCGCAAAGGTAATACTTTTTCATGGGAAATACACCTCCCTATTATATGTTTTACAACATATTTTTGGGGTATAAAGCACATTATATCCTTTTTTGGAGGCGGGAATGAGTTATTTTTGTTGTTTCTGATAGGCGTCGAGTGCGTCATTGACTGATCCGTAGAGCAGGAGCAGGTGGTGTGCCTGTTCGTAGTCGAGTCCGAGTTCATCGACGAGCATTCGTGTGCCTCTGTCCACGAGTTTTTTGTTGGTGAGTTGCATATTGACCATTCGGTTTCCTTTGACGCGTCCGAGTTGTATCATGGTTGTGGTGGTAATCATGTTGCAAATCAGTTTTTGTGCGGTGCCGGATTTGAGTCGTGTGCTTCCCGTAACGAACTCTGGACCGACGAGGGCCTCGATAGGGATGTCGGCCTCAGCAGCGACGGGTGAGTCGGGATTGCAGGAGATAGAGGCGGTGAGTATGCCTTCTTGTCGTGCGTGTCGGAGTGCGCCTATGACATAGGGTGTTGTTCCAGAAGCAGCGATGCCGATGAGTACATCGGCTTTGTTGATGCTGTATTTTTGGAGGTCTTGCCATCCTCGTTCTGGGTCGTCTTCGGCTTTTTCGACGGGATTACGGAGGGCGGTGTCTCCTCCTGCGATGAGTCCTACGACGAGTGATGGTGGCATCCCGAAGGTGGGTGGGATTTCGCTGGCATCGAGTACGCCGAGTCTTCCGGAGGTGCCGGCACCCATATAGAAGATTCGTCCTCCCTGTTTCATTCGAGGCACGATCTGTTGTACGAGTTTGGTTATTTGTGGTATTGCTTTTTCGACTGCGAGTGGGACTTTTTTGTCTTCTTCGTTCATTTCGACCAGTAGTTCGTGTACAGATTTATGGTCGAGGTTATCGTGCAGAGATGGTTGCTCTGTGATTTTGGTAAACATATCGGTATCAGTTAGTAGGTTTAGCGTCTTGTGCGTGATATTGTATGAGTCCCGACATAGGCGATTGGAGTATTTGTGCGATCTGCATATTGTTGTCTTGCATGACTTTTCGGAGTACATCTTCGTAGTAATAGGCGATGGATCCGATAAATCCGACTGGTAGGGAAGGGTATTGTTTGAGGTTACGGATGATGAACTGTTGGAAGTGTTCGTAAACGAGGTTGTAGATAGGTTGCTCGTGTATGTTTTCGGCAGCGAACTTGGAGAGAGTGGCGAGGAATCGGTTGGGGAAAGGTTTGCGGTAGACATTCTCGATGATGTCGGCCTGTGTTAGATTGTATTGTTGCAGGAATTTGGTTTTGATATGTTCGGGCAATTGGTTTTTGAGTATGTCGGCTACGAGTCGTTTTCCGAGAACGGCGCCGCTTCCTTCGTCTCCGAGTATATATCCGAGTGCGGGTACATTTTTGATAATTTTTTCTCCGTCGTAGAGGCAGGAGTTGGATCCTGTACCGAGTATGCATGCGATTCCTTGGGAATGTCCGAGTAGTCCTCTTGCCGCTCCGACCATATCACTATCGACATAGGCTTTTGCGGTTTTGAAGCATCCTTCGAGGGCTGATATGACGAATTTGGTTTTCTCGGGTGTGCATCCTGCTCCATAGAAGAAGATGTCGGTGATTTTTCCTGCCCAGAGTAGGTGTGAGAGTTGTGGCAGGAGTTGTGTTGCGATGGAGTTTTTGATAGCGTCGGAGGTTTGATAGAAGGGGTTGATACCGTCCATAGAGAACTCCGAAGTTTGGCCGTTGGCAGCCATTAATGTCCAAGTGGTTTTGGTGGAACCACTGTCTGCGATTAGAATCATGGTATAAGTATGTTAGTGTTTTGTTAATATATCGCATTAGCGTTTAGGTCCTACGGGGCGTCTGCGTTGGGCAGATGAGGGCATCTGCGTTGGGCAGAGGGGGTGTCTGCGTTAATGCGGCGCAAAGATAAGGATAGTTTTTTGAATGTGCAAGCAGTGGTGAATTATTCGGTAGGGATAGTGAGCGGGTGATGGTGTTTTTTTTGGTGGGGGAGGTAGGGGAACTAGACGGTTTAGAGGATCTAGGAGGTTGGAGGAGGGGAGGAGAGGCATAGGAGGGTGTGGCTCTACTGTGGGCAAGAGCGTAGCAACAAACCATTACAAGCGTTGGATGGAACGATTATGCAGTGGGCAGAAAGGGATGACAAGGGAAGGGGTGAAAATAGGCTGACTATAAGCGGGAAAAGGTGAATGGAATGGTTGGCGTATAGTCTGATTGTAATAAAGGTGTGGTTATAGTATGGTCTTGGTATGGTCGTGGTATGGTCGTGGTATAGTCAAAAGTGCTAAATAATTCGCTAATGCTTCGGTTATGCTTCGGTTATGCTTCGGTTATAGTTCATTGTTATTAGTATGATGTCAATAGGATATTAGTAGGATATTAGCAGGATATTAGTAGGATGTTAGGGGGTTGTATTGTTTTGCAATCGTTCAGAAAAGGATTGCTTTATTATCCGATAGGGAGGAGGGCGCAAGAAATGTATATGCGTGTAAGTCAAACGATTGTGAAATGAAATGGAGCATCAAAGGGAGTTCTATGTGTTGAGCGTTACAGAAGGACGGATTTAGCGGGAAGGCGGCATCTCTGTTTGAGGAAGCCGCAAGACTGATGTTATATTTGTGAAATATAATTTGGTGGGGTTTGAAAGAATGATTACCTTTGCGGCGGAGAAAGAGATATATCATTTCGGTGGTAAATGCTTTCTTGTTAACCCTATAATACCAACTAATCACAATGTTATGAGAACTAATCTAAGTTCACAGATTTCGCTAACGCATATAGCGAAGAAACTTTACCAGACGGATGATGTCTTTGAGTTGTCCCGTTTGACCCGTTTTGAACTCCTTCACACCCATATTTGTTCGAGTGCCCAAGAAGGCGCAAAGTATGTAGCCCGTCAGATAGCGGAAGTTATTCTGGCTAAACAGAAGAAGCATGCGTTTGCTATATTGTCGCTTGTGGCAGGCAGGAGTATGACTGATGTGTTCGAAGAGTTAGTTCGAATGCATAAAGAGGAGGGGCTTAGTTTCAGGAATGTGGTTATTTTCAACTTGTTTGAATATTACCCATTGACAGACAACCTTCAGGGTTGTTTCGGTCAGTTGAAAGAGCAGTTGTTGGACCAAGTAGATATTCAGCCAGAGAATGTGTTTACGATAGATGGCACGCAGGAGAAGAGCAATATTTTGAATGCTTGTATGGATTATGAGCAGAAGTTGCAAGATATGGGCGGAGTTGATTTTCAGTTGTTGGGTATCGGTCGCGGAGGGAATATCGGTTTTAACGAGCCTGGTACGCAGTTTAACAGTCCGACCCGTTTGGTTATATTGGACAATGTATCGAAGAACGATGCAGCCAATTTGTTTGGTTCTGTGGAACAGGTACCTATGTGTGCAATAACGATGGGGATAGGGACAATTTTGCGGGCTAAGCGTGTTGTGATGGTTGCTTGGGGAGAGCATAAGTCGGCTCAGGTTAGAGCAGCAGTGGAAAAGCGTTTTGATTCTTCTTGTCCTGCATCGGCCTTGCAGTTACATTCGGATGCAGAGGTTGTGTTGGACTTATCGGCAGCGGGACAATTGACGAGATTGAAGAGTCCTTGGTTGCTGACCTCTTGCGAGTGGGACGACCAGTTGACCCGTCGTGCTATAGTATGGTTATGTCAGCAGACGGGCAAGCCTATTTTGAAATTGACGAACAAAGACTACAATGAGAACGGGTTGAGTGAGTTGATTACTCTGCACGGTTCGGCATATAATTGCAACATAAAGATATTTAATGACCTCCAGCACACGATAACAGGCTGGCCTGGAGGAAAGCCTAATGCGGATGACAGCAATCGTCCTGAGCGTGCAAAGCCTTACCCAAAGAAGGTGTTGATATTTTCTCCCCATCCGGATGATGATGTTATCTCGATGGGTGGGACATTTGCTCGTCTGATCAAGCAAGGACATGATGTGCATATTGCTTATGAGACGAGTGGTTGTATTGCAGTGTGTGATGACGAGGTGGTTCGTTTTATGGACTTTATGCGCGGCTTCGGTCAGATGCATAGCCCTGAGGACAAGGTGATAGAGGAGAAGTATAACGAATATACCCATTATCTGTTCAATGAGAAGAAGGATGATAGAGATACTCGTGAGATATTGGACATAAAGGCACTTATTCGCAGGGGTGAGGCAACAGCGGCTTGTCGTCATATGGGTTTGCCGACATCTCACATTCACTTTTTGAATTTGCCGTTCTATGAGACGGGAACTATCAAGAAGGGTGACCTGTCGCAAAAGGACATTGATATTGTGAAGCATCTATTGGTAGAGATTAAGCCTGATGAGATGTTTGTAGCCGGTGACTTAGCCGACCCACATGGTACGCATAAGGTATGTTTGGACGCTGTGCTGGCTGCTATAGACGAATTGAAGGACAAAGAGAAATGGTTGCATAAGTGTCGCATTTGGATGTACAGAGGTGCTTGGATGGAATGGGAGGTGGATTTGATAGAGATGGCTGTTCCGATGTCGCCTGAGGAGTTGCGCTTTAAGCGTAATACGATATTGAAACATCAGAGTCAGATGGAGTCTGCGCCATTTATGGGTAATGATGAGCGTCTATTTTGGCAGCGTGCAGAAGACCGCAATCATGCTACTGCGGAGTTGTATGCACAGTTGGGTTTGGCTAATTATGAAGCGATAGAGGCTTTTGTGCAGTATCATATTTTGTAAACAACAGGATTATTGTAGTATAATCCGTCTTTAACATATCACAACAATGAAAAACATCAATTGCTTTATTCCGTTCCAGAGTGAGGAACAAGTAAAACAGACCGTTGCCAATTTGCAGGCACAATCACTCGTTAATGAGATTCATTTCCTGAAAGGAGATATGCGCAGTACTGCCAATATGCGATTTATTGCATCGCACGCTACGACTCCTTACACTTTGATTTATACCAAGTACACCACTCTGTCGTTTGTGCTATTTGCTTTAGAGCGTATGGAGGCATTGCTGGAAGATAGTGGTGCTGCTATGGTTTATGCCGACCATTTTAATCAGGTTGGTGACGAACGCAGCAATGCACCTGTGATAGATTATCAGATGGGGGCGTTGCGTGATGACTTTGACTTTGGTTCGGTGTTGTTTTATCGCACGAGTGCGCTCAAAGATGCGGTGAAGCGAATGGATAAGGAGTATGAATATGCGGGATTGTATGACCTTCGGTTGAAAGTCAGTCAGTGCGGGGCATTAGAGCATATCAATGAGTATTTGTATTACGATGTTGAGTTGGATACCCGCAAATCGGGTGAGAAACTGTTTGACTATGTTGATCCCAAGAATCGAGGAGTTCAGATAGAGATGGAACAAGCCTGCACTCAACACTTGAAGGATATAGGTGGTTATCTTGTGCCACAGTTTAAGGATATAGATTTGCAGGGCGGAGGATTTGAATATGAGGCATCGGTAGTGATCCCGTGTAAGAACAGGGTGCGTACAATAGGCACGGCGATACGCAGTGCGTTGAGTCAGGTAGTGGACAAGCCCTATAAATACAATGTGATTGTGGTGGATGACAATTCTGATGATGGTACAGTAGATATTATCCGTGAGATTGTGTCGGAGGGTCATGACAACTTGATTTATATTGCACAGGATAAGAGTTGGCACGCGATAGGAGGTAATTGGAATGTAGCCCTACACCACCCCAAATGCGGGCGGTTTGCCATTCAGTTGGATTCTGATGATACATATTATGACGAGCATACGGTTCAGAAATTTATTACTGCCTTTCATGAACAGGACTGTGCTATGGTAGTGGGTACTTATCGGATGACTGATTTTGACGGGAACATTCTTCCTCCCGGCATTATTGACCACAGAGAGTGGACTCCAGATAACGGGCGCAATAATGCTCTTCGTATTAATGGATTGGGTGCGCCTCGCGGGTTCTATACCCCTCTGTTGCGTACGATTAATTTCCCTACGACTAAATATGGAGAGGACTATGCAGTAGGATTGCGTGTGAGCAGGGAGTATCAAATTGGTCGTATTTATGAAGTGGTTTATAACTGTCGCCGTTGGGACGATAATTCAGACGCCAACTGTGATATAGAGGCTATGAATCGGAACAACCTGTATAAAGACAGGATTCGTACTTGGGAATTGAAGGCTCGTATTGCTATGAATGCACGACAATAATGATGAGCAGTGATTCTGTTTCTCCGTTGGAGGAGCGTATACGGCAGATGTTCGCTTGTGAGATAGCATCTTGCGGGCGGGCATCTGCTCATTATATGCAACTTGGGCATGTCGAAAAGAAGCGGTGTGTGTGTGACGGGTTGGAGGTAGAGATACGCTTTAACAGAGAGCGTGTGCGGTCAGTTATGGCTGAGGTAGATGCCAAGAGTTTGCAACGGCGAGCCTGCTTTTTGTGTCCGAGCGGCTTAGAAGAAAACCAGTTGACAAGTGACTGGCAGTCTCCTTTGCACAATGGAGAAGAGGGGCATTACTGTATTCGTGTGAACCCGTTTCCTATTTTTGAGGAACATTATACCATTTCGGCTGCGAGGCATGAGCATCAGGCTATTTTGCCTCATATAGACGATATGTTTCTTTTGTGTGAGGCGATGCCACACTACACCCTATTTTATAACGGTCCTTATTGTGGGGCGTCGGCACCTGATCATTTTCATTTTCAATCTATTCCGTATAATGCGTTGCCGCTGCAGCGGATGTGCAACAGAGGTGATGGAATCAGGTTGCTGAGGAAAGAGAAAGGTACAACTATTTACAAAGTTTGCCGTTTTGTGCGTTCCGCATATTATGTGACAGGCACGAGCAGAGATTGTGTAAAGGAGGAGTTTTTGCGTATATATGGTGCTTTGCCTGCTGTAGACAGGGAGGAGTGGGAACCGAGAATGAACCTTGTAGCGTGGTATGATGCAAAAAGAGAGGAGTATGCACTGCTTGTTATTTTGCGAAGTGAGTCGCGTCCTAAGTGTTTCTTTGCCAAGGGAGAGGCTCAAGTACTTATCTCGCCTGCGAGTGTGGAGATGACCGGTATAGCCATAGTGGCTGATGCAGACAGTTATGAACGATTGACGGGTGAGTTGTTGGAGCAGATTGTGAGGGAGGTATCGTTAGACAGTGAGGAGATTAAACCGATAGACAATATGATAGAGAAGCAACAAAAGACACTTCATGTGGGTATTCTGTACAGTCCTTGCATACGCTTCCGTTTTGATTGCGATTATATGCAGAGTTCGGACGGTAGGCATTATGTCGGAGAACAGAGTGCAAAGTTAGAGAATGGTAAGATACGCTTTGGCGGCAAGTTATATGACAGATTGCTTTTTGTCGGGCAAGAGGCATATTCCACTTTTTGGTTGCATGATGTGGTGATAGGCATTAACTTTCATTGGGAGCGTAAAGAAGAACAGCATTTTGCTGGTGGATTGGAGGTAATTGTGGAGGATGACCATTTGACGGCTATAAATGTGATAGGGGTGGAAGATTATCTGCAGAGCGTGATTTCGAGTGAGATGAATGCTAATAGCCATATAGAACTATTGAAGGCTCATGCGGTTATCTCCCGTAGTTGGGTATTGCGTCCGTTGTTGGAGCATAGTGATGGCAAGCCTGTATGCGGGGAGGACACACAAAGGCGGCATATTCGTTGGTATGAGCGTGATGCTCATCGGCATTTTGATGTATGTGCTGACGATCATTGTCAGCGTTATCAGGGTATTACCCGCCAAAGCAGCAAGTCGGTAGAAGAAGCGGTGAAGGCTACTTGGGGAGAGGTGCTTACTTGGGAGAACCATATATGTGATGCGCGTTTTTACAAGTCGTGCGGAGGTGCGACGGAGCGTTTTGAACACTGCTGGGCAGATGAGAGTTACCCTTATCTGCGCCCTATCCGAGATGCGAGGTCGTCTGTTCTTCCGGACTTGACACAAGAGCGAGAGGCAGAAGAATGGATTATGTCATCTCCAGAGGCTTTTTGCAATACGAAGGACAAAGGTATATTGTCGCAAGTACTGAACAGTTACGATCAAGAGACACAGGATTTTTACCGCTGGAAGGTACATTACAGTGTGGCAGAACTATCGGCATTGGTACGGGAGAGGAGCGGTGTTGATTTTGGGGAGATAGAAGCGTTGGTGCCTTTGAAGAGGGGTGAGTCGGGTCGTATATATGAGTTGGAGATAGTGGGGAGTAATCGGAGGTTGGTTGTCGGTAAGGAGTTGGAAATACGGAAATGGCTATCGCCTTCGCATTTGTACAGTTCGGCGTTTGTGGTTAAGCGGGAGAAGGATGCCGATAGCGAGGAGGTAGGTTTTACGCTATATGGTGCAGGCTGGGGTCATGGTGTAGGGTTGTGTCAGATTGGTGCCGCAGTTATGGCGACGCAAGGATATACTTACAAAGAGATTCTGTCGCATTATTTTCCTGATACAGAGATAAAGAATTTGCAGTCGGACGGTTTGCGGTTGGACGATTGATGATTTGGGGAATTACCGTTGAGGGATGAGGGAATGGATGAGGTCTTTGAAAAAATGGTATAATAATTGTACTTTTGCAGCGCGAAAAACGGCGGACCAACAGGGGATGTATGTCGGGGAATAGATAATATCGCCTTTTTGTGAGCAAGATTGATTATGGCAAAAGTATTGATTATCGGGGGAGGTGTAGCGGGAATAACGGCGGGTATATATGCGCAGAAGGCAGGTTTGGAGAGTGCGGTATATGAGCGTCATCATACTCCTGGCGGGTTGTTATCATGGTGGAAGCGCAGAGGTTATTTGATTGATAATTGTGTGCATTGGCTTACAGGGACCAACTCAAAGACTGCTATTTACAAAGTGTGGAAGGATGTAGGTGTGTTGGGTGAGGATGTTCGGGTGATACAACCCGAGTCGTTTATGCAAGTAGAGTTGGACGGACAGACATTGAATGTCTGGCATGATGTTGACCGTTTGCACAGGGACTTGTTGCGTATTGCTCCGGAAGACAGGAAGGAGATAGAGGAGTTTATCAAGTTGTTGCATATCTATCAGGATGTGGCGTTGGTGGCAGACAAGCCGATGGAACAACTGTCGATTTGGGAGTATGCGAAGTTGATATGGTCGATGAGGAAGGTAGGCAAGGTGCATAAAGTGTATTCGAAGATGCTTATATCGGAGTATGCGGAACGCTTTTCGAATCCTCTTATCCGCAAGATGTTGAATGTATATTTCCCCAAGTTCTACAATGTATCTTCTTTGTTCTATGTATATGCAGCCTTTTGCAACAACAATGCAGATTTGCCTCAAGGCGGCAGCAAGGGTATGGCAGACAGGATGGTGGAGCGGTACAAGTCATTGGGAGGTACCATTTATACTGGGTGGGAGGCAGAGCGTATCAACATACAAGAGGGTCACGCCTATTCTGTCAGTTTCAACAACGGTATAACCATGGAAGCAGATTATGTTATTGCTGCATGCGATATGTATCATACTATGGCTCATTTGTTGCCTGCAGAATATACGGACAAGTATATGCGAGAGCATTTTATTGAGTTGCCGAAGAAATATCCGACCTATAGCAGTGTGAATATTTATTTTGCAGTGGACCATATTACTCAGGACATTCCGTGTGCATTGGTATTAGATATTGAAGGCTTGATGATAGACGGAAGGGCGGTTTATACTGGCTTTTTGAAACATTTCAATTACGAGGCATCGTTCTCGCCGGAAGGTAGGAGCATATTGCAAGTGCTGCTGACGCAATATGAGGAAGATTATGATTATTGGGAGCGTTTGCGCAGAGAAGATTATCAGGCCTACAAGATGGAAAAGTATCTTGTGGCTCAAGGTGTACAGAACGCATTGGAGAGTCGTTTTTCCGAATTGTTGGGGCATTTGAGTTTGTTGGATGTGGCAACGCCCATTACGAACAGCAGGTATTGCAATGTATATAAGGGTGCATTTATGAGTTTTGCTCTTACCTCGCAGAACGAAAAGATCTATCATAGGGGACGCGTGAAGGGGGTAGATAATGTGTATCTTGCTGGTCAGTGGTTGCAAGCACCCGGTGGGCTGCCTAATGCGGTTGTGACGGGTAAGTTCGCTATTCAACGATTGCTGAAGGACCACAGAGAATTGCGTAAATAAGTTTATATCGATAATAATATGTCAGTACATTCAGGACAAACCCAACGAGTAAGTACTCGTACTCTCCGCCAGATGAAAGCAGACGGAGAGAAAATCAGTATGCTGACGGCATACGATTACACTTTAGCCTCTTTGATTGATTCAGCGGGGATAGATATTATATTAGTGGGCGATTCGGCATCGAATGTGGTGTGCGGTAACTCGACCACTCTTCCTATTACGCTTGACGAGATGATTTTCCTGACCCGTGGTGTAAGGAAAGCAGCGCAGCGTGCATTTGTGTTGTTTGATATGCCATTCGGTTCGTATCAGGAATCGGAGGAGCGTGCTATGCAGAATGCAGTACGCGTGATGAAAGAAACAGGTGCTGACGGACTTAAGATAGAGGGAGGACGCCAGATTGTCCCTCTTGTAAGGAAGTTGACTGCATCGGGTATTCCCGTAATGGCTCATCTTGGTTTGACGCCTCAGAGTGTGAATCAGTTCGGCGGTTATGCGTTGCGCGCCAAAGAAGAGAAGGAGGCTCAACAGTTGTTTGAAGATTCGTTGGCATTGGAAGAAGCGGGTTGTTTTTCTTTGTTATATGAGAAGATTCCGGCTGCTCTCGGTGCAAAGGTTACTCATGCGGTGAAGGTGCCTACCATAGGTATCGGAGCCGGTGGGGAGATGGATGGTCAAGTGCTGGTTCTGCATGATATGTTAGGTATTACACAGGGTTTTCAGCCCAAGTTTTTGCGTCGTTTTGCCAATATCGGGGAGACTATTAAAGAAGCCACACGGGAGTATATTGCTGCAGTGAAGGACTGCAGTTTCCCCAATCAAGAGGAACAGTACTAAGGAAAGAGGACGGACGGCGGCAGGTTGCCGGTGCGAGTCGGTTTCTACCGAACAAGGGCATCCTTAGCAAGACCATTTGAAGTCATCTGTTTTATAAAAGGGGGTTAATATTTTTATCCCCCTTGTTTTTTGCGTGTTTCCGATACCGATTCTATATTCATCCTATATTCGTCCTATATTCGTCCTATATAGATCGTATATAAATCCTTTGAACAAGTTAGTAAATACGGGGCTTGACGGATGGGGGCTTTGAGGGAACGAGGAGGAAAACGGTGTGTTTTTGCGAGGGAAGACACTTATATTCTTTAAGGATTTGTTTTGGATTTCCAATGATTGCCATAGAGAAAAATATGCTTGCGAGTATTGAAATGGCGTGACAATAGAGTTAGAGGGGTAGGAACGGGGTTTGGTTCTTTTATTCAGAGGGGTTGAAAGTAGAAAAACGCCTTTTTGACCACTTTTTCTGCCTGGTTTGCCGTATCTTTTTTGCCAGTATCAAGAAAAAGTCGTATCTTTGCGGGTTACTTATCTTTTTGCGACGAAAATGCCGTGATGGATATTGGTTAGAAATGTGAAAAAAGTACGCTTATGGAACAATTTAACACTTTACTTTTTATTGTAGCACTAATCGGCGTTATCGTTCTTATTGCCTTATACTTTGTGGATGCCGGTTACGGTAAAATGATTTCCTCCAAATGGGGTCCCACGATATCGAACAAGGTAGGATGGATACTGATGGAATGTCCTGTTTTCCTTGTAATGCTTTTCTTTTGGGCGAAGTCGGATGTTCAAATGATGATGCCTTATTTTCTATTCTTTCTGTTCTTTGAGTTTCATTATTTTCAGCGTTCGTTTATATTTCCTCTCTTGATGAAGGGTAACAGCAAGATGCCTTTGGTTATTATGGGTATGAGCATTGTGTTTAATCTTGTGAACGGTTATATACAGGGACGGTGGTTATTTGAGTTGGCACCGAGTGTGAATTACTATTCAGCGGACTGGATAAAGAGTTGGCAGTTTATATTGGGCAGTGTTATCTTCTTTATCGGTATGGGTATAAACTGGCACAGCGACCATGTGATAAGGAATCTTCGGAAGCCCGGTGACACAAACCATTACTTACCGCAGAGGGGTTTATACAAATATGTTACCTCTGCCAACTATTTGGGAGAGATTATCGAGTGGGCAGGATTTGCGTTGCTGACATGGTCGTACGCTGGCCTTGTATTCCTTTGGTTTACCTGCGCCAACCTTATACCCCGCAGTAACTCTATCTACCACAAGTATGAGAGGGAGTTTCCCGATCAGTTTGACCGCAAACGACTGAAGCGTATATTCCCATTTATTTATTGATACAGATTATATGGACTGCGAATGAGCCTACAAGGTTTGTTCGCAGTCTGTAGATACAAGAACCTATTGCATAAGAAACTCTATGGAATCGAAACTATTTACACCTTATCAGTTAGGGCCAGTTACTTTACGCAACCGTACTATCCGTTCGGCAGCGTTTGAGAATATGTGTCCGGGCAACAAGCCCAGTCAGCAGTTGTTTGATTACCACACCTCCGTTGCTCGCGGTGGTATAGGTATGACGACGGTAGCCTATTGCGCCGTTGACCGTTCGGGCGTGTCGTTTGACGGGCAACTTTACATACATGACGAGATCAAGCCTGATTTGCAGCGACTGACAGCGGCTATTCATGCCGAGGGTGCCAAAGCCAGTATTCAGTTGGGTCATTGCGGCAATATGACGCATTTCTACACCTGCGGTTATCAGTTGCCCGTAGGTGCGTCGACGGGAATAAACCTGTATTCTCCCACTATAGTGAGGGGCTTGCGTAAGGATGAGATCAAGACGATAGTGAAACATTTCGGCGAGGCAGTAGATTTCTGCAGGGAATGCGGTTTTGATTGTGTTGAGATACATGCGGGACATGGTTATCTTATCTCTCAATTCTTGTCGCCCTATACGAATCATCGCAGGGATGAGTACGGGGGTTCTTTGGAGAACAGGATGCGTTTCATGCACGAAGTGATGGATGAGGTGATGCGTCACGCCGGAGATGATATGGCTGTTGTCGTGAAGACGAACATGTATGACGGGTTCAAGTCGGGGCTACAGGTAGATGACTGTATCACCGTTGCCAAAGCGATAGAGAAGCATGGCGTGCATGCCTTAGTTCTGACCGCTGGCTTTGTAAGCAAGGCTCCTATGGTTGTGATGGGAGGAGCGATGCCCATCAAGACCCTTGCCTATTATATGCCTATGAAGACTTTCTGGTGGCTGAAGGCGATGTTGTATCTGGTAGGTCGCATAATGATACCGACTGTTCCCTTCAAGGAACTCTTTTTCCTTGATACAGCCAAGCGTTTCCGCAAGGAGTTGCAGTTGCCCCTTATCTATGTTGGCGGAGTACAGAGCCGTGCTAATTGCGAGACTGTACTTTCAGAGGGTTTTGATTTGATTCAGATGGCTCATGTGCTGATAGAAGATCCTGCTTTCGTCAATCATATTCAGGAAGACGAGGCATATCACTCCCAATGCGGTCGCAGCAACTATTGCGTTGGGCGTATGTACACCTTGGAGATGAAGTGCCACAAGTGTGAAGAGTATATTCCCAAGAAATTAGAGAAGGAAATAGAAAAAGCGGAGGCGAGATGGAGAAATTAGGTAAACAGTTGGCACTTGTGACGGGTGCCAGTAGCGGTATAGGGCTGATGTATGCCCACGAGTTGGCACGGACATACGGTTGCGACCTTTTGCTGGTGAGTAACCAGGAGAAAGAGATAGAGGAGGCAGCACGGGATATAGCCGAGAAGTATGGCGTGCGGACAACGGCGTTGTATCGTGACTTATCGTTGCAAGACGCAGCAGAGGAGTTGCATGACTGGTGCAAGGCACATAATATGGAGGTGGATATACTCATCAACAATGCGGGTGTGTTCTTCTTCAATCCATTGGTGGAAACATCGATGAAGCGTATTGAACTGATGACGATGTTGCATGTGATAACCGTGACAAAGTTATGCCGATTGTTTGGTGAGGATATGTGCAAGCGCAGGCATGGGTATATTTTGAATATGTCTTCGATGTCGGCATGGATGGCGATGCCCGGCATACAGTGTTACAATGCGACAAAGGCTTATATACTGAACTTTTCGAAGAGTCTTTGGTATGAAATGAGGTTGCATGGCGTAGGTGTGACTGTTATAACCCCAGGTGCAGTGGATACGACATTGTATGGTTTGGCACCCAATCTGCGTCGTTTGGCGGTTAAACTGAGAGTCAGCATTCCTCCTGAGAAGTTGGTACGGCGTGCGTTGAAGAAAATGTTCCGTTGTAAGAAGCAAGATATGCCGGGTGTTATCAATCATCTGTTTGTACCCATCATCAAACATTTGCCCGATTGGGCTGTGATGCTCATTATAAAGAAGTTGGCTTGTTTTGAGAAGTAGATTCTCTTGCTATGCGACAGTTGTGGGAGGGTTATGCCAGTTTCTTATCTTCAAGTAGAACATCTCTATAAATCGGCAGGTGACAGGTTGCTATTGAACGACCTATCGTTTGGTATTGCTCAAGGAGACAAGGTCGCTTTGATTGCTCGTAACGGTAGCGGCAAATCGACTTTGATGAACATCTTGACAGGTTGCGAGCGTGCAGACAAAGGGAATATTACTTTCCGCAACGGGCTACGCATCGGCTATTTACCACAGAAGATCTGTTTCAGCAAGGAGGATACTATAGAGAATCTGGCTGCCGGCTTGAAAGACAGGGATGCGTTTCTCAGAATGCTCACGCAGTTTGGGATAACGGAGAGGAGCCGGTTGATTGGCACATTGAGTGGAGGGCAGCAAAAGAGGATTATGCTTGCGCAGTGTTTGGTCAGTCATCCGGATTTGCTTCTATTGGACGAGCCTACCAATCACTTGGACTTAGGTATTGTGGAGTGGTTGGAAGGCTATTTGCAGCGTTCGTCGGTGACACTGCTTATGGTGACGCATGACAGGTACTTTTTAGACAGTGTATGCACGGATATTTGGGAATTGGAAGGCGGCGGGTTGCGTGCATATCACGGGAATTACGCTTATTACTTGACGAAACGGGAGGAGTATCTGCAAGCATTACAGGCGGAAACTGAGAAGTATAGAAATCTATACCGCACGGAATTGGAATGGATGCGCCGTATGCCGCAGGCCAGAGGACACAAGGCGCGTTATCGTACGGAGAACTTTCGAGAGATTGCCGAGCGTGTCAAGGGTGTGGAAGTGGCAGGCAATATGCAACTACAGGTGCAGTCTGCTTATATCGGTAATAAGATATTTGAGGCGAAAGATGTGTGTAAGCAGTATGGTGAGTTGTACATTCTACGGCACTTTAATTATGTATTTTCGCGCTATGAACGGTTGGGTATAATAGGTAATAACGGGACAGGTAAAACTACTTTTTTACGATTGTTGCTGGGTATTGAGTCGGTTGATTCTGGGGTGTTTGATATTGGTGAGACTGTGCGTTTCGGGTATTACGCCCAAGAAGGATTGCATTTTCAAGCAGGGAAGAGGGTTATTGATATTATCAGTGATGTAGCGGAGCAGGTACGAGTGAGGGATAGGTGTATAAGTGCGTCCCAATTTTTGCAGTATTTTCTATTTTCGCCTGCGCAACAATATGATTATGTAGAAAAGTTATCGGGGGGAGAACTACAGCGGCTGTATTTATGCTATATCCTTATGCAACAGCCTAATTTCTTGATATTGGATGAACCTACCAACGATTTAGATATTCCGACCTTGCGAGTTTTGGAAGATTGGTTGGAATTGTTCAAGGGATGTTTGATTGTCGTCAGTCATGACCGATACTTTATGGACAGGATAGTGGATCATCTTTTTGTGTTTAAGGGAAACGGCGTGATAGAAGACTTTGCGGGTAATTACACTGACTATCGACTACAGCAGGAGCAACGAGCAGAGAATAGCCGACAAAAGGATGTTCAAGAAACGAAGGTTAAGCCTCGATTGAATGAAGATAGAAAACCCAAGCGGCTTTCCTTCAAGGAGCAAAAGCGATTGGAGGAGATAGAAACGATTATCCCTCGTTTGGAGGAGGAGAAAGCGTTGATTGAGCAGCGATTGTCGGGCGAAGTACTGAGCGAGAAAGATGCAGAATCGTTGCCGATACGATACAGTGAAGTATGTTCGTCGCTCGATGAACTTGAGTTGGAGTGGCTTACATTGAATGAAGATTGAACGGTAGAATGAGGATGCGGGTTATTTTGTTTCGAGTTGCTTTGTCCATCGGATATAGCCCAGAATACAATTGATGCACCAGAATATGTAGAGGGCAGCCATACTATAGTTTCCTGCGAGAATCCACATAAGTGCAGACAAGATGTCTACAAAGAACCAGAGATACCATTGCTCGCGGTAGGCGAGCATCATGAGTAGTTGTGCGACCAAAGCAGGGACGGTGGTGAAGGCATCGAGATAGGGGCTACCATCGGTGGTGTAAGCGTTCAGCAAGTAGCCTGTAACAGCCGACAAAAGAAGAGCGAAGGTGCAGATAACAATCAGGGTAGCAGGTTGTATGCGGCGAGTAGTAATGATGGATGCCGTTTTGTTGCCGGTAGTATTGTGCAAGCGTCTTCGCCACGAGAATACTCCATAAATCTGCGTTAGAAAATAGAATATATTTATTGCGATGCCCGCATAGAAACGCTGCAAATAACACAGGTATGTGTATGTTATTATCTGCCCGAATCCGAAGAAGAAGGTTAGTATGTTGCCTTGAGAACACAGGATGACCGAACACATTCCCAACAGTCCACTGACGAGCGACCATGGATTGTCGGGGAGGCAAAGATAGACCACCACTTGTACGACTAATCCTGTGACGAGGAAGACGGTATCGAATAACTTTGCTTTTCCCATTATTTCTGTTCTTTCACCTGAGCAGCGAGCGACATCCATAGATTATCGTTGGGAACAGGTGCTGTGATAGAAATATGCTCGTGGCTAACGGGATGGGTGAATTCAATATGGCGCGCATGAAGAGATATGCTGCCATCCGGATTACTCCGAGAAGCACCGTACTTGAGGTCTCCCTTGATGGGGCAACCTATTGCAGACAATTGACAACGGATCTGGTGATGTCGTCCTGTCGTGAGAATAACCTCGAGGAGAGTATAGCGGTTGCCTGTAGCAATGGTGCGGTAAGACAGAACCGCCTTTTTTGCCTCTTTGTTGACAGGTTGTCCGTTGGTATCCAATCGGGCAATATAGGACTTATTCTGCTTCTCATTGCGTACCAACCAGTTCTCAAGACGCCTCTCTGTACCTTGTGCATCAGGCATTGCGCATTGCGTATTATTCTCCACGATTGCCCAATAGGTCTTCCGAATCTGCTCGTGCGACTTGAACATATCGTTGAGCCGAGAGAGCGCCTTGCTCGTACGCGCAAAGAGCACTACCCCACTCGTCGGACGATCGAGGCGGTGCGTTACCCCCAAGAAAACATCGCCCGGCTTGTGGTACTTCTCCTTAATATACGCCTTGACGATGTCACTCAGCGGCGTATCCCCCGTCTTGTCGCCCTGCACGATCTCGTTGCAGGTCTTGTTGACGGCAATAATGTGATTGTCTTCGTAGAGAACGGTCATTTCTATTCAATGAATACTTTCGTAATACCGATATGCTTTATCTGCTTTGGTTGTTAGATAACACCCTCATCTTTTTAACTATCGTTTACCTATTCCGCGTCGTCGCTCCTTCGAAGCTGGTTCGACGGTGATTCGACGGTGGTTCGACAGACATAGTTTCTTATCAATGCATACGAAATGATAATTATATGCTTTAATTGTTAATGAAAGAGGTTCTGTGCATTATACTTAGGAGGTGGATGGTTGTCTTCGGCAACACGCCACTAGTATGCTTGGGAGGTTGTCCGTTGGCGAACGGCTTCGTAGAGCATGACGCCTGCTGCCACGGAGACATTGAGGCTCTCGATAGTCCCCGTCATCGGAATGCGTACCTGGTCGGTGGCAAGTGCCAAATTTGCCTCGTAGATACCCTTTTCCTCCGAACCCATAACGATTGCGGTAGGAGTGGTCATATCCACTTCGGTATAGTTGGTGGTACTGTGCTCGGTTGCTGCCACAATACGCAATCCACTGTCCCTCAGATAGTTCAAGCAGTTTTGCAGGTTCTCCACCTTGCAGACAGGCAGCGTATGGAGCGCACCCGCCGAAGTCTTCACCGCATCACCGTTGATGGCCACGCTGCCACGCGACGAGATAACCAGCGCATCAACCCCTGCGCATGCACAGGTACGGGCAATAGCACCGAAATTGCGCACATCCGTAATGCCGTCCAACACCATCAGAAGAGGCGTCTTGCCCTCATCGAAGAGCGACTGCACCAAATCCTCGACATCGTAGAACGCAATAGGCGACAGGAACGCAATGGCACCCTGGTGATTCTTGTCGGTGAACTGGTTCAGTTTCTCTACCGGCACTTTTTGCACCGGAGTGTTGGTACCTGCGAGTTTCTGCAACAATTCCTTGCCGATGGTGCTGCTCATATCGCGACGCAACAGCACCTTGTCGAGCACTTTGCCCGCATCGATAGCCTCCATGACGGCACGGACACCGAAAATCATCTCCTTTTCGGGCGGACGCCTCGTATCGTACTTCGGTTTTGCGTAATTGGTGTTTCTGTTTTGCGCTGTGTGTGTGTTATGCGTCTGTCTCGGCGCACCGTTGTCGTACTCCGAAGACGATTGGAAGGGTTTATAGAACATAAATTAGTATTTTAGCCAGTTTAGAAAATCGGAAACATTGGTAGAGAATGCATACGGGGTGTTGATAGGTTCGCCCGTCGGGGAGAGTTGCACATAGTATGGCTGGGCGTTCGAACCGAAACGCTCCTGCTGCAGACGGCTGTTCTTCTCACCGATACCGTCCCGCTTGTCGTCCACATAGAGTTCGATCAGTACATAGTTCTGTAGGCGTGCCTTCACCTCCTCGTTATCCAGCACATACGCTTCCATCTTACGGCAATTGACGCACCCATAGCCCGAGAAATCGAGCAAGATAGGTTTATGCTCCTGCCGTGCATAAGCCAACCCCTCCTCGTAGTCGTTGAACACCTCACGCCCCTCAATCGCCATAGGAGGTGCAAAAGCCGAAACGGCTTTGACGGGTGCGCCCCAGAGTCCCGGAACAAGGTACGCTGTAAATCCCCACGAGAGGACTATCACCACAAGGCGAATGATACGGCGTGTCCAAGATACTTTGGCTATGCTCCACACCAGATACAAACCGATACCGAAGAAGCAGGCAATCCAGATAGCAAGGAACAGCCAGCGAGGCAGTATCCCCCACCCGTACGCCAAGTCGGCTACACTCAAGAACTTCAACGACAATGCCAACTCCAAGAACGCCAGCACCACCTTGAACGATTGCATCCAGCCACCCGAACGCGGCATACTTTTCATCCACTGCGGGAACATGGCAAAGAGCGAGAAAGGCAAAGCGAGTGCAATGGCAAAGCCGAGCATACCCATTGCCGGCGCAAGATACGAGTGCCCGGCCGCCTCTACAAGCAGCGTACCAATGATAGGACCCGTACACGAGAAAGAGACTATCACGAGGGTGAAAGCCATTAGCAATATAGAGAGAAAACCGCTTGTCGAACGGGCTTTTGAGTCGAGTTTCGTTGACCAAGAAGAAGGCAGCGTAATTTCAAACAGTCCGAAGAATGAGAGTGCAAACACTACCAACAAGGCAAAAAAGAATAGATTGACCACGGCATTGGTTGAGATGGCATTCAGAGCCGACGCTCCGAATATAGCCGTCACCAACAGACCTAAACCGACATAGATAATGATAATCGCCAATCCATAGAGCAGTGCATTTTGCACCCCTTTGTCAGAGCGTTTGAGGAAAAATGATACCGTCATCGGAATGATAGGCCATACACAGGGCGTGAATATCGCCAACAATCCGCCTAACAGTCCCATAAGGAAGATACGCCACAGTGAAACAGCGTTTTCTCCGCTAATGGTCGTATTTTTCCCTCCGTTAATGCCTGCTAATGATTCATTAGTGGGCTGCGCTGTGGTATTCTCCGATAGGGATTGTGCGCTGTATGTCCACACCTCGGGGGCGGTACACATCTGGTCGTTGCAAGCATTGTAACGGATTTGAATGTTTTGCGAAGCGGGCAGAACAATACGATAGGTGTCGCTATACTCCTGCTCTACCGCCGAATCGCCTATTGCGAAAATGGTGGTGTGCCAACCGTTGTCAATGGTGGCTTCGACATAGATGCTGTCGCCTACGGTCTTGCCCGACCAATGGACGGGGGCTACGATTTGCGCATTGACTGCACCGAAGAGGAAACAGAGAAAACAGATGAGGGCTATTTTGTTCTTTTTCATAACTATATTTCACCGTTTGGGTGGGGGCTATTTAGCGGTCGGTTGTTTACAATAAAAGTTTAAGAATTTGCAAGTAAAAGTTAATTCACAGGAAGGACGATTGTATGTGTTTTCTATATTCATCCTATATTCGTCCTATATTCATCCTATATAAATCCTATATAAATTCTTTGTAATGTACAGTATTTATCGTGCTTGGCGAAAGGTAGCCGTGTTCTTATGATTTTAACATTTGCAGGGAAGTGAAATCACAATTGTGGCGGGTTGGCATCGCTTGGCATGCGCCAGTCTCCTCGCGGGGAAAGGGTGACCCCTACAACCTTAGGTCCATCGGGCATACAGGAGCGTTTGTATTGCTGCTGATAGAATCGGGAGATAAAGGTTTTCAGCCAGTAGGCTATTTCTTCGTTGGAGTATTGTTCGACGAACGCCAACCGTGCCATGTATTCTATCTTCGAGGGTGCGAAGCCATAGCGCAAGAAATAGTAGATGAAGAAGTCGTTGAGTTCGTAGGGACCGACTTTGTCTTCGGTTATTTGTTGGATATTCCCTTCCTCGTCAGCCGGCAGGAGTTCTGGGGAGACGGGTGTGGAGAGGATATCGTTCAGTATATTGCGCACTTGGTCTGGGAAAGCATTTCGGGCTTGATATTCGACCAAGAAGCGGACAAGGGTCTTCGGAATACCGGCGTTGACGGCATACATGGACATGTGGTCGGCATTGTAGGTCGCCCAACCGAGTGCCAATTCACTAAGGTCGCCAGTGCCTACGACCAAGCCGCTGTATTTGTTGGCGAGGTCCATGAGTATTTGCGTCCGTTCGCGCGCCTGTGCATTCTCGTAGGTTGTGTCGTGGACTTCGGGATTTTGGTCGATGTCGAGGAAATGCTGCATGACTGCGTCGCGTATAGGAATCTCGTAGGATGAGATGCCTAAATGCTCCATGAGTTGGATGGCATTATCGTGGGTTCGGTTGGTTGTTCCAAAGCCTGGCATAGTGACGCCAATTATCTGCCGACGGCTATAGCCCAGACGGTCTGCCGTGAGCGCACAGACGAGGAGAGCGAGGGTGGAGTCAAGTCCCCCCGATACGCCGACAATGAGCGTTTGTGCGTGTGTGTGTTTCCATCGTTGGGCTAATCCGCAAGTTTGTATGCTCAGAACATCTTCCACATAAGATTTTTCCTCATCCTCCTTAGGCAGGAAGGGATGTGCAGAGAAGATGCGATGGATGGGGTGAACGGGTTGTGCGGTTTCCAAAGGAGCCACATATATTTTGCGATACTGTCCGCGTTTATCGTCGGTGAAGTTCGTATTGCGTTGCCTATCCGTTCGCAGGCGTTCGATGTCGATTTCGGAAACGACCATAGAAGATTCTTGTAGGAAGCGTTCTCCTTCTTCGAGCATAGTTCCGTTTTCGGCGATATAGGTGCTGCCTGAGAAGACCAGGTCGGTTGTACTTTCTCCTATACCGGATGAGGTGTAAACATATCCGCAGTGTACTCTTCGTGACTGCTGGGTGATCATTTGCCGGCGGAAAGCATGTTTGCCCACGACACAGTTGGATGAGGAGAGGTTGAAGATAATCTCAGCGCCTTGTATGGCTTGCTGTGTGGACGGGGGAAGGGGGGACCATAGGTCTTCGCACAACTCGATAGCGAAGCAGCATCGTTGTGTGAGGAAGAGGAGGTCGTAGCCAAAGGGTACTTCTCCGCTCCACAACTCAATGGTGGACGGCGTTACACGCCCAGAGGTAAACCAGCGTTTCTCGTAGAATTCACCCGTGTTCGGAAGGTTAATCTTAGGCACTACTCCACAGACATCTCCATCTGTCATGACGAAAGCACAGTTGTAGAGATTGTTATCGACCTTGATAGGTGCGCCTACAATAACGATGACGGGTTTGCCTTTGGTGTAGTTGCATACCTCTTCGAGCGCCAGAAGGGCATCTTGTTGGAGTTGTTGCAAGAAGAATAGGTCGGCGCAGGTGTAGCCTGTGAGTCCCAATTCGGGAAAGCATATAATTTCCACCTCTTCGTCGACTGCTTTGTCGATTCGTTCTTTCACGGCCTCCACATTGCGTGCGCAATCGGCTAAATGCAAGAGAGGTACGGCAGCGGCTACTCGTACGAAGCCAAAATCTTGAGATTGTGATTGCATAAGGTCTTATTGTTGGTTTGTTCAGGTAACAAAGGTACAACTTTTTTGATATGCTACAATAAAAGTAGTCGATATGTAAGTTTTCGTTATCGGGGGCAGTAGGAATCAGGACGGGGAGTCGTATAAAGTTTTCAGGAAGGTCAGCAGGTCTGCCATTGAACCGAAGACCTTATCGGCACCTTCTTTTGCCAAATCCTCCGTCTGGAGGATGCCTGTATTGACCGCCACCGTAAAGAGTCCGGCACTCTTGCCTGAGCGGATGCCCAAGGGTGCGTTCTCGATGACCATACACTCTTCTTTCTTGCAGCCCGATTGGCGGAAGGCACAGAGATAGGGTTCGGGAGCCGGTTTGCCGTGATGCACATCGTAGGCGGTGACCATCCTGTCGCGACGGAAGACGGAAGGGAAAGAGTCCTCCAATTGCGCGAAAAGGGTTTGCTGTCCTGAGCCTGTGACAATCCATAACTGGGGAGGAGTCGGGAGGTTCTTAAGGAAACACAACACCTCTGCTATGCCGGGTATAGGTTGCGGTTCGCCCAATTGGTGGAACAATTCGGTCTTCTCGTGATAGATTTGCCAGACCAATGAGCGGGGAGGGGAGGTGTGATATTTCCTCCTGTAGCACTCTTCGATGACATCTTGTCCGGTGCGTCCTTCTTGCAGGTAGGTGTCCCGTGCTGTGAAGCCGAGTGCATACTTGCTCATGACCACCTCCCATGCCTGAGCATGGTGGGGCATAGAGTCGAACAATACACCGTCCATATCGAAGAAAAAGGCTTTGTACATCGTTTGGTGCATTATGCCTTATGCTCGGGACGCAAGAGGTCGTTGACGGTTTTTACGGGGTTAAAGGTCTCTACAGGTACTTCGACGAACAAGGTATTCCAGTCCGCCATAGCACCATTCCAAAGGCCAGGCAGTTCGAGTGCTTGCAGTGCGCGCCCGTCCTTTGATTTCTGCGAGATGAATGCGGTATCGGGATCGACAAACTGCTTGAGAGGGAAGATCTTGCCTTGATAGTTGCGCAGACCACATACGAGATCGACAGGATTGAAGTGTGTTGCTTTTTGCATCAAGGACTTATCGGCTATTTGGGGACTTTCCAAGATTTGACATTGGACACTGCCATCTGTATTCTTGACGAGAAACGGACCTCCGCCAGGTTCACCCAAGTTACGCACCATGCCGCATACACGGATAGGCCTATTCAGTTTGACCTTGAGCATTGCTGCTGTGGTGGAACCTGCCAAGCGGCAGCAGAGATCTTTCTCCACGAAAGCGCGAATCTCTTCCAAGCGTTCCTGCGAGCAATGACCTTCCAACTCACGGAGGAAGGCGAATATCCGGCGCTGTGTCTGCACAAGTATGCCAGCTAAAAGTCGCTTATAGTAAACAGTAGGCTCTTTCAATCGGTCGGGTACAACATTGTCGATGTTCTTCAAAAATACGATATCCGCATCTTGTTCGGCAAGGTTCTCAATGAGTGCGCCATGTCCTCCGGGACGAAAGACCAAACGGCCACTCGCATCACGGAAGGGGTTACCATCGGCGTCTGCAGCGATAGTGTCGGTGGACGATTTCTGCTCCGAGAAAGAGATATTGTAGTGAACATCGAAACGGCTTGCATACGCCTCTTGGTATTGAGCGATGTGCCTTTCGAATAGCGCACGATGCTCTGGGGATATAGTAAAGTGTAGATTTACATTGCGTTGCTCATTGGCAGCATAGAGCGCACCCTCCACAAGGTGTTCCAATGCAGGTGTGCGGGACTCATCAAGGTAGCGGTGAAAGAGTAGCAATCCTTTAGGCAGGTGACCATATTGCATATCGTCCAAGAGAACACTCACGATTGCACGCTTATCGTTCTCCACACCTTTGTCCTTAACAAGTTGTTGCAACTCAGGATAGAACGCAAACGAAGAGAGATGAGCAAAGAATACTTTGATGAATTCAGTTTCTTCGCCGCCAGCACGAAAGGCGAACAGATCCTTGAACATACGACTGGCTGCACCCGAGGCAGGGACAAACTTCAGTATTGTATGCTGCTCCTTGAGATACTCGTCCCAGACAGACAGATACGACTTTGCTTCTACATCAGTCGGACAAAGGATGCCGTTACCCGGCGTGGCAGCGGAAACAATGTCCAAAGAAGGAAAACCCGTGCGGAAAGATTGCAGTTGTCGCTCTACTTGCTCAACCGATACACCCTGTTGAGCAAGTTGTTCTAAATCAGTATTATTAAATATCATTGTTGTATTGAATTAATTATTATCACTCATCTGTGAAAGATAGGAATTGTAATACTTCTGATTGCCGGTTACTTCCTCCCCGATAAAAGGAGGTAATGTTACGGCTTGCTTCTCCGATTGCAGTTCCACCTCTGCAACAACAAGCCCCTCATGTACCCCATGGAATACATCTACCTCAAATATCATGCCTGCATAGGGGACAACATAACGCTCTTTCTCTATCACCGTCGGTAAACAAATACCCAACAAGGCTTGAGCCTCCGACTTAGGTATCTCCTTCTCCCATTCGAAACGGCTTAGCCCTGCGGCATCCGTCTCTCCTTTTATCGTTAAATATCCTTTATCATCGCATATCCGTATGCGCACCGTACGCTTCGGATCACGCGACAAATAGCCTTGCGATAGCACCTTTACCGCTGTCGCCATCGTCTTAAAAGAGTCGTCCTTAACTAAGAACTTGCGTTCAATCTCGAAGAAATTTGTATTCATATCCTTGCTTTGCTTACTTTGTTTACGAGCCATGCAATATTCATATACGGAACACCTGCGTGCGAGGATAAACCAATCTCGCAAGTTCTCGAATTGCTTATACCTACCGTTGCATGTACCTCTTCCCGCTGCTCACGCAGGTGTCGCAATGCCCAATCGTTCAGTTCAGGGTCTGTGAAGCCTTTGTCTCCGGCAAAACCACAACAGCCAATGCCTGCAGGCACAATCACTTCCCGAGCGCATTGCCGTGCCACACGCAATATCGTATCTGCCAACCCCATCTTACGCATAGAACAAGTAATATGCAACATTATCGGCCCGTCCATCGGCGTAATATCCAACTTGCTTAGTACAAAACGATCAATAAATTCCGCCGGCTCATAAAGTTGCAATCCCTTCATAGTGTGCCGCATACGATACAGACACGGACTCTGATCGCACAAGATAGGATATTGCCCGTCCATGCTTGCCTCTCTCAGTGCCTGCTCCAACTCGGCGGATTTCTCATCCGCAAGATCTGCCATCCCCTTGCTCTCCCATATCGTTCCGCAACATAACCTCTTCATATCCTTCGGGAATAGCACATCATATCCCGCCTTATGCAGCAACTCTACCATATCCCCCATCGTCGGTTGCATCGACGGATCTCCTTGAGCCAAACCCATACGCTGATTCAAACAAGATGGGAAATAAACAACTTTCGCCGCATTGTCCTCATGAACCGAAACCGACCGCAATATCCTTCCGGTGCGTGTCCTGTGAGGCATCGACGGCGTCCACAATGGCATCGCCTTACCCGACGCATAGCGTAGTCCTTTGCAGATATTCGACATCCACTTGTTACCCAGAACCTTCTGTGCAAAACCCGCTATCATTAAAATAGAAGAGATAGTACCTCCCACGCCCGAAAAATGATGAGCGGAAAAACGACCCACCGTCCTCCCCACACCCGACAACTCCCGTTCCCGAATCAGATGAATGTACTCACCAACATTTATCCCCACCGGACAAGAGGTAGAACACAAGCCGTCCCCTGCGCACAGATCTTTACCAAGATGCCGAAACGCCTTCTGTAACCTCTGCGCCTCCCGTCTTTGCCCTTCCGAAATCAAACGGGCGATCTCCCGTTGAACTATGATACGACCTCTTGATGAAAGAGCAAAGCCGCACGATACACAGTTCACTTCACAGAAACCGCACTCTATACACTTGTCCACCATCGGATGAACCGACGGCAATGGCTTCAAGTGGTGAAGATAACTCTCCGTATCTTCATTGAAGATAACACCAGGATTGAGAATATTGTCAGGGTCGAATAGTTGTTTCACCTCGCACATTAACTCGTACGCATCATCTCCCCACTCTTTCCGTACAAATGGCGCCATATTCCGACCAGTACCATGTTCCGCCTTCAACGAACCTTCATACTTGTCCACCACCAACGACACTACGGCACGCATCATCTTGTCATATTGGGCAATACTCTCTTGCGTATTGAAGCATTGATTCAAGATAAAATGATAATTCCCCTCCAACGCGTGTCCGTATATCACTGCATCGGGGTAATGATGCTCCTTGAACAAAGCCTGCAAATCGGCTGTCGCCTCTGCCAAATGCTCTATAGGGAAAGCAATATCCTCTATCAAACAGGTTGTACCCACCGGACGGGTCGCACCCACTGTAGGAAATATACCCGAACGCATCGCCCAGTATTTGGCTACCAGTTCCTTGTCTGTCGTAAACTTCTTGCCTTCTGCCTCTATCCCTTCCAACGCCTTTTCCACCTGCTCTATCTTCTGCTGCATCACCGCCTCACTGCCGTCCTCCACCCGTACCAGCACCGCAGATGCGTCCTCCGGTCTTCCTTTCAACTCCGGAAAAGAATCCTCCAACACCGCCATCGCTTTCCTGTCAAAGAACTCCGCTGCCGACACCACATGCGTATGATTCAGCGCAATCACCGCTTTGCATGCCATTGCCGTTGTGGCAAACAACATAAGCGCAGACGCTCTGTAACGAGGGATCGGTGCAGTGCGCATCACTACTTCCGACAAGAACGCCAAGGTCCCCTCGCTACCAACTATCAAATGAGCAATTATATCAAACGGATCATCATACTCCACAAAAGGCAGTATCGTCAGACCCGTCACATTCTTGATAGCATACTTCTTGCGTATGCGTTCCGACAGTGCCGTATTCGCACGAGTCCTGTCACGCAACTCCACTATTTTATCTATGAAAGAGGAATGAGACAAACGGAATGTCTCGCGCGAACCACTGTCTGATGTGTCCAACAGTGTTCCGTCCGCCAACATTATCCGCACGCTGTCAAGCATACGGTAAGAATTAGCGTGTGTGCCACAAGACATACCGGAGGCATTGTTGTTCACGATTCCACCTACCATCGCACTCTTCAGCGATGCCGGATCAGGAGTAAAATAGGTCCCGTACGGCGACAGTATCTCATTGACACGGTCACCTGTCAAACCCGGTTGCATACAAATACGACGACCCTCATCCAACACTGCATAGTTCTCCCATCGCTTACCCACTACCACTAACAGCGAATCTGACAAGGCTTGACCCGACAACGAAGTTCCCGCTGCACGAAAAGTGATGTGCTTTCCCTCTCGCTTCGCACGCAACAACAAATCGCGTACCTCCTGCTCATCGGCAGGATGAAACACCTCTTCGGGAATTAACCGGTAACAACCCGCATCCGTTCCCCAAGTAAGCCGCTGTACAAAGTCCTTACTGCCGTGACCACCACCGTAACCCAACGGAGCAGGAGAGGTCGGTAACCATTGCTCAATCATAGAAATAGTATTTAGAAGACAATTGCCTATACAATTCCACATCCTTATACCAGTACTCCCGCACATCCTCCCAACGATAACGGACACCAAACGCCTCACGGATATGACGGCTCCCGCACACCTTGTCAAACATCCCGAAACGACTCTGGTCGCACAAGCCGAAAACATCCTTGTCAGGATACATACGCATCAACTCCTGTACAATAAGGAACTGTATATCCGACAGATGCGCTTGCTCATAGTCGGTCAGATAAACCTGAACTCCTCCACACAACACTCCTTTGTGAGCCGAATAAAAGGGCTTGTAAGTAATAGGACGAAAACAAACTCCGGGCAACTGCAACGCATTCAACGCTGTAGCCAGACTATCCGCATCCGCCCAAGGAACGCCGATCAGTTCAAACGGCATAGTATAACCCACGCCTATATTGAAATAACCCAACTCTCCAAAGATGCCAGTAACAGGATAAAAGAACGACGACTCCGCATAAGGAATATGAGGCGAAGCAGCCACCCATGGCAAACCGGTGTCAGCCCAAGTCATCGACCGGTGCCAACCCTCCATCTTCACAACCGTAAGCCTGCAGCGACTGCCAAGATAATTCTCTTCATTCAACATCGTCGCCAACTCACCACAAGTCTGTGCGTATAAGTAAGGAATCTTAAACTGCGATACAAACGAAAAATAACCTTCTTCCACCAAATTCCCCTCTATCTTCATACCACCCAACGGGTTCGGACGGTCCAGCACCACAAACTCTTTATCATACTCCGCACAAGCCTCCATCAACTTGCCCATAGTGGAAATAAAAGTATAAGAACGGCAACCTATATCTTGTATATCATACACCACCACATCCACATCACGAAGCATATCCGCTGTCGGTTTACGGGTCTTGCCGAATATGGAATATACCGGAACACCTGTCTTCCTGTCCGTAAAGGTCTCCACCTTGTCTCCTGCATACACATCTCCCCGAACGCCATGCTCTGGCGCAAACAATGCTACCAAATTCACATTCGATGCCTCGTGGAATATATCCACCGTCGATTTCAACTGACTGTCTATCCCCGTCGGATTCGTACACAACCCGACACGCTTACCGACCAAAATCGAAAAGTCCTGCTCACGCAATACCTCCAGACCCGTCTTACATACAGCCGCCGTAGCCGCCACAGTGCCTGCCATAACCATACCGGCAAGAGCAAGAAAGAGATGTTTTTTCATTGTATTCTATTCTAAGTATTATTGTTTTTCACTATCGATCTATAGCACGCAAAGGTATAAAAAAATTCTATTTCACACAACACCCATTCCCTACCCCATACACCTCCATATACCCACCCTTTCCGCTCCCCAAACTCTCCATATACACCAAACTCCATATCCTTAATTTCTATTATGAATTTCGCAACAAACTCTAATCCTCTATCCTCTCCCCCATTTCCCTGTTTCCTAACACCTCCCATCCGCCAAGCCCCGTATTTACTACCACTTTCAAACGATTTATATACGATCTATATAGGACGACTATAGGATGACTATAGGAAGCCCCTACAAACTACCTCCAATCCTCCTCCCAAACACCCCTCTCCCAACTTTAATCATTAACCCTTAATTCTTAAATTACAACAACTCCTTGCTGCCTTTATAATAGTTTGTTGCCACGCTCTTGCTCACCATAGAGCCACACCGTCCTATGCCTCTCCTCCCCTCCTCCAAACCCATAGATCCTCTAAACCATCTAGTTCCCCTACATCCCCCACCAAAACCACCCCCTCCTCCAACCCTTAACCACTGTTGCCGCGAACGCCCCGCCTGCGGACAAACAATCACGCTTACCTTACTTCCCTTGGAGAACTCAACATTCTCAACTTCTCCATACTGACTATTGTTTTTCTCAAAAAAACCTCCTACCTTTGCGGTGAATATATCAAACCGCCAAACAAAAACAAACCTATGAAAAAGACTCTGTTATTGCTGCTTTCTCTGCTATTCGGACTAACAGCATCCGCTCAAGATCTAATCATCACTAAAGATGCCAAACGCATTGAAGCGAAAATTCAGGAAGTGTCAAACCAAGAAATCAAGTACAAGAAATTTGCCTACCAGGATGGACCTACCTTTATTCTCGAAACAACCGAAATCAACTCCATCCTGTTCGAAAATGGAGATACACAAGTCTTCAACGACTCTGTTCCACAACAACAGGCGCAAGCACCAACCGAACCTGCGGCACCTACGCGCTACCACAGAAACTACGACTTCTATGCCCCACTCACCTACATAGTAAAAGATAACGATACCTACTTCCTGCACTGCGGCGACAACATCACAAAAATGGACAAGAGTGCATACTTGCGCTTTATTCAGAATAACTGCCCTGAGGCATGGTATAGTTACCAAAAAGGCAATCGACTTTGGAAAGCAGGTTGGGGGTTGTTCGGAGCAGGATTAGGCACAACGCTTTTGATAGGACTGCCTATCTGCTGCGTCGGAGCAGTAGGGATGATGGATAGCCCTTACGGAGGATATTACTACTCCGCAGGCTGCGCCATAATGGTAACAGGATCGCTTATGGTAGATGGCTCCATTCCTCTGCTGATAGTAGGAAGTATCAAACGGAACAATTCACACGAAGTGTATAATGAAAAATGCCCTTCCCGTACACCGCTTACACTAAACCTGCAAAGCAATACTTCGGGCATCGGCCTTGCACTCAAATTCTAACATCCTCCCCACAACCGACAGAAAAAAGACAGGCTACCCGAATCGGTAGCCTGTCTTATAGTTGTCCAATGGTCAATCGACCAAGCAGCCATACAACCTACATACCCGGAGGAGGACCCATCGGAGGAGTACCGCCTGGTTTACCTGGCTCACGACCACTCTCAAGCATCTCTTGTATATGCCCGCCCATACCAGTCGCCTTCAAACTGCCCATCTTATTCAACTTATATGTAAAGGTCAGCATAAAATAAGTCGGGAGGGTGTTATATTTCGCATATTGCACCGAGTTGTCACTAACCACCTGCACAATATTCTTCTTCTGATGAAGTATATCATACACCTCCAACGAAAGGGTTGCATTACGCCAACTCTTTTCTAAGGCGGCATTCAGAATAATCTCGTTCACATTATCCAATTGGTATCCGTAACGCGCAGTATAACCGCAATCTGCCGATATATTCCACGACTTTGGTAAATGGAACTCTATATCACCCGTAACTCCCCAATCAAATACATTGCTCACACTGTTAGTAGTCGTTGAATTGTTGGTGCGGCTATAAGTACCGTTCGCACGCAAACCAATATCTACTATATCGTGCGTAAAGCGTACCGATAAGTCTTCAGATACCTGCAAATTACCAGTATAAGACGCATTACCTTTCGGCAAAGTATTATTCTCTATCATCTGGGCTATAGCCGTCGCATCTTGCTGCTGCAACACATAAGCCACGCGCTGATTATAAGAAATCATCGTACGAGTGTTAAACTGAAATAACTTCTTCGCAAAAGGAGTGTTATACATAAAATCTGCACTGATATTCCAAGGGATAACATCAGCATTCACAGTCTGTTCATATCGCTTGCCCGTCTGATCATAAATAGTGTTACCCACCAACGCATTCTGTGTCAGAGTGCCTCGTACTCCCGTCATAATAGAAGAGAACTTCTCTTGATTAAAGCGGGAATACATAGCCATAAAGTTATGTCGAAAGGCTGGACGAAGAGACAGATTACCTACAGTCTCATTCATCGCATCTGAGTTGTTCCTCACTGGCTCCATCTGCGTAATAGTGGGCTGGCTCAGACGACCGCGATAACGAATACGGGCAAACTCTTTTTTACCGAACTTGTAACGGAAATTGACATTGGGTGATACATTCCATGTATTGATGAGCGTATCACGAGACAGCACACCACCATAATAAGTCATCGAATGAGTCTGCGACGCCAATACTCGCGCACCTACAGTAAGATCGCTCCTTTGAGTAAGCCACCTGTAATTAAGTTCCAACTGCTCTGTATACATGTCATTGCGTAACTGGTTGCTGTATGTACTGTCGTACGCATAACGCTTGTCACCATCCAAAGAGTAGTCCGCTGAATATTGGTCTTTCCTTGAATTGCGGTTGCTACCAGAAAAGCCGGTCGCTATTTCCAGCAAGTGATTGGTCTTATAGATCGGCTCTACATACGATGCACGAATAGAGTACGATGCATTACCGTTGTTCGATCGGGTAAACTGGTCAACAAGAGCAGCACTGCTCAGTCTGTCAAATGCGTAAGTTTCCGTGTAGCCACGATTGTCAACATACCCAACATTGCCGGTAAAAGTAAGTGACCTGCCTGCACGAGAGAACTTATGATTATAAGTCAACCTCAATTTAGTGCTAATCTCACGAGTAGAGTCCAAAGTACTTTGGTAACCGTCACTTAAAAGGTTCTCTCCTTGATAGTTGCTGTAATCTTCTACACCACTCTGTCGTTGACCCGTATAAGAAAATGTAGGCTGTAATATAATCTTGTTGATACTGTCTATCTGATACTGCATTTCGAGCCGTACATTTACATCGTAAATATCCGATAACTGCTTCGTTGTATCATTGTTCAAATAAGTATAATCCTCCGTATAAGACTCTTTCTTCGTTTCCGACTGAGTGATATTATGAGAGTGACTCAATGCTGCATCTCCGCCAACAAGCAACTCTGTCTTACTATCCTTCTTCGTTATCTTGTCATTCAAATCCACATTCGTATTCACACCTAAATTCTCACTCCGAGTAATGCCGGCATTGGCATCTTTACCGAAATTACCTCGCCCGCGCTGCATACGAACCTCATTCGTATTATTCGCACTGCCTAATATAGTAGTCTGACTCTCTCCCAACAATAAATTGGTAAAAATGTTTGCATTATAGCGGAAGTCATCACTAAAGAAGTGCTTTGCACGCTCCGACGCAGTAGCACCATACTCCCTGTCACCATAATTCATCCAACCTTCGTTCTCTGTTACCATGTCTGCGCCTGCACTACCTGTGTATTTACCAAACACACCCTTCTTTCGGTCGGCCTTCAAAGTAAGATTGATAATATGTTCCGTATCGTCATCTTCAAAGCCGGTCAATTTAGCAGTCTCCGACTTCTCATCTATCACTTGTATCTTTTCTATCATATCTGCAGGGATATTCTTTGTAGCCGACTGCACATCATTACCAAAGAACTTCTTTCCGTCAATACGCACTGCTGTTATAGTCTCACCATTTACGGTAACATTACCTTGTTGATCCACCTGTACTCCGTTCATCTTTTTAAGCAGATCCTCTACCATAGCGTTCTCATTTACTTTGTAGGCCGCAGTATTATACTCTATCGTATCTCCCTTCACCGTCATCTCTGCGGCATGACCTTGTACACTAACCTCTGCTAAATGCTGCACATATTCTTTCATAGAGATGCTACGAAGAGTAATATCCTTACCGGACATCGTAACGGGTTGCACATACTCATAATACCCCACCGAACTAACAATCAACTTATAACTACCATCACGCACATTAGAAATACTGAACCCGCCATTCATATCCGTCTGTAGTCCATGCACAAGAGTAGAGTCCCCTTTCGAATAAGAAAACAAGCGTACTGTCGCCATCTCTATTTGTACCCCAGTGTCTTTATCCACAACCCTTCCTGCCAACTTGTGCTGACTATAGGTGTAAATACTGATAAAAAGCAATGCTAATGTGAGTATTCTCTTCATATTGAAATTTGATTTGCCGTAAAAGGGGCAAGAATTATGCCAAAAAAATAACAATAACTTGTATTACACGAAAAAATAGTGTATCTTTGCCCGCTAAAGAAAACTAAACTATTCGTATTATGAGGGAAAAGAAACGCTATTCCGATACGGAATTAGAAGAGTTCCGTGCGATTATAGTAGATAAATTAGCAAAGGCGCAAGAAGAATACGAGCATTTGCGCCAAATGGTCGCTAATGAGGGTAACGGAGATGATGATACATCTCCTCTATTCAAGGTGCTTGAAGAAGGGGCTTCAGTATTGAACAAAGAGGAAATGGGACGGTTGGCACAACGCCAAATGAAGTATATACAGAACTTGAAAGCAGCATTAGTACGCATAGAAAATAAGACCTACGGAATATGCCGCGAGACAGGTAAACTGATACCCAAAGAACGGCTCCGTATTGTACCTCATGCGACACTTAGTATTGAGGCTAAAGAAAAAAAGAAATGAGTTGTACTCAGCAACGATTGTCTGATAAAACTATTCGTTGGATAGTAGCAGCATTGGTCGTTTTTCTATTGGTTGCAGACCAAGCACTGAAGGTATATATCAAGTTGAACTTTCGATTGGGAGAGATGCACGAGATATTCCCGTGGTTTGCTTTGTGCTTTGTAGAAAACGACGGAATGGCTTTCGGTATCGAATGGTTCAGCAAGTTGTTTCTTACATTGTTCCGTTTAGTATTGGTAGGTGTATTGATTTGGTATATTCATCGTCTTATAAAACAAAAGGCAAGAGTGGGATATATCATAACCGTTGTACTTGTCATTGTAGGAGCCTTAGGCAATATACTTGATTGCTTGTTCTACGGTATTGTATTCTCTGCATCTACACCATGGGAAGTAGCAACGCTGTTCCCTGCTCAAGGAGGGTATGCTCCGCTGTTCTACGGTAAAGTAGTAGATATGCTTTATTTCCCGCTCATACATAATGCTGCAGGAGAAACCATATTCTTTCGACCTGTATTCAATTTAGCCGATTCGTTCATTACTATTGCCGTCTTCGTTATTATATTCTTCTATAGTAAAGACCTCAATGCTTCTTTATCTACCCCAAAAAGAAAGTAAGATACTGCTATTTGCTTGCTTGCTGTTACTTGCATTGTTGTCGTCATGTACTATACGACCTCGTTCCGTATTATCTCCTCGTAAAATGGAGGCGGTACTATACGACCTGCATCGTGCAGAGGGGGTTCTACAAGCAGCGGGCTACAATACGGGTAAGGAAGAAGAAGTGAGTGCCTATTATGAGTCTATCCTTATGAAACACTGCGTTACTCAAGCGTGTTTCGATTCATCGTTAGTCTGGTATACTGACAACCCTAAACAATTCTGCATTGTCTATGGAAAAGTGGTAGAGCGACTAAAGAACAACAATGACAAGATACAGGAAGAATCTACACGCATCACTCGAGAATTCTATGCAAATCGTAAGCAGAGTGTACCTATAGACTCTATTCCGCTATCCATCATTCATCATCGCCCCGTGCTACTCTATATCACGCTGCAAGAACCGAACACCGACTATTGCATAAAAGAGCAACCTTTAAGTCCCGACTTTCGATATATTGCTTTTCCTGAGATGCAGGATTCTATTACTATCAGCATTGATACTATTGCGCAAGAATCTATCGTCAGGAGTGCAAAGAGCAAGTCACAATCTTTGTCCTCCGCTCGTTCTTCGCTTCACGAAGACAAGTCGAAAGAACCTGATAACATAGAAAGACCTGCGAGAAAACTTTCTTGGCAGAAGTTTGCCCATTGATACAATCCATATTGAAAAGAGGCTGTCTGACCCTATTTGTCAGACAGCCTCTTTTTAATAAACAGCATCAACCTATGTCAGTTGTTCCATATAGTCTTTTGCACATATTGATTGTGGTTGTTTTGAGCAACTACGATATATACTCCCGTAGGCATATTCACTTTTATCTCGCTCTCTCCTTGCAGCATACACGAATAGAGTTGCATACCATCAAGGGTGTATATCTGTACTGATGTATCGCCTTGCATAGGGGTTATATACAGTGTTCCTCTTGCTGTTTGATTAACCCGGAAAGAAGACTCATTCGTTAGTTCTACGGCTGTATTCTTATCGTTAAACGGATCCCACTCGTCGGTCCCTTTGGTGAAGTTATACAGGCGTATCTCCGTCCCATCGGGCAATGTCGGAGATGACAGCACCGTTGACCATTCGACACGGCTTCCACTATTGTCAATGCCAGCCTGCTCTATTGAACCACATTCATAACTCCTTGTAGAGCCTTGCGACACCAAACCATTACTCCAGCCAGCAGGGATAATCAAGGAAGCGCCGGTGGTGCTTTTTCCTATGGTCGTCTTATAGAATACTGTTTCCGCATTAGGATCCCATGGTCTACCTAAATAGCCTGGCTTTGCTGTTTCGGTTTCTACCATATCCTGCAAAGGAGTTGCACTCCCTACACTACATTCGTAGAAGAGATAGCCACGCCCTGCTGCACTTGTCTTGGAGGCAGTGAGGTAGGCTACATCATTTGCGTCGCTTGTTACCAGCATATCCAATCGTGTGTTACGGCAGATTAGTGTCATGCCGCCGAAAATATAGTCGCAGGCACCATTGAGTATGCCACCATCAACGGCGACACGACAACCCTCGTCGCCATATATAGCGTCTTGGCGAGATATGACACGGCAATTGATGAGTTGCGCGCGATCTGCAGTCTTTCTAAATCCTATGGCACAGGCACGCTCACGATACTTTCGATTCTGCACATCGGTATTTCCTACTGTGGTAGGACGCACGCCCTTGCTTTCTGCTGTCTCTACCAATACATCGTTTGCCTCACGGGCAGAGATATATTGATTGAAAGAGTTCTCAAAGATGATATTCTTTGCAGTGAAGTCCTTGCCCGTCACGACTACCGTTGCATTCCAGAGTGCATCACCTTGCTTGGAGTTGGCAACAGAGAAATAGCCATTTTCCTTATTCACTTGCAGTGTGCGTTCATCATAGAAATAGTCGGTTCCCATACTGTAGTAACTATATCCCCATCCGTAATATCCTGTGATGCGCACAGCATTCTCATTGATATCTACACCGCCGTTCATCAGTTCGATAGACGGTGTTGCAGAGGCGTTGCACAGTGTGATGTCGGGTTGATCGATGAGCAACATTTCTTCGTAGGTACCCGGTTGGATGAGTATCGTTACTTCCTCTCCGGCTTCTCTTGTCATTCTTCTAACATACTCCAACGCTTTGTTGATAGTGGTAAATTCTTGTGCCTTGCCTACATTGAGCGTGCTGCGATAAGGTACCATCACAACAGGAATGTTCTTAAGAAAGTCAATCTGTTTTGTTACCACCTGCCCTGCTACTTTCAAGTTCGATGTAAGCATCTGTGTCATAGAGTCGGGAACGCTGTTGCAAAGGACAGAATAGACACCGTCGCGCAATGCAATATCGCCGGTTCCTGTGAAGGTGTAGGTATATCCCTCTTCGTTGAGATTATCGAAGACTAACTGTATATCCTTCAAATCTTTATCCGCAAGCGTTACAATGACCTCGTTCTCTATTTGCAGGGTGCCGTTAATGGTGACAGCCCATAGTGTTTTCTTTTCAAAAACAAGATTAACGGTTGCTCCTTCGGTGCCTGTCAGTGTGGTGACGGTGAGCAGATAGTCGTTTACTCCGATTGCCGAGATTGAGTAAGACATGCCTTGTTCCAAAGTAACAGAATATGTGCCGTCGGTTGCATTGATGGTGAAAGCAGGTTCGAAGACTTTTCCTTCCGGCTTTTGGGCTTTCAGACTTAATTTTGAGAGTTCGTCGGCAGGTAGTCCCGTGATACTACCTGTTACCTCACAAGTTATTATTTTGATTATCTGCAGGTCGTTGGTTTGCCCATCGGTGTTGAATTCAAACAGGTCGCTATTGCTTATGACGAAGCCATTTGCATTGATCAGAGATGGCTCGTAGGTATAACCTAAAGGCAACTCCACTTGATAGGTATTGCCAGAAACAGTGGCTGTGTATATAGCGTTTGTTTGTGTATTGGTGAATGCGATACCATAGTCGGTCGGTAGTGTGTAGTCGGTGGTTATATTCCCGGTTAATGTACCTTTTTGTACCGGTGTTCGTTCGATGCGTGCGACTACTAATTTCTCGTCGAGTCCACAGAGGCGGTGTAGTCCGTCTTCGCCGATATAGAAGGTCAACTTTTCTATTTTAGCCGCTGCTGTATATTTGGCAGTTTGTGTAGCACCGCTTGGTGCTGTCAGTTGGTATGTTTCCTGTCCGCCATTAGATCCGACATAGAAACAGATTTTGTCGCCTGCTTGGTAGCGTTGCTCTATATAGACTTTAGGTTGGCTACCGGAATTGGAATAGATGTAGCCTTTATAGACATTGCCTTCGGCATCTGTAAGCGACTTGTTATCGTAGCGTGAAAGATTGGTGTTGGTTGTACGCAGGCGGTGATTACTTGCTCCGTTGGTGTTGTAAGTCAGGTTCACCGAATCGCTTGCCGTGAAAGAAGGCAGCGGTACTCCTGTTGTACCAGCAGTAACTGATTCGCCATACCATGAGTTGATTTCCGCTTCTGAAAGCATATTCTCATAGCGGTCGTTGTCCAATGCTTCTGCGGCGAAATCCCACACTTGTATCCGTTGAGCATTCGCTTGCAGAAGTCCAATTGTTGCTAAACAAAGGAAAATTCGTTTCATAATGGATATCGTTTTAGGGTTATTTGGTACAAAGGTAGTGTGTCTGTTGCAGGTGGATGTGTAATAATTGACAAAAATCTATAACATCGATTATTTGAGTATGTGAGCAGATTATATGTTAGCGGGGGAGTTCGTGTTTGAGGAGAAAGTTGAGGGTAGTTTTTTAGTTGATTGGTTGAGGGGTTTATATGTTTATGCGGGGGTTAATGGGGTGAGGAAATAGAAAATCTAGGAAATCTAGGGGATATAGGTGGTTGGAGGAGGGGATGAGAGGCATAGGACGGTGTTCTTCATTTCTTTTGCCTGAACAATGGGTGAGCGTGATGGTTTGTCCGCAGGCGAGGCGCCCGCGTCCCCAGTGTTTTTTGGTTGAAGGTTGAGAGCCATAGCACGCTATGGCTCTACAGCATACACGAGCGTAGCAACGAACAAGTAAAAATTAACAATTAAGGGTTAATGTTAAATGTGCGGAGAGGGGTGTTTGGGAGGGGTATTGGAGGTGGTTTGTAGGGTGTTCCTATAGTCATCCTATAGTCATCCTATAGTCGTCCTATATTCATCCTATATAAAACCTTCGAAGTGGGTAGTGTTTATCGGAGGAAGCGGAGGGGAGGAGGGATGGGACGGGGAGTTTGTTGAAAGGATGGAGTGTTAAAAGTGGATGGTGAAAAGTTAATAGTTGGTAGCGATTGCGTTTAGAGATGTGAGCGTTGGGGACTGGTGGTGGCGGGTCGGGCAAAGGGAGGGTTGAGGGAGGGTTGAGGGAGGGGTAAACAAGGGGGAGCAGATGAGTACAGGAATCAGGATTGTACGGCTTCGATGCGCATTTCACATCGGTTGCAATCGAAGTGCAGACGCAACAGTTTGCCGTTTTGCGTCCGCAGGTAATAAGGCTCATTGGGGTTGGTAGTTGTATGGTTTTTGCGACATTGCCCCATCTCGTGGAGGATGCAATACTTACAGCGCATGAGTGTAGCCTCTTTGGCAGGTTGGGCTTCGTACGCCGGTTGGATGTCGTCGGCTCCACATTGCGAGTAGAAAGCACGCGCCCTATGGTTAAGGACATTGAGGCGATAGTCGTGGGGCATATCAGCAGGCAAGGCGGGATGATGAATGACGGGCGGTTGCAGATTTATAGAAGGGGCTTGTTCGGTTTGTTGGTCTTGCTTTGCGGCGAGTGTGAGTCTGCGCCATTGGTTGAGTGTAGCCACCGGTATGAAGGGAACGAAGTCCACCTCGATCTGCACCTGTTCGGGTTGATAAACGGTGTCACCCAGTTTCTGCAACTGTTGTCGGATATTCGCCAGTGCTTGTTCTTTTTTATCGGCTGGCGGGGCTACATATTGGAAGGTATGACGGTGGTCTCCTATTTGGAGAAGGTATCCTCCGTCAATCTGTTTGAGGAGTATCGGCACGGAAATCCGTCGGGAAGTGCGTGCTTGGAGCATATTGCTGAGGAACTGCTTATCGTAGTTACGGTAGAGGGGAGTACCTTGCTTCAACAGAGGCATCTTGTTGGGATAGAGTCTGTTGGCAATGGCTTTGTTGACATAAAATCCTTTGTCAGAGAAGGTTATGCCGTCGCCATTATGGAGGTTGCAGGATGTATCCAACTCGATATAGTCGGGCGTTTGCCGTATTACTTTGCCGATATATTCTCCGGTTGATTTGGGTGTGTCCCAGTTGGCGAGTTGCGTTGTTCTGCCGTGCAGGAAATAATCGACTTGTCCCCGTCGGAAGGTTTTGCCGAGATCGGGTGTGAAGCCAGTATGTACTACGCCTTTGGCTGCTTGAGTGTAGGGTGAATCGGGCATTAGAAAGATGTTGTCCAATGCTTTCCGGTAGTAGGAAACGACATTCCGTACATAGTCTTCGCCTTTGAGTCGTCCTTCTATCTTCAGGCTTGTGACTCCTGCTTGCAGGAGTTGAAGAAGGTATTGGCTTCTGTCCATATCGTGCAAGGAGAGGACATACTTCTGATGTGCGATGCAGTTGCGTTGTTTATCCAAGAGGTCGTAGGGCATACGGCATAGTTGAGCGCACGCACCTCGATTGGCACTTCTGCCTTGCAGTGCTTGGCTAAGATAGCACTCGCCAGAGTAGGACACACACAATGCTCCGTGTACAAAGGCTTCCAACTCGATGCGGGTATTGTTGTGTATTGCTGTTATTTCGTTTATACCCAATTCACGGGCAAGAACAACGCGTTGGAACCCTATTTGTTCAAGCCATTGCACCTTAGAGAGAGAGGTGTTGTTGCATTGTGTAGAGGCATGGAGCCGCATGGGCGGTAGATGACATTCGAGAAGTCCAAGGTCTTGTATAATCAGTCCGTCGGCACCAGCGTGATACATCTCCCATGCGATATGTTCGGCTTTTTGGAGTTCATTGTCTTGGAGAATGGTGTTGAGTGCGACCCATACTTTTGCTCCATATTGGTGGGCATATTCCGCTAATTCCCGTATATCCTCCGAAGTATTGTTTGCCGCTTGCCGAGCCCCGAACTGGTCAGCCCCTATGTAGATAGCATCTGCGCCACAGTCAATGGCTGCTTTGCCGACAATTTTGTCGCGGGCAGGTGCGAGAAGTTCTATCGGTATTTTATTTGTAGATTTCACCAATACATTGTATCTTTGCACTGCAAAAATAGGTATAATGATTGATATATGCAAGCCACGAATCCCGTAATACATTGCGTTGATTGGTCGAGGATAGATTATCGTACGGCATGGGACAGGCAAGAGCAGTTGTTTGCAGACAAGTTGCGGATGAAGGCGGAGGGGTTGTTGCCAGAGAACGATTTTATCTTGTGTGAGCATTTACCCGTGTACACGATAGGCAGGCATGGGGATGCAGCGAATATGCTTCTTTCGGAGGAGGAGTTGGCGAAGGCAGGGGTAACACTTTTGAGGGTAGATAGAGGAGGAGATATTACTTTTCACGGGTTGGGTCAATGGACGGGTTATCCTATTATCGACCTTGAACAGTTTCGGTTGGGCTTGAAGAACTATATCTTTCTTTTGGAGCAGGTTATTATTCAAGTGTTGGCTCATTACCAGATTGAGGGAGATCGTTTGGAGGGTGCTACCGGGGTGTGGATCGATCCGTATGGGCAACGAGCAAGGAAGATATGTGCGATAGGAGTGAGGGCGTCCCGTTATGTTACGATGCACGGCTTTGCATTGAATGTGAATACCGATTTGTCGTATTTCTCTCATATCCATCCTTGCGGTTTCAGGGACAAGTCGGTGACTTCGATGCAGGAAGAGTGTGGAAGGGGTTTGGATATGTATGAAGTTAGAGATATAATCTTCGGGGAGGCGGAGCGTTGTTTCGGCAAACCGCAAGATTATTTGGTTCTATAGCATTGGAAAGAGATTCACCACAGGCAAGAAAATGATATATATTATGAAGAAACTCTGTTTGACTCTGTTTTTGTCCGTTCTGTTATTGCCACTCTCTGCGCAAGAGAAAGAGAACAGACCGAAAATATCCCGCTTAGTTGTTTCCATGGAGCGTCTTTGGCGTGCAGACAGTTACTTGGAGTCGATGGATACCGCCACTTATATTTTGACCTTGCAACCGACAAACCGGACCGCCACTGATTTTATATACCGGCATTGGGACGAGATGCAAGAGAGTACCCGAAAACAATTGCTGGCATTGCCTGATGAGGATGACCTTGAACAGGCGATGCAACGATGCGAGATATATCGGCTTTTGGACGAGATAAACAGCCATTTCGGAGAGATACCCTTGCCTCTGTACGGGGCGAATGACCGTTGGGTGTGGCAGCCAGAGATTAGTTACTACACGGGACACTATGATGCGGCACGCTCGAAGGTGGTGGATATGCTGAAGGTAAGAGCCGATGCGGCATTGCTATCGCACGATGTAGATGCGGCGAAGGGATATTACACCTTGCTTTTAGAAAAGTACCTTGTGACAGAAGGGGAACGCCTATCGAACAAGGATGTTCTTTTAGAGAAGTGCAATGAGAGGTTGAGGCTTTATGTCAGTTCGGAGAAAATAAGTGATGCTCTGTTTGCATGGGACTTGCTGCAACTGTCCTTGACACTGGAACCGCAACAAGAAGATATGTTGTTGCTAAAGAGTCAGTTGCAAGAGCATATTGCTTCTCTGTATCTAAAGAGAGCGGAACAATCGCTTTTGCAAGGTGACAGCATTCAGGCTCGTGAGTTTGAACTCTATGCAGAGGACTGGCAAGTTAGCGGAAAGACAACAGAGCTATGAAGAAACTGACGACGGTTGAGATGAACAGGCTCTCTGTAGAGCAATATGCAAGGGCTGAGAAGATACCCCTTGTGGTGGTGTTGGATAATGTCCGCAGTCAACATAACATAGGGGCAGTATTTCGTACGGCAGATGCATTCCGCTTGCAAGAGATAGTGTTGTGCGGGATAGCCTGTACGCCTCCTAATACGGAGATACATAAGACGGCACTCGGTGCGGAACTGACTGTTCGTTGGACCTACTGCAAAGAAACGATTGATGCGGTAGGACGCTTGCGTGATGAAGGATACCAGATAGTTGTTGTGGAGCAGGTTCATGGAAGTACGCTTTTGCAAGACTTTCACCCTGTACGAGGAGAGAAGTATGCAATCGTGTTGGGACATGAGGTATTTGGTGTTCAACAGTCGGTGGTAGATATTGCCGATAGATGTATAGAGATACCGCAATATGGCACAAAACATTCGCTTAATGTGAGTGTTACAGCAGGTATTCTTATTTATACGATCGCCACTCAACTTATTAATGATTAGCGAATTGCAGTCAATTAACCATACTACTTTGAGCATTTGAGCATTGCAAGTCAGATATAGGAAATCGTTTTATGGATTGGCAAGAACAATTAGCAAGTCTGTTGCCTGATATGCCTCAGGCAGAAGAACCGGAGAAGGAAGAAGCATCTTCGAAGGTAGAGCGTTTGCCGCGTCTTCGTGTAGAGTTGGATAAGCGTAAGGGTAAGACTGCTACACTCCTAACAGAACATACTGGTACAGATGATCAGATAGAAGAATTAGGACAATACCTGCGCAGGAGATTGGCAGTAGGCGGGTCGGTGCGGGGAGGAGAGATTCTCCTACAAGGTGATGTGCGGGAACGAGTGACGCAACTACTTACAGAATTGGGTTATAGAGTGAAACGCATTAATTTCTGAGTGCTTGCAGGTATAGGGGAAGATGACGGATAGAATAAAGTAGAAATCAGGAACTATAAAACAAGAAATATGGAACTATCCACTATAGTAAGGTTATTGGCGCCAGAAAGTCGTATTGTTGCAGATATTGATATTGAGTATCTGCTAACGGATTCTCGGGAATTGCATACCGCCCCATTGAATACCCTATTCTTTGCGTTGGAGACAGCAAAGAATGACGGAGCGCACTACATTCGAAATCTTTATACGCAAGGAGTTAGAGCGTTTGTATTGAATACGAACCCATATAATCAGCAGTTGGCAGTAAGATTGAATGACGCTACTTTTCTGTTTGTTGCCAATTCGTTGTACGCATTACAAGACTTAGCCGCTTATAAGCGCAGCCTTTATCATTGTCCCGTGATTGGTATTACGGGGAGTAATGGAAAGACGGTAGTAAAAGAGTGGTTGTATCAATTGTTGAAGGATGATTACAGGATTACCCGTTCTCCGAAGTCGTTCAATTCACAGATTGGCGTACCTTTGTCTGTTTGGCAAATGACTGATCAGACAGAATTAGGTATCTTTGAAGCAGGCATATCGCAGCGTGGTGAGATGGATCGTCTGGAGCGTATCATTCGTCCGACGATAGGTGTTGTTACTTATATTGGAGAAGAACACGGCGAAAATTTTACCTCTCTTGATGAAAAGAGAGCCGAGAAAATGCGCTTGTTCCGACATTCACAGACCGTAATAGAAGAGTCCTCGCATCAGAATGTGCGTACTTGTGCAGCGGTGTTGCGTTATTTAGGTTATACGGAAGAACGCATCAATGAGATGTTGATGGAGAAGACTCATGAGACCGTGATGGAAATCAATCTTACGGCTCTGGCGTCCAATGTTCGTTATTTCCGCTCGTTACTTAAGCCGGGAACCCGTTTGATATGTATGGTGAAAGCCTTTGCATACGGTACGGGGTATGTGGAAGTATCGAAGTGCTTACAGAAAGAGCATTTGGCAGATACTTTGGCGGTTGCAGTGTGTGATGAAGCAGTAGAGTTGCGGCGTGCTGGTATTACGCTACCTATCATTATCATGGATCCTGAAGAGACGGCACTTAGAAAGATTATTGAAAATAATTTGCAGCCTAATATCTATTCGTTTGAATCTCTCCGTCACTTTATAGAAGTGGCGGAGGCAGAAGGAGTGGAGCATTATCCTATACATATCAAGATTGATTCGGGTATGCACCGCTTAGGGTTTGAATGGGATGATATGCAAGAACTGGGTGATATGCTTGCTTCGCAACAGGTAGTATCGGTGTATTCGGTATTTTCTCATTTGGTTGGTGCAGACGAGGAGCAATTTGATACATTTACGCATGAACAGATCAACCGTTTCAATCGTTGCGCTGATTATTTGAAACAGCGTTTGGATACGCCCGATCATACTATCTTGAAGCATATACTTAATTCCGCCGGTATAGAACGCTTCACTGCTTATCAGATGGATGGTTGCAGATTGGGTATAGGTATGTACGGTTTCAGTGCTATTTCTGAGAGGCATTTGCGCAATGTATGTACACTACGCACGACTATACTATCTGTTAAGGTAGTGAGAGCCAGCGAAAGTATCGGTTACGGACGGCACACTTTTCTGCATGAAGACAGGCAGGTGGCGGTTATACCCATCGGATATGCAGATGGTTTTGACCGTCGGTTTGGCAATTATGGCGGCGAGGTGTTGGTACGGGGCAAGCGTTGTCCCGTGTTGGGCAATGTATGTATGGACCTTGCAATGATTGATGTTACGGGAACGGACGCCCATGCAGGTGATGCCGCAGTTGTATTTGGTGACGATCTACCGATAGAGGAGTTAGCCAAGAAGTTATCTACTATCACCTACGAGATACTGACCTCCGTGTCACAGCGTGTGAAGCGTGTTTATGTGCAGTAGGGTTAGACCAGACAGTCGTCTAATAGCCTACAGATGGCTTCTTTGTCCATATTCTGTCCTATAAAGACGAGTTTCTGCATACGGTCTCCGTATTGTTTGTCCCAATCACGGCGTAGCATAGGGTCGTGCGCCAATGCTTGTTGTAAATCGTCTTTAGGCATTGTGGCATAGAATGCCCCCGCTTGTCTGAGGTTGAACTGTTTGCCTGATTGTTCGAAGACATAGCACATATCGTATTCCGTATCGAAATAGCACATACCTTTGCAGCGTATAACACTTTTGGGCCAATGTCGTGCCACGAATTCATCGAAGCGGTTCAAATCAAAAGGTTTGCGTCGATAATAGACGAAAGTAGAAATGCCGTATTCGAGTGCTTCGCCCTCTTCTTCATTATGGAAATGTTCGTGGTCGTGGTGATGATGTTCGTGTGAGTGTTCATCTTCTTCGTCGTCATCATCGTCCACATCTCCTTCTACCCCTGCGATCCAAGCAGCAGAGCCTGCCACTTCGTCGAAGGAAAAGAGGCGGGTGTTGAGTATTTTATCGAAAGACACATCGCAGTAGTCGCAAGGGATAATCTCCGCTTTCGGTTGTATGGCACGAATGACGGCTTGTATATGCCGCAACTCGTCGGCAGTTACCTCTGATGCTTTGTTGAGCAAGATTAGATTGCAGAATTCGATTTGTTGTATGACCAAGGAAGCGAGATCGTCTTCACTTATATTGTCTTTTTGCAGATCGTTTCCAGAAGCAAATTCGTCTTTCAGACGGAGGGCATCCACTACTGTGATGATGCTATCCAATACGGGAACGGGTGCTTCTGATTTGGCAACTATTTGCGGATAGGAACATAGTGTCTGTGCAATAGGTGCGGGTTCGCATATACCAGATGCCTCGATAACGATGTAGTCGTAGGCTTGTTGTGCGCATAAATCGTGCAGTTGCTCTACAAGATTCATTTTGAGAGTACAACAGATGCATCCATTCTGCAAGGCGACCAGATTGTCGTCTTGAGCCGTGACTACGCCTCCTTTCTGTATGAGGTCGGCATCGATATTTACTTCACCTATATCGTTAACAATCACTGCGAAGCGGATACCTTTTTGGTTTGTAAGGATACGATTGAGGAGTGTTGTTTTACCGCTACCCAGATAACCCGTGAGTAGTAGGACGGGGATTGTTTTTGTTTGCATATATTGTTTGATTTATTTTCGGGTAATTGTTAGCAAAAAGTGAGCCAGAGTTGGTTGAGAGAATGGTTTTAAGAGGGGTAAAGTGTTTAGAGTGAAGGGGAGAGGGAAGTTGAGAGGTTGGAGGTGGGGGCAGGTGTGGTGGGGGATATAGGGGAACTAGAAAATCTAGGGGATCTAGGGGGGTGGAGGAGGGGATGAGAGGC
>CAVEIE010000004.1:0-123704 GCA_963615895.1 Bacteroidaceae bacterium | reverse complement strand
TGTTCTTCATTTCTTTTGCATGAACAAAAGAAACGAAGCAAAGAAAATTCATCGGCTGTGTGTCGGGCGTTGCCAAAAATAATGGTCGCTCGTCCTGCGGCTACGGCACAACTCGCTACGCTCAGACAGTACCTCCGCTTTTCGCAGTACTCGCTCCATTTTTGACGCACCGACACAAGGCCGAAAGTGAGTGAGGGGTTGGTTTATTGGTTGATGAGTTTATGAGTTTATGGGTGGGGTAGTTGGTAGAGGAACTAGGAAATCTAGGAAATCTAGGGGATATAGGTGGTTGGAGGAGGGGATGAGAGGCATAGGACGGGGTGGCTCTACGGTGAGCAATTTTCTATGGAGTTGGGAGGGTGTTGGTATGTTCATCCTATACTCATCCTATATTCGTCCTATACTCATCCTATATAGATCGTATATAAATCCTTTGGAATGGGCAGTAAATATGGGGCTTGGCGGAGGGGAGTTTTCAGGAGGAGGTATTGGAGGGCATTGGTAGAACTTTTGGAGGGCATTGTAAGAACTTTTGGAGGGCTTCGGGAGGTATTGGCGGGTGGGTATTGATGAAAAAGCAATCGAAAAGGGAATTTTACGGACTTTTGTATGGAGTTGAACAGGCTACAGAAGCCGAATGATTAGAAATTATACAATACTTTTACAAAATGTCAATAATAAATTTGTTGTTTTGCATTCTTTTCTCTATTTTTGCGCAAAGTTTGTTATACGCTACGCACTTTCCGTCAGAAGGGGCAGGCGTGGCGCGAGTTAAGGTATGAGAGATTGCTTTGGAGAGCAAGGTATCTCTCTTTGTTATCTGTTTGTAATTGAGTAATCTATAAAGAGATTGGATATGAGAAAAATGTTCTACTCTATGTCAATTGTCGGAAAGGTTGGGTTGTTTGCTTTGGGTATGCTCTGCGGATTTGCAGGGTCAGCCACTGCTGCTGCCGTAACGACCGTTCCCTACGAAAACTCCTTTGAAGAGTCTGCCGAAGTGTCAGAATGGCAGTTTGCCGATGTTCCGCCCAATGTATTTAATCCGACTCTTTCGGTAAAGACGAAATGGTCGATAGGCACCCAGACAGCCATGTCGGGTAATCAGTCGTTGTATGTGGTTAACAAGGCGGGGACTGTGGGTTACGATGCAGGTTCATACGTGGTGTGTGCTTATCGTACATTTATTTTGCCGCAGGGGCAGTATGATATATCTTTCGATTGGAAGGCAGGCGGTTCCACCTCCGATGGTTTGTATGCGTTGTGGGTACCTGTTTCGAATAGCATCTCCGGTCAGCAGACAGGTGCAACCCTGCCTGTGTATGTGGGGGGGAATGAGGTGCAGAATTGCAAGCAGGTCGTGTCGGCAGGTGTTACGAATAGCGTTTCATTCCCGTTGCGCAGCAATAGTGCTTTTTCGAATATCTCGGGTACAGTGTTCGTGGATGCAGCCAATGCGGCGACGGGTTATAACCTGGTGTTCATGTGGTTGGTGAACAACACGAGTGCCACTCCAACTTCGGTGTCGGCGGCAATAGACAATATCTATATCACAGCGAAGCCTGCAGCGGGTTCTTGCTTTACTATGCCGACTGCTCTTACCTATGCGATGGAGAGCGGAATGGCGAAATTCTCTTGGACGGGTAATGCCACATCGTATGATGTTCAGTTCTATTCCACCACCTCTGGCAACACCGTTAATGTGAGTGAGAATACGACGAGCAACAGTTTTCAGTATTCCTTGTCGGATATGCCGGAGGGGGTATATACATTCCGTGTCCGTGCAGTGTGCAGCGATGGTTCATCGCAGTGGGCGATATACCCGAACAAACTTATCTACGACCCGTCGAGTCACTGTTTGGACTATCTAAACTTCAATGCGTCAGGCGTAGAGTGTCGGTATGGTACATGGAGTTATCCCTCAGATGTGACGGGTTCGAGTGGAACGGTAGGCGTGGTGGACTATGGTTATGCCTCAGAGCAGAGCCGCCACACCTATCATTATATTGACGGCGAGACGGATGAGCGGACGGAGAATATGCTTCCGACGAAGCCTGTGGGTGCAGTGGCGTCGGTACGCTTGGGCAACTGGGATGACGGGGCAGAGTGGGAGTCGATCACTTACACAACTACTTTGGGTGAGGATGTTGGCGTGTTGCTATTGAAGTATGCGCTTGTTTTGCAGGATCCGAGTCATAGTGCGAACGAACAGCCTCGTTTTACGCTTGAGATTCTGCATGCGGACGGGACTCCTGTGGATGCTATCTGTGGTGCAGCGGATTTCCGTGCGGGTATAAACACGGAAGGCTGGCATACGATTGGGACAGGGTATAACAAGGTGCTTTGGAAGGAGTGGACTACTGTGGGGTTGAATGTCAGAGAGTTAGAGGGTCAGACCATAAAGATACGCCTTACCACATACGACTGTTCTCAGGGTGCGCATTATGGCTATGCTTATTTTACTTTGGATTGCTCTTCGGGGGAGATGAAAGGAGTTACTTGTGGAGAGAAGCCGCGAGAGTTGACTGTGGATGAGGGTTTCACATACCGTTGGTATAAGCCGAACAATCCATCTGAACCGTTCTACGAAGGTCAGGATCCAACATCCCGACAGTTGTACATAGCAGCGAGTGATTCGAACTATTACTCTTGCGATCTTATCTCTCTTACCAATTCGAGTTGCTACTTTACTTTGTCGGCTTCCGCTCAAGCGCGCTTCCCCAAGGCACGGGCTGAACTTCGTTGCGTGTCGGAGAACTGCGAGAATTATTTGGAGATAACGAACAAGAGTGGTGTGTTCGGTTACTATACGAGTCCGTTCTCGGGTAGAGAGGTTGAGACTTTTATGGAAGATTGCAATAGTCATGAATGGTCGCTTGTGGACGAAGCAGGTGTGGCTACTGTGTTCTCGAACGAGAAAGCACCGTCGCGTGTGCTTCTGTCGAGGGATGGCGGTACGGTACATCTCCGTCTTGCCGTGACGATGCGTGGAGAGACTTGTTCGGATGTGCAAGACTTTTATATAGATGCGCCTGCGATAGGTCCTTCGTCAGCAGAGACGACCGCCTATTTATGCGAAGGGGGTTCGATAGAGTTCGAGGGTAAGACCTATACGGAAGCAGGTACATACAATGTTCTGTTGAACACATGGGCAGGTTGCGACAGTTTGCTAACGCTTCACTTAGAGGTGCTTAAGGCAGATACGGTGCGCGACACAGTTGTTATCTGCGGCGGCGAGACCTACGAGTGGCAAGGTCACAGCATCACGACAGAAGGGGAGTATGACTATCATATCCCGTATCAGACCCGTGTGGAGGACTGCGACAGCATTGTGTGGTTGCGTTATGTGGAAGTGTTAGACAACCTGAGAGTGACTTTGCTCGACGCTCCGACGGTGATATGTGGCGATGACAAGATCCTTCCCATCACGGTTCATATTGACCAAGGTATGGCGGGATTCTATTCGCTGTTGTTCGATGATACAGGTCATAGCGGCGGGTTTAAGGATATTCTGGAAGTTCCTGTGGACAGCAAACGGCAAGACTTGACAATAGATATTCCGATCAGTACAGAAGGCGGGGCATATAAACGCCCGAACCACTACAAGGCTAACCTTGTGATGAACGACTTGAACAAGTGCAGCGATGTGGATATGTTCATTGAGTTTGATGTGCTGTATCCTGACAGTATCTTGCTGCAGTTGTGGGACGATGTATTGTCGGTGACCAATTCCGCATGGAACGGTGGCTATGAGTTCACCGCCTATCAATGGTACAAGGATGGTGAGATGTTGCCAGGAGAGACGCAGTTCCGTCTGTATTTGCCGGAGGAAAAACTGTCGCTTGATGCCGAATACTCCGTACTGCTGACCCGTGCGGACGATGGAGTGTCGATTATGACTTGCGGTTTCCGTCCTCACAGCATCTCGGACAAGGAGCGGGATTCGATCGTTCTCGTGTTCCATGCTACCGATGGGCAGGCTATGCAGATGCAGACATCCCGCAGGGCTAATGTTCAAGTCTATTCCCCGTTGGGTGTGTTGGTTGCTTCAACGCAGATTGATGGCTGGGGCGAGATAGTTCTGCCGAGCAGGAATGGTCTGTATGTGGTAAGTGTGACCGATATGCAAGGCAACAAGGAGACATTCCGTGCGCTATTAAGATGAAAATGAATACTATTTAGAAAGAATCATAATGAGAGATACATTAAGATACAGTTGCCTATTGTTGCTCTTTTTGGCGGCGCAGGTAGGTGGTTCGTTTGCTCAGACTCACTATGTGGGTCTATCGCCCAAGTTGGGTTATGCGGCGTTGTTGGACAATAAGTTCTCGACCAATACGCTCGACCAATTTGATTTGAAGACGCAAGGTGGCGTGATAGGAGGTCTGTCGCTGTTCTATGAGTTGGAGAAAGAGGCTTTTCACTTTCAGACGGGTATCGACTTCGATTATATCAACTCGACTTCCCGTATCACAGACTTTACGATTGATGCGCAGATGCTATACCCATACGATATGACCTATCATTATGGTTTCAGGGACTGGAAAGAGACTCGCAATACATTCTTTGTGCAGGTGCCTATTTTGTTTGGCGCACAATATAACGACTTCTTTTTCTTTGTAGGTCCCAAAGTAGGGATTCCGGTAGCAGGAGGCTATAGTTCTCGTGGTATGCTGGATGTGACAGGCACACACGGAAAGTTGCCTGCGGACTTGGAGAATATCTACACGCATGAAATGATGTCCACCAAGTCGGACCGATACAAAGGCAACTTGTCGTTGCGTCCGACGGTCTCTTTGGCATTGGAGGCAGGTATTGACTTGGACCGTTGGTTAGCGGCGCCACCTCCTCGTCGTAAGCGTGGACAGGCACGCAGAAAGAGGACCTTTAAGGAACTATTACACTACCGTGCGAGTGTGTTCGCCGATTATGGCTTCTTGAACACCAACAACTATGCAAAAAATAGCAGTGCGGCAGCACCGTTTGGGGACGGTGCATCCAACAGCGAATATGGTCGCATGCCGGTATTTGCGGAAGGGAGTAACAGTTTGGCAGGAGTTAATACGACTCTGGGTACTTCCGGTGCAGAGAAAATGAGCCTTAACCCATTGACTATAGGCGTCAAATTTACGATTATGTATGAGTTTGAGAAGCCTATTCCACCCAAGCGCACTCCCAAACCAAAGCCTCAACCCAAGCCCAAGCCACAACCTCAGCCTAAGCCCGAACCCAAGTACTATCTGTGTGGTGTAGTGGAAAATAAGGAGACCTTAGCCAGATTGTCGGATGCTGTTGTCGAGATTTATGATACAAAGGGCGAGCGTTCTTTGTACTCGATAGATATGTCCAACGAGCAGTATAGTTTCGAGAGTAAGTTGGAGCCGGGAACCTATATGGCGTATGTGCGTAAGACGGGTTATCTGCCTTTCGCCGGGCTGTTCACTTTCGAGCGGGATACTGTGCATTTCGCATTGCAGGAGGTCAAAGAAAAAGTGGTGACGCTATTGGATGTGCATTTCGCAACCAACAAGACGATAGTGCTGCCGGAGTCGAATCAGGTATTGGAGGATTTGTATGACTTCCTGAGCGAGAACCCGACCGTAAGGATTCGAATCATAGGTCACACCGACGCAGTAGGTAGTGTTGAGTTCAACCAACGCTTGTCCGAAGGACGCGCCCGTTCTGTCACTAACGAGATGACCAAGCGTGGCATCGACAAATCACGCTTGGAGTATGAAGGAAAGGGTAAGTCTGAACCGATTGCAACCAACGATACAGAAGAAGGTCGTGCGTTGAACCGTCGTGTAGAGTTCGTGATACTCTCCAAATAAACAGCGAGATACAATCTCAAAGAAAAAGCGAGGCATCTTCACTGAAAGGTGCCTCGCTTTGTTATTGTAGAAAGCAACCGACCGGATCAGTCGAACAGGGTAGGGGTATCCTTGTCGAACTGTTTGAGGATGTTTTTGATGAGCAATTGCCGAATTGCGTGCGAGCGGTTACGGAACTTATACCGTTTGCAGTAGGTCAGAAGCGTACGCATCTCACTATCATTCAGCAACACAGAAACACGGTGTTCCCGTAGTGCTTTTTTCCTAATGTCTTTGTTCTCCTTTGCCATCGTTCAGAAACGGATGCCCAACTTGAGTCCTATCGTCGATAGACCCAAGTAAGATTGTTGTGTATAGGTTTCTTCGTTGATTATCTCCGATACAGTAAAGAGTCCCTGCTGATATTCGCTGTAGCAAGCAAGTGTCAAGGCACTATTGGGGGTTATCTGATGTCGCCACCCTATTTCAAGATTAACAAACAGTCCTCCCTTGTACGATTTATCAACGGCTATCCCGTATCCCACCCCCATACCGATATAAGGCGCATTCTTATACAGCAGAAAAGGTATCTCGGTGCATACTTGTAGCGGAACAAATCCGATGTGCTTGCCGTCCATAATAAAGGCGCGATAACCTACCGACCCTCCTAAAAAGATATGCCTCTGCATCAGGTTGCATGCTCCTATCTTGAGGTCTGCACCCACAAACCCGCCAACCGGCTCTTGCGGAAGAAAGGCGGCACCACCTACTACCTGCACCCCAACACCCACCTTCCTCTCTGCTGTATTCTGGCTTTCGGCATCCTCTTTCTGCACTTCCGCCTCGCCGATAGACACTATGTCCTGGCGTGGGTATTGGTAACGCATTCCGGCCTCTGTGCGTATAACGATCACTTCCTCGTTCTCGAACAGTATTTCCCCGACAATAGTCTGTCCCGATGAAAGATTTACTGCTACCTCTGCCGACAGATAACCTGTACATACCGCAACCAATAGCAGAAGAACGAGGAGTCTTTTTATGTGTAAATGCTCTTGCATAACCTGCGAATAACTCTTTTTATATATTCCTACTCTTGCTCGACAAGATAAAAGTCTAACTGCCTCCGCTGAACATCGGCGTGCGCAATGCGTATCTTCACCCTGTCTCCCAACTGGTATCGCTTGCCGCTGTGGATGCCCTCAAGGCAGAACTCCTTCTCGTTATACACAAAATAGTCGCTCCTGTCAAAGTGGTGTATCGAAACCATACCCTCGCATTTGTTTTCCTCCAACTCTACATACATCCCCCATTCCGTCACGCTTGATATAAGACCATAGTACTCTTTACCTATCTTATCGGAAAGAAACTCCACCTGTTTGTACTTGATACTTGCCCGCTCGGCGTTCGCTGCCAACTGCTCTTGGTTCGAACAGTGACGACATTTCTCTTCCAAATCATTCTTATTGACCGAACCTCCGCCACCGATATACCTGTCCAGCAAACGGTGAACCATCAAGTCAGGATAACGCCTGATAGGAGATGTAAAATGCGTATAATATGCAAAGGCAAGACCATAGTGACCGATATTGTCGGTAGAATAAACGGCTTTCGCCATACTCCTCACCGCCAAGGTCTCAATAAGGTTCTGTTCAGGACGCCCATCCACCTGCGATAGCAGTTTGTTGATGTTCTTCGAGGTCGTCCCTTTCTTTGTGGAAGTCTTCAGGTTATACCCGAAACGCTTGATGAACTGGGAGAAGTCTTGTATCCGACTCGGGTCGGGAACATCATGCACTCGATACACAAACGACTTCACACCATGCGCCGAGCGTCTCCCTTGCTCTTTGGGCTTACCTATGAACTGCGCAACAGCCTTGTTCGCCAAAAGCATAAACTCCTCCACAAGTTGGTTCGATTCTTTCTGTTCCTTGCTATATACCGAGATGGGCTTACCTTCCCCATCAATCTCAAACCGGATCTCTTCACGGTTAAAACAAATAGCACCCTGCTCGAAACGCCGTTCCCGAAGAATCTGTGCCAAATGGTTGAGTGCAAGCAACTCCTCTGCAAAATCCCCCTTCTGCTCCTCTATGCGCTGCTGAGCCTCCTCGTAGGTGAAACGGCGATTGCTGCGAATAACCGTGTGACATATCTCATAATCAACCACATGCGCTTTCTCATCTATCTTGAACACCACCGAATACGCCAACTTGTCTTCGTCGGGACGCAACGAACATATCTGGTTACAAAGTCGGTCAGGAAGCATAGGTATCGTCCTGTCAACAAGATAGATAGATGTGGCACGCCGGTAGGCTTCTTTGTCTATGTCCGAATTGACCTTCACATAATGCGACACATCGGCAATATGCACGCCCACTTCGTAAAGCACCGACTTACCTTCACCGCCGAGTACTTGAAAGGAGAGCGCATCATCAAAATCCTTTGCATCGCGAGGGTCGATAGTAAAGGTGCAGACCGAACGCATATCCCTGCGACGGGCTATCTCGCTGGCGGGAATACTATTAGGTATTTGGTCTGCTGAGGCTTCTAAGGCTGACGGATAACTGTATGGCAAATCAAATTCAGCCAAAATAGCGTGCATCTCCGTCTCATTCTCACCAGGCAAACCTAAAATGTCGATAATCTCACCCATTGGCGAATTATGCGACTGACCCCAACGTTTCAACCGGACAACTACCTTCTGCCCATCCATAGCATGGTTCAGCGCATCCGTCGGCACAAACACATCACCCTTGAATATACTGCTCTTGATAGCAACATAACCGCCTTTCGGACAAATCTTTAGTTCACCGACAAAGGTGTCACGCTCACTTCCCCCATGCGTTTGCTGATTGTTCTTCTTGAGCGTATACAGACCAAATTCGTTCCTGCTGATGAAGTCAAAATTCATCAGATTGGTCAGTATCTCCCGTACGGCAAGTTCGTCCCTCACCGTCTTTGCCCCGCTGCAACGGGCTATCTTCTGGGGAGTGTACAATGTGTCAGGATGATGAATAAATTCTTGTTGTATAGCGTCAACGAGTTGGGTGATGCGTGGACGCTCATTCTTACGACGCCCGCTTCTTGTATGGTTCGCTCTCATATTATCTGCAATGCATCTATGGTCTTCATTCTGTGTATATCTTGGCAAAGGTACTATTTTCTTTATATCCGTGCAAGAGGATATCCCTACTTTGTCGATAATTCAATCATTATTACCCCTAACCATCCTCATTTCCCGTCCCCACCTCCTCATATCCGCTTTGCATCTTACTTGCTAATTCCTACCAGCCCCCTTGCTGCGTTTATAATGGTTTCTTGCTACGCTAATGCCCACCATATAATAGTTCCTTGCTATGCTTATAATGGTTCGTTGTTGCGCTTATGCTCACTGTAGAGCCACACCGTGCTATGCCTCTCAATACCTCCCCAAACTCCCTAGATCCCCTATACCGTCTAGTTCCCCTATCTCCCCCAACAAAACTGCCCCCTCCCCCCTGCGTTTTTGCTCACCGTAGAACCACACCGTCCTATGGCTCTCCTCCCTTCCCCTAATCCCCTAGATCCCCTAGACCGTCTAGTTCCCCTACATCCCCCACCAAAACCACCCCCTCCTCCAACCCCTCAACACTTGGGACACTTCCGCCCCGCCTGCGGACAAGCCATTACTTCCCTTGTATAACCCCACCTTCTCAACACTAATCTCCCAACATCTCTTAACTTTCCCCCTATCACCTTTAACACCCCATCCTTTCCAAAAACTCCCCCTTCCCTCCCGCTCCCCTTCCGCCAAGCCCGATAAACACTACCCATTTCGAAGGTTTTATATAGGATGAATATAGGACGAATATAGGAAGACTATAGGAACACCCTACAAACTACCTCCAATCCCCCTCCCAAACACCTCTCTCCGCATATTTATTATTAACCCTTAATTCTTAAATTACAATAACTCCTTGCTGCGCTTTTGCTCACTGTAGAGCCACACCATACTATGGCTCTCCTCCCTTCACCTAACCCCCTAGATCCTCTAGACCGTCTAGTTCCTCTATATCCCCCACCGCACCTGCCCCCACCTCCAACCCCTCAACACTGGGGACGCGGGCGCCCCGCCTGCGGACAAACCATCAGGCTTGTCTTATTCCCCTTGTATAACCCTCAACTCTAACTCCTCAACCCCTCTCTCCGCCGACAAAATAACAACCAAAATACGGTAAATATTGCCCCTTGCAACTTGAATAATCCGAAAAAAATGCCTAACTTTGCGCGCCTTTTGTGCTTAAACCAACGAGGCAACTATAAACTGGAATCTATAACTAATTAAGAAACTTATAATGAGAATTCAAGTAAGCAAGGTTAATCAACCAAACTGGAAAGAAATCAATGTCCACGCAAATCTGCCCGAGAAACTGAAAAAGTTGGAGGAAATAGCCTACAACCTTTGGTGGGTCTGGAATACCGATGCTAAGAACATCTTTCGAAATATCGACAATGCCGTTTGGCATCAATCAAGTTCCAACCCTATCATCCTGTTAAATCGTATATCCTACGAGCGACTGCTTGAGTTGGGCGAAGATGAGCAGTTCATGGCACAATTAGACCATACCTATGCCGAGTACCGTGCATATATGGACGAACCCAAAGATACCCAAAAACCAAGTATTGCCTACTTCTCTATGGAGTACGGACTCTCACACATCCTCAAAATCTACTCCGGCGGATTAGGTATCTTGGCGGGAGACTATTTGAAAGAAGCATCCGACTGCAATGTCGATATGACAGCCATCGGATTTCTCTACCGCTATGGTTATTTCACACAAACTCTTTCACCCGAAGGACAACAGATAGCCAACTACGAACCCCAGAACTTCGCAAACTTGCCACTCAAACAGGTGAAGAACCCCGATGACACACCTATGGTAATAGAGGTTCCATATCCTGGCAGAACCGTCTATGCTTACTTGTGGAGAGTAGCCGTCGGCAGAATTAGTCTATTCCTTTTGGATACCGACAACGACCTCAACTCCGAATACGATCGCTCCATCACCCACCAACTCTACGGAGGCGATTGGGAGAACCGCATCAAACAAGAGATAATGTTAGGTATCGGAGGTATGTTGGCACTCAAGAAGTTAGGAATAAAAAAAGATGTTTACCACTGCAACGAAGGACACGCAGCCTTTATAAATGTACAACGCCTTGTTGACTTGGTTCAAGAAGAAGGCTTGACATTCAATCAGGCAATCGAAGTGGTACGCTCTTCCGCACTATACACCTGCCATACTCCTGTACCGGCAGGACACGACTCCTTCGAAGAAGGACTGTTCTACAAATATATGAGCGAATACCCTGCCAAGTTGGGACTTGATTGGGCGCAGTTCATTGATTTAGGACGAGAACATCCTGGAACCAACGAAAAGTTCTCTATGTCAGTTTTCGCCTGCAATACTTCTCAAGAGGTCAATGGTGTTAGCCGCCTACACGGAACCGTATCTCAAAAAATGTTCGCCCCTATTTGGCCTGGATACTATCCTGAGGAACTCCATGTTGACTATGTGACTAATGGTGTCCACATGCCCACATGGACGGCATCCGAATGGAAGAAAGTCTATAAAGAAACTTTCCCCGCACAATGGTACAAAGACCAATCGAACGCACAACTATGGGAACCATTCAATAGTCTGTCCGACGAGACAATATGGAAAACCCGTATGTCACTCAAGACAAAACTGATCGACTACATCCGTGAACAATTCCGTGAAACATGGATGAAAAACCAAGGAGACCCCAGTCGTATAGTAAGAGTATTGGAAGAAATGAACCCCAATACACTTATCATCGGATTTGGAAGACGCTTCGCTACTTACAAACGCGCACATCTACTATTCACCGACCTCGAACGATTGGCACGATTGGTTAACGATACCGAACATCCGGTACAGTTCCTATTTACAGGGAAGGCACATCCTGCCGATGGTGGAGGACAGGGACTTATCAAAAGAATAATCGAAATCTCTCGTATGCCCCAATTCTTAGGCAAGATTGTATTTCTCGAAAACTACGATATGCGCTTGGCTAAGCGTCTCGTATCCGGAGTAGATATATGGCTCAACACACCGACACGCCCACTCGAAGCCTCTGGCACATCAGGAGAAAAGGCACAAATGAACGGAGTTCTCAATTTCTCCGTCTTAGATGGGTGGTGGTTGGAAGGATATGTCAAAGGAGCAGGATGGGCACTCACAGATAAGCGCACCTACGAAAACCAGGCACACCAAGACCAGTTGGACGCCGCCACTATCTACCAGATGTTAGAGAGCGAAATCATTCCTATGTACTACGCTAAAAACGCAAAGGGATATTCACCCGACTGGATTCAAACAATAAAGAATTCTGTAACGCAAATCACACCTCGTTTCACCACAAAACGAATGATGGACGACTATTTCGCAAAGTTCTATAACAAAGAGGCAAAACGGCACGCATGGCTCATTGCCAACAACTACGAAAAAGCGAAGGAGATTGCGGCATGGAAAGAGAATATGGCTTCGCACTGGGATGCAATAGAGGTCCCTCAAGTCATCATCCCTGAACAACTGACGCAGAACCCTCAGGTAGGCGAAGTATATCACTTGGCAGTCACTATAGATACGAAGGATCTAAATGACAGAGGCATAGGAGTCGAATTGGTTGCAGTTCGCGTCAACTCACAAAACGAGGACAAACTCTATGAGGTGCAAGAACTCAAACTAATCCGTACAGAAGGGTCAAAGATGTTTTTCGAAACCGACTATCAATTGGACTACGCTGGAGCATTAAAGTTCGCATTTCGTATGTTCCCTAAAAATGCAGACCTTCCTCATCGGCAAGACTTCTGTTATGTACGCTGGATATAATCAACCGTAAAACGATAATCAAAGAGTAGGAATGTCAACAAGGTCATTCCTGCTCTTTTTGTTTATACTCAAACAATATGAAAGAGCGAATACTGTTTGTATGTCATGGTAACATCTGCCGTAGTCCGATGGCAGAATACATAATGAAACACTTGGCAGAACAATACAACCTAAACAACAGGTTGATAATAGCGTCAGCAGCAACAAGTTGCGAAGAGATAGGAAACGACATCTACCCGCCTGCCAAGCAGATACTGTCTGCAAACGCTATCCCATTCAGCCACCATACTGCCCGCAGGATAACAAGAAACGACTACCAATACTACGATATAATATACATAATGGACCATACAAACGCCCGCAATCTACGATATGTCATAGGAGAAGACACCGACCATAAAGTCCTGTTGCTCATGCAAGCAGCAGGCTTAGGTACAAGAGATGTCGAAGATCCTTGGTACACAGGAGACTTCGGGAAAGCATATCAAGACATCTATACAGCATGCTCCGTCCTCATAAAGAACTACCTCCAATAAAGAACCCTTTTATATACCATAAAACAAAGCAGGAACAACCACCTGCATTGCATAAGTTGTTCCTGCTCTTCTTTTGGAGTATCGTATTTCCTCTTTACTTCCTACGCTTTTCCGCCTTTGAAAGAGCAATGTCGTATGCCTGTTGATAGTAACCGAAAAACTCTTTCCACGAAGCCTTCAAAGCAATAGCATTAGCCTTCGAACGAGCCTCTTGCTGTCCATCTGCAGACAACGATAAATACGCACATATCGTATTTGCCACACTGCTCACTACCTCCTGCCAATTAGAATCTGTGCGGTGTATAACTTCTACCCCGTCTGCAATATGCTCCGAGTAAGGCTTAACCCATCTTCCAAAACCCGACAAGTCTGTAGTAATCGTCGGAATATGAAAGGCTATACTTTCTAAAGGAGTATAACCCCACGGCTCATAATAAGAGGGGAACACTGTAATATCCATCCCGATCAGTACATCATAATACGACATATTGAATACCCCGTCATTCTCGTCAATAAAAGAAGGTACAAATATCACTTTTACCTTATCCTCTTCTCTGTTCCGCATAGCAAGGTATTGTAATGTATGCATCACAGGGTCACCTTGAGGATTGTACAGTACATGCGTCGTCATATTATCCGTACGCCTTGCAGAATCCTGTATTCCTCTTTGCCAAGCGGGAACAAATAGGAACGCCACTATATCATTATCGCTGTTATTTTGCTCCTGAATACGCTTTAGCGCATGTAGATAAACATCGATGCCTTTATTCTTCCACTCATAACGACCACTCGTGCATACAAACTGCGTATTCTCTTTTATGGGAAACCCTAAAACTTGCTCCCCCACTTCTTTGAGGCGCCTTCTGGCAGCATTCCTCTTACGACGAAACAAACTGTCTGTCTGCGGCACAAACTCTCCCTCAAACCCATTAGGTGTAACAATATCTGCAGACTTATCAAGTAGTTGCTGACACTCTTTATTGGTGATCTGGCTCACGGTCGTAAAGCAGTCTGCTTCCCAAGCCGCCCGTTTCTCTGTCGAGTGTTTTGCCACCATGTTCAGTTCTTCGGCCATCTGATCTCCATGATAGCCTGAAAAATAATCGTATAGTGGTTTATTGTTCCCTGCAATCGAACGCCCGATAGATGTCGCATGAGTAGTAAACAGAGTACCTACTTGTGGCAATGCCTCACGAATGTAGAACAAACCAAAACTGGTCATCCATTCATTGAAATGCGCCACAACTGCATGCTCCTCAAGATGTAAAAAGCGATATAAACTCTCCATCGTCTTACCTGCAGCATAACCAAATAGCGACGACTCATCATAATCGCCATAAGCAGGCAACGAATTAACACCATATACCTCCCAGAAATGACGGTAAATGCTATTCTTCTGCTCCCAAAAATCATTGTAATCCACAAGAATGGCTATCGGACTACCAGGGATCATCCATCGCCCTACACGCACATGCAAACCCTCCTTCAATGCTTGCTTTTTCCAGTCTTTAAGAAGCGTCTTAACTTCTTTGAAGTACGGACAACTGCTCTCGTGCCAAACATCAGGCCCGACAAAGAACACATGGTCACGGTAAAACTCTTGCATAGAAGAGGCTCGCGTCGATAATACGGTATAAATACCGCCTATATGGTTACATACTTCCCAACTGGTTTCAAATATATACTCTGGAGTTTTCATATTCCGAACTATCTTTTTGTTTCATCAATCGCCAATGCTGCAATACCCGTTATATCGTTCAACAGTGTAGGTGTGGCTGTCGTTCGATTGTTTTGCGTCTGTATAAGAGGCATATATGCCACACCCTCTGTTGTAGTGAAATATATACGGTTAGTGCCGTAACTGATAGTGGCAGTACCGGTAGCATCTTTCGATAGTTCCGTCAGATAACTACCATCAAAATTGCAGACACAAAGTGTATTGCCTGCAACAAAATATACCTTACGCGCAATAATATCAGCAGTAAAAAAGGTGATAGCACTGGTAGGCACAAGGGCAGCAATCATACTCTTGTCTTCATTGAAGTGATAAATACCTTTCCCTGTTGACCAAAAGTAAGTCGTACCAACACGGCTCACACCCACGCTCGTCCCTCGTTCCATCGAGGTAATATCCGAAACGGAAACAGCAAGGTGGTCTGCAGAATCTTGCAACACCACATTCTCCTCCGTCAGTGCAACACGGCAAATGGCATCTTGCGTCCCCCAATAAAGATACTGCTTGTCAAGAAAGCCTGAGTTAAAACCTTTATCCTTTGTCCCTTCACTGTTCTTTACCAAAGTACTCAACTGCCCATCTTGCAAGTTATAACGATAAATACCCCGCTCAACGCCGCTCGTTGCTTCCAGCATATACAACTCATTCTCATTCGTCAGTAATACCCCGACATCTCCTTTCCCTATCATCTCTATCGGCAATATCGTAGGTGCCTCAATCCCATTGTCAAAGAGCCTCTGTCGCATAATACCGCTCTCTGTCGCCATCAACAGAGAAATTGCCTCCCCGTCATGAATGTACAACGATTGTTCCGAAACGAACTCTTTCTTGTCAAGCGTAACCACCAACCGTATCTGAACGGTAGTGTCTTTGGCCAAGAAGTAAATCTGAACGCTACTCTCACTGACTGCCCCCTTCGTAACGACTGCACACTCCGGAAGTTCCCATTGGTAAGTGACGCTCTTGCTGTATGGATTGTACAAAACAGCCTGTAGCGTCAATTCTTCTCTATAAACCACACTGTCTGTTGATACACTAAAGGTCGGAACCGTATCAAACACGGTGATCTCTTTTGCACAGATGCGATGTCTGCTACTGTCTGCGGTTAGCGTCACCGTATAAGTGCCGGGCTTCTTATATACTTTAGTCGGATTCTTGCTGGTGGACTGACTTCCGTCTCCGAATTTCCATACCCAATTCTCACCTTCCGCAGTCAGGTTGCTGAAAGTAATCTTCTCTCCGGCTCTCGGCTCTGTTGGACTATACGAAAAATCAACTTCCCTGTTTTTGCAACTGCATACTAACAAGAGAACGACTATAATTAACCAATAGAAATGTTGCTTTTTCATCTCATTCATTTAGTAATGATATTATATCTTCTGTGGTTGCGCTCTCCGCAGCCAACCAATGTATCTCTTTGTCTCGGCGGAACCAGGTCATCTGACGCTTCGCATAATGGCGCGAGTTCTGCTTAATCAGGTTAATGGCTTCATCCAAAGTTAGTTCACCGTCAAAATAACGAAACAACTCCTTGTAGCCGACCGTATTCAAACTGTTTTGGTGCTTCCATGCATACACATTCCTTGCTTCTTCTAACAAACCTTGTTCCAACATACTCTCCACTCGCTTGTTTATTCGCTCATACAGGTCTGTTCGCTCACGATACAATCCCACTTTTATTATCCGATAATCTCTTTCCTTTGCTCTCCCGCTGAACCCTTTGCAGAACGACGAATAAGGTTGCCCCGATTCCCGATAAACCTCAATGGCATGAGCCACCCGTTGAGGATTTTGCAAGTCAACACGCTGATAATAAACCGGATCTGTCCGCAATAACTCTTCCTGCAAAAATCGTAACCCCTTCTCCCGCAGTAGCGTCCTCACCTCTTCTCTTGTCCTTTCCGAAACATGCGGTATAGCATCAAACCCCCTGCTTATCGCATCCAGATACAAAGTGCTCCCGCCTGTTACCAATAAGGTCTTATGTGTTGCGAATAACCCATCGAGAAGAGTTGTGGCATCCTCTTCGTATGCCCCCGCACTGTAATTTTCTTGAACCGACTTCGTACCTACAAAGTAGTGCCTTACTCGCTCCTGTTCCGCAGCAGTAGGAGCCGCTGTGCCTATGGGAATTTCTCGGTATATCTGACGGGAATCTGCCGATATAATAGGACTGTCCAAAGCCTCGGCCAATGGCAAACTGAGAGCAGTCTTGCCTACTCCCGTCGCTCCTGACAAGATGATGAGAGTTTTCATTGTCGGTCGGTTCAGAAAAGAGGTAGGCGGATGCCCGCATACCGACACAATACGCTGTCAAAAGAGACTGCTGTCGTCAAAATTCATATCACCAAACCCTTCGGGGTCAATCTCCTCATCGTCATATTGCGAATCGCCATAAAAGTCCTCATCCACATCTATATCCTTCGTCTGAGTGGCGATCTTGTCCTCTGTCTGCAACTGTTTGGGTGCCTTGCCCTCCGACTTCTTGCAGATAGGCTCCTTCAAACTGCCAGGTTCCATTGCCGTCAATTCGCCAAAGAAACAACGCTCAAACATCGGATCAAAAACATAGAGCAACTTTTGGTGAGTCTCTGTCAGTAGGTCACCGAGTTCGGTCTCCTCCATAACAAGATTGTCATACTCAAAACTCGATGGCATCTCTACTAAAGTAACCTCTTGTTCCTTCTCCCAACGCTCATTGCACAGGAAAAATGAGGTCATCTGGTCATCAGGATAACCCACCGACGACAAGATAATTTTATGCAGGTCCAAAAAAGTAGCCTCCGAGTCTATCTCATAGACGCGTCTGAATTTATCCTCCTCATCCGAAAGAAATGTAATACGGTAAATCATTGTTCGTTGTTGTATATGGTTATTATCTTTTAGTTTATGCCTTTGTGTCGGCTACACTAAGCAGTCCGCAAAGATACAAAATAATTTTCGGTACGCAATCGCTTTGCTGTTTTTTGGCTTCCAAAGGGGGCTTATTCCCCTATAATTCAGACTGCCCTTCGCTTAGCCCTGTATTTACTGCCAATTTCAAAGGATTTATATAGGATCTATATAGGACGAATATAGGATGAGTATAGGATGAGTATAGGATGAACCCACAAACTACCTATAAAACCCATAGAAAATTGCTCACCATAGAGCCACACCATCCTATGGCTCTCAATACCTCCTCCAACCCCCTAGATCCTCTAAACCGTCTAGTTCCACTACATCCCCCACCAAAACCACCACCACCTCCCTGCGCTCTTGCTCACCATAGAGCCACTCCGTCCTATACCTCTCAATCTTCCACCTAAAAAACTATATTCCCCATATACCCCAATAACTGAAAACGCTCTATTGCTTTCCATCCTCAACTCTCCCCACACAACTCCTTTCACCTGTCATTCATCAACTTCTCAAAAATTCCTCTTGCTAACATTTGCGTATTCCAAAATAATGTCGTACCTTTGCAGCCCGTTTGTGGATACTGCACACTTGCGCATAACATCCAACAAATAGGTAATTTATTAACTAACAACTGTTTTATTTATGTTAAACCATTACGAAGCCGCTTTCATCTTGACTCCCGTTTTGTCTGAACAACAGATGAAGGAAGCGGTTGACAAGTTTGAGACTTTGCTCAAAAACAATGGAGCAGAGATACTCAATCGAGAGGAGTGGGGGTTGAAGAAACTCGCATATCCTATCATGGGCAAGACAACGGGATTCTATGCCCTTCTGCAATTTGATGTTGAACCTGCTATTATTGCTACACTCGAGACAGAGTTCCGACGCGACGAACGGGTCATCCGTTTCCTCACCTTCCGCCTCGATAAGTATGCTTTCGAATATGCAGAGAAACGTCGTAATGTTAATCTTAAAAATAAGGAGGCTTAAACTATGGCAGAACAAGAAATCCGTTACCTTACTCCACAACAGAAGGATGTTAAGAAGAAAAAGTATTGCCGTTTTAAGAAAAGTGGTATCAAGTATATCGACTACAAAGACCCTGAGTTCCTCAAGAAGTTCCTAAACGAACAAGGTAAAATATTGCCGCGCCGTCTTACTGGCACTTCTCTTAAATATCAACGCAAAGTTGCTCAGGCTGTCAAAAGAGCAAGACACCTTGCACTGCTACCCTATGTAACTGACATGATGAAATAAGGAGGAATAATAATGGAAGTAATACTTTTAGAAAATGTAGCCAATCTTGGCTTCAAAGACGATATAGTTAAAGTACGCGACGGATACGGACGCAACTATCTTATACCGAACAAAATGGCTATCATCGCTAATGAATCTGCCAGAAAGGTAAGAGCAGAGAACCTCCGTCAACGCGCCCACAAACTTGAGAAAATCAAAAACGATGCTATCGCTTTGGCTGAACAACTCAAGAATATCTCGCTTACCATCAACGCTAAAGCAAGCGAAAGCGGAAAAATATTCGGAGCAGTTACTCCGCTCCAACTTTCCGACGCACTTGCAGCACAAGGACTCGTTGTTGACCGCAAGGTTATTTCTCTCGATGAGCCTGTCAAACAGTTAGGCGAATATAAGGCAGTCGCTCACCTCCATAAGGAAGTAAATGCTGATATCCATTTTGTGGTAGTCGCTGAATAATGCAAATGTTTTAACCCGTACAACAAAGTTTGTAATTATGAAACAAGGAATTCATCCAGATAACTATCGTGTGGTAGTTTTCAAAGATATGTCGAACGGAGAACAATTCTTCAGCCGTTCAACGGTCGCTACAAAAGATTCTATCGAAATCGATGGCGTAACCTATCCATTGGTTAAGTTGGAAATATCAAGTTCGTCGCACCCATTCTATACAGGTAAATCAAAATTGGTGGACACTGCTGGACGCGTCGACAAGTTTATGTCACGCTACGGTGCGCGCAAGCATAAATAAGAGTCTTTCCAAACAGACTCTCTGTATATAAGAAACTGAAGGAAGCGGAGAGTATCCGCTTCCTTCTTGTATATAACCTCTCTTATCCACATGAATAACACTTCCTCTAACTCAATGTGGCAGCAACTGTGCAAAAACACTTGCATATCCATCTGCCTCTTTGTATTTATCCTGTTCCTTTCCTATATCGCCCAATCTGTATGGGATCTACCTTTGCTGCATTTCACTGACGCAGCCTTTTGTGTAGGTATCCCCGCAAGTATTATAGGCGTTGGATATGTCCTGACCATACGAAATCCGAACAACTACACGGGCTTCTATTTAGGCATCCTGATGTCGGTACTATTGGCAATCCAATTCTTCCTGCAGGGCAACTACGACCTCTCTATTCTCTATATAGCCTGTTTTGTACCTTTTCAGATAAAATCTATTTGCACATGGCAACAAACCTCCGATAACCAGACATCCGAACCACTACAACCGACCTTTCTATCTACTCGGAAAATGCTTGTCAGTCTTATGGTTTTTATACTGATAATCCTACTCGATTATCTACTCGCAACATTCGTCATCAATCGAGATACATTGTATGAGAATATCCTCATCAAACTAATGGGCGCACTACTCATTGCTTCCAGTATCTTGGCAAACTTCTGGCTTATATACAAGAAAAACGATGCTTGGATCTATTGGGTTATCTACAGCCTGTCAGGTGTCATATTCTATATTCTCATCAATAATATATTCAGCGTAGTGCTATTTCTGTTCTTTCTGATTATCAACTCTATGGCAGGAATGGCATGGTATAAAAACACTACACCTGAAAACAAGGGCTGGCTCCGACATTCATAATTTACAATAGCATTCCCCCTCCATTCAATAGAGCCAAGGTATTCTGTGGCTCTTGTTTGATTTGTATTTCACCCAATATATTTTGTAAGTATCTCAAATCTAAATGCAAAGTCAAGTAGGGTAACATCATTCAAGGCATATAACTTTTATAATGCTGAATAGTGAAGTAGTCTTTAATATAATTCTTCATAAGAATATCGTCAAAATAAGAGAGCCTATGTAACAATACGATTAGTTCATTTGTACAACATAAGGATTGCATTATCTTTATCTCTCACATTGAATTATTTGTTTTATGATATAACAAGAGGCTACCTATACTCGTTAGATAGCCTCTTATTGATCTGTTTGGGATTATCAACCTTTTCTTTATCTGTACAGCCACAGTGTACAATGGTTCTCCATATAGTTGTTGTGAGATAAAGCATCAGTTGTACTTTCTCTTTCGATTTCCTATCGAACTTCCATAGAACTTCCATAGAACTTATTGTAGAATAGTATTCTCCCGACTCCCATTAGATTGTAATACAGGATAGACAATCGTTCCTAATTACCTGTTCCCCATTAGGTACTCATGCATAGCCTTAGCCGCACGCCGACCATCCGACATAGCCAGAATAACCGTAGCCCCTCCACGCACAATATCTCCTCCGGCAAATAGAGTGGGAATCGACGACTGCATCGCCTCGTTCACAACAATAGTGCCTTTCTTGCTAATCTCTAATTCTGAAACACTATTCGGTATAAGTGGGTTCGGACTGACACCGACACTCACAATCACCAAATCCGCAGGGATAGTCACGGTCTTGCCTTCTATGGCAATAGGACTCCTGCGTCCCGATGCATCGGGTTCGCCTAATTGCATCACCTGCAACACTGCCTCTTTCACACGACCCTTATCGTCTGCATTATACGCTATCGGATTATGCAACAACAGGAACTCTATCCCCTCCTCTTTGGCATGACGGACTTCTTCTATGCGCGCTGGCATCTCTTCTTCCGAACGACGATAAACAATCATTGCATGCTCCGCACCTAAGCGTTTCGCCGTACGCACAGCATCCATCGCTGTATTACCTCCACCAACAACCATCACATTCTTGCCATAGAGCAGAGGCGTATCTGTAGCAGCATTGCTTGCATCCATCAAGTTAACACGGGTCAAGTATTCATTGCACGAGAGGACACCATTCAGATTCTCACCGGGAATACCCATAAATCGAGGCAGCCCGGCACCCGAACCCACAAACATTGCCTCGTAACCTTCTTCGCGAAGTTGTTCAATACTCATAGTCTTGCCCACAATAATATCTGTGCGGAATCTGACACCTAAGGTGCGCAGACCATCTATCTCGTTGTCCACAATACGATTAGGCAAACGGAATTCAGGGATACCATACTTAAGAACTCCGCCAATCTCATGGAGAGCCTCAAATACTGTCACCTCGTAACCGTATTTTGCCATATCCCCTGCAAAAGCCAATCCTGCAGGACCTGACCCGACAACGGCCACCTTCCTGCCATTATGCACAATAGCATTGCTGTCCATATTTTCCCCAAACGAGTGGTCTGCCACAAAGCGCTCCAAATAACCAATGGCAACCGCCTCGTGCTTCATCTTCAGGTGAATACATTGTGCCTCGCACTGTTTCTCTTGAGGGCATACTCGTCCGCATACCGCAGGAAGAGTAGAACTCTCTTTAATCACCTTCGCTGCCTCTTTTATATTGCCATTCTCTATTTGCTTAATAAATGCAGGGATATTGATGTTCACGGGGCAACCCTCTACACAGGTCGGATTTTTGCAATTCAAACAACGATGCGCTTCTGTAATAGCCTGCTCCAAAGTAAGACCCTGATTAACCTCTTTGTGTAACGAACAAACACGCTCCTCTGCGGCTAACTCATTCATTCTCACACGAGGAATAGTCACACGCTCCTTCGCAGTCCCAACAAAAGGCTCCACCTCCATGGGCGGCAATGGTTCAGCCTCCGATGCAACTTCGCAACGAGTACCTTCTATCGTCCTCCCTTCCAGATACATTTGATAGGCGGCATACTCTTCATCTTTGTAAGAACGAAGACGCGACAACATCTCATCAAAATCCACTTGATACGCATCAAACTCAGGACCATCCACGCAAACAAATCGCGTCTTCCCGCCTACCGTCACACGACAAGCACCGCACATCCCCGTTCCGTCCACCATAATTGTGTTCAGACTCGCTTCTGTGGGAACATTGTATTTTTGCGTCGTCAAAGCAACAAACTTCATCATAATAGCAGGACCAATCGTAATACACTTGTCCACATGTTCCAGCTGTATCACTTGCTCCACCCCTTGAGTAACAAGCCCTTTTTGTCCCATCGAGCCGTCATCTGTCATCACAATCACTTCATCTGCAAAACGACTCAGTTGCTCTTGCAACAGAATCAAACTTGCCGTACGCGCTGCCAATACTACAATAACCCTGTTACCTGCAGCCTTCAATGCTTCTGCTATAGGCAACATTGGCGCAGCACCCACTCCCCCGCAGGCACAAACCATAGTCCCGAACTTTTCAATATGCGTCGCACGACCCAACGGACCGACTAAATCTTCCAACTCATCTCCCACATTCAATGCACATAATTTCGCAGAAGAAACGCCAATACGCTGTACCACTAAGGTAATTGTCCCCTTTTCTTTGTCTGCATCGGCTATCGTCAAAGGTATCCGCTCCGATTGCTTGTCCACACGAACAATCACAAAATGTCCTGCCTTGCGGCTACTTGCAATGAGCGGAGCCTCTATCGTAAGCCCCGCTACATTATCAGAGAAAAATCTCTTGTCTATTACTCTAAACATATCTCGATTAGAAGTATTTTATTTCTGTCCCTACAATCGAACTGAGTAGGTTATTGGCCAATCGACTCGCACCAAAACGGAAACTATTGTTGTTCAACCAGTCCTCGCCAAGTATTTCTTTCACCAAAGTATAATGTTGCACGGCTTCTTCGGTCGTACTCACTCCCCCTGCGGGTTTGTAGCAAACCTTCTGACCCGTCTTCTCTTTCCAGTCTCTAATGGCACTACACATCACATAGGTTGCCTCAGGAGTAGCATTCACTGCAATCTTGCCAGTAGATGTCTTGATGAAATCTGCCCCTGCCGCCATGGCAAGAATCGAAGCCCGATAGATATTCAACCCGCTCTTCAACGCCCCCGTTTCCAATATCACTTTAAGGTGGGCATCCCGTATAGCCGACTTTATCTCGCTTATCTCGTCAAACACTTCCTGATACTTACCCTCCAGGAACTTCCCAATAGAGATAACTATATCTATCTCTGTCGCTCCTGCTGCCACCGCCATTGCCGCCTCAGCCACCTTTATTTCTATAAAGGTCTGCGATGCAGGGAACCCTGCTGCCACAGCCGCTATACCAATAGGCTCTGTCAATTCCTCTCTCACGGCCTTTACCAACGCCGGATAAACGCACATCGCAGCAACATTGGGAATGTCAGGATAATGTTTGCTGAACTCGTTCACACGCTGAGCCATACCTATCACTTTGCCTGTGGTGTCGTCCCCATTCAATGTGGTCAAGTCTATCTGATGCAGACATTGTTTCCATACATCAATGTGATTATTCTCATCAAAATGTTCCCTAAGAATAGCGGCAACATTCTCTTTCACCTGTTCATCTGTTAATGACCAATCATATTGGGCAAACAATTCTTCAAACTTATCCATAGTACTTTCCTTTTTTGTTGTCAATATATTTTTTGCATTCCGATCTCTCTCCCGTCAATCGGGTATTCGTGCAATAACCGTCTCGTTCCCACGCACCAAATCTCCAAAGTCCACAAAAGAATCTGTCCCTTTAGGCAGATACATGTCTACACGGGAACCGAACTTGATAAACCCCAAGTGTTCATTCCGATGCGACTGCTTTCCTGCTTTCGCATAAGTCACAATACGCCGAGCCAACGCACCCGCCACCTGACGAACCAATATCCGCTGACCGTTCTTTGCCTCTATCAAAACGGCAGAACGCTCATTCTCTGTACTCGACTTGGGCAACCATGCCCCCTTGTGTCTGCCGCTCTGATGCGAAGAGAGAATAATGTTACCCTCTATGGGATACCAATTGGCATGTACATTAAAAGGAGACATAAAGATACTGATCTGCAAGCACTCGCAATGCAAAAATTCTGTTTCCTCCACCGTCTCTATCACCACAATACGCCCATCCGCTGGCGCAATAACCAAACTCGGGTCATCCACCTCCAACACACGGACAGGATTACGGAAAAAATAGGTCACAAACACCAGTAATGTGGCAGACAATGCCAAAGTGATGGCAAACACCCAGTGTGCCGAACACAAAAAGATGGGAATGTTAATTAGAAATATAAGCAACACCAATCCCAAAATAATGTTCCGCCCTTCCCGATGTATATGCATCCGCTTCATATCCCGCAAAAACTAAATCTCGTTATAAGGCAGTTTCGATAATACCATCGCTGCCTGCTCAATGCCTTCCTGTAGTTTCTTGTCCAACATCATCTTGAACATCATAGGCAAGTCCGCTTTAAGCGTCAACTTAATTCGACTGTCATTCGGACCAACCTCACGCATCTGCACCCAAAAGTTCATTCCCATCGGCAGATTGTCAATACCGTATTTCAAAACATTGTCCTCCTCACTATCTACTATGCGGATACAGAGTTTCTGACCCAAACCGTCCACCTTGATATGAACCGAATCTTTGTCATAACTCAACTCCTGCACCTTGTCCTGGGGAATCAGATCCTTCACCAAAGCAATATTCTCCATATTACCCAACACACGGTATATGGCGTGCGCACTCGCTGCCACCGTCTGAATACTGCTTTCGTACTTACTCTCTGCCATAATGCTTCCTTTCTACAATTTCCAATCTGCTGGACTCTTCTGCCACTCCTCCAAGGTTGCAGCCTCATCCTCTGTAATATACTCTGTCTCCAATGCGTGCTTCAGCACGGCAGGAAACGACGATAAGGAGATTAACTCTACTTTCCCTTTCTTGAAACGACGCAAGGTGTCTTGCAGTTCATAGTTGAATATAGTCACCAAGCCTAACACTTTGCAGCCGTCCTTTCGGATCGCCTCTACCACTTTCATACTGTTGATACCCACACTCACCTGATCTTCTATCACCACTACATTCTGTCGCGGACGAAGGTCACCCTCAATCATGTTCTCAAAGCCGTGATCTTTAGGGGTGGGATGAACATATACAAAAGGCAATCCTAACTCCTCCGCCACCAGCACGCCTATCGCTATGGCATTTGTCGCTACACTCGCTATCACCTCTGCCTCCGGATAACGCTCCGCTACCACACGAGCCAACTCAATCTTTACTACATTCCTTATCTGAGGATAAGACAATATCTTGCGGTTGTCGCAATATATAGGAGAATGCCAACCTGTCGCCCATATAAAAGGGTTCTGGGGTTGTAACTTGATTGCCTTTAACTTGAGCAGTTTACCTGCAATAAAATCTTCTAACTCTTTCATGTTATTCGTTTGTTTCTATCTAACAGGACAATCCGATTCTCTGTCTTTACCCGTTAGACACTAAGGTTACTAAAAGTCTTTTCCCACTCCGTCATCATACAAAGTGCAAAGGTAGTAAGTTTTTGTCAAATATCACGACCTTTTTTCTTGTTTTTCAACATACTTATTCAACCACACCTCTCTGTTTCCCTTCCCATTTGTTTATCGTCCTGTCTGCCACGCGCATGGCATCCTCCAACTGCTTAATATCATGCATCAATGCCCCCAACTGATAAGTTTCGTCCAATGCAATCCGCTCGTTCTCCTGTAAATAGTAGGTATAAGGAGTCTTCCCCACTATCTTCACTCGCACACGACTGCCTTTGTGCGACGATACAAAATGAAGCATCTCAAGCGACGACTCCTCATCCATGCTTAATATCTCATGCCACCCCTCGCTCTCAAATGCGTAATTGTTACCCCCCTTGCTCACGCTCTCTTCGCCCGAACTAAGCACCACCTCTCTCTGCTCTATCTTGCGCACACCATAGTAATAACTCTTCAGCGTAGTGGAACGCTCATCCCCGATGTAACATTGCAAATAACAACGCGATACATTGCCCCCTGTCGTCTGCAACAACCTGTGGACATACTTCCCCCCGTCTTCATAAGACTCATTTTTCTCGTAGCGGAACTTCTTAAGCAGAATATCTGCCTGTGGGAGCAGAACACTACGCAAACTGTCTGAGTATCGGTATGTCCGTACAGCCTCAATATAGGCAATGCTGTCCGAAAGATGCTTCGCCTGACGACGGACATCCACTACCTTCGGATATAAAATATGAATGCTGTCTATCTCTTGTCGTGCATGGCTGAATTGTCCCGTCTGGGCATATTCCTCCGCCTGACGCATGCGCTTCTGTGCCTTTTCAGTGTCACTCTCCGAGCAACCCGTCACACCAAGCAGCATCAGCCCTGCCACCATCCCAAACATTGCTTTGTTAAGCCCTCTCATAGTCATATCTTGTCGTTTCCTTGTTCTTTTGTCATTGTTTCTTACTCCTTTACCCTTACAATCTCCAACAATTCTCTCGGGTTGTCAATCAGGTATTTCTGCCCCGCCTTTTCCAATCTCTCTCTCTCGCAGAATCCCCAACTGCAGCCTACTGCATCCACACCCGCATTCTTCGCCGTCTGCATATCCACATCCGAATCTCCTACATACAGCACTTCCTCTCGCTTCTTCTGCAATGCCTGCATAATATCATACACAATCTGTGGGTCTGGCTTTCGGCGTACTCCTTCACGCTCACCGTAAACCAAATCAAACTGCCCTCCGAAATAATGACTTACCAACGACTTTGCCGCTGCATCATACTTGTTCGACGCCACCGCAAGACGATAACCGCACCCCCGCAACGCCTTCACAACCTCTTCTATCCCTTCGTACGGTTGCGTGTGTACGCACAGATGAGCATTGTAATAAGGGACAAATACAGCCCGCAACCGCAATATGTTCTCTTCCGACTTCTCGCCCTCCGGCAAAGCACGCTCTATCAGTTTGTTCACACCGTTACCAACAAGGTGGGGGTATTCAGCGGCTTTGTGAGTAGGATAGCCATACTTCGCAAGGGCGGCATTACAAGCCTCTCCTAAGTCCGCAATCGTATTCAGCAGTGTTCCGTCTAAGTCAAATATAAGAAGACTTTTCATAAACGCCTACTCACAATATACCCATGCCCGCTTATAGGGCGTCGTCCTGCGGACATTCTCCATCTCTCGCAACGCCTCTCGCTTGCTATGATACGAAGCCAGCACTACGCGATGCAAGTCCTTCTTGTAAGGCAGCACCGTCGCCTCCCGATAACCCTCCTCCAACAACTTCTCGCACTTGCGAACGGCGGAACGCTCATCCAACGAGGCTACAACAATATGAAAATGCCCTCGCTCCACAACCGCCACTTCCTCATCCTGCTCTTCCACAGGGTGAAGACGCTCAATAATGGTAGCATAGTCTATCGGACGCATACTGGCATAATCTGCATATTGGTCGTTGTTGATTCGGGGAGAAACAGTCAGCAAAGCAATACCGATCAAGCACGCTGCTGCATATCGCAAGTAATCTCTTCGGATATGTATGGTAACTCTGTTGTCCGCAAGCGGATGCAATGTAACGGGCTGTATGCCGGTATTTTGCGGCAGAAAAGCACACGGCGACGGCTCAAAAACATATCGTCCCTCCACCGCCCGCATCATCCCGAGCCTGCCCATTCTCACACTTCCAGATGCGTCCAATGCACGCTTCAGTTCCTCCACCGCTTCATAAACCATCTTCTTGGCATTGCGGTAGTCTGTCTTGTGCCTGCGGATATAGGCGTTCTCTATCAAACCGTCATAATGCTGCACATCCCTGTTGAAAGATAGGGTAGTGTGGGGCGGATACAGGGTCTCTCCGTCTATATGCGCCTCAACAGCCCGATGCACAAAGGCACCAAACTCGGGTACTACCACGCAACTGTTCTCTACCAACAACGATTCTACCGTTCCTATCAGTTCTTCCATCTGTCTGCTTTCCTTTCCTGATTCCGATTCGTTCCACTCCCTTGCAAATCTCAAACTCTTTTCCACCGACAAAGGTACGCTTTCTTTTTCAAATAACCAACCCGTCCGCAAAACTACCTTTTCTAATCGTTAAACCTTAGTAATATTTCCCAACGGAAAATAAATCTCATCCCCACCCCCCTCCGAATAATCTCCTCTCCGCCAACCCCTGTGTTTACTACCAATTCCAAAGGTTTCATATAGGACGAATATAGGACGGCTATAGGATGACTATAGGAGCACCCTACAAACCACCTCCAATCCCCCACCCAAACACCCCTCTCCGCACATTTATCATTAACTCTTAATTCTTAAATTACAATAACTCTTTGCTACGCTTATAATGGTTCAGGCAAAAGAAATGAAGAACACCCTCCTATGGCTCTCTACCCCTCCTCCAACCACCTAGATCCTCTAAACCGTCTAGTTCCCCTATATCCCCTACTACAATTGCTTTCAACTCTCAACTTTCAACTATCAACTATCAACTCTCCTTCGCAAAACAAACAATATACTACCGTCACCCCCGTACCCCCCATCCAAACCAACCAAAAATATCCCTCATTAAATAAAAATTCCTCCATTCTTTGCACATTGCAAAATAATTACTACCTTTGCGCCGTATAAAGTGTAAATGGGGTTCGGAGGCAACTCTTAACCTTAACCAAGAGAACAAAACCGAAATAAATATTCGTATGAAAAAAACTGTATCTATTCTGTCAGTCATCGCACTAATCGCACTGACATCTTGTAACAAAACGTTACCAAAACCAGAGGAAATCAATGTGAACCCCTCTCCTCTTACTGTCGTTGGAGGTCAAGTCAATGCGGAAATCACGGGTACTTTCCCTGTAAAGAAATTTGCTAAAAAAGGTGTACTTACTGTAACGCCCGTTCTGAAATACGGCTCACAAGAAGTACTCGGCGAACCTACTGTCTATGTGGGAGAAAAAGTGAAAGAAAATGGAAAGAAAGTCTCCTATTCTAAAGGCGGTACCTATTCGCAAACATTCAGTTGCGCCTACCAAGACGCTATGGCTAAATCAGAACTCTATCTCCGTTTTGAAGCAAAAGTAGGTAAGAAAACCATCGAAATACCCGATGTCAAAGTAGCAGAAGGCATCATGGCTACTGCACAACTCGCAAAGGCTTCCGATAACCAACCTCGTATCACTCCCGATAAGTTCCAGCGAGTAATACAAGAACTGCAAGAAGCCGACATCAAGTTCTTGATACAACAAGCAAATCTGCGCGACTCCGAAACAAAATCCGAAGGCGTCAAGAACTTCAAGAGTGCTGTCAAAGACGCTAATGACGCTGAAAACAAAGAAATCAACAAAATAGAAATCGCAGGCTATGCTTCTCCCGATGGTGCAGTGGCTCTCAACGAAAATCTTGCAAACAAACGACAAGAAGTAACGCAGAAATTCTTGAACAAACAACTCAAGAAAGACAAAATCACTGCTAACATCGATAGCAAGGTCACCGCAGAAGACTGGGAAGGATTCCAAAAACTGATGGAGAATTCCAACATCCAAGACAAACAGTTGGTGCTTCGTGTACTCTCTATGTATAGTGACCCCGAAGAAAGAGAAGCACAAATCAAAAATCTCTCCGCTGTTTATAAAAACATCGCTGACGAAATCTTGCCCGCTCTTCGCCGCTCACGACTTATACTCACAACCGACATCATCGGCAAGTCCGACGATCAGATCAAAGAACTCGCTGCTTCCGATCCTGCAAAGTTGTCCGTAGAAGAACTCCTCTACGCTGCTACCCTCACTGAAGATAACAACGAGAAAGTTCGTATCTACAAGAAAGTTATCGAGTTGTATCCTAATGAGTACCGCGCATATAACAACCTCGGACTAATACAGTTCTCCGAAGGTAATGTGGCTGACGCACGCCGCAACTACGCTAAGGCTCTCGAACTCGAACCCAACAACGCCGATGTTAACTACAATGCCGGTATTGCTGCGCTCGCAGATAAAGACTATGCAAAAGCAGAAGAATTCTTCGGAAAAGCAGCAGGCACATCTGGCAACCTCTCTGCTGCAATGGGAACACTCTATACAATGAAGGGCGACTATACAAAGGCTAAAAATGCCTACGGCAACGCAAACACCAACAACGCTGCTGTTCAACAGATACTCAACGAGGACTACGCTGCTGCCCGCCAAACACTTTCTAATGTGGAGAACCCCAATGCTACCACTGCTTATCTACTCGCAGTCGTAGGAGCACGCACCAACGATCGTGATGCGGTTTACACCAATATGCGCCAAGCAGTAGCAAAAGACGCTTCTCTGAAAGCACAAGCAAAATCTGATATAGAGTTTGCTAAGTTCGCTGAAGACGAACAATTCCTCTCTATCATCAAATAAGAGCGACTCTCAAAGAAACGCTGAACAATAACTATACAAGAGGCGGGACATACTTGTGTCCCGCCTCTTTCTATATCGCAAATAAACCATTCCAACCAATACGCAAAACAAAAAAAAACACTATCTTTGCACCATCAATAAAAACAACGAGTTATGTCTATACTTTTTCCTAAAATCAATAAACCGCGAGAATGGGACTATCGACCAATCTACTACGATCCTCAAAAAGAGGAGCGTAAGCGCAAGTTAGAGGCACTAAGGGCTAATCAAAAAGCGGAAGAAAAACAAACAACCGAACAACAGCAATCCGACAAAGATACCAAAGAACCCTATGTACACACCCTCCATCGTGGCTCTTTCCGCGAAATGCGCGATGCGCAAGGACTGTCTGCACACGACAAATTGAGGCGTACATCACGGCTGACATTCTGGATAGCTTTGCTCGCACTTTTGGTATTCTTTCTTATTATCTGCTCATACTTTACACTATCATAACTGCAAATGGACATCATTCATCTCCTGCCCGACAATGTAGCCAACCAAATAGCAGCAGGCGAGGTCATACAACGCCCCGCCTCTTGTCTAAAGGAACTGGTTGAAAACTCGCTCGACGCAGGAGCAACAAACATACAAATACTCATCCGAGACGCAGGAAGGACGCTACTGCAAGTAATCGACGACGGAAAAGGAATGAGTGTAACAGATGCCCGAATGGCATTTGAGAGACACGCTACTTCCAAAATAAAAGATGCAACCGACCTCTTTAATCTACACACGATGGGATTTAGGGGCGAGGCACTTGCATCAATTGCTGCAGTTGCACAAATAGAACTACTCACACGACGAGAAGAAGACGAAACCGCTACTTACATCGAAATCGAAGGTTCTAATGTACTACGACAAGAACTCACTGCAGGAGCAAAGGGTACAAGTGTAAAGGTCAAAAACCTGTTCTTCAATGTACCTGCAAGGCGACGATTCCTAAAAACAAATACTACTGAACTACGCAACCTGATAACCGACTTCTATCGTATTGCATTGGTCTATCCACAAGTGCATTTTATCTTTATCAACGACGATGAAATACTCTTCGATCTGCCTATCGCATCTACTAAACAACGAATCGAAGCCATATTCGGCAAATCACTACGGAAAAACTATGCAGGACAACTTGTCGAACTAAAAACAGAAACACCTATGGTCTCCATTGCAGGTTTCATAGGTAAACCCGAAACGGCATCCAAAACACCGCAACAGTATTTCTTTGTTAATGGACGATACATGAAACACCCATACTTCCATAAAGCAGTAATGACAGCCTATGCAGGTATGTTGCAACCAGAACACACCCCTTCCTATTTCATCTACTTCTCTGTACCGTCCGACGCTATTGATATCAACATACACCCTACCAAAACGGAAATAAAGTTTGCCGACGAACAACCTATTTGGCAAATATTGCAAGCCACAGTACGAGAATCGCTTGGTAAATTCAATCTTGTACCTTCTCTCGACTTTAACCGTGAAGGCGACATCAATATACCGTCATCTGCCGCTTTTTCAGAGATACGACAACCCATAGTCAATGTAAATACATCCTACAATCCATTCCAACGAAACGATACAACCTCCCTGCATACTTCATCGAAAAATTGGCAGCAACTCTATATATCTTCCTCACACGAACCTACTACCCTCAACGGAAACGAGTCATTCGACATAGAGATCTCCAAACCTGCACTTGCCTATCAGTATAAAGAAAACTATCTCCTATGTCCCACAGACGAAGGATTAGTATTAATCGATAAAAAAAGAGCCTACGAAACGGTATTCTACTATGCAGTGTTGCAACAAATACACAACAAACAAGGAGTAAAACAACAAATACTGTTTCCCGAGATATTAGACTTCACCTCCGAAGATACACAGACCATTATAGCAATACAGTCCCAATTAGACGCTGTAGGATTTGAAATCACACGGGTTGCACCCAACTCTTTCGCAATAAATGCGGTGCCTGCTGCCATAGATGCTTCATTAGCGTCAAAGGCATTAGTCAACATCCTCCATGCTGCCAATTCCCTAACGGCAACGGTACAAGAACAATGGGAGAATACCATTGCCTCGTCCTTGGCAGCAGATATGTCCGTCAACTGCGGCAAAATACTGACTGAAAACGAGGTACAATCATTACTTGATAAACTGTTTGCCTTGCCTAATCACACCTATACACGAAGTGGAAAACGCATTCTGTGCCTAATCCCCGATGCTGACCTCTGTAAACAACTATTTTAATTCTATTACTATGACAACTACTCTAAAAAAAACAACTGCCATTCTATCGGCTATAATTCTTGCACTCGCCATCACTGCTGCAGGATGGCTCAAAGGAATAAACACCGTTCATACTCCTGTACATATCCTTGTCTTGCATACAAATGATACGCACTCCCAAGTAGAGCCGATCGCACAAGGGTCGAAGAATGCAAATAAGGGAGGATATGCACGACGCATGGGACTCATAGAGCAGTACCGTCAACAAGCCCCGGAACTACTATTGCTCGACGCAGGAGATTTCTCGCAAGGAACACCTTACTTCAATTATTTTAACGGACGAGTAGAAGTGGACGCCCTCAATCGAATGTACTACGATGTAGTAACGCTCGGTAATCATGAATTTGATAATGGAACCGACACCCTTGCTGCGATACTCTCAAGGGCTGAGTTCAAAGTCGTTTGTGCCAACTACGATGTAAAGAATACCCCTCTTGAAAATATCGTCAAACCTTATGTCATCCTCCATCGTAAGGGCGTCAAAATAGGGATATTCGGATTAGGAGTACAACCCGATGGACTGATTACCCCACAAAACTTTGCACCACTTAAATGGAACGACCCGTTACCTATTGCCAACGAACTTGCCAACAACTTGCGTAATAAACAGCATTGTGATCTGGTAATATGCCTGTCGCACTTGGGAACAGATCCCAAAGACTCCTATATATGCGACAATTGGCTTGCCGAGAACACAAGTAACATAGACATCATTATAGGGTCTCACACACATAAATTAGTAGTCAACCGACATACAACCAATCTACAAGGACACGATGTATTACTCACACAAATGGGAAAATCAGGCGTAAATCTTGGTATTATCCATATCACATTACAATAAGTACATACATAACAGACTATCTATTAGTCGTTTTACCTTCGCAGCACTAATTTATCTCCCCACTTTCTTGTATATATCAATAAAATGTTGTTACTTTGCAGCGCTTTTTGCTCAATGGGGAATTTATAGAATGCCCTCAATGGTGTATATGAGAAAAGCGTATGTTTAACTCTAATTAAATGCATTATGTCAGAAATTGAGAACAAAGTTAAGGCTATCATTATTGATAAATTGGGAGTACCTGAATCAGCCGTAACAATGGATGCTAATTTTTCAAGCGATCTAAACGCTGATTCTTTGGATACAGTGGAGTTGATTATGGAGTTTGAAAAAGAATTTGGCTTGTCTATCCCTGATGAGGAAGCAGAGCATATCTCCACTGTAGGCGACGCAGTCGCTTATATCGAGAAGGCTAAAGAAGCCCTCTAATGGCCTAACTGAATCTTGAAGAGAGTTGTTGTAACTGGATTGGGTGCAATCACTCCCATCGGGAATGATGTAACCTCTATGTGGAACGCTATGCTCCATGCAGAAAGCGGAGCAGGTCCTATTACACGTTTCGATGCATCAAAGTTCCGCACACAATTTGCGTGTGAAGTGAAGAACTTTGATGCTTCTTCTTTTCTCGACCGAAAAGAAGAACGCAAATTAGACCTCTTTGCCCAATATGCACTCTATGTAGCAGGGCAAGCCATCAAGGATGCTACCATCGACCTTGCGCAAGAAAACAAAGAACGAATAGGTGTCGTATGGGGAAGCGGCATGGGAGGGTTATACACCCTTGAAGAGGAAATCACCAACTATGTATCGGGCGATGGTACTCCTCGCTTTAATCCTTTCTTCATCCCTAAAGTCATCTGCAATATCGCTGCGGGGCAGATATCATTGATGTACGGACTCAAAGGCGTCAATTTTGCAACCCTGTCAGCCTGTGCGTCCTCCAACCATGCTATCTGCGAAGCCTTTAATCTGTTGCGATTGGGTAAAGCCGACATCATTCTCACGGGGGGCAGTGAAGCATGTGTCCTGCCTACTGGCGTAGGAGGTTTCAATGCTATGCATGCCCTATCTACCCGCAACGATTCTCCGGCAACAGCATCACGACCGTTCTCTGCTTCGCGAGATGGTTTCGTATTGGGAGAAGGTGCTGCCTGTATCGTACTCGAAGAGTATGAACACGCCAAAGCAAGGGGGGCAAAGATATACGCCGAGATGGTAGGAGAGGCAATGACTGCTGATGCGTTCCATCTTACTGCGCCAGATCCTGAAGGGCATGGCGCTATGCAGGTAATGAAACTGGCCATCGAAGATGCAGGGGCGAAACTTACGGATATTGACTATATCAACGCACATGGCACATCCACGCCTATTGGCGACATAGCCGAAGTGAACGCCATTCGTACCCTCTTTGCAGAACACACCTACAACCTGAATATCAGTGCCACTAAGTCCATAATGGGTCATGCTCTCGGGGCGGCAGGCGCAATAGAGGCTTGTGCTACGATTCTCGCTATTCAAAACGACATCGTCCCACCTACCATCAATCATCAAGAAGATGATGTTGATGAGCAACTCGATCCCAAGATAAACTTCACATTTAACACGCCCCAAAAGCGTACGATCCGATATGCTATATCCAATACTTTCGGTTTTGGAGGGCATAATGCGTGTGTGGTATTCAAAAAGTGGGAAAATGATTGATGCCACGGCTTCTTAGGCAGATACAAAAAATGAGACTTAGGCTCAGTGCGAAACAAAACACTGAGCCTTACCTTTTCTTAATCAATCTTTTGGGTTTCAAACCTAAAAGAATTGCCCCTTATCTTCTTGCCCTTCGACATAAGTCTGTCGATGGCAAAGGCAACGAACGACTTGAGTTTCTCGGAGATGCCGTAATCTCGTTGGTTGTGGGAGACTTTCTATATCAACAATTCCCTAAGGCCTCTGAGGGGCAACTCACATCCTATCGGGCAAGGCTCGTCTGTCGAGAACGCCTTAACGAAGTGGCACGGCACATAGAACTGCATCAACACCTCAATAAAGGCATACCTCTTCATACAAATGCCGAAGATGTCTATGGCAATTCATTGGAAGCATTGGTGGGCGCCATCTATTCAGCCGATGGCTTTCAGCAGGCTAAAAACTTCATCAATCAATATATTCTTGGAAAACCCGCCTTGCAACTCTGTATGCCGAACAGAGATACCGACTTCAAATCAAAACTTTTGCAGTGGGGACAACAACATCATCAGAATGTTTCCTTCGACCTGCTCAAAGAAGCGTATGATACAACCAAAGACCAACATACCTTTGTCTATGGAGTAACCATCAACAATCAGATGGTCTCGCAAGGAGTGGGGCATACCAAAAAAGAGGCACAGCAACACGCGGCAAAATCGATTATGCAGAACCGCCAAATACTAAACTCTTTGTAAATTATTAGGTTGTTTCAATTATTCTTTATACCTTTGCCGCCGTATTAGGAAAGGTATATCCTGATAACAATGTAAATTTTTAAGGTATTATGTTAAGTGTAAAAATCGGAGAGAATGCCGGACTGGTATGGAACGCACTGCAAGGCGGTGCACTCTCCACTAAGGCTTTGAAAAAGGCTACAAAATTGAAAGAAGCAGACCTTAACCTCGCATTAGGTTGGTTGGCTCGTGAAGGTAAAATCGCTTTTGAAGTCGCTGAGGCTGATATCTTGGTATCACTCAAATAACTCAAAGACGAATTAAACAAACTACAGAGGCTGTCTGATGTTTTCAGGCAGCCTCTGTTTTGCTTAGTATTTACTATCTGTTCCAAAGGTTTTATATAGGATCTATATAGGATGAATATAGGACGAGTATAGGATGAGTATAGGAAAAACATACTTTCTGCACACCAACTATATGGATTTTCCATAGATAAATCAACCCCAATTTCTCCCCGATACAAACCAAAATCAATCGGACCACCCTGTTAAGAAAATAAGTAAACCTATACACCGAATTGAATGATATACACAACTCGCAGTATGTAGGAATAGTGTGTGCCGTAATCGTTTTATATTTTTATTTAGAAAAGTTCCAGTTGCTGCACCGGCTGATTAACAATGGCTTCTTTCTGGCAATCGAACAGTTTTATGTCGCCAAATTGTTTGTCGGTGATGCGCATAACGCCTACTTTTCCATTAGGCGGCAACATATTCTGCACACGGCGAATATGTACATCTGCATTCTCCGCACTCGGGCAATGGCGGAGATAGATAGAGAACTGAAACATGGTAAAACCATCCTGCAACAAGCGTTTTCGGAACAGAGCATAGTCCTTTCGGTCTTTCTTGGTCTCCGTTGGGAGGTCGAAAAGAACTAACACCCACATAATCCGATACTCGCTAAAGCGTAAGCGTGTGCCCATCACCAATCGGGATAGATAATCTTGCGTGCCTCGCCCGAGAAACACTGTTGCACGCTGTTGGCTGTAGTCTGCATGGCTATCATCATGGGGCTGCGATGCCCGTCGATAGGCACATCTGCCGTAGTGAGCGACAAAAGCGCCTGTTTGATAGGCGGCGTGAGGGTGGTCGCCTCTTCGTACTCGGGCAACAGTTCCAACACCCGCAAATCGACAAACGCACGGTACGGCTCCATGATGTCGTCCGCCAAACAATAGGCATCGTAGCGGCTATGGTGGTGAATACCCAGCGTAGGGAGCAGCCCTGCTGCCACCAAGGAGCGTGCCATCATTGCCCGCACTACCGAATAGCCGTAGTTGAGCATCGCATTCGGCAAGTCGTTGAACTGCCCACGCAGGAAATCGGCATCGCCAAAGACATTGCGCCAGTAGTACACCGCTGCACGCCCCTCGAGGTTGTCGGTGTCGCCCGACCGCACAGCACTTGCCCACGCCAGCAGGTTCTTGTTCTCGATCTGCAATGTGCCTAAGACTGCTGCCTGCGAGCGTATCTTGCTCACCACGGTCTGCTGCCAGAGTTGTTTGCGGAGCGGTTCGGAAGCATTAATCTGCGTAAGGAAACGCTCGCTCTGCAAGTTATGCCCGTCAAGCGGCAGGAACAGCCCCGACGGCAAGTGGTAGTCGTCGCACGAGATGACGGCGCAGTTGTTGTCCAACAACGCGGCGAGAAGCGCTTGCGTGATAGTGATTTGTTTGTTCTCGAGAATAACGACCCCGATGTCCTCGACAGGTATCGTGCGAGGCGCAACGGGCGGGGCTTCGTCCGGCTGCTCTACCACCATCTGCCGCAGGTGCAGACTGAGGTAGGCAGGACGCGTGAAACAAAGAACGCGTTTTATCATGGTAGTAGATTTTTGGGTTAAGTAGTTAGTGTATCTCGGATATTTCGCCTAAGATATTGACTCGGACTTTGTGAGGATGAAGAATTTTGAATGCCTTGATACTGCGTATATTCCTTATTTTATCAAGCGTAGTACTTTTTATATAATCCAATTTTCCATCGTATTTATCATCTACGGTTGTTTCTGTATGATATCGGAATAAATAATTCGAAGAACTTATCTTTTGCACACGATACAAGTACTTATTCAATGTGCGGTAGTCTTTGTTCTCCATTGCCGTGGTGTATTCCACATCGTCCATGCCGAGGATAAACATCTCGTTCGATTGCAGAGAGATAACAAATTGCCAGTCGTCGTGCGGCAAGTCGTTCAAGAACTCCTGCGGTGGGAGGTCGGTATCGTTCATTGCCGTCAGTTTGTCCCATAGCGCTTTGGGGTCTTCTATCACGACGGGCAAGCCATAGCGTTTGCGCTCTACGGCGTCCCAGAACGACACAAGCGACTCTTGGTACTTGCTGTCCTTATCGATATAGATAGCAATATGATGGTTGTTGCCCGTCTTAACAAAGCCTACTTCCTTGCCCTGTGCGTCGGTATGCACGGCACGCATGGATTCTTCCTTTAGCCCCGTCCAACAGCGGACGCTGCGTATCTGCATCGTCTGCGCCTTGTCGGAATAGAGAGGCTCTGCAAAAGCGTTCTTTGCATTGCCGCCAAAAGCATCGAGGCGGGCTTGCACGATACGGCGAATGGTCGGGTCGATGATGTTCTCCACTTTCATGCTCTGGTGCGTCAGCGGGTACTTAACGACAAAGCGGTCGCCCTGCTTGCCATAGACTGTTTCCTCCGACAACGCACCGCGCGGCACGAGCAACCCCGTCTGACGCACAATACGCTTGCCATGGTGGTACTCGGCACGCTTGCCCGGCGTGGTTACCCGCTTACCTGCACGGAAGGAGATAAGCACGCCGTCGGCTTTTGCCTGCAAGTCGCTGACGGAGATATGCTTTTGCAGCACGACCCACTTCTCGAGCAACGATAGTTTCTCGTTGTAGTGTCGCTCTTCTGCCGCCTTGGCGACCTCAAACGACATCTTCTCGCGCGAGGCAGTGAGTGTATTGAGGCGCTGGATAATACTTTGGCTCGTTTGGGCAATCGTAACGGCATCGATAGCATGGTGACGGTGGTCCATACGCTTTGTCCAGCCCTTGATTTGGTCACGGTGCTTCTGCTCGTTCCACTCGGTCATTCCCTCCACCTTTTGGTAGCGGTCGAGGTTAAGCAATTCGAGCACTTCGTTGTATCCCCAGAGGCGACGCAGGAAATCCGTCACGCTGCCGCTTGTGGTATAGACATGGCGGAAACCCTCACGCAGTATCTCTACCGCCTTCTTGGAAATGTACTGGCTCTGGCGCAGTTGGCGCTCGATAAAATCTTCCGGAACATCCTTGGTGTACCAAAGAAGATGGTTGCGCTTGGTCTTGCTGATATTGTTTTTCTCCGCTGCCTCGTTGACTCGATTGAGGTATGCCGTAAAGGCTGCCTCACCCTGCTGCTCCATAAACTCACGGGCCGTGCGATTGTTTTTCGCTTGGTTACAAGCACGGCAAGCGCAGACCTTGTTGCTAAAACTATCATCAAACAGCACGCTCTGGGGAATGATATGCTCCACCTCTGCCTCTACGCCGTTGAGGAACTGCGCCATAGTAATGGGCTCGCCGCAATAGGCACAATGTCCGTCGAACTCCTGCCACATCTTGTACTTCTGCAAGCGCAAGCGGGTGGGCGTAATGCCCATTTCTTGTATTTTTTGGGCTATATCTTTGTTTTCCCTCTCGTTCTCGTTATTCTTTTTTGTGGCACTCTCTCGCTCGTCCTTGCTCTGTTTGAGTTCGCGGGCTAACTCCACGCGCACCTCGTCGATGTCGCCATATTCCTCACGCAGAGCATTGACCACATTGATCATCTGGTTGAGAATCTTTTCGATAACAGGCTGACGCAAGGCGTTCTTCTCCAAGAGCGGCAGTTTCTCTAATAGGACGCGTGCCTCGTTCTGCTCAGCGGTGAGGCTGTTGGAGTGGTTGACGCCCACCATCTCGCACGCCTGGCTGTACTGATAGCCTTGCATGAGCCACGGCAATAGTTTGCGAATGAACTTATGCGACTTGTTGGCATAGCCAGCCTTGACAAAGTCTATCTGACACAGGGCAGCAAGCACCTCCTCATCGTCGATTCCAAACTATGCGGTCAGCGTGCGGCGCAAGTCCTGCTCGTCGTCGATAGAATAGAGCGCATGCCATAGACGATAGAGCGGCTCCTGCTCTACCTGCTTGCTCACGGTCTGGAACACCTCGCCTGTAGCAGTATCAACCAGCGAGCCCTCCAGACGGATATCCATTTGCAGCAGGTCTTGGTACTTGCCGTTGAGTGCCTTGCGGATTTTCGCCAGTGTGTCGTTGCCCTTCAATCCTTTCTCTATATCCTTGCGCACTTTCCACCCGTCTTTGGGCGTAATGTTCAATATCTTCTGCAAGTCCTTCTGCCCCATCTTTTCGTGGGTGTTGAGGAACTCTACCATCTTTGCCCGCTGCTCGTTGGTCGGCTGCAGGGTGTCGTTGCTGCGATTGGTCAGCACGATATTGTTCACTTTCTCCCACAGCGCACAGAGTTGTGCCAAAGGCGAAGTACGAGGCGCACATTTCGGACCGATATAAATAATTTGTCCGTTCGGTTTTGTAAAGGCGTGCTTCTCAAATTCGCACAGACTGACAAGGTGCTTACACGACTTGAGCGGGCGTTGGTAGAAAATGATACGGTTGCGCAGCGTGTCTATCAGGTCGTCGGTTAGCACATCGGGGTAGAACACCCGCTGTGTGGCCATAATGCGGTCGAATTCCTCGATGTAGGCTTGACGAGGATAGACTTTGTCTTTGATACGGAAAGTGTAGTAGGTGCTGCCGTCCGGATTATGCACCGCTGTGTCGCGCAACTGCTCGTAGAAGAACTGCCCAAGGGTATGCCCTGTAGCGTGGAGGTCGTTATAACGGTCATTGACTGCTTTTACATAGTCAGTCTGCTTCTTGTCGCCCGAGTTGTCCGCTTTGGCGTGCTTGTAGCCACGCTTTTGGTTGATATGGTAGAGTACACGCCCCAACTCTTGCAGGGTGATTTGCTCCTGCGCAGCACGAGCCCGCACGCCCCAGAGGTCGATAATGTGCTCGTCCATACGCTGCGGGAGCATATTATTGCGGCGCAGCACTTCGGTCAGTAATGCCCGACGCTGCTGGTAGCGGTCGTAGCCTTTGCGAGCCGTACGGCGTTGCGTGCGTTCTGCATTCTTGGTGATTGCCTGCCCCTTCTGGAACTGGTCGCTATCGTCCGACGAGAGCGGGACAATGCGACTGCCCATTGCAAGGATTTGTTGCGGGGTGTCTTCGTCCATTTCGATGAGTGCCCAGCCAATGGAGCTGACACCCAGGTCTAAGCCTAAAACTTTTCGAGTAGCCATAGAGAATGAAAGGTATAGATTGTTATGAATTTTCGCTTTTTATTCGGCGAGATGCGCCCTATTTTCGCACAAAGGTAAGAAAAATATGCTAATCACGCAAAAAGTAGGTTAATTATTTGGCGGTTTCGGAGAAAAGGCGTACCTTTGCAGCATAAAATTTGAATGATATACACAATAAGGATTATTCCGATGTGTGAACATTTAGGGTGGGAGTAATATCTCGCTCTTTTTTGTATTTGTAGTGTATAGGTCATTTTTGCAGGCTAAGAAATGGGTAGTATGTCTCTATGGGGCAATTTTGCAGGCTGAAAAAATGTACTATGATAAGTCCCCTAAACACCTTAAAATTGGGATTGCGTAGTATACGGCTTGGGGAGCCGTGTAAACATTGAACTCGCTTCTTTAGGGATTTAGAATGCCGCAAATATACTATAAATCTGCAAATTACAAAGAAATCAGTCTGCAATTTGACCCATAGAGCATTTTGGAGCGTCGAAATGTATGCTGAACCTTTTGAATCGTCTGCAACCAGCTATTCATCGGCTACGAGAACCTGTCTTAGCCTTCAAAATGACCTATACACCCAAATTTTGTACTTTTGCGGTATAACACAATGTTAGCGTGATAAGGATGTTCCCAGGGCAACCGCATCAAAAATCAATCAGAAAACGACTGTTCCGTGCTGCGCTTATTCAGAAAGAGCCCACAGAGATACTAAACAATGCGCTATCTTGATGCGGTTGCCCTTAAGTCCCCTAAACGAATAAATCTCTCCAAAACTCCGCATCATGGTTTGGTAGTTCTTATCGGGGTGTGATGTTCTCAATCCGCCTACAAAAGTACATGAAAACTTGCAGGTACACAACTTTTAGGTGGGTATACGGTTACAGGCTGTCGCTGGTGCGAGAAAGGTGCGAGGTCGGTACGGGGGATAGGTGCGGAGGCGGGGCGTTTAGGCAGGGGAGGAGGAGGACTCCTTGACGAGCGTGGAGATGATGAAACCGCGAAGGGTAGCACAAGGCTTGGGATAGGACGAGGGATGACGCTTCACACGGTTTTGATAGACGGCGAAACGCTGCTCCCACTCCGCACGCTGCACCGCATCCGACAAGATAGTCTTGACTTGGACTACCGCCGATGCGAACACATCCAATGTGCGTTGGCGAGCAGGGGCTACGGGACCTTTGTAAGGATGGTGCATGACATAAGCATGCGTGCGACCATTGCGGGTGCGGAGAATGATCTTGTCGTCGTTAGAGAGTTTTCCCGACAGGGAAGCAAACGGGAGAGAGAGTTCGGAGCGTGCCATAACAGAGGGATATTTGTATTCGGGGGCAAAGATACACATATTTCAGGAGGTATACAATAGTCTTATAAAAGTCGTATAATAAACCCTTTATCTACCGTGTATCTACCGTGTATCTACCGTGTATCTACCGTGTATCTACCGTGTATCAACCGTGATGGTCTGGGGATAGACCGCTGATTGGAAGGGGGACTCCCCCTGACCTCCTCAAGAGGGGGGCAGTGCAGAGTGTTGTGTTTTTTGGGTATTCTAGTTGTTCTAGTTTATTTAGTTGTTATAGTCGTGTGTTGGTTGGGGGTAGTTGTTAGGTATTCTAGTGGTTCTAGGTATTCTAGTTGTATTACTGTCCCATTTTTACGATAGTATTTAGCCCTCTTTCGGAATATACCCACTTTTACCGGACAGCAATAACAAAATTACAACGAGCGGCTGATTCTTCCAAAAGAACCAGCCGTTTCTTTTGCCCATAAGCTGACCCAAAGAAAATAAGTTTTACTGGACAGTAATAGATATAATTATTGATTATTGCGGCTGCAATGGTTTGTGCATAGAATTTTCTTGTGGCTTTTCGTGCTTTCTTTAATTGCAAAGGGTCGTCTTTGTCGATAGATTTCTTTTTCAATTCATAATCTACAAATAGAGAGTCTATCTTATCTTGTGTATCGAAAGTCAGATAGCCGATTTTTACTTTTTTTCCATTAGTCAATGTGATAATCTTTTTGTTATTATTTATCACATCTACAAGAGCCTTTTGAGACTCTATATCTGCTTGTTTAGGAGATTTCATTGTAAATTTATTGTATTAGTTGCGGGAGATGGGTTCGAACCATCAACTCCACATTATGAGTGTAGCGAGTTCCCTATTACTCTATCCCACGAGAAAAGAGGGTGTGTCATTCCCTGCCACACCCTCTTGGTAGTTGTTGTGTATATCATTCAAATTTTGTACTTTTGCGGTATAACACAACAAAAACATAGGGAATGTCACCCAGATGGGGTTGTGTATATCATTCAAATTTTGTACTTTTGCGGTATAACACAACCACATCCTGCGAGGTTGTTCGTACGATAACGTTGTGTATATCATTCAAATTTTGTACTTTTGCGGTATAACACAACAGGCTTCACAATGGAGATTAAGACTAATCGGTTGTGTATATCATTCAAATTTTGTACTTTTGCGGTATAACACAACGTCTGTGCGTTAATAAAGACTTGGAGCGTGGTTGTGTATATCATTCAAATTTTGTACTTTTGCGGTATAACACAACTAACAAGTAAAAAATATAAAAATGGAAACAGTTGTGTATATCATTCAAATTTTGTACTTTTGCGGTATAACACAACAAAGCCTGCTATCGCCATTAACGCTCTGTAGTTGTGTATATCATTCAAATTTTGTACTTTTGCGGTATAACACAACAAGATATGCCGAATGTAAAGGAAAAGAGTAAGTTATAAGCGAAAGTAGAACAAGAAAAGCGGATGTTAGGATCCGCTTTTCTTGTATATATGATTGATATTTTTAATTGTAGTGATTGGGGAATGATTGTTATTGTAGGTTGAAATATGAATTATGCTTCCCAATAAGTGTCATATCTTATCTGTTCTATGTTCTCTTTTTGATATTCTTTTTGTTATGTCGGTGTCTTTGATGATAGATGAATCGTGTTGGGTAGGTGTTTTTTGTTTTTCGGGTAGAGTGGTAGGTTTGGGCAGGGTGGTTGGATTGTGGAATTATGAAATTATCTCTATCTTTGCAGTATGAATGTAAGGAAATCGTTTTGTGTATTGATTCAGGAGATAAAGGACTTTATCCGTGAAGATTTCAATATATGGACTTATTTGTATGCAGGTGTTTATGTTGCTGTACTCATCGTATTGGCTTACGGGTTTGATGGTTATGATAGGTATATCCGTAGTATTTATAAGGGGAACAATGGTTGGTGGGTGTTTCCTATTCTATATAACCTTGTTTATTTCGGGATTGCTATACCGAACTTGCTTATTCGCAGAGAGTGGAGTAGGTTGCGCAACCCACACTTCTACTTTAAGGCTATATTCTTCATCAGTCTTATGTCTATTGCGTTGGGATATACGCAATACAAAGATTGGTTTAGCGGTGTAAATGCGTCGTATATAGAGCGTTATTTTCTGCTTTATTCGTGGGTGTTTGTTGATGGTATATTCTTAGTGGTATTGCCGCTTGCTATATACAAGTATCTTTTTGACAGAAAGATAGACGGTATATACGGACTATGCCGGAAGACGGAACATTTGGAGATATACCTATTGGCATTGCTTGTTCTGCTTCCCTTTGTGGTAGGTGCTTCTTTTTTACCCGATTTTCAGGCATATTATCCTCGTTTTCGCCCGGATGTTTATGAGGGTGTATTTGGTTTGCCGATGTGGGCTGTCACTACTATATTTGAGACCTGTTACGGTTTAGACTTTATTACGACAGAGGTGTTTTTCAGAGGTGCGATGGTGATAGGAATGGCGGCCATTTTAGGTCCGAGATCCGTTTTACCTATGTGCGTGTTTTATTGTACCGTTCATTTCGGGAAGCCTTTGCTGGAGAGTTGCAGTGCTATTTTCGGTGGCTATATATTGGGTATTCTTGCTTATAAGACAAAGCATATATGGGGTGGCGTATGTGCGCACTTAGGGATCGCTTTTATGATGGAAATAATGGGTTTGGTACATCTTTTTGCCAGACTATAATAAAATAGAATTATGAATGTAGCAATAGTAGGTGCTTCAGGCGCTGTAGGTCAAGAGTTGATAAAGATACTACAGGAGCGCAGATTTCCGATAGATGAACTTCGTTTGTTCGGGTCAGCCCGTAGTGCGGGCAGTTATTACTCTTTTGGAGAGAAGTCGATTGAGGTGGAAGAGTTGCAGCATGGTGAACAGTTCAAGGGAGTGGACATTGTCTTTACTTCAGCCGGTGCGACTGTTTCGAGGGAGTATGCAGAAGATATTACTCGTTATGGGGCGATTATGGTTGATAACTCCAGTGCTTTTCGGCTGGACAAAGATGTGCCTTTGGTTGTTCCGGAGGTTAATATGGCAGATGCCCATTTCTGTCCCCGCAGGATTATAGCCAATCCGAATTGTACTACTATTCAGATGGTAGTAGCATTGAAGGCGATAGAGGACATCTCCCATATAGAGCGTGTGCATGTGGCGACTTATCAGGCTGCATCGGGTGCGGGTGCACAAGCGATGAAGGAATTGGAAGAGCAGTACCGATGCATAGTGGAGGGAGAAGCATTGCAGGTGGAAAGATTTCCTTACCAATTGGCCTACAATCTTATTCCTCAGATAGACCTTTTTACAGAGAACGATTATACGAAAGAGGAGATGAAGATGTATAACGAGACTCGCAAGATTATGCATTCTGATATTTTAGTGAGTGCGACCTGTGTCCGTGTGCCATCGTTGCGCGCTCATTCGGAATGTATATGGGTGGAGACGCAAGAACCCGTGTCGGTTGCACAAGCGCGCGAGGCTTTTGCTACGGCAGCTGGTTGCCGGTTGATGGATGATCCAGAGAAGAAGGAATATCCTATGCCTTTATTCTTGTCGGGTAAGGATGCCGTATATATAGGCAGAATACGGGAAGATATAAGTAGAAAGAACGGGTTGGTATTTTGGTGCGTTAGTGATCAGATACGAAAAGGTGCGGCGTTGAATGCCATTCAGATTGCCGAAGAGTTCTGTCATTAACCTTTTTGGTTGCAGACGAATAGGGGATATCATAAATTTTGCGACAGTTGTTTTGTAGTAAAAGAAAAAAGCAGTATCTTTGCAGCCGGTTTTCACAAGAGAGTGAGGACCGATAAATGTGGGAGTGTGTATGCACGACCATTATCGTTTAACTTATTATACTTACAGTTATGTATTTAACATCAGAAAAGAAACAAGAGATCTTTGCTCAATATGGCAAGGACGCTAAGAACACCGGTAGTGCAGAGAGTCAGATTGCTCTATTTACTTTCCGTATTCAACATTTGACGGAACACTTGAAGAGCAATCATAAAGACTTCGGTACAGAAAGGGCATTGACTAAATTAGTAGGTAAGCGTCGTCGCTTGTTGGATTATTTGAAAGAGCGTGATATTGAGCGTTATCGTGCTATTATCAAACAATTGGGTATTCGTAAGTAAAGAGACTCCATTTGACAAAAAGGGTTACTTGCTGTTGGCAAGTAACCCTTTTTTTGTTGGAGAGTATGAGAACTATAGGACGGCGGTCTTTATTTCTTTTGCCTGAACAATGGGTGAGGCTGAGGGGTTGTCCGCAGGCGAGGCGCCCGCGTCCCCAGTGTGTTTAAGTGGAGAGTTGAGAGGCATAGGACGGAGTTCTTCATTTCTTTTGCATGAACAAAAGAAACGAAGCAAAGAAAATTCATCGGCTGTGTGTCGGGCGTTGCCAAAAATAATGGTCGCTCGTCCTGCGGCTGCGGCACAACTCGCTACGCTCAGACAGTACCTCCGCGTTTCGCAGTACTCGCTCGATTTTTGACGCACCGACACAAGGCCGAAAGTGAGAGAGTGGTTAGTTGATTGGTTGATGAGTTTATGAGTTTAGTTGGTAGAGGAAATAGGAAATCTAGGAAATCTAGAAGATCTAGGGGGTTGGAGGAGGGGATGAGAGCCATAGCACGCTATGGCTCTATGGTGAGCAAGAGGGCAGCAACGAACTATTATAAATGTAGCAATTTGCGAGTGGAAATTAATAATTGAGAAATAATGATTAATGTGCGGAGAGGGATGTTTGGGAGGAGGATTGGAGGTGGTTTGTATGCTCTTCATATATTCGTCCTATATTCATCCTATATAGATCGTATATAAATCCTTTGGAATGGTTAGGAATGACGGGGCTTGGCAAAGACTACTCTGAATGATCGGGTGACCTGTACGGACAGATATTCCACTCGTAAAAGTTAATAGACGGAATATCTTTTCCCTCTTCTTATTAACTATTTCTACTGATTAGTCGTTGTGCTTGATAAAGTTGTTGTAGTCGCTGATAGTGAACGGGTTGTAGAGCAGATTGCTGTTTGTTTCGGTGATGGTGATTATTTGTACACTATGTTCGGCGAAGAAGGCTTGCAGGTCGGTGTTATTCTCCAAGATAGAGCGGTACCATTCTGCCTCATCCAGATTGTCGAAGCCAAGTATTTGCAATGCTGCCAATCCAGAGTTGTAGAAGACGGGATATGCCCGTAGGTCGAAATCCTTAATCATGAACTGCGAGAAGTTGAAGAGAGCGACTTGATAGAGCAGGTTATTGAGTAGGGTTTCGTCGGCATTGAGGCATAAATACATATAACTCGGCTCATTGCGCTCTGTGGAGAAGTTGGCGGAAGTGATAGAATCTTGGTCGCTACTTTCCATTGTGGTTGTACGGTGCTGTGTGAGCGAGTTGACGGTACCTCCCACTTGACTCTGCATACCTTGGTTCATCATGGCAAGCATATCTTTTGCCATTGCTCCGACATCGCTTGTTGGGTATCGGTTAACCATATCCTGCAGTGCCTCTACAAAGGCTGTCTGTCCATCGGTTTTGCCTACTGCTACTGCATTAAGGAACAGGAACTTGGGCATAAGCGGGGAGAACGGGTAGTTTTCTTCGGCATACACTTTGTTGTTTTTGACATCGGCAAAGTTTGCCTGCTTGTATTGCTCGTAGGTGACTTGGTAGAGTGAGTCTTGCTCGACAGCCATCTGTCGCAACCGTTGGAAGTAGTCGGGGTCGCTGACGATGTGTGCTTGTTCGCTGTTCGGAAATTCGGAGAGAATCAGTTCTTTGTACTTGTTTGCTCCGACGGAGTCGTTGGTTTTGAGTTTACTGAGATACTGTTGATAATACAGTTCCAAGAGCCGTGTCTCTTCGGGGAAACGGCGACGGAATTCACGGTAAGTCTGCTCTGCCAGATGCTCGTCCTCCAACTTATTCTGATAGATAAGAATCATGGCGTACAAGGCGTCGGCAATCTGCAGGTTGGACTCTGCAATCGCCTCTTCGGTTTTAGGTATTTGTTGCAGATAGAATTGCGGCTCCTTAGGGTTGAGGGCATCTTTGGCAGCACCGGTGGCAGCGAGACTGTCCGTAGGGATAGAGTCGGTGTCGTTATAGTCGGTGTCGTTTTCTTCGTAGTCGGGGGTTGTTATTTTGCTACTTCGTCTCCAGTTGTCTTCCAGTGTTCTGTTGCCCCATTTGCGCAGGAAGGCTTGCTTGCCTGTACGCAGCAGTTGCGTGTTGTAGAAATACCATTCCGCTGTTCCGCCTCCGCCGCCAATCATGTTTTGAGTATTGACGCTTTGTAGCCCACCTTGTTGTGCATTGCGTTCCTCTTGTGCGGCTCTTTCCAATGCTTCCTGTTCGGCTTTCTCAAGGTCGGCAATTACCTTTTGGACGATAGCCAACTGTTGTTCTTCGGATAGCGTACTGAGATACTGCAGGGAGTCTTGTAGCAGGACTACATTCTGCTGAACAATCAGTTCCCCGAGAATATCGGCGCGCTTGGAACAGCGTTTATACTCCGGTGCCTCGTTGGACAGAATGTTGATTGCCTCTGCATAGTAAGGTTGGGCTGCGGCATAGTTTTTCTTTTCGTAGTACAAGTCGGCGGCACAGACCAAGATATTGGCTTTTTTAAGACCGGCTTGTTGCGTGGTATCGATGGCTGCTTTGTACCAGTAGAGAGCCTCTGTGGTGTCTTTTTTATTCAGATAGATATCACCGATGGCACCGTATATATAGTCTAATTTCTCACGGTTCTTATACTGTTTTGCGACTTTCTTAAGCCCCACGATGTCGCCGGACAATTCCATTCGTTTGATGCGCGCAGAGAAATCCATGTCTGCGTTCGGGCTTTTGTTGGCGACTTTTTTGTACATGGCGGACGCTGTGTTTTTGTCGCCTTGTTGCTCGTAGAGTTGTCCCAACAAATAATAGTAACGGGTTTGTTGTTCTTTGTTTTCGTCTTTGACTGCTAATTTCAGGAAAGGAATAGCGTCTTTGTATTGCTTCGATTTGAGTTTAATATCCGCAGTGAAAGCGGCATATAGATAGGCTTTTTTTCTTGTGAGGTTGTCTTGATTGACTTTTTGCAGCAGTTCTTCCGCCTCATACATCCATCCTATTTCCGCATAGGCTCTTGCCATCCAGAGTTGGCACTGTGCTACGACATTCTTGTCGTAGTCGTAATCCCGCATGATGTAGGAGAATGTGCCGATAGAGCCAAGAAAGTCGGCTTTGTAGAACTCCGCCATGCCCAACAGGAGCCAAGCGTCTGCCATGTACTTATTGAATTCTCTCTGATTGAGAAAGGCTTGGTATTTAGGGTCGTTGTGCTTTTTAGGATTGGGTGTAGGTTTCTTTTTGATAGAGTGTAGTTTGATGCATTTCCGACACTTCTCGATGGTACGGTCCATCTGTGCAGTAGCCGATTGAGCGGCATCGTGGTTGCTAATGGCGTATAGCGGTATGATACGGGAGAAGTCGTCTTGGTTTGCCTTGTCGATAGCCTTTAGTCCTTCTTGGAATGCGAGGTTGCCATTGTAGTAGATGTTATATCGAGTGGTAGTGGAATGATAGAACCTGCTTGCTGCCGTGTTCTTTTGTGTAGAACAGGAGCAGCAGAGAAGTGCCATCACTCCGACTATACTCAATATACTACAATAGTGTCTCATTAAATGAACTTATAGATGCATTGTTCGAAATAGACCTCTTCTGGTCGCAGGACAGGTGAGGGGAATGTAGGTTCATTGGGAGAGTTAGGGAAGTTCTGTGCCTCAAGACTGATAGAAGTTTGGACATCGTATTCTTGTCCTGCCTTTCCGATGTTTTTCTCCACCCAGTTACCTGTGTACACTTGCAGACCCGGCATGGTAGTCCATACCTCCATAGTCCGTTCTTCGTTATGCAGGACTGCCGCTAACTCAGGCTGTTTCTTTGCACTTTCTTTGCGCAACACCCAATTGTTGTCTATACCTCGTCCCGACGAAAAGAAGGGTTTGTCTATACGGTCGTTGATGAGAGTAGGCTTGCGGAAATCCATATCCGTGTTATCGACAGGGAGTATCTCTCCTGTGGGGCATGCAGTTGCATCGAAAGGAGTATAGTAATCCGCATTGATTTGCAGGATATGGTTTCGTACATTGCCGTTCCCTTCTCCGTTGAGGTTAAAGTAGGCATGGTTAGTAAATCCGACGATGGTTGGTTTGTCGGTTTTTGCTTCGTAGGTGATGCTAAGTGCATTGTCGCGTGTCAGTCGGTAGGTGACATAGACATCCACCTGACCAGGATAGCCTTCTTCTCCATCGGGGGAGCAGTAGTGCAGGGATACGGAATAGGCAGTTTGTCCGACTACATCCCACACCCTTTCATTGAAGCCTACGACTCCTCCGTGCAGGTGATTTGTGCCATTGTTGGTTGCCAGTTGATAGTCTTTGCCATCGAGTATGAAATGTCCGTTTTTGATACGATTGGCATAGCGTCCTATGACGGCGTTGAAATATGTTTCTTTGCTTTGCCATTCCTTGAAAGTAGCGAAGCCGAGTACTACATCCTTGAACTCTCCTTTGTGGTTGGGAGCATAGAGTGATACTATTTTTGCGCCATAGTTAGTTATCTGCACGCACATTCCGTTGGGGTTTCGAAGCGTGTAGAGTCCGACTCGTTTGTGTTGCAGTAGTCCTGCAAATGATTGTTCGTCTATCATACTATTCGATTTTACGCGCTCCGTCACCTATTTCCGCTACATAGAAATCGGCTTTGAGTCCTGTGCGTTGTGTGTATTCTTCTCCTACCTTTTCTATGAATGTCGGGATAGCCTCGTCGCGGACTAATGATACGGTGCATCCACCAAAGCCTCCTCCAGTCATTCGTGAGCCAATGACACCGTCGATCTTCCATGCAGCCTCTGTTAGAGCATCGAGTTCCGGACCTGTTACCTCGTAGTCATCACGCAACGAGATATGTGATTTGCACATTAGTTTTCCGAACGCCAATATATCTCCTTCTTGCAGTGCTTTGACTGCGTCTTTTGTGCGTTGTACTTCTCCTACGACATGGTTTGCCCGTTTGTGTGCGACAGGGTCGGTGATGGCATTTTCTATCTTTTTGAATTCTTCTTCTGTCAGTTCTGCCAAGTTCTTCAGAGGTCTAACGGTGGAGAGTTGTTCCACTGCTTTTTTACACTGTGCGACACGGTCGTTGTAGGCTCCGGAGTCGAGTTTGTGGGGACTGTGGGTGTTGCTGATGACGATTTTGATATCTTCTAACTTGACGGGAACCAACTCGAACTGAAGAGTATCGCAGTTTAAGTATATAGCGTGGTCTTTTTTGCCCTGTGCTGATGCGAATTGGTCCATAATGCCACAGTTGACTCCTGCAAACTCGTGCTCAGACATCTGTCCCATATAAGCGAGTTCGCTCCTATTGTAGTTGGTATGCAGAAGGTCGTTGAAGGCATAGGCAGTTACTACTTCGAGTGCGGCACTGGAACTTAGTCCTGCGCCTGCAGGAACATTGCCCCATATAAGAATATCGTATCCCTGATTGATTTTCACACCTTTTTTGATAAATTGTGCGATAACGCCCAAAGGATAGTTTACCCAACTTTTATCGGGCAGGGGAGTTGTCAGTTGGTTGAGTTGTAGTTCGATGACTTGTGGCAGATTCAATGATTTGAAGCGCATGAGTGCCTCGTTGTTTTCTGCGATTAAGAGGTATGTACCAAAACTTAATGCACAAGGAAAGACAAAACCACCATTGTAGTCGGTGTGTTCTCCGATGAGGTTTACTCGTCCCGGTGAGAAATAGACGGCTTGTGCATGATGACCATAGGTCTCTTGGAAATTCTTTTTTAATTCTTCCGTTTTCATAATTGTTAGATTATATGTTGTGTTTTATGTGTTAGCAAGTCTTTTGTAATACTTTATTTTGACTATGCAGAGCATGGTACTCTTTCAGATAGAGGGGATTGAAATATGCGATGTTTTCTTTTTGTCCTTTTTGGTATGCTTTTTCCGCCCATCTGCCCATGTTTGCCGCATTTGGGAATATGTTTTCTACAAAGGAGGCATTAGGGTGTTGTAATAGTGTTTTGCACTTGTCGGCACCATCTCCGAAGAAGCATACTGTGTGTTTCTGTAGCAGATTGTTGAACGTGCTGGTGTTTATGATTTTTGCCTCGATGGGTGCGATAGGGTTCAAATCACGAGAAAAGAGGCAACAATAGACCTCCATTCTTCGTGCGTCTATCATAGGACATAATATGTCGGCATGGGTTGCCACAAGTGCTTGTGTTGCCATCAGTTGGAGCGTGTCTATTGCGAGCAACGGTACATTTAGTCCGTAGCATAGTCCTTTGGCAAATGCAGTACCAATGCGCAGACCTGTGTAACTGCCTGGTCCTTTGCTCAATGCCACTGCATCGGGCGACAGATGTCGGTTGCGCAGTTCTTTGAGGATAGTGTCTATAAAGAGCGGGAGTTGTTTGGCGTGGTTGTGTGTATCGGTATCCACCAATGAGACAATTGGTTCTGCATCGATTGTCAGAGATGCAGAGCATACTGATGTGGATGTTTCTATATTGATGATTATCATTGTCGGATATATTTTCCTTTGGTGCAAAGTTATGTATTTTTTGTTGGATTACCAAGTATCGTGCCATTGTATTTGATGGAAAGAAGCCTTATGTAGCATTATACCGGTAAATTATCATCTTTTTGCCTGCTTGAGATAATCGATTGTGAATGCTTCTTTGAGTTGTGTATATCGTTGTAAGGATGATGTAGATAACCAAGTGGTATAGCCATCGGTCAGTCCGTTGTCGAATAAAGCACGGATTTCCTTTTCTATGTTCGTTGCATTATAGTCGATGCCTTCAGGGTCAACATAGTGCATGACATGGTACGCCTGTACCCATGTCCTTACTTTTGCAGGGGATGTGGTTTCTTTTTGTCTTCCTTGTACAGACTTTGCCCATACAGAGAGCGTTTTGTATGGATTATTCCAAGGTTTATCTATTCCGCCGTACCCTGCGGCGAAGTGATCGGGATAGGGCATTCCACACATAACATCCGCTACATTGCTTATTGCAGGCCAATACTGTCCGTAAGGTGTAGTGTAGCCTTTATTGGCACTTTCCCCGAATACATCGATAGAGACATATACGCCTAAGGGGTGTAGTTCGTCGCAAGCATATTGGACAAAGCGTTGTATGGCTTGTACTTTGGTTTCGTTGTATTGGTTATGGTAGTCGACTTGTGCTTCTATGCTCGTCATTTTATCGGGGAAGCGTACATAGTCGAAGTTTACCTCGTTGAAGCCGAATTTCAGTACTGCCTCTTTGGCAAGTTCTACATTGAATTGCCAGACTTGTCGGTCGTAGGCACTCGGCCAATGGGCGTTGTTATGATAAAAAGGTTTTCCAGTAGCCTTTTCCGTAATGGCACAGGATGGATTATCTTTGACGAAATACGAGTCTTTGAAGCAAGTGATACGCGCAACGACATAGAATCCTTCGTCGTGTAGTCGCTTGAGTGCATAGTGGTACATTTTCTCTTTGTTAGCCCCTCCCCATTTGTAGTTGGTGGGTGAATAGCGTTTCATTGCATCCGCCTTGTATCCCGGACACTCATTGTCTTTGATGTCGATGACAAAAGTATTGATTTTGGTTTGTTTTGCCAGCGTGATGAAACTATCGATTCTACCAATGACTGCCGGAGAGATATTGAGGTAGAGTGCATAGCATGACTCTGGCATTTTGTTTTTTGGAAAGACAGGCTTCTCTACAGGGTAGAAGTCGCATCCTATCGCCTCCCCTCCTCCGAAAGTGTTCCTTACACGACTGTGTATGGAGTCGTAATTGTTTGCTTGATAGCGCAGGATAGCCTCTTGCTCGGTGAATACAGCGTACTTGGCGTAGATATAACCGCTTGTAGTGTCGTTGTATTGTATTTTGTAACGATTGACTTGTCCGTTGGTGTTTAATCTGTCGTATCCGATGACTTTGTAGGAATGTCCTTTTTCGCCCAACCCGCAGATGTGGGACGAGGTGGTATCGTCGATGACAGATGCCGGTGTGCGTACCCATATTTGTTGCTCCAAGACACATTCGTTAGGTGTTTGGGCAGTGTTTTGTTCCAACACATAGAAAGTGTTGTTGTTATGAGATATGGGGATGTACTCGGTATGGTTGATTCGAACACATTTGTCGGTGTTGACCTGCACGGGCGTTTGACGAGGTAAACTGTCGGCAATGTACGGCAGTTTGTTGTTGATGCCGTAGAGGATGACCATAGGTCGGTCGGCTGCGAGGTATCGTTCTTCGGTGTGTACTTTGTTGCATGCCATGCAAACCAATAGGACACAGAATATGTTAATCCATTTCATTTATTCTTTTGTTAAAGTCTATCTAATGGGGTGCAAAAATACAGCATTTATTTGAGGAGAGCAAGTGGACAGGGGAGATAGTTGTGGCGTTTAGGGTGAAAATGTGATAGGAAAGTTGTTTAGGGTCATCGGCTGTAGGAGGGCTTTTCTGTGTGGTTTAGGAAGTATTGGGGGTGGAATTGGGATGTAGTGTGGTTGTAATGGGAAATAAAGAATGCTATTATTCTTTTAATTTGCGGTTATATCTTAATAAACCATTATATTATGAAAGTTATTAGGCTCGGATGATTTTGGTGCGTTTTGGAGATGTGATTTGTATATTCATCCTATATTCTTCCTATATTCGTCCTATATAGATCCTATATAAATCCTTTTGGAAGGAGAGTATTTATCGGGCTTGGCGGAGGCTTGTTTTTGTGTATTCCGGAGGGAAAGGGGTGCTATTTCGGAGGGAATTCGTTTGATATTTTTAGCGATTATATTTGGATGTTTAATAATAAGAGTATATTTGTGTGGTGTCAGGTGGTTGTATTCTATAGCAGACTACCAATCGATGGGAGTCTGTTCGTGTTCGACGAGGTAGTTGTTGGCTTGTGAGAAGTGGTGGCAGCCAAAGAACCCTTTTGCAGCGGAGAGAGGGGAGGGGTGTGCGGCTTTGAGGAGCAAGTGTTTTTTTGGGGATACGAATGCCGCCTTGCGCTGCGCATAAGCCCCCCAGAGCATAAAGACGATATGTTCTCGTTGCTCGGCGAGTGCTTTGATGGCGGCATCGGTGAACTCTTCCCATCCTTTGTTTTGGTGACTACCCGCCAAGTGCGCCTCGACGGTGAGCGTTGCATTGAGCAGTAGAACGCCTTGCTCCGCCCAATGTTGCAGGTTGCCGGAGGTGGGTATGGGCTTTCCCAAGTCGGATTGCAGTTCTTTGTAGATGTTTCTTAGTGATGGCGGTGCAGGTATTCCTTCGGGAACGGAGAATGATAGTCCATGTGCCTGCATGGGTTCGTGGTAGGGGTCTTGCCCGATGATGACGACCTTTACTTTGTCGAAAGGACAACTGTCGAAGGCATTGAAGATGAGGCGTGCTGGAGGATAGACGGTTTGTGTTTGGTACGCCTGCCGCACAAAGGTGGTCAGGAGTTCGAAGTAGGGTTTGTCGAATTCGGGTTGCAATACCTTGCGCCAAGTCGGTTCGATGCGTACTTGCATAGTTCTGCTGGATTAGAGGGTCTGAAGATTAGGGATTATTGGGGGTATGGTGGTGCGATTGAGTTGCCTCGTGGTGTAAGAGCCATTGCTTGGTGGATAATCCGCCAGCGTAGCCGGTAAGCGAGCCGTCTGTGCCTATCACACGATGACAGGGCACAAAGATAGAAAGCGCATTCGCACCGGTGGCATTCGCCACTGCCCGTACCGCAGTGGGTTTGCCGATGTGCTGCGAGAGGTCTGCATACGAAATCGTGGTGCTGTAAGGGATATGCAGCAGTTCGTTCCATACGCTTTGTTGAAATGCCGTTCCCGCAAAGAGTAAGGGTACAGAAAATGCACAGCGTGTCCCTGCAAAATACTCGTCTAACTGTATGGCTGCCTGTTCCGTAACGGGCGATGTGCCTTGCACTATCTCGGCATGCAGTAGGCACTGCAGCCGCCTTAGTACCCGTGTGTGGTGTGGCACTGCCTGCCAATCACACAAACAAAACCTATCCCCATACGCCCCAAGCAGCAGCCTCCCGCACGGGTTCTGATAGGGAGTTATGAAGATAGTCTTCCTTTGCATATCTTTAGCGTGTTCGGGTGCGATATTTACGAGAGTGTTAGTTTGTGCTATGCTGCTCTTGTTGATAGATAAATCTGTTTCGAGATGGAGGGATATATTATTGCTTGTCGCCTACTATTAAAAGGAGTATCCATACAATCAGTGGCGATAGGAAGAAAGACAGTAATATCCACCCGAGTGGGTCACGATGGCGTTCGTGTGCCATCTTGCGTGTGATACCAAAGTAGAACCAATAGCAGAAATACAATGCCAATGGTATCATCAAAACCATCAAAATGGTGCTGACTGTTTCTGAACTAAGAAGCAGAATAGAACTCAATATAGATAAACCAATCTGCATAGTATATTACTCTGGTTTACAATTCGTTATGGGAAGATATTCACTTATGGCACAGGGGCTGTTTATAACACGATATTCACAATGCGTCCTGGTACGACAATGATTTTCTTTGGTGTAGCACCGGCGAGGAACTTGGCTGTTTGCGGGTCAGCGAGTACAATGCGCTCGACTTCTTCGCGCGGAGTGTCTTTGGTTACCTCTATCGTGAAACGCACTTTGCCGTTGAACTGCACGGGGTACTTCTGCGTGCTTTCCACCAAGTACGCTTCGTTACATTCCGGCCACGCAGCGTCGCACACGGTCATGTCGTGTCCACAGCGATGCCATGCCTCCTCGGCAATATGCGGTGCGTAAGGCGCTAACAAGACAGCGAACACCTCAAGAATGCTTTTCTTCGTGCAGTGCAGCGCTTGCAATTCGTTCTGCGCTATCATAAAAGCAGGAATTGATGTATTGAACGAGAAGTTCTCAATATCCCAAGTTATTTTCTTGATGAGTTTGTGCAGACTGCGTAGTTCGTCTGCCGTTGGTGCTTCGTCCGAGAGTGTCTCATACATATTCCACAGGCGTTTCAAGAAACGGTGTACACCGTCGATACCATTCGTATCCCACGGCTTTGACATCTCGAGCGGGCCTAAGAACATCTCGTAGAGGCGCAGGGTATCTGCACCGAACTTGGCTACCACATCATCGGGATTAACCACATTGAACATCGACTTCGACATTTTCTCTATCGCCCATCCGCAGCGGTATACGCCGTCCTCAAGCACGAACTCTGCGTCCTTGTATTCGGGCAACCACGCGCGGAAAGCGTCAATATCCAGTATGTCGTTGCTGACAATGTTCACATTCACATGGATAGGTTGTACTTTCCCCTTGTATTCCTCGCTGTCAATCAGCCCATACGATACATAGGTGTTTTGGCTGCCTACCAAGCGATAGACGAAGTTCGACCGCCCCTGTATCATACCTTGGTTAATCAGTTTGCGGAAGGGTTCGTCCTCGCAAATATAGCCGAGGTCGAAGAGGAACTTATTCCAGAAGCGACTGTAAATCAAGTGTCCCGTAGCGTGTTCCGTGCCTCCGATATAGAGGTTTACTTGTCGCCAGTAGTCGTTTGCTTCGTGGCTGACCAATGCTTCCGAGTTATGGTTGTCCATATAGCGCAGGTAGTACGCCGACGACCCTGCAAAGCCCGGCATGGTGCATAGCTCGAGCGGGAAGACCGTCTTATTGTCGATCAGTGCCTTATCCACTACTTGCTCGTTCTTTTCGTCCCATGCCCAGAACTGTGCGTGTCCGAGTGGCGGCTCGCCCGTGTTGGTCGGCTTGAAGTCGCTTACCTCCGGCAGGCGCAGTGGCAGTGCCGTTTCGGGCAGCGTATAGGGCATACCGTCTTTGTAGTAGATAGGGAACGGCTCACCCCAGTAGCGTTGGCGGCTGAATACAGCGTCCCGCAAGCGGTAGTTCACCTTCACACGCCCAAGCCCCGTGTTGGTGATGTATTCTTTCATTTTCTGTATCGCCTCTTTTACTTGCAGTCCGTTCAGGAAGCCCGAGTTCATCATGATGCCCTCTTTAGCGTCGAAACTCTCTTCGCTGACATCGGCACCCTCAATCAAAGGCACAATGGGTAGGTTGAAGTGCTTGGCGAATGCATAGTCGCGGCTGTCGTGTGCCGGCACAGCCATAATGGCTCCTGTTCCATATCCCGCTAATACATAGTCGCTTATGTAGATAGGTATCTCTGCATTGGTCAGCGGGTTGATGGCGTATGAACCGGTGAATACGCCCGTTACGCGGCGGTCGGATATACGCTCACGCTCGGTGCGGTGCTTCACCATATCGAGGTAGTCCGATACAGCGGCTTGCTGTTCGGCAGTTACCACGCGTGCTACATATTCGCTCTCGGGGGCCAGGACCATAAAGGTAACGCCAAATACAGTATCCGCACGGGTGGTGAATATTGTAAACGGCTCATCTTGCCCTTTTATCTTGAATTGCATCTCTGCACCTTCGCTGCGTCCAATCCAGTTGCGCTGCGTCTCCTTAAGGCTGTCCGTCCAGTCGATACGATCGAGCCCTTCCAACAGGCGTGGTGCATAAGCACTTACCCGTAAGTTCCACTGCCGCATCACACGCTGTTCTACAGGATAGCCACCGCGTACCGACAGTCCTTCGCTTACCTCGTCGTTAGCCAACACGCAACCTAGTTCGGGGCACCAGTTGACCTTCGTGTCCGCCAAGTATGCAATACGGTATTGCATCAGTCGCTCTTGTTGCTCTTTCTCGCTTAGCGTTTTCCATGTGGGGTCTTCGGCTTCCCATTTCGCTATTAACTTGCTGATAGGCTGTGCTTTCTGAAGTGCGGTGTCGTAGTACGAATGGAACATCTGCACAAATGCCCACTGTGTCCAACGATAGAAGTCCGGGTCGCAGGTTTTTACTTCTCTGTCCCAGTCGTAGCAGAAGCCGATCTTGCGCAGTTGCTCAATATAGCGGGCAATGTTAGTCATTGTCGTCTTCTCTGGGTGTTGCCCTGTCTGTATGGCGTACTGCTCTGCGGGCAATCCATACGAGTCGAAGCCCATCGGGTGGAGTACATTGAAGCCTTGCAGGCGTTTGTAGCGGCTATATATATCGCTGGCAATATAGCCGAGCGGGTGTCCCACATGCAGTCCCGCACCGCTCGGGTAGGGGAACATATCGAGTACATAGAACGGCTTCTTGTCGCTCCGGTTGCTTACTTTGTAGGTGTTGTTCTGCTCCCAGAACGCTTGCCATTTCTTCTCAATCTCCGTAAAATTGTATTCCATATATTTTCTCGTTTATATTCCGTGTATATTTTCCGTTAATTGCCATCGAATGGCGTTTGGTTCTCCGTTAATTGCCGTTAATTGACCGTTAATGCATTATCGGGGGTCTGTTCTCATTCATTATTGCACGATGTTTCTTCTCCTCCGTTAATTAACCATTAATACATATAGGGTCTGTTTGTCAATCAATCGGTTTCATATTCTTATCAACAATGAGACACTCATCATTTTCTTCATCATAAATCCAACGTTCGCCCAATAGGGTATTGCCTCCAAAGTTTATCAATAAACCAATAGTTTTCTTTGTTAAGCGCAGATAATTGCATAGTTGATGACGATGCTCTGCACCTAAATGTGCTACTGATTTTAACTCAACCACAATATCATCCGCTACCACCATATCCAAGCGAAATTTCTTATCCAATTGATAGTTCTTGTAAAAAACAGGCACTTCTTGTTCCAATACACAAGGAATACCCAACTCAGCCAATTCAATGGCTAATGCCTCTTGATAGACCGATTCCAATAGTCCTTTGCCCAACGTATTGCGCACTTCCATCGCAGCACCAATAATGTTGTAAAGCAATGGTTTGTATTTTTCTATATCTATCATATTAACGAACAATTAACGGTCATTAACGGAGAACGATTGTGGGTTTATGGAGTCGCGTATTATGGTGCCTACATTCGTTTGTATATGGAGCGAGGGAGATACTTCATTATCCAATGGAGGATAGACCAGCGTTTTGTTACAATGGCAACATCTTTTTTCTTTGTAACAGCCGTCATTATCTGCGTTGCGGCTTTCTCCACCGGCATTACCCAAAACAGGCTTTCACCCTTTGCCATACGCGTATTGACCAATCCCGGACGGATATCCGTAACCTCTATCGGCAATTTGCTTTTGAAGGCTTTCTTGCACAATGCCTCTGCATAGTTCATTTGGAATGCCTTTGAAGCCGAATAGGAAGGTGCCATCGGCTCGCCACGGAGACCACCGCAAGAACTGATGATAACCAAGTGACCATACCGCTGTTCTTTAAATTTCCCATAGATGAAATCTGCGAAGAATGTCCAGCCAATCACGTTGATATCCAATGTCGGTCGCTCTATGGCGAAGTCTAAATCAGGGTTCAAATCTCCGACTCCCGAACAAAGGATAGCCAAGTCGATGGGAGAGGTGAAAATTTGCATAAGGAGAGTCTGCGAACTCTTGATGTCTGCTATATCACATTGAGCAACTTGGATATTGGAGTTTGTCTGCGCCAATTCCTGCAACAAAGGCTTGCGGCGGGCTAGTGCTACCACCTCGTTGCCCGATGAGGCATACCGAAGGGATAGTTCCTTTCCTATACCTGAACTTGCTCCTATGATTAGTACTCTCATATCTTAACTTGTTCTATCTTATAGTTTAATCTTGTTTATTACGAATGGGGTATGGGTAACTCTTATGCAGGGTTGTCTATCCCTTGCTCATCCCTTGCGTATCCCTTGCTGTTGGGCACGAACGTGTGTGGAAATAGTCCTACCGAAAAATGTTTGAGATATTTGGGTTTGTTTGAACTAATTTTTCGTTTATTTGGATTAGTTATTCCAGTTTATGTGTAGTTAACAATGTATACCCTTATCGACTCTCCAATTCTTTCGCCAGTGTATCAATCTCTTGTCGGGCTTGGGTGGCGGAGTGGAATACAATGCCGTGGATACCGAGTGCCCTTGCAGCCTCTATGTTGGCAGAGTTGTCATCGAGAAATACTGCTTCGTTGGGTACTACTTGATAGCGGTCGAGCAGTATGCGATATATCTCGGGTGCGGGTTTGATGGTCTTTTCCTCGCCCGAGAGCACGATGCCGTCTAATAGGTCGAAGATAGGGTAGCGTGGACGCACTTGTCGGAATGTCTCTGCCGACCAATTGCTCAACCCGTAGAGATGATACCCTTTGCGGTGTAGTTCCTGCAGTAGTTCCTGCATACCCTCTATCTGACCGCCCATCATCTTGTCCCATTCGTTCCAATAGAGGCGTATCTCTTTCTCCCATTCGGGGTGTTCTGCTATTTTCTCGGCAATGCCCTCCGCAAAGGGCTTCCCCGCATCCATCTGTCCGTTCCATTCCGGTGTGCAGATGTTTGCAATAAACCAATCTGTCTTCGCCTTATCGCCAAAATACGGGTCGTACAGATAGTGCGGATTCCAATCCACCAGCACACTTCCGAAGTCAAGGATGATAGTTTTCAGCATTATTGTTAGATGTTATATCGCTCACAAGTATTGGTTGCAAGACTACGAAAACTTAATGGTCAATTGTTAGCAACTAACGGAAAACATAAAAACTTTCGTATTGCCAAGGGTGGTGCCTTTTTACAGCAGCCCCTTTACCTGCTTATAGACATTTTCTGCCGTGAAGCCGAGTTTCTCGTCGAGTACTTTGTAGGGTGCAGAGAAACCGAATGAAGACAGTCCCCATACGCTGCCGTTCTCACCTACCAATCCTTCGAGTGTGCAGGGCAACCCTGCGGTCATTCCGAAGCGCACAATGCCTTTCGGTAATACTTCCTCTTGGTATTCTTTTGGCTGCTGGCGGAATAGTCCCTCGCTCGGCACGCTCACTATCTGCAGACGAATGCCCTCTTTGCGCAGTAGTTCCGCTCCCGCCATCAAGGTCGAAACTTCGGACCCGGACGCCAACAGTACCGCTTGCGGGTTCTCGTCACGGCTTACTATGTATGCTCCTTTGCGGAAACCCTCCAAACAGGTGTTCGGTACGGGTGCAATATCTTGCCGAGAGAGTATTAGAGCGGTTGGGGTTGCGGTGTTCTCTATTGCTAATCGCCATGCCATAGTCGTCTCTTCGGCGTCTGCAGGGCGTAACACAAGCATAGATGGCTTGCCCGAGTGGTTGTGCAGTTTCTCCATCAGTCGTATCTGTGCCTCCTGTTCTACTGGCTCGTGAGTAGGTCCGTCTTCGCCAACACGGAATGCATCGTGGCTCCATACAAACACCACCGGCACCTCCATGAGTGCTGCCAAGCGTACAGCAGGTTTCATATAATCGCTGAAAACAAAGAATGTACCGCAGGCAGGGATGATACCTCCGTGCAGCGACATACCGATACATACGCATGCCATGGTCAGTTCGCTTACGCCTGCTTGCAAGAACTGCCCTGTGTAGTCCCCTCTGCGTATGGTGTGTGTCTTTTTGAGGAAGCCATCCGTCTTGTCCGAGTTGCTCAAGTCGGCAGACGATACTATCATATTGCCTACATGCTCCGCCAGATACGACAGCACGGTAGCTGAGGCATTGCGGGTGGCTGCACCTTGTTTTTGTACTATCTCGCTCCAATCGATGCACGGCACTTCACCGCTCATAAAGGTCTCGTATTCTTTGGCAGCCAGCGGATTCTGTTCCGCCCAAGTGTGATATTCCGCATACTTGCGGTTGGTCAGTTCCCGCAGCGCAATGGCACGCTCGTCGTATAGTGCTTGTACTTCGGGGAATATGCAGAATGCGTTCTCTGGGTCGCCGCCAAGGTGCTTGATAGTGGCTTCGAACGAAGCACCTGACTTGCTCAGCGGTTGCCCGTGCGTCGAGCATTTGCCTTCCCAATTTGCTCCATCAGCGGTTACACAGCCTTTGCCCATAGCGGTATGCCCGATGATAAGGCTTGGGCGTTGCTTCTCGCCTTTGGCTCGATGCAAAGCCTCCCGTATGGCGTCTGGGTCGTTGCCCGGAATCTCCTGTACGAACCAGCCCCATGCCTCGTATTTGGCAGCCACATCCTCGCTGGTTACCTCTTCGCAACCTGTCGAGAGTTGGATTCGGTTCGAGTCGTAGAACATAATGAGGTTGTCCAGTCCGAGGTGTCCTGCCAAGCGACCTGCGCCTTGCGAAATCTCTTCTTGTATGCCACCATCGGAAATGAAAGCGTATATGGTAGGATTATGAACCGCACCGTAGCGTGCGTTGAACCATTTGGCGGCAATAGCGGCCCCGACGGCAAAGGTATGTCCTTGCCCCAGAGGTCCCGAAGTATTCTCGATGCCTCGTGCTACGCAGCGTTCGGGGTGTCCGGGTGTTACACTTCCCCATTGACGCAGGTTCTTTAGGTCTTCTATCGTGTATTTGCCTATCAGGCACAACTGCGCATAGAGCATTGGCGCCATGTGCCCGGGGTCGAGAAAGAAGCGGTCGCGTGCCTCCCATTCGGGGTTCTCAGGGTCGTATTCGAGAAATTCGGAGTAGAGTACATTGATAAAGTCTGCTCCGCCCATGGCTCCACCGGGGTGTCCGCTTTTGGCTTTTTCTACTGCTGCTACTGCGAGAATGCGGATATTGTCCGCTGCTCGGTTCATGAGTTGTGTGCTGTTCATATCTGTGATCACATTAGTATATAAGATATAAGTATTAGAATGTCCATCCCAAGTAATAGTTCAGACCGAAATTCGTATCTTGCCGGTAACCAAAACCAGGAATATAATATGCTGTCAACTTGTTTTCTTTTCGGGTCATCAATATCTTCAACCGAACGCTCCATCCCATATGAAAATGCTTATACACTTTCACTTGCACGCCTGCAACTACCTCTCCCCATGCATCGCATCGTACTCGCTCTGGATAGTCAATAGTAACATCTTTCCCCCAATAATCGTTTGGCAAATAAAGTCCGCTATAACTATGTTGCTGAACGGCAGTACCTACTCTCAGCCCCACAAGCAACTTATTATCAGACTCTCTATGTTTTTTTAGCGCACTAATATCAAGTCCTATTCTACCAAAACCACCCAACCCTCGAAACTGTCCCCTTTCGGTCGAAACACTGGCTTGTGCGTAACCCATTTCTATCGTAGGGAAAAACCGATGGCAAAGGTTTGCGTTGAGCATCATTTCATAACTCTGCACCTTACCCCTGCTCATTGCCGCTTCTAAAATGGGCGTTCCTAAATCTATTCTCAAATTAAGGCCATTCCATATACTGTCTTTTGCCTCTTCTCCGTATGCGAAAAGGGATAGACATAAAAATAAATATATCAACAACGACCTAATCTTCATGGTTTCAAGGTGATATGGAATCGTGCGTTGTCTTGTCCCACATTCTCCACTAGCGCATTCAGTATCTCTATCTTGTCAATCCAATGCCCGTCGCAAGTAATGCTATCTATCGTATAATAAACAAAGCACCCGCAGGCAAGAGACACAAAGGTGGGATTATTCTGATGATAAATATAGAAGTGTTCCTCTCCCGAATCTCCGAGCGAAAAAACATACTCCGTGCAAGTCGTATCAACACGCAATGGTAAACTCAGCGACGATACATTCTTCTGATTATTAAGCCATAACGAGTCTTGTCCTGCGCCCCATAGACGGATGCTGTCAAGTGCCTCTTGTCGGATGGTATCATTGCCCGAACTAACAGAATCTACCTGCAGAACAACTTGCAACCTTGCTGTATAATCCTGCCGACACTCACTCTCAACCGTGCAGTTAGTCAACAGGCAACACACGCCCACAAGCCCGAGCAGACAATTCCGTACCAACTTCATAACAAGCCTCATAGTATTGTTCTCACCTCTTCTTTCAGTTTCGCTAATGCACGCTGAGTAGGAGTCTCTCCATTCATTGAATAACTGGAAATCAACAATTTGGCCATCATCATCGCATCATCCGTCGCAGCAAACTGTTGCGAACAGGTGTTCACAAAACGAAGCATCTCCTCCTTGGCCATAACGATACCGCTCCACGCCTCGTCGCTAATGTATATCTGTTGCGATAAATTGTGGTCGAACTCCGTACGGATAATCTCAAGGAGTTGCTGCTGAAGTTGTTGGCAGTTTAGCGCACCCACATCCAAACGAAGCAACATACGACTCGGCTCCATGCGCTCTAAATATAGCGTAAACCGTTCGTAGGCCTGCAGTCGAACCGAAGAGATAATCTTTTGCGACTGCTTACGGAGTTCAAAATTGCGACGAGCCGCCTCGTTCTTCATCTGCTTCTCAGTGGCAAGCCAACTCGCCAAGAGTACCACCAACGCAGGAATCGTGTATTTTAGTACTTCTAACATATCCTATTTGTTTCCCAATGCCCCATTTACAGCATACCTTTCGCAGAACAAACTGGGCATATTCCATCGATACAAAGATACGACATACTTTTCATATACAAAAACAAAAGGGCTCATTTCTCATAAATGGGCCCTTTTTCAGAGTATATATCCTATACTATTTTATCCACTCGAAACCTGTATAGGGCTGAAGAGCAGCCGGAATATGTATTCCTTCCTCTGTCTGATTGTTCTCCAACAGAGCCGCAACAATGCGAGGCAACGCCAACGCAGAACCGTTCAAGGTATGACAAAGCACAACCTTCTTGTCTTCCGAACGACGATAACGGCAATGCAAACGGTTGGCTTGATAGGTATCAAAGTTCGAGGTCGAAGAAACCTCCAACCAACGGTGCTGTGCCTCTGAATATACCTCAAAGTCATAGCACAGTGCCGCTGTAAACGACATATCCCCGCCACACAGGCGCAATACACGGTAAGGCAACTCCAATTTCTTGAGCAAACCCTCTACATGATTCAACATCTCCTTGTGGCTCGCATCGCTATGCTCCGGAGTATCAACACGGACTATCTCTATCTTGCTGAACTCGTGCAGACGGTTCAGACCGCGCACATCCCTGCCGTACGAACCCGCTTCACGACGGAAACACTCCGTATAGGCACAGTTCTTGATCGGCAATTCCTTCTCATCAAGTATCTCGTCACGATACAGATTGGTTACTGGCACCTCCGCTGTGGGTATCAGGTACAAATCATCCACCTCGCAATGATACATCTGCCCTTCTTTATCTGGCAATTGTCCCGTGCCGTAACCCGAAGCCGCATTCACTACGGTAGGGGGCATCACTTCTGTATAGCCTGCCTTGTTCGCTTCTGCTAAGAAAAAGTTAATCAACGCACGCTGTAGTTGCGCACCTTTACCTATATAGACAGGAAAACCGGCACCCGAAATTTTCACTCCCAAATCAAAATCAATCAGGTTATATTTCTTTGCCAACTCCCAGTGAGGCAATCTCTCACTCTTGGCAATACGCTCTGCGGCAATCGATTCATCCACATCCCCGCGCCAATCTTTCAGTAGTACACCTTCGCCCCTGCTGATAACATCTATCATAGGTTGGTTCGGCCAATTACCTATACGAACAGCCAAGTTGTCTTCGGAAGAAACTCCCTCAGGAACAATATCGTAAGGCACATTGGGTATAGTCAGCAACAACTGCGTCATCTCTTCACTCACCGACGACATCTCCACCTCGTATTGTGAAATACGCTCTTTCAATGCACCCGTCGTCTTCTTGGCTTCCTCTGCCTCTTCTTTCTTCCCCTGACCAATCAATACACCAATCGATTTAGATATCTTATTCATCTCTGAGGCTGCATTGTCTTTATGCTGTTGAGCCTCTTTGCGCTGTGTATCAAGCGCAATAACTTTCTCGATTACCTCTGCGGCATTCGGGAAATGTTTCTTGTTCAAGCCTGCTATTATACACGGCTTGTTATCGTAAATCTGTTTAAGTGTAAGCATATAAATCTGTTTCTATATTCCTTGTTTTCCCCATCGTTTTTCATACAATCGCCAAATAAAAATTTTCTCCCGTTGCTCGAAGGATTAGTCCTGAAGCGACGGGAGATAATAATACACTGACATCGCAGTCAGTCAAACCCTATTCTTAAGCCTCTGCTTGAGCGATAGGCTCTATCGATACATAGGACTTATCGTTCTTACGCTTACGGAATGTTACGATACCATCTACAAGGGCATACAATGTGTGGTCACTGCCCATACCCATATTCGCACCTGGGTTGTGTACCGTACCACGCTGACGAACGATAATGTTGCCCGCTTTAGCAAACTGTCCGCCCCAAATCTTTACGCCTAAGCGTTTACTTTCTGATTCACGGCCGTTCTTCGAACTACCGACACCTTTCTTATGAGCCATAATGTTACTATTTTTTTAAGGACGAGGAAGGTCTCTACAACCCGCCTTCCTTAAGCATTAACAATTTCTTTAACTAACACTTTCGTGAAATCTTGTCTATGACCGTTCAACTTACGAAATCCTTTGCGGCGTTTCTTGTGGAAAACCAGCACTTTCTTCCCGCGAACTTCATTGTCCAATACTTCACATACCACTTTTGCTCCCGATACAACTGGCGCACCTACTTCTATCGCACCATCATTGTCTATCAAAAGCACCTTGTCAAACTCCAAAGTAGAACCTACTTCGGCTTGCTCAACTCGATGAATGAACAACCATCTGCCAGCCTCTGCCTTGAACTGTTGTCCCTGCATTTCTACAATTGCGTACATATTCTATAATTTAATAGTTATATCGGGTAGGCGAGCCATTATTCCGTCTATCTGCAGACTGAACGCTTCTTTTATGAGCCTATTCCGAAAAGTCTTGCAAAATTACGACATTTCTTTGAACCTCGCAACACTTATGCTTAAAAAAATAGTCTTTTTCTTTTCATGGCTTATTCCAAGATAATGCCATTCCCCTCAAAACTGACTTCCGAATAGCCCCATAAACACTACCAATTCCAATGGATTTATATACGATCTATATACGATGAATATAGGACGAATATAGGATGAATATAGAAATCACATCACAATACCCCCATCTTTCCCTGTCTTTATAGTATAAAATAATTTTTAACTTTCAGCCTTATTTTCTCCTTCAGCCTGACTGACTATTGCGAGTAAAAAAATCAACTGGAGTCTTCATATATAGTTTTAGTTACTAACCCCTCGCATAGCGAGCATTAAAAACAGTTTTCTTACCATGAAAAGTCATTCAAAATCTGAACTTGCACAAGCTGCAGGAGTAACCGACAGTGTATTCCGTTCTTGGTTACGAACCGACAGAGAGTATCTCAAGTCGTTGGGAATCAGTCCTTATGCCAAAATGTTACCACCTAATGCAGTGCAGTATTTGGTCAATAAATACGACATCGACATCTCCGACTGAATACCAGCAACCTGTCCTGATCAATCAACGAACAAAACACCCTGCAATCATGCAATAACCCTCAAAATACCATAGAAAACCTTCGGAAACTGTCAAAAACGCTCAACGCACTTCCACGAGGTTATATCTTTGCACCGTCTTTCGAAAGATTAACGGCGGTTCAACCTACGCCATGTCGCAAAAGGTAGCAAGCGACACAAAAGAATTTGCTGCCGAAAAACCTGAACCTTAACTTTTTGCTCCTGCAAAGCAAAGAACACAAAACAATCATGTCCAAAATCAATCTTGAAGTACCATTCAATTCCTTCAGAGGAAAGGTATGCAAGCACTCAAAAATCATCTTCAAAAAGATGAACGGGCGTCTATTCACATCCAAAATCTGTAACCCGTACACAGGTCAGCCGTCCGAAGCGCAAACGCAAGCGCGTGCTAAACTCACCCAAGCAGTACAAGCAGCAAACGCACTCACCACCGAACAACTGACCAACTACAAAAACCAATTTAAGCAACAAAAAAAGTATGTCTCGCTTAGGGGATTTATCATAGCCAAAGAGTACGCTAAACTCTGACCGCTTATCCGGTAATCCCTCGCAAATTCTATCAAAATCAAACCGTTAAAATCAATTCAAACAATTTATTATCATGGCAAAAGTAACCTATATCGATCCCGTCGAACATCTCTCTGGCAGAATCTGTCGTCATTCAAAGACCATCTATGCTCACCGCAACGATAGTGGCACGAACTTCACTTCACGACTATGCAACCCCTCAAAGGCAAACCCCACCCAAACAATGCTGAATTGTCGTACAGCCTTCAAGAACACTACCGTAAAGGTAAAGACTGTCGTCAATGACCCCGTGCAGTATGCTGCGGCAAAAGAGGCTTTCTTGTTGCAAACAAAGTACAAGACCATCAGAGGATTCATCTTCGCACAAAACTATGAAGCCCTCTAAAGCAACACTCCAACTTGTGGTGGCTATGGCCGCCACAAGTTTTGGCATAACACTTATCGCCTTCGCACTATTCTTGCCGCCTGTTGGATACATCGACCCTACTGTCCTGACCGCCTATGGAGAGACACTCACATTTGCCGGAGCCTTAATAGGTATCGACTATAAATATCGGACATAAAACCGCCGCACATACTCACTATCCTGAGCCAACAGAGATAAACGAATCTTCAACAACCTTACATCATACAATATCTATGAAACTTCTATTATTACGAACAACCCAAGCCGACAATGCCATAATGGGAACATTGTCCCTCAACGGAAAACATATCTGCGACACTCTGGAGTTAGCCGACATAGTCCCTATGGGATGGTATCAGTTGCAACTAACCTATAGCCCAAAGTTCCAACGCATCTTGCCGATTCTCCGCTATGTACCAGGACACACGGGCATCCGTATTCACGCAGGAAACACTCTCAACGATACAAGTGGATGCATTTTGGTAGGAACACTCGATAAAAAACTGCCGAGACTGCTTCGTTCACGGCAGGCAGAACAAAAAATAGTAGAACTACTCAAAGCAATGCCTTACTATGAAGAATGTTATTTGGAAATCGCTACTCCTCGCTATCGTGCTGCTGAGTTGGAGTGCATGCGCAGCGCAGCGTGAGGTATCATCTGTATCCAACACCGATTCCGTGCAGGTAAAACGAAGCAACATATCCGATAGTATAATCGTGCAACGCATACGGTGGATACAACACACCAACGACACAGTCTTTGTGCGGGACACTATCCTGAAAGAAAGATATAAAATAAAGGAACATATCGACACCGTATATTGCACGCAACAAATAGAACGCCAATTACCACCTGTACGCTACATACCACGCTTCTACAAAATAATGACCTGCATCGCACTGTTGCTCATCCTTACCTCAATCATAATCGTTGCTCTTAAAGTGAAAAACCTTTTCATATAGAAAAAACAGGACTTCTGTCTGTCTTCACCGTATCAACAATCTGCCGGCTATATAAAACACAAGAGGGTGTCCAAATACCTTGAACACCCTCTTATATGTTTTCTGCAAAAAATCTTACTCGGTCTTTTCTGCCTCAGTCGCTTCAGCAGAAACACTTTCTTCTGCCTTGGGTGATGCTGCCTTCTTGCTCGAACGACGGGTAGTCTTCTTTGCTTCCTTCTTCACTTCTTTCAACATATTCTCATTGTAATCAACAAGTTCTATGATGCACATCTCTGCTGCATCGCCTAAACGAAAGCCAGTGCGAAGTATTCGCGTATAGCCACCTGGACGGTCCGCTATTTTAACGGCAACATTACGGAACAACTCCGTAACTACTTCCTTTTGTTTCAATTTAGCAAACACAAGACGACGATTTGCTGTTGTATCCTCTTTCGAATGTGTCAGAATAGGCTCAATATACATACGAAGAGCCTTAGCCTTTGCAGTAGTAGTGCTGATGCGCTTGTGCATAATAAGCGAGCATGCCATATTGCTCAACATCGCATTTCGATGAGCAGCCTTTCTGCCTAAATGATTAAATTTATTATTGTGTCTCATTGTTTTATTCTTTATCAATTCATATACTTTGAAATATCCATGCCAAATGCAAGGTTATTCTTCTCAAGTAACTCATCCAACTCTGTAAGCGACTTCTTACCAAAATTACGGAACTTAAGAAGATCCGAACGATGATAGGTAACCAATTGTCCTAAAGTATCTACTTCTGCCGCTTTCAAACAGTTTAGCGCACGGACACTTAAGTCCATATCTACTAAACGCGAGTTCAAAAGTTGGCGCATCCTGAGAATTTCCTCATCAAGAGGTGCGCCAATGCCATTTTCATGCTCCTCTAAAATAATCTTCTCGTCAGAGAAAAGCATAAAGTGGAATATCAAAATCTTGGCGGCCTCCTTAAGAGCATCTTTCGGAGATATACTACCATCGGTCAATATCTCAAGGGTCAATTTCTCATAGTCAGTACGCTGTTCTACACGATACTGATCGATAGCATACTTCACATTTCGAATGGGAGTATATATCGAATCGGTTGGCAATACTCCAATCGGATCATTTGCATTACGATTTTCATCGGCAGGCACATAACCACGCCCCTTATTTATATGAATCTCTATCTCAAAAGAAGCAGACTCATCTAATTCGCATATTACTAAATCTGTATTGAGAACTTCGAAATGCTGAAGATATTTATTGAACTCACCTGCAAGCAGTTTAGACATTCCAGAGACATTAACTTTTATCACCTCTGCTTCTGCCTCTGTCTCATCTATCTTGCGGAAACGAACCTGCTTTAAGTTTAGAATAATGTTCGTTACATCATCAATCACACCAGGTATGGTGGCAAATTCATGATCAACTCCACTAATCTTTATACTGCATATTGCATAGCCCTCAAGAGAAGAAATAAGAATTCGGCGAAGAGCATTACCAATTGTAATGCCGTAACCAGGCTCTAACGGACGAAATTCAAAAATGCCTTTCGTCACGGAGGATTCCAACATTACAACCTTGTCTGGTTTTTGAAAATCTAATATTGCCATGAGTCATTGATTATTTAGAGTACAATTCCACTATGAGTTGTTCCTTGATGTTCTCTGGTATCTCTTCGCGGGCAGGAACATTCAGATATTTACCTGACTTATCTTGCTCACTCCAATCTAACCAAGAGTACTTAGCATGATTAAAACCTGTAAGAGATTTTTCAATCACCTCAAGAGATTTGCTTCTTTCTCGAACACCTACTATTTGCCCTGGTTTAACAGAATATGAAGGAATGTTCACCATCTCACCATCTACAACAATATGTCCATGATTAACCAATTGGCGCGCAGCAGAACGAGTAGGTGCAATACCCAAACGATAGACGATATTATCCAAACGAGACTCTAACAATTGGAGAAGAATCTCACCAGTAATACCCTTACTACGCTGAGCACGCTCAAACAGAATACGGAACTGGCGTTCTAACACACCGTATGTATATTTCACCTTCTGCTTCTCGTTTAACTGAGTACCATACTCAGATGTCTTCTTCCGACGATTAACACCATGTTGACCAGGGGCATAGTTCCTTTTGTTCAATGCTTTATCTGGTCCAAAAATAGGTTCTCCAAATCGACGCGCAATTCGAGATTTAGGTCCGATATATCTAGCCATAATTTTTCTTGTTTAGTTTAGTTAATTTTATTCACACTATGTCAATAACAATACCTATCGACTTCAATCCTTATACGCGACGGCGTTTAGGTGGACGGCAGCCATTGTGTGGTAATGGAGTTACATCAACAATCTCTAACACTTCTATACCTGCTGCGACACAAGCACGGATAGCAGATTCACGACCATTACCAGGACCTTTAACGTATGCCTTTACTTTGCGCAAACCAAGATCAAATGCTACTTTTGCGCTATCCTGTGCTGCCATCTGAGCAGCATAAGGAGTATTCTTCTTTGAACCACGGAAGCCCATCTTACCAGCAGAAGACCAAGAGATAACCTGACCCCCGCCATTAGCAAATGTTACAATAACATTGTTGAAAGATGACTGAACATGAAGCTGACCTACACCATCAACCTTTACGACACGCTTCTTAGTTACAACTGTTTTCTTTGCCATAATTGTTTAATGAATTTAATAAGTATCACCGTACCAGTCTGCAGTGCAAGCATACACGAAGATACTATTTGGTTGTTACTTCGTCGCTTTTTTCTTATTTGCAACAGTTTTCTTCTTACCCTTACGAGTACGAGCATTGTTCTTTGTACTTTGTCCTCGAACAGGAAGACCTAAACGATGACGTACACCACGATAACAACCAATATCCATCAAACGCTTGATATTCAATTGGGTTTCGGAACGAAGATCACCTTCTACTTTATAGTTGGCACCTATCACTTCACGAATTTTAGCTGCTTGGTCGTCTGTCCAATCTTGAACCTTGATGCTTGGGTCTACACCTGCCTCTGCCAAGATCTTCTTTGCACTACTACGACCTATTCCGTAGATGTAAGTCAAACCGACTTCCCCAATCTTATTTTGAGGTAAATCTACACCGACAATTCTTATAGCCATATTTTCTTACTTAAGGATGTTAATTACACGATCTAAACAACTATCCTTGACGTTGTTTAAATTTGGGATTCTTTTTGTTAATTACATACAAGCGACCTTTACGACGAACAATCTTACAATCGTCATTGCGCTTCTTTACGGATGCTCTTACTTTCATGAGAGTTATTATTTAGCGGGTATTGTTATGTATCTATTATAATTGAAACAAGACAAACATTCAAAAATCATACCAATGTCCATTATTTATATCGAAAAGAAATCCTCCCTTTCGATAAATCATAAGGGGACATCTCCACCTTTACTTTATCACCAGGCAATATTTTTATGTAATGCATGCGCATCTTTCCTGAAATGTGAGCTGTTATGACATGTCCATTTTCCAATTCTACTCGAAACATTGCATTAGATAATGCTTCGGTTATTGTACCATCTTGTTCTATTGCTGTCTGCTTTGCCATATTATGTGCAGTCTACAAGTAAACTAAATAAATCTTTCTTTCAAAACTTCTTGAATAAAGTCGAATGTTGACAAAATATCTGCCTTCCCTTTTCGAACAGCAACAGATAACTCATAATGAGCCGCTGGCTTATGGTCTGCTGTACGAGTGGTCCACCCATCATTTGCCATAATCAAGTTACGCCGCCCCATACAAATCATAGGTTCTATCGCTAACACCATCCCCTCTTTCAAGACGATGCCATTACCTTTTTTTCCATAATTGGGTACCTCTGGTTGCTCGTGCATATTACGCCCAATACCATGTCCCACAAACTCGCGTACAACAGAGTAACCTTGAACTTCGCAATAGGTTTGCACAGCATAACCTATATCTCCAAGACGATGTCCTGCTACAGCCTGAGCAACACCTTCAAAAAGAGATTTTTTAGTGGTATTCAAAAGACATCGTACTTCTTCACTTATTTCTCCAACAGGAAAGGTATAAGCAGAATCACTATGAAATCCATTCTTAAGCACACAAGTATCTATCGAAATAATATCCCCTTCTTTTAGCACTACATCATCCGAAGGAATGCCGTGTACTACTTGTTCATTCACAGAAGTACATAGGGTTGCAGGAAATCCATCATATCCTAAACAACTCGGTATTCCACCATTATCACAGATATACTCGTAAGCAATCTTATCCAACTGTTTTGTCGTTACTCCAGGGACAATAGCCTTAGCCACCTCAGCTAAAGTCTTGCCAAGAAGTAGATTGCTATCTCGCATTAACTCTATTTCCTCATCTGTCTTGAGAAAAATCATTCGTTTATAAAGTTTAATAAGCCATCGCGTTTGACCTACCTTTCACACGCATACCAGACTCAAAGAAACCATCATAGTGGCGCATAAGAAGGTGACTCTCTATCTGTTGTAATGTATCTAAGATAACGCCAACCATAATAAGCAATGATGTTCCCCCAAAGAATTGGGAAAAGCCACGGCTTACTCCACAAAGACTTGCAAATGCAGGAAGGATAGCAACAATAGCTAAGAATATAGAACCTGGTAAAGTAATACGAGACATAATCGTATCAATATACTCTGCAGTTTTCTTACCTGGCTTAACCCCAGGAATAAAGCCATTGTTACGCTTCAAATCCTCCGCCATTTGAGTGGGATTGATAATAATTGCTGTATAAAAATAGGTGAACAATATTATCAACAACGCAAATACTATGTTATACCAGACAGATGTATTATCGCTAAATGCCCGAACAAATGCGCCACTACCATCAGTACTAAACCCTACAATGGCGATAGGAATAAACATTATTGCTTGCGCAAAAATGATAGGCATCACATTTGCCGCATTCACCTTGAGAGGAATAAATTGTCGGACACCACCATATTGCTTGTTCCCAACGATACGCTTAGCATATTGTACGGGAATTTTACGAGTACCTTGCACTAACAAAATTGCTACTGCAAAAACAAATAAGAGTAGAAGTATCTCTGCAATAAATACGATTAACCCACCCCCTGCTTCATTAAGGCGTGATGAGAACTCTTGTATAATTGCACTTGGGAAACGAGCGATAATACCAATAAGGATGATGAATGAAATGCCGTTACCTATTCCCTTGTCAGTGATGCGTTCTCCTAACCACATTACAAACATAGAACCGGCACAAAGAATAATCACAGACGATATGGTGAACCAATTGAATCCTATTGCAAGTGAAGAACCAGCACTATGCATTTGAACTGACAGGTTAACCAAATACGATGGTCCTTGCAGCAGAAGAATAGCAACAGTAAGATAACGAGTAATCTGGTTCATTCTATTTCGACCACTCTCACCTTCACGCTGCATTTTTTGAAAATAAGGAACAACCATCGTCAACAATTGGATGATAATGGAAGCCGAGATATACGGCATTATACCCAATGCAAAGATAGATGCATTTGAGAACGCACCACCAGAAAACATATCAAGCAATGCCATTAGGCCTCCACTTGTTTGCTCCCTTAGTTCTGTCAGTGCATTAGGATCAATACCAGGAAGTACTATAAAAGAACCAAAACGATATATAAGCACAAACAAGAAAGTTGTAAGCAATCGATTACGGAGATCTTCTATTTTCCAAATATTCCGAATTGTTTCTATGAATTTCCTCATTCCGTTATAGTTTTACGATAGTACCACCTGCGGCAATAATAGCCTCTTCTGCTCTTTTTGAAAAAGCATGTGCTTCAACTGTCAATTTTGTAGTTAGAGTACCATTACCTAATATCTTAACTGACATCAACTTGTTGATAAAGCCTGTTTTCAATAACTCTTCTAAACCAACCTTTTCAAATTTTTGATTTTCGGCAAGAGATTGAAGTACAGAAAGGTTTATAGCCTTGTATTCTATACGGTTGATATTTTTGAAACCAAATTTAGGTAAACGGCGTTGAATAGGCATCTGACCACCTTCAAAACCAATCTTTTTTGAGTAGCCAGAACGTGACTTTGCACCTTTGTGACCACGAGTAGATGTCCCACCTAAACCTGAACCTGCACCACGACCAATACGTTTGCGAGGTCTTACAGAACCAACGGCAGGATTTAAATTATTTAATTCCATAATAAGAGATATTTTCAAGTGTATGCAAGAATGAATATACTGTCAAAAATCAAGATATCTTGCCCTGTTTTTCATTTCATTTGTTAATGATTTTTACTAAATGTTTTACCTTTTCAACCATACCAAGAATGGTTGGTGTTGCTTCGTGTTCAACAATTGCATTCATTTTATGCAATCCAATTGCATTCATAGTAGCTTTCTGCACTTTTGGACAGTTAATTACGCTTCGTACTTGTTGTATTCTAATAGTTGCCATACATGAATAATTTATCCGTTAAACACTGTAGAAAGCGATACTCCACGATTTTGAGCAACCATATTTGCATCACGCATTTCAGAAAGTGCTAATATAGTGGCTTTAACTAAGTTATGAGGGTTAGAAGACCCTTTTGCCTTAGCCAAAACATCGGTTACACCAACGCTTTCAAGTACAGCACGCATCGCACCGCCAGCTTTTACTCCAGTACCATGAGAGGCTGGTTGCAAATAAACTTGAGCCCCACCAAACTTGGCGTTTTGCTCATGAGGGATAGTTCCTTTAAGAACTGGAACCTTGACGAGATTTTTCTTTGCTGCTTCAGTCCCCTTAACTATAGCAGCAGTTACCTCGCCAGCTTTACCAAGTCCCCAACCTACAATACCATTACCGTCTCCGACAACAACAATGGCAGCAAAAGTGAATGTACGACCACCCTTAGTCACTTTAGTTACACGGTTTACGGCTACCAAGCGTTCTGACAATTCAACATCGCTTGTCGTTTTTATTCTATTCAAATTTGATACCATAATCACTAAAATTTAAGACCTGCCTCGCGTGCAGCGTCTGCCAATTGTTTTACTCTACCATGATAGAGATAACCATTACGATCGAATACAACCTCATTGATACCTGCATTTTGAGCAGCTTCTGCCAATTGTTTTCCTACTAACGCGGCTTTCTCTGTCTTTGTTATTTTATTTTTAATTCCAAGCGAAGAAGCAGAAGCAAGTGTAACTCCTTTTACATCATCTATCACTTGAGCGTAAATCTGGCTATTACTACGGAAAACTGTCAACCGAGGACGCTGAGTAGTTCCCGAAATAATAGTACGGATATGAGCTTTAATTCGAAGTCTTCTATTTATTTTCTGATTCATAATCGTTACTCTTTAATTAATAATTACTTACCAGCCGACTTACCAGCTTTACGGCGGAGAATTTCACCTTGGAATTTAATGCCCTTGCCTTTGTAAGGTTCAGGTTTACGGAAAGAACGAATTTTAGCACACACCTGACCTAAAAGTTGCTTGTCGGCAGACTCTAAGATTACCAATGGGTTTTGATTACGTTCAGACTTTGTCTCAATTTTTATTTCCTTAGGCAATGAGAGATATATTGGATGAGTATAACCTAATGCGAACTGTAACATCTGACCTTGGCTTTCAACCCGATAGCCTACACCAACGAGTTCGAGCGTTTTTTTATATCCATTCGATACACCTATGACCATATTATGGATAAGCGCACGATAAAGACCATGCTTGGAACGCATTTCTTTATCATCATTAGGCCTTGTTACATGACAAATATTACCTTCCACATTGACACCAATCTTGGGATCAATAGTTTGTGTTAGTTCTCCCTTAGGACCTTTTACAGATACATTGTGACCAACCATTGTCACTGTTACACCTGCAGGAATGTAAATTGGTAACTTTCCTATTCTTGACATAATTCATTCCTCCTATTAATAAACATAGCATATTACCTCGCCGCCTAATTTCTGTCCGAGTGCTTCTTTATTTGTCATCACTCCTTTTGAGGTTGACAAAATGGCAATACCTAGTCCATTAAGGACACGAGGCATTTCACGATATCCAACATATCGCCGTAAACCTGGTGTAGAAATACGATCAATGCTTTTGATTGCATTGGTTTTGTTAATTGGATCATACTTTAAGGCAATCTTGATAGTACCTTGAGGACCATCTTCTACAAACTTGTAACTAAGGATATATCCCTTTTCAAATAATATCCTCGTGATCTCTTTTTTTAGATTCGATGCGGGGACTTCGACCACACGATGTCCTGCCCTTATGGCATTACGCAACCGAGTCAAAAAATCTGCTATAGGATCAGTCATAATTGAGTAAATTAATCCCGCCTGCCGGGACAATATTTATAATTTTATTGAGTTGTTGCCTCTATGCAACTAACTATTTTGTGATTACCAACTCGCTTTTTTAACACCTGGGATAAGTCCCTTTGAAGCCATTTCGCGGAACTGAATACGAGATAGACCAAACTGGCGCATATAACCTTTAGGACGCCCTGTTATCTTGCAGCGATTATGTAAGCGAACAGGAGAAGCATTCTTAGGTAAACTTTGCAATCTCTCGTAATCGCCTTCCTTAATTAGCTGGGTACGCTTTGCAGCATACTTTGCGACCATTTTTGCACGTTTTACATCTCGAGCGATCATTGATTCTTTAGCCATAAATACTATTTTTTGAATGGTAAACCAAATTCACGTAACAAAGCAAACCCTTCTTCATCAGTTTGGGCAGTGGTAACAAAAGTGATATTCATTCCCAATAACTTTGTGATATTATCAATATTAATTTCTGGGAATATAATTTGTTCTTGGATACCAAGAGTATAGTTCCCTCTTCCGTCCATCTTATTCGCAATACCCTTAAAGTCACGAATGCGAGGAAGTGCTACGCGTACGAGCCGCTCTAAAAACTCATACATCCTTTCTCCTCGAAGAGTAACACGCACTCCGATGGGCATCTTCTTACGAACCTTGAAATTGGAGATGTCTTTTTTTGAGAGTGTAGCCACTGCCTTTTGACCAACAACAGCAGTCATTTCCTGCAATGCTACATCAATGATTTTCTTATCAGCCACAGCCTCTCCAAGACCTTGATTAAGAACAATCTTTTCTAATTTAGGACACTGCATAACAGAGGAGTAACCAAACTCTTTCATAAGAGTAGGAACAATACGTTCCTTGTAATCTTGTTTTAAGTTTGCCGTATTCATCTTTAAATCTCTTTACCAGTTTTTTTTGAAACTCGCACGAGTTTACCATCTTTAACAACACGCCCTATACGAACTGGTTTGCCATTTTCAATAGGGTTTAAGTTAGAGATATGTACTGGTGCCTCTTTTTTTACTATACCTCCTTGAGGATTTTTTGCATTGGGTTTGGTACTTTTCGATACCATATTGATACCTTCTACAATAGCGCGTTGCTCTTCAACAAGCATAGACAAGACACGACCTGTCTTACCTTTGTTGGCACCTGCATTCACATAGACGATATCACCTTTCTTTATATGTAATTTAGCCATTACTTAAACATTTAGATGATTAGAGCACTTCAGGTGCAAGAGAGATAATTTTCATATTCGTTGCGCGAAGTTCACGAGCAACAGGTCCGAATATACGAGATCCACGAAGTTCACCTGCATTGTTAACCAAAACGCATGCATTATCATCGAAGCGGATATAACTACCATCGGTGCGACGAACCTCCTTCTTAACTCGAACAACAATTGCGCGAGAAACAGTACCATCTTTCATTTCAGAAGAGGGAATAACACCCTTAACTGCAACAACAATGGTATCTCCGAGTGTGGCATAACGTTTTTTAGTACCGCCTAATACACGGATGCAAAGAGCCTCTTTGGCTCCGCTATTATCAGCGACTATAAGTCTAGATTCTTGTTGTATCATATTACTTCGCCCTTTCGATTAGTTGAGTTAATCTCCAATGTTTAGTTTTGCTCGTGGGACGCGTTTCCATAATGCGGACAGTATCACCAACACCACACTCATTACGCTCGTCGTGTACATGGTATTTTTTCGTTTTATTAACGAATTTACCATAGATGGGATGTTTTTCTTTCCACTTAACAGCGACAGTAATGGTCTTATCCATCTTATCGCTAGTAACTACACCCACTCTTTCTTTTCTTAAATTTCTTGTTTCCATCAGACACTAAAATTACTTTGTTAATTCTCTCTGACGAAGTTCAGTTGCAATACGAGCGATGGTCTTACGAGCCTCCCTAATCTGCAACGGATTATCGAGTGGAGAAATGCTGTGGTTCAGATTCATCTTAGCTAACCGTTCTTTTTCGGTAGCCAGTCTTTCCTGAAGTTCACTATTTGTCAATTCTTTAATTTCGCTGTTTTTCATACTCTTCGTTTACACATTTTGGGTTGGATCATAATCACGTCTTACGACGAACTTTGTAGTAATTGGCAATTTTTGAGCTGCAAGACGCAACGCCTCTTTGGCAGTATCGAAAGGAACGCCATCTACTTCAATTATTACACGTCCTGGTTCCAAAGGAACAACAAATCCTTCAGGTGCTCCTTTTCCTTTACCCATACGAACATCCAATGGCTTTTTTGTAATAGGTTTATCGGGGAATACACGTATCCATACTTGACCTTGTCGTTGCATATAACGCGTTACTGCAACACGGGCAGCTTCGATTTGGCGACCAGTTAACCAAATGGTTCCTAATGATTTGATACCAAACGAACCAAATGCCAATTCATTTCCGCGCTGCGCATTTCCTTTAATGCGTCCTTTTTGAGAGCGACGGAATTTTGTCTTTTTCGGTTGTAACATATACTTAATCTACAAATCGGTTAAACTTATTTTTTGTTTCTTTTGAACCCTCTTCTCTCTCCATCACGGCGATCGCGTCTTTCATTGCGATTTTCATTCTTTTGTGAGAATTGTGGTGCGAGATCTCTTTTACCGTAGATTTCCCCACGACAGATCCAAACCTTCACGCCGATAAGTCCAACCTTGGTAAGGGCACCAACATGACAATAATCAATATCTGCACGAAGCGTATGAAGTGGAGTCCTACCCTCTTTATACATCTCCTTACGCGCCATTTCAGCACCATTCAAACGACCCGATACTTGCACCTTTATACCTTCAGCACCCATACGCATAGTAGAAGCGATGGCTTGCTTAACAGCACGGCGATAAGCGACTTTTCCTTCCAATTGTCTTGCAATCTTATTAGCGACAATGACAGCGTCAAGTTCAGGACGTTTCACTTCAAAGATATTAATTTGAACATCTTTGTTGGTGATTTTCTTCAATTCCTCTTTTAGTTTGTCAACCTCTTGTCCTCCTTTTCCGATGATATAACCAGGGCGAGCAGTGCAGACAGTGATAGTTACAAGTTTGAGAGTTCTCTCTATAATGACACGTGAAATACTAGCCTCAGTCAAGCGGGCATTCAGATATTTTCTAATTTTGCTATCTTCGAGCAAAGTATCACCATAGTTATTCCCGCCGTACCAGTTGGAATCCCAACCGCGAACAATGCCGAGACGATTACTAATTGGATTGATTTTCTGTCCCATCTTAGCGATTAATTTTGATTTTCATTAGTATTCTTTGTGTTTACGAATATAGTAATATGGTTGGAACGTTTGCGAATACGATATCCTCGACCTTGAGGAGCAGTCTGTAGGCGTTTTAACATAGTTCCACCATCTACATAAATATTGGTAACATATAATGTTTCTTGGTCTGCTTTTCTTCCACTTTTTTGTTCCCAATTAGCGATAGCAGATTTTAGTAATTTTTCTACTTTGCGAGAAGCCTCTTTAGTGGAGAACTTAAGAACCCCTAATGCCTTATTAACTTCCATCCCGCGGATCATATTAGCGACAAGTCGCATTTTACGAGGCGAAGTAGGAACATTATTTAGTTTGGCAAAGTAAAGGGATTTCTGTGTCTCTTTTCTTGCTTCTGCTACATTTCTTTTTCTTGCACCCATTTTAATCTTTTATTAGAGTTGTAACGATTATATGGATTATCTATTCCCTGAATGTCCACGGAATGTTCGAGTGGGAGCAAACTCTCCGAGTTTGTGCCCTACCATATTTTCCGTAATGTAAACAGGGATAAATTTGTTTCCATTGTGAACTGCAATAGTGTGCCCTACGAAATCGGGGGAGATCATTGAAGCACGCGACCAAGTCTTCACCACAATTTTCTTTCCACTTTCATTCATATCAAGCACTTTCTTCTCGAGTTTTAGGTTGATATATGGTCCCTTTTTTAATGAACGGCTCATAACTTGCTATATTTAATAGGTTATTTTTTCTTTCTTTCGATAATGTATTGGTTAGACTGTTTCTTAGGAGTACGAGTCTTATAACCTTTAGCCAACAAGCCTTTGCGTGATCTAGGATGCCCACCGGAGGCACGACCTTCACCACCACCCATTGGGTGATCTACTGGGTTCATAGCCACGCCACGAACACGTGGACGACATCCTAACCAACGTGAGCGTCCTGCCTTACCTGATTTTTCGAGTGCATGGTCAGAATTGCCTACTACACCAACTGTTGCGCGGCAAATACTCAAGATTTTGCGTAATTCTCCAGAAGGCAACTTGATAATTGCATACTTATCTTCACGAGAAGTAAGTTGTGCAAATACACCTGCTGAACGAGCCAATGCTGCACCTTGTCCTGGGCGCAACTCGATGTTGTGAATAAGCGTTCCGAGAGGGATATTTTGCATTGGTAGCGCATTTCCCACCTCAGGAGCAGCTTCTGCACCTGAAAGTATCGTTTGTCCCACTTGCAAACCATTCGGAGCAAGAATGTAACTTTTCTCACCATCAGCGTAATATAGTAACGCAATACGAGCCGAACGATTAGGATCGTATTCGATTGTCTTAACGACTGCGGGTACACCATCTTTGTTTCGTTTAAAATCAATTACTCTATATTTCCGCTTATGTCCGCCTCCGATATAGCGCATGGTCTCCTTGCCTACATGGTTACGACCACCCGTTTTGCGAATGCCAAACACAAGAGACTTTTCTGGTGCGCTTGCTGTAATTGTATCAAAAGCACCAATAATTTTGTGTCTTTGCCCCGGTGTAGAGGGTTTTAATTTGCGTACAGCCATTTTAATTAGATATTGCTATAAAAATCAATTGTTTCTCCTGCCTTCAGTGTAACAAAGGCCTTTTTATAAGCCTCTGTTTTACCTTTTACGACACCACTTTTTGTATAACGCATCTTCTTTTTAGGTGCTACAACAGATGTGTTAATAGCAAGAACCGTTACATTGTACATTCCCTCAACTGCCTGCTTTATTTCCAATTTATTAGCAGTTCTTTCTACTCGGAAACCATAGCGATTTAGTTTTTCGCCAAGACCGGTCATCTTCTCGGTTACGATGGGTCTGATTATAATTGCCATAGTTATACCTCCTTATGCGTTAAAAGTTTTCTCAATAGCCGTAATTGCCGCTTCGCAGACAATGACAACCTTTGAGTTCATAATTGAGTAAGTGTTTAACTCAGAAACAGTTACTACCTTTGTGCCTTGTAAATTTCGAGCCGACAAATATACGACTTTATTTTCGATTGGCAAAATAAATAGAGATTTTTTATCAGAAATCTTCAAATTATTCTGTAGTTCGATAAATGCTTTTGTCTTTGGAGTGTCAAATTCGATATTCTCAAGTACTATAATTTGTTCATTTTTAGCGCGTAGAGAAAGTGCAGACTTTCGGGCAAGTTGTTTTACTTTCTTATTGAGTTTGAAATCGTAGTCACGGGGTACAGGACCAAAGATTCGACCACCTCCTACACGAACAGGTGACTTGATATCACCAGGGCGAGCACCACCTCCTCCTTTTTGGCGACCAAGTTTACGGGTAGAACCTGCTATTTCAGAACGCTGTTTCGACTTATGTGTGCCTTGTCGTTGATTAGCCAAATACTGTTTCACATCCAAATAAATGGCATGCTCATTAGGTTCGATGCCAAAGACAGCATCATTCAACTGTACTTTTCTTCCAGTATCTTCACCTTTGATATTATAAATACTCAGTTCCATTTTATTGGTTTATGATAACGATTGAATTTCTTGCACCTGGTACAGAACCTTTGACCATAATCAAGTTGTACTCAGGAATAACTTTAAGGATGACAAGATTTTGCATAGTAACACGCTCGTTCCCCATGTGTCCCGCCATACGCATTCCTTTGAATACGCGAGAAGGGTAGGAAGATGCGCCTATAGAACCCGGTGCGCGGAGGCGGTCATCTTGGCCGTGTGTTGATTGTCCGACACCACCAAATCTATGTCTTTTCACTACGCCTTGGAATCCTTTACCTTTGCTTGTACCTACTACATCAACATAGGTGTTTTCTTTGAACATATCAACGGTGAGAGTATCTCCAAGTTTGATACCTTCTTCAAATCCGTTGAATTCTGCCAAATGAGCCATAGGTTGTACACCTGCTGCTTTGAAGTGTCCTGCTTCTGCTTTGTTGGTATGTTTAGCCGTTTTAGGCATAAAACCTACCTGTACCGCTTCATAACCATCTTTCTCGATAGTCTTGATTTGCGTTACGACGCAAGGACCAGCTTCGATAACCGTGCATGGGATATTTTTCCCATCAGCACTAAAAACGGAAGTCATTCCGATTTTTTTACCTAATAATCCTGGCATTTCAAAATAGTTTTTGAATTGTTAATTATTTACAAGATACTCTCGCCATCCATCTGAACCGGCAGATAGATGGAAGTATCTGCGTTGTTTTATACTTTGATTTCTACATTTACTCCGCTTGCAAGTTCAAGTTTCATAAGAGCCTCGACCGTCTTAGCATTGGAAGAATAGATGTCGATGAGGCGTTTGTAACTTGCGAGTTCGAATTGTTCGCGACTCTTCTTATTCACGAAAGTTGAACGGTTAACCGTAAAGATGCGTTTGTGTGTTGGCAGAGGTACAGGACCACTTACCACAGCACCTGTTGCTTTTACCGTTTTCACAATCTTCTCTGCGGATTTGTCCACTAGATTGTGGTCGTAGGATTTCAGTTTGATACGAATTTTTTGACTCATAATTATTAGTTGTTAGTATTAAGGAATGTGGTGTGATTTAAGAGTCATTCGCTAAGTCACTCGCCACATATCTTTGTTCTGTTTTATACCAAATCTACTCTTCCTCCTGCTTCTTGAAGTACTGTTTTTGCAATAGAAGAACTTACTTCTGCATAGTGGGAGAATTCCATAGAAGATGTTGCTCGTCCTGATGTTATGGTACGCAAGGCCGTTACATAGCCGAACATTTCAGCCAAAGGTACTTTAGCCTTGACAATACGCGCTCCTGTGCGGGCAGTATCCATACCTTCGACTTGTCCACGCCTTTTGTTAAGGTCGCCGATGACATCACCCATGCTTTCTTCTGGAGTAACCACTTCTACTTTCATGATTGGCTCTAATAGTACTGGGCGTGCTTTAGCGCAGGCGTTTTTGAATGCTATTTGAGCACATATCTCGAATGATAATTGGTCGGAGTCAACAGGGTGGAACGAACCATCGAGTACCGTTACTTTCAGTTTATCCACCGGAAATCCTGCCAATACACCATTCTTCATTGCACTTTGGAACCCTTTCTGAATAGATGGGATGAACTCTTTAGGTATATTGCCGCCTTTGACTACATCCTCAAATTGGAGTGAGCCTTCGAATTCGGGATCAGCAGGTTCTACCCTTACGATAATATCTGCGAATTTACCACGACCACCGGATTGTTTCTTGTAAACCTCACGGAGTTCTACCGGTTGAGTAATAGCCTCGCGATATGCTACCTGTGGACGACCTTGGTTACATTCTACCTTGAACTCCCGTTTCAGACGGTCGATAATAATCTCCAAGTGCAGTTCACCCATACCGGATATTACGGTTTGTCCTGTTTGCTCGTCGGTCTTAACTGTGAAGGTCGGGTCTTCTTCCGCCAACTTAGACAGACCTACGCCTAACTTATCGAGGTCTTTTTGTGTCTTCGGCTCTACTGATATGCCTATTACAGGAGCGGGGAAGTCAATAGACTCCAATACGATAGGATGAGCCTCGTCACATAGTGTATCGCCTGTTCGTATATCCTTGAAACCTACACCTGCGCCTATATCCCCGGCTGAGATTACATTCACCGGGTTTTGATGATTGGAGTGCATTTGGAATAGACGGGATATACGCTCTTTCTTTCCAGAACGAGGGTTATATACATAAGAGCCTGCCTCTAATTTGCCGCTATATACACGGAAATAGCAAAGACGACCGACATAAGGATCTGTAGCGATCTTGAATGCGAGTGCGCAGAGCGGTTCATCGTCGGACGGTTTTCGAGTGATAGGATCTCCTGTGTGTACATCTGTACCGTTGATTACCGGATTGTCGAGCGGACTTGGTAGATAGGCGCATACTGCATCGAGCATCGTTTGTACACCTTTGTTTTTGAAACTTGAGCCGCATATAACAGGGAATATCTCCTGTGCAATAGTTCCCTTTCGAATAGCGACCCGAATTTCTTCCTCCGTGATAGAAGCAGGGTCGGAGAAATATTTCTCCATGAGTGCATCATCAAACTCTGCACAAGCGTCCAACATTTTTGCTCTCCACTCGGTTGCTTCGTCTAATAAGTTAGCGGGTATCTCCTCTTCTACATATTCGGCTCCCATTGTTTCGTCGTGCCACAGAATAGCCTTCATCTTTATAAGGTCAACAACGCCTTTGAAGGTTTCCTCTGCTCCGATAGGGATTTGAATAGGACAGGGCTCTGCTCCGAGTATCTCTTTTATTTGACGCACCACATCAAAGTAGTTTGCCCCTGAGCGGTCCATCTTGTTGACATAGCAGATACGCGGTACATTGTACTTGCTTGCTTGATGCCATACTGTTTCGGACTGGGGTTGAACACCTCCTACGGCACATAGCGTCATGACTGCACCGTCCAATATACGCAATGAGCGTTCTACTTCGACTGTGAAATCGACATGCCCCGGAGTATCTATCAAGTTGATTTTATATTTATTGTCTTGATAGTTCCAATAGGTTGTAGTAGCTGCAGAAGTAATAGTGATACCTCTTTCTTGCTCTTGCTCCATCCAGTCCATCGTGGCAGCACCATCGTGTACTTCACCAATTTTGTGGGTGAGTCCAGTATAGTACAGAATACGCTCCGATGTAGTTGTTTTGCCTGCATCGATATGCGCCATGATACCGATGTTGCGCGTAAGTTTTAAGTCGTGCTTTGCCATTTGTTTACTAATACCTTATATTATTGTTCAGACAACATTAAAATCTAAAATGCGCAAATGCACGGTTAGCCTCGGCCATACGGTGCATATCCTCCTTGCGTTTGAAGGCTCCACCTTGGTTGTTGTAGGCATCCATAATTTCTGCTGCAAGTTTCTCGGCCATTGAATGACCTCCCCGCTTACGAGCGAATGCTATCATATTTTTCATTGAGATAGACTCCTTTCTGTCCGGACGAATTTCCGTAGGAACTTGGAAAGTTGCTCCACCGATACGGCGTGACTTTACCTCTACTAAAGGAGTGATGTTACTCAAAGCCTGTTTCCAGATTTCAAGAGGTGCTTTGTCCTCGTTCTTCATTTTCTGACCAACAGTTTCAAGTGCAGTGTAGAACACACTATAGGCGGTATTCTTTTTACCGTCAAGCATAAGGTGATTAACAAACTTTGCTACCATCACCTCTCCGAATACGGGATCTGGTAGGATAACCCGTTTCTTTGGTTTTGCTTTTCTCATTTTAGTTAGTTTGTTTTGTTTGGTTGTCAATTACTTCAGTCCCGTCACTTCGAGATTTACTCAACCGATCAACTCATTTCATCTACTGTGCCGGATACAGCCGGCGTTAATTAAAAAAGGGAAATTGGAACTACTTTTTTGCTTTCGGGCGTTTAGCACCATACTTGCTACGACGCTGCAAGCGATTAGCCACTCCGGCTGTATCAAGCGTACCGCGAACAATGTGGTAGCGAACACCTGGCAGGTCCTTTACACGGCCACCGCGTACCATTACGATGCTGTGCTCTTGCAAGTTGTGTCCTTCTCCAGGGATGTAAGCATTCACTTCCTTTTGGTTAGTTAATCTCACACGCGCTACCTTACGCATTGCAGAGTTAGGCTTTTTAGGGGTGGTAGTGTAAACACGCACACACACACCACGGCGTTGCGGACAACTATCCAATGCCGGCGATTTGCTTTTGTCGATAAGTTCTGCTCTTCCTTTTCTAACTAATTGTTGAATTGTAGGCATCTTAACTTGTTTTTAATTACTTATAATTTAATTACTTAACCCAAATATGGGCGCACCAAGCCCAAAATGGACTGCAAAGGTACTGCTTTTTTTTTATACCTGCAACAGTTGCCATAAAAAAGTTGCGAAGATAATGCAATGAGGGTTGTTTATTCAATTGTTGATTTCGGGATGATGGGTTAAGAATAAGAAGAATAATTAACAATTAACAATTAATGGTTAATGTGTCGAGTAGGGTGTTTTTGAGGTGGAGGAGGTGTAATGAATAGGTGTTTTGTATGGTCTTTCTATACTCATCCTATACTCATCCTATATTCATCCTATATTCGTCCTATATAAATCCTTTGGAATACATAGTATTTACAGGACATTCCAAAGGGGAGTTCTTCAGATTGGACTTGGGTTGGGGTAGGGGAGTATTATCTTGGGAGTTACTAAGAAATATAAAAAAGGAACCATCCTATAATGCATATAGGATGGTTCCTGTAAATAGAAAGATGGGGGAGGGTTACAACAAAGTCAGCATCTTTGTTAGCCATGCCCAAGTGGTCTGTGTGGAGGAAATGGACAGTTGTTCCATAGGCGAATGAACCCCGACCATTTGCGGTCCGATACTAATCATATCGAGGTACGGATATTTTTCCAAGAACAGTCCGCACTCCAATCCTGCATGGATGGCTTTTACCTCAGGCAGTTTGCCTGTGATCTGCCGATAGGCATCGCAAGAGACTTGCAGCAAGCGGGAATTGACATTGGGTTTCCATCCTGGATAGCCGTCTCCGTGCGTTACCTCTGCTCCCGAAAGACGCAAAGCACATTCCACTTGCCGTTTGATATTGTGCTTCTTGCTCTCCACTGACGAGCGTTGCGATGTGTTCACTTCTATGTAATCGGGACGCATTTTCACTGAAGCGAGGTTGGTGGATGTTTCCACCAGTCCCGGCATATCTCTTGACATATCCACTACCCCGTGCGGGCAAGCATAGAGGGAGAGAAGGAGTTTTTCCGTAGTGCTTTTGCCGATGACTTGTTGGGGGATGTTGTCGCTTTGCAAGTCCAGCACCATTGTGTTTTCTATACCTTCGTACTCGGCTTCCACCTCTGCCACGAAGTGATTGAACAGCACCCGCATCTGCTCCTTGAAGTCGAACGGTACGCACACCAAGGCTTCCGCCTCCCGTGCGATAGCGTTCCGCAGGTTGCCTCCTTCGATATGCGCCACTTGCAGGTCGGTCTGCGTCAGCAGTGTGTAGAGATAGCGTACCAGCAGTTTGTTTGCATTGGCCCGCCCTTTACTGATGTCGTCACCTGAATGCCCGCCTAACAGTCCTGATACTCTCACTTTTGCCGCGAACCACCGACCTTCTGGCAGAGGTTGCATCTGATAGGGCAGTCGGGCGAGTGTATCGATACCGCCGGCGCAACCGATGAACACCTGTCCATCGTCCTCAGAGTCTATATTGATCAGTTGTTTTCCTTTGAGCATCCCGTCTTGCAGGCGGAAAGCCCCTGTGAGTCCGGTTTCTTCGTCCACCGTGAATAGTGCCTCCATTGCAGGGTGTTGGAGGGAAGGTGAAATGAGTGCGGCAAGAGCCATTGCCACACCTATTCCGTCGTCGGCTCCGAGAGTGGTGCCTTTGGCTTTCACCCAGTCACCGTCGATGTAGGTATGGATAGGGTCGTGCATAAAGTCATGCTCCGTGTCTTTGTTCTTTTCGCACACCATATCGATGTGTGCTTGCAGGATAACCCCTTTATGGTCTTCGTACCCTACGGTGGCAGGGACCCGCATGATGACATTACCTGCTTGGTCGGACTGATGTTCGATGTGGTGCTCTTCTGCGAAACGGATGAGCCAGTCGTGCATCTGTTCTTCGTGCTTGGAAGGACGAGGTATTTTGGTTATCTCCTCAAAGATTGAGAAGACTTCGGTTGGTTGTAGGGTTTTCATAGTTCTTTTCTTGTTCGTTATTCATGTGCTACTTCGGGTGCGATGGTTCTCAGATAGTCTTCTGGGAAGGGCTTTCGCAGAGGATAGGCGCACTGTCCGTAGGGTGTGCGAAGGAAAGTGCCGTTCACTTCTTTTTTCTCTTGTCCGTCGAGGTATTTCACCAGCAGGTATTCGAACAGACGGTGCCATGCTTCTGTGGCGTCTTGGGCTTGTTGGCAGGAGAAATGCGTAAGGAAAGCCCTTGCATCGTCTGGGGACATCTCCGCCACGGCGGCATCTACGGCAGGGATGAGCGTATTGAAATAGTTCTCCCACACCTCTTGTTGTTTACGGATGTCTGGACGCATGGCATCGTACTTGGAATACGCCCAGTTGGCTACCTGATTGAATGCCCAGAAGGCGGAAGTAGCCGAGTAGGTTATAAGGTCGCCGTTGGCTTGGTCCATGCACCATGGGACGACATTCATACGGCAATAGAGAGGTATATAAAGGCTTGTAGCCGCATCATCGAGTCCGAACCAAAAGATTCCGCCGATATGGTCAGGCATATAGCCCCGCATCTGCGCAACGAAACTCCATGCCGTTTGTTGTGTAGCCGTAGGACGCTCGTACCAGTATTGCACCGAGTCTAACTTGAACCCGAGAGAGCCGTAACGCAGTTTCGAATGGAAAGGTCCGGCATCCGTTCCTTGTGTTATGTCGAGAGGTGTCCCCTCGTAATGGTCCCGCATAAACTCTTTGAAGTCCTGTGCCGACACTTTATGATCTGGTTTGATATAGAGAGGCATCCGCACATCGGATTTGCCCATGATGTAATCGAAATAGGATTCCATGCCTGCATTGACCCTACGGAAGAAACTCCATACCCGTGCCTCGCAGATATAGCGTCCTGAGAAATCGAGTGGCGCATAGGTATCAGAGAAACTGAACTCGCTTTTCTTTCCGTTGAACCATCCCTTTGTTTTGGCAAAGTCGATGACATCGTCGGCATACAGCCAGTTATCCTTGTCGCGAAAATCGATCTGTGTGATACGCGCCTGATTGGCATGCGCTGACACGCAATCGTCGGGGATACGGGTAGCCACCCACAAGGCACCTTTGTTGTTCGGTCCTTTGCCCACCATCTCCATCACCCACACTTCGTCGGGGTCGGCAATGGTAAAACTCTCTCCTTCGGAATAGTAACCGTAATCACGCACCAAAGTGGTCATACACTGTATGGCTTCACGGGCGGTTCGACATCGTTCCAACGCCACATAGATAAGGCTTCCATAGTCCATGATACCTGTTGTGTCCACCAATTCCTCTCTACCACCAAAGGTGGTTTCTGCGATAGTCAGTTGGTACTCGTTCATGTTACCTACGACCGAGAAGGTGTGCGCCACCTGAGGTATCTCTCCGAGATACTTGTCGGTGTCCCAATCGTATATCTGTCGCATTGCTCCTTTGGGGTGATCTGCAGCCGGTTGATAACGCAGGAAGCCGTACAGGGAGTAGGAGTCGGCTGCATAGGACACGAGAGTTGAGCCATCGGTAGTAGCCATTTTGCCTGCCATAAAGTTGGTACAAGCGTCAGCAGACATCCATACGCCAAGGATGACTGCAAGAAGGGATAAGAATTTGTTTTTCATATTCATTGTAATTGTTTCATTCTATTGTCCACAGCAGCCTCTATAGGTTTGCCTGCCGCAGTGAGTTGTTCGATATATTGTATGTAGAGGTCTCGAATACGCAGGTCGGTCTCCTCTTTATGCGAGAACCGAGCCAAAGGATCCATCTGGTCTGCCCCTGTTGAAAGGTAGTCGCTCGTTGCCACATAGTAGTTTGCATCCAGATCGACAGGCTTGCCTTTAAGAAGAACATTCACCGCCGTATCATTCTGAATTTGCATACGAAGCGTGTGCGAAACACCTTCGCCCCCACGCTTTGCGAAACACTCACAAAGGTCCAAGACATCGGCACCAGAGAGCGTCAGTACAACAAGGCGATTATCAAACGGCATCAATTCAAACACATGGCGGGAAGTGATGTTTCCCTGTCCCCATTCGGTACGTAGACCATAGAAATTCACTACGGCAAAGTCGATAGGCATATCCGTCACCTGCCCTGCCATATTATACAAAGCATCCGAAGCCCAATTCAGGAGCGGACATTCCGGTTTGTACAAGGGTAGGTCTTTCGGCGCATAGCCAAGCGGGATGTCCAGTTGACGGGTAAGAGAGTCACGGATAGGCTGCAGATGACAAAGGTACGCCTCATCCTGCAAGGAATCGAGGGTACTATCAATAACTATGGTTTCCGAAACGGCTTGCGTTACTTGCAAAGGCTGCCGATGACAAGAAACAAATGCAAGACTGCACAAGAACAAACTGAGATAAAAGAGTTTCTGCATGGTGTGTAATTAAGTCCGACGGCAAAGGTACAAAATACTTTTCTAACAAACAAACCTGTGTCTGTCCTCTGCACTTGACACTACACACCCAACACTAAACGGTACAGAACCATTGGTTATAAACACTTTACTATTATCAGTTTGTAACTATCAACTATTGACTTTCAATCTGCTAAATAGTAGTATATTAACTCGTTCCCGATTCAACACTTTACCTGACATTTTTCGAATCGCCATTGAAGGAAAATTGAACTTAAAACAAAAGAAATGCCTTTTACCTGCAACAGCACGCTATTCCATATAAGATAAATCAGCCATTTGCAGATATAACAAAAAAGTACTACCTTTGCAACTGGTTCATATAGCCTACAGGGGCTGTTTGGTTTTGACAGCAAGCAGAATGGCTATGTAAGCATGCCGAGCGCTGCGGACAGGCTCGTTAATCTCGATCCGAGAAACTTAGTTGGCGAATCAAATTACGCTCTTGCTGCCTAATCGAAGTATAGTAGATTGGCTTTATCCCGGCACAAGGTGCTGAGACAAGACGTTTCCCCATTGCCCTATTCAACGAGGCGGATGGATACGGAGGCGCAGGAATATCGGGAATAGGCATTTGTGGTCTCGCACGAATGCTGAATCTTTAGAGAATAAGGCTGTGTGTTGGTCGTTTGGGACCTGCCATAGCACGAAAACCAAACCCAAAATAAGCATGTAGAAACCATAGAGGTTCCTTGTTTGGACGAGGGTTCGACTCCCTCCAGCTCCACAATACAAAAGAATTTGCAAGACAGAGATGCACCGTATAGCAACAATACTCTGTGCCTTAGTGATTGCATCATCGTTATCTTTGGCACAAGACAACAATATAACACCGACCTCACTCAACCTACCCGAAGGGATGCGGTTTGAGTACAGGAATGATACCCTTTTCGTTACTTGCCAATCGGACGAACTACCCGTACACCTTGTGGTAAAAACCGAAGATAGGGCGAACATCTACAAACGAATACTCAACGATGCTACCGACGACCTAATGGAAGACCATCCCGCCGATGACATCTACAACTCAATCTGGACACGGGAGTATGTCAATCCCTATAAATTACCCATTGACTCCCTGCAGGACTCCGTCCGAATAGACTGTAAGGGATGGGTCTTACCTGCACGAGGACACATTACATCTAAATTTGGTCCCAGAAAATACAGATACCACTACGGAACGGACATCAAAGTACTTACGGGCGACACAATATACTGCAGTTGGGACGGACAGGTGCGCATCGTAAAGTACGAGCCTAAAGGATACGGTAACTATGTAGTCGTTCGCCATAATAACGGACTAGAAACCGTATATGCACACCTGTCTCGTGTGTTAGTGGAAGAGAACGAACACATCACGGCGAACGAGATAATCGGACTTGGGGGAAATACAGGGCGGAGTACCGGCTCGCACTTGCACTACGAGATACGCTATCTCGGAAATGCGATCAACCCTGAACTCTTAATTGATTTCTCGACAGGCACGCTGCGTGATACTACCCATCTCATAACCAAACGCAATACTTTCTACCATCAGCAGCAAATCAAAGAGATGCAGCAGGCAAAGTATTACACAGTCCGTGCTGGAGATAATCTGTCGATGTTGGCAAAGAGAAACGGCACTACCGTCAAGGCACTATGTCGCCTGAATGGTATCAAGGAGAATGGTATTCTGCGCATCGGTCAGCGCATCCGCATCCGATAAGCGAAAAAACTTATTACTCCGTCGGTTGCATAACATAGAGCCTGTCTCCACGATGCAATAGTTGATCGGTCTTTATCGAGAAGTACTCGCCTTTATTCGCCATGGAAGCAGGTTTCAAATCCACACGAATTTCAGTTGCCACACATTCGTAAGCCCCTGTAGTTTCGCCAGTCACCAATAGTTCGTCGCCTTGATGAACAACTGCCGCCTCAACAAAGAACTCCGCCACACCGATGTTTTTGAAATAATTAGTGCATCTTCCCACATAAACCTTCCGATGGGTTGCCTTACTGCCATAATCTTTGGTCCATTCGCCCAAGCGTTGTCCTAAATAGTATCCATTCCAGAACCCTCGATTAAAAACCCGCGACAACCGTTCATCCCACAAGGCTATCTTTTCGCTGCTATATGTGCCATCGTAATAACTTTCAATTGCCTCCCTATAACACTCCACAACAGTTTTAACATACTCAGGTCCTCTTGCCCTGCCTTCAATCTTGAACACCGATACACCCGCATCAAGAAGTTTGTTGATGAAATGAATCGTCTTCAAATCTTTAGGCGACATGATATATTGGTTGTCGATTTCCAATTCAATATCCGACTCTCTGTCCCGAACAGTATATCCCCGTCGGCATACTTGCATACACGCACCACGATTGGCACTTGAGTTCATCTGATGCAAACTAAGATAACATTTTCCACTAACGGCCATACATAGGGCACCATGACAAAACATTTCAAGACGCACTAAATGACCATGTTTCCCACATATCTGCTGCTCTATAATCTCCTTATGAATAGATGCCACTTGCTGCATATTTAGTTCACGTGCCAATACTACCACATCAGCAAATTGAGCATAAAACCGAAGTGCCTCCGTGTTGGCTATATTGAGTTGCGTGGACAGATGCACCTCTACATCTTGTGCATTGGCATACTGCATGACGGCAATATCGGAAGCAATAATAGCGTCAATTCCAGCACTTTTAGCATGATTCACAATCTCACGCATAAGTGCAAGGTCCTCCGGATACATCACCGTGTTAAGAGTGAGATAGGTCTTTATATGCGCATTCTGGCATATTGCTACAATACGATGAAGGTCCTCCGTCGTAAAGTTGGCAGAAGAACGAGCGCGCATGTTCAGATGCTCAATACCAAAATAAACCGAATCCGCCCCTGCTTGAATAGCCGCAATTAAACTCTCCCAACAACCAACAGGGGCCATTATTTCGTAATTCTTCATAGAATGATAGTATTATTTAGGAGTTCTTGTATAGAGTAGAATACCTATTACCAAGAAAATGAAATTTGGAAGCCACACCGCCATAAACGGAGACATTACCCCCGATACGGAGAAAGTAGTTGATACCGTAGAAAACAATATATATAACGCACTCAGTGTGAGCCCGACACCAAGGTTCTTTCCCATTCCGCCGCGTACTTTCTTGGAAGAAAGAGTGACCCCCAACAATGTCATAATGAAGGCACCTATAGGCGATGCAAATCGTTTCCACCACTCCGTTTCAAACGCTTGTATATTGCCTGCGCCACGCTGACGCTGTTTCTGCATATACTCCCATAACTCAGGATTTGTCATCTGCTGAGCCTCTTCCGCTGTAATAAACAATTCCTCTGGACTGATTGGTATAATAGTATCCAACTGTTCGCCTTTTGTTATCGTTTCCCGAAGACCCGAAAAGTCTCTCTTGACATATCTTTCAAGATGCCAACTGTAAGCAGAATCGTTGTATATCCGTTCCGCTGTGATACGGGAAGTGAGCGTTTTCCCTTCAAAATGCTCAAGAGAAGTACGGTATCCTGAACGGGTCATTATTTGAAATGTCTCAATGTAAAGTATCGTACCCGGTTCTACTTCCATTTGAATGTTACGGGCGTTCTCTGACTTGAACTTCTGTATGTATTTATCCTGGAAATCCAGCATCTTGCCCGATGCTGGAGGAATAATATAACCGCCCAACCAAAAGGAAAGCAAGAACAAAATAGTAGCAGATACCATGTAAGGTACCATCAAGCGACGAAAACTGATTCCCGATGCCAACATCGCAATAATCTCCGAGTTTCCCGCTAATTTGCTCGTAAAGAATATAACAGATATGAATATGAACAAGGGAGAAAACATATTCATATAGTATGGAATAAAGTTAAGATAGTAATCGAAGATTATTTCCTTAAGTGGAACTTGCTCATCATAGAAATTATCCATCTTCTCAGTAAGATCGAAAACAATAGCAATACTGAGAATTAGGACAATAGAGAAGAAAAATGTCCCCAAAAACTTGCGTATGATATACCAATCGAGTTTCTTCATGGGATATCCATGTTGTACTATAACCGTGTCGTAATGCGTTGCATCATATCTTCCTTCCACCCTTTGAAGTCGCCCTGCAGAATATGCATACGGGCTTCACCTACAAGCCATAGATAGAATGCCAAATTATGTATTGAGAGTATCTCTAATCCCAACATCTCTCCAGAGTGTATAAGATGTCGTACATAAGCCCGTGAATAGGTGTGGTCAACAAAAGAAGTACCATCAGGGTCAAGGTCCGTAAAATCATCCTCCCACTTCTTATTGCGCATATTCATAACGCCATTACGGGTGAATATCATCCCGTTACGACCATTGCGTGTAGGCATAACGCAGTCAAACATATCTACGCCACGCTCTATAGCCTGCAATATATTCCAAGGCGTACCCACACCCATAAGGTAACGAGGTTTATCCACAGGAAGAATATTATTGACTACTTCAATCATCTCATACATCTTTTCCTCTGGCTCACCTACCGCCAATCCACCTATAGCATACCCATCTCTGTCTAAGTCGGCTAATTGTTTGGCTGCCTCTCTACGCAAGTCAGGATAGACACATCCTTGTACAATAGGAAACAAATGTTGTTGATAACTATACAACGGCTCCGTTGTGTCAAAACGATTGATACAACGGTGCAACCAACGCACAGTACGCTCCATCGATTGTTTGGCGTACGCATAATCAGCTGTGCCAGGTGTACACTCATCAAAAGCCATAACGATGTCCGCTCCTATCTGCCGTTCTATATCCATAACGCTCTCAGGAGTGAAGAAAAGTTTACGACCGTCAATATGCGAAGAAAACATCACTCCATCTTCGGTCATCTTACGGATATCTGTCAGAGAAAAAACTTGATACCCCCCAGAGTCTGTAAGAATAGGTTTATTCCATCGCTCAAAACGATGCAATCCTCCCGCTTTCTGTAATATATCTGTTCCTGGACGGAGATTAAGGTGATAGGTATTCCCTAAAATAATCTGAGCCTTGATATCATCTGTTAGTTCGCGAAAATGTACTCCCTTCACAGTCCCCACTGTTCCAACCGGCATAAAGATAGGTGTAAGAATATCGCCATGATCGGTATGCACAACCCCTGCTCGAGCCGAAGAGTGAGTATCGGTATGTTGTAGTTGAAAAAACATTCAAGTTATCTCACAAGATGATTAGCAGAATCAGGAAACACAACCTGTGGCTTATAATTCTTTGCTTCCTCCTCACTCATAAGAGCGTATGCCATAATGATTATAATATCACCAGGATGTATCAAGTGTGCAGCCGCGCCATTCATACAAATGTAGCCCGATCCCCTCTCGCCAGGTATAGCGTAAGTCTCTAAGCGTGCACCATTCGTGTTATCTACTACAGCCACTTTCTCATAGGGAAGAATACCTACGGCATCCATAAGGTCTTGGTCAATAGTAATACTACCTATGTAGTTTAAGTCCGCCTCTGTCACTTTGACACGATGTATCTTCGACTTTAGTATTGTAAGAAACATAACTTAATGATGATTATGGGCTGCAAAGGTACAACAATTTATTCAATTACAACTTATCTGCTAATGTGTTTATCATAATATTCCTCGCTTTATACACATAGCATACAAAAAAGAGAGACCCCATAGAGTCTCTCTTTCTAAATAAAACCAATATAACAAATTAGCCATTAACCTTTGCCATATGAGCAATAAGGTCAAGCACTTTGTTTGAATAGCCAATCTCGTTGTCATACCACGAGATAACCTTTACGAAGGTATCAGTCAGGTAAACACCAGCGTTAGCGTCGAAGATAGATGTAAGCGTGCAACCCAAGAAATCGCTCGATACCACTGCATCTTCAGTGTATCCGAGTACGCCCTTCAGTTCGCCTTCACTTGCCTCTTTCATTGCAGCACAGATAGCCTCTTTGGTCGCAGGCTTAGCCAAGTTCGCAGTCAAGTCAACAACTGATACATCCAGTGTCGGAACACGCATGGAGATTCCGGTTAGTTTGCCGTTCAGTTCAGGAATAACCTTGCCTACTGCCTTTGCAGCACCGGTAGACGATGGGATGATGTTGCCACTTGCAGCACGACCACCACGCCAGTCTTTCAGCGATGGACCGTCAACTGTCTTCTGAGTAGCAGTAGTGGAGTGAACAGTAGTCATCAAACCGTTAACGATACCGAACTTATCGTTCAACACTTTGGCGATAGGAGCCAAACAGTTGGTGGTGCAACTTGCGTTCGACACAAATTGTGTACCTTTGACATAAGTCTTCTCATTAACACCACAAACGAACATAGGAGTGTCATCTTTCGAAGGAGCCGACATCACGACATACTTGGCACCTGCGTTGATATGTGCCTGTGCTTTTTCTTTGGTGAGGAACAAGCCTGTTGACTCTACAACATACTCAGCACCTACCTCGTTCCAGGCAAGTTCGTTTGGATCTTTGCAAGCAGTCACGCGGATAGCCTTTCCGTTTACAATCAGTTTGCTGTTCTCTACATCTGCCTCGATAGTCCCTTCGAACTGACCGTGCATGGTGTCATACTTCAGCATATACGCCAAATAATCAACAGGACAAAGGTCGTTGATACCAACAATCTCAATGTCATTACGGGTTTGGGCTGCACGGAACACGAAGCGTCCGATACGACCGAAACCATTAATACCTACTTTTGTCATAACTTATTTATATTTTTGTTAGTTAAACTTTATTGCCTCATTATCAACTTTCTACTCCATTTATTCCACTTTCCTACCCCGTTGCTATTTTACCCCTTTCTTTTCCCCTGCGCGGTACTTCAATTATCATACCAATTTCGGCTTGCAAAGATAGTAAAAAGTGTTCCATTGCAGATAAAAATCCCTATATATTTTCATTTTGTAATTTACACCTTGCAATCTTATTATTCCCATCTTGTTGTCTACGCCCTGCCTCAATAATACCTGGAAAGGCGCAATCCAACTCATTATCAATGGTATACTGCCGGCTATCTCCTCCTGTCTAACAAGAAAATACCATAGTTTAACCAAACTCTTGGCGGAAACATAACGAACAAAGAATGTCTTATTCCCTCTCAATAAGCCCACCTTTCCTCTCTTGTTTAACAAGGCTCACCATACCGTATCAGCAGCACAAAATAGCAACCACTGCCTATTTCCGTCCGAAGTCGGCAGGTATCTCCCCCCATTGTTTAGTGTCCCAATGCAGAATACGGGTCTCGTATGCATTATTTTGCAACCAACTTTCTGCAATCCGTAAATTCTCAAAGATAACCGCATTCTTGCTCGTTGGCTTCAGTTTTGTAGCGGCATGCTTCTTCTTAACCCATCCTAAGGCAATCTTGCTATCGGAGTAAATAGGCCAGTCCAAATGTTGTTTTTGCAACCAAACTAAGCCCAACACAATAGCCAGAAACTCACCAACATTGTTCGTCCCATCTTCGTAAGGACCCCTATGAAAAGCAACCGATCCCGTATCGGCAATCACAGCCCGAAACTCCATTTTTCCGGGGTTCCCAGAACAGGCGGCATCCACGGCTAAATAGGGGTACTGTGGCTTCGGCAACGAACCGCAATTTACACGGCTACAACCCTTTTTCTTGTTGTCTGTTGGACTTTTAAGAAAAAAAATCGAAGGATCTTCCTGATAGGCTCTCTCTGCCTCCGCCATAGTCGTAAACGACTTATAACGAGCACCTGTATAACCTTTTACCTGCTTCTCACACTCTGCCCAAGAGGTATAGATTCCGGGGGCTTGTCCTACCCATACAACATATATTTTCTGTTTCATTTTTATCAATCAATTATTTATTGTACCTTTGCACACGAAGCAGAGAGGATGGTGCTGCCTTGCCCTTGTAGTTCAATGGATAGAATACGAGTTTCCTAAACTTTAGATTCGGGTTCGATTCCCGGCAGGGGTACACACGCAAAGGTCTGCAAAGGTAAGCAATAATTTAGAAATGACAATAGGCAACAACCCATGAAAAGGCATCTTTCGATACTCGTTCTTCTGTTCTTTTCTTGGGGCATCTATGCGGATACCTATGCACCTCAAGATGTACCCAATCCCCATTCCGTCTCCTTGCAAAACTATGTGGCTAACCCCGATGGTATTCTCTCTTCGGCTGCAACCGACGAACTCAATCGCCTGTCCTGTGCGCTCTACAAGCGTGCCGAAGTAGAACTCGTCGTAGTGGCGATCGATGCAATGAAAGACGACTACGAACCCGTCGGTTTTTCGCAGTCATTGTTCAATACATGGGGCATCGGTAAGGCGGAGAAGAACACAGGTGTGCTGATACTTTTGGTGCGTGACAGCCGTGACATCCGCATCCACACGGGTGGCGGCATGGAGGGGCTCCTCCCCGATGGGGTATGCTCCGACATTGTTCAATCAACTATGATTCCTCTCTTGCGCGATGGCGACTGGGATGGAGGTATCATGGCAGGTGCGGAAGCCATTGTGGCTAAAACAACCACCGACGAAGCATTGCAAGAACTCTTGCTCGGACCGCAAAAACATCCCTCTTCGGGTGGTCTTTATTTGAGTTACTATTTCGCCTTCTCTTTCTTTCTCTTGATTCTGCTTGCCTTCGCCGCATATCGGGAATTGAATGGTAACGCCAACCTGAAAAAGAATATACGCTATCGCCATGCCCGCACCAGTCTCTATCGCTTCCGGATAGGGGCAATCTTCTGTCCTATTCCTTGTGCCTTGTTTCTGTGGTGGTATCGAAAGCAAATCGAGCGTATTCGCACCTCCCCTATGCAGTGTCCCGAATGTCACAAGACCATGAGACGCCTTTCTGAGGACGAAGAAGATGCCTACCTCAACGATGCTGCGCAGAGTGAAGAGAGTGTCAAGAGTATCGACTACGATGTATGGCTCTGTCCCTCATGTCTTAACCACATCATCCTTCCCTACGAGGCAGAGGGGACGCAGTACTCCCGCTGTCCCTATTGTCATGCTAAGACCTATGTCCTTCAGTCCGATGTCATCACTCGCCAGCCCACCACTGTGTCTAAAGGACAAGGCAAAAAGACCTATCTGTGCAAACACTGTGGAAAGACTACGGTTCAAACCTACACTATCCCTTGTAAGCCTGTCGTCGTCGTTGCGACCGGTGGTGGAGGAGGTTCACGGGGAGGTTCATCTGGTGGTAGTTTCGGAGGAGGAGTAAGTTTCGGAGGAGGAGCAGGAGGCAAATTCTGACAGAACAACAGGAAAACAAATATAACATCAATACATAACAATACATTATGAAAAAAGGAACACTTATCACATTGGTCGTCTTGGCTGCCATTGCATTGGTAGTTATATGGGGATTCGGTCAGTACAACAATCTTGTTACACAAGAAGAGTCCGTCGAAAGTGCTTGGTCGCAGGTAGAAAACCAGTACCAACGCCGTCTCGACCTCGTGCCTAACCTTGTCAATACCGTCAAAGGCTATGCAGCACACGAGCAGAACACTTTCACGGCTGTGGTCGATGCCCGCTCCAAAGCAACATCCATCCAACTCAATGCTAACGACCTCTCGGAAGAAAACCTGAAAGCATTCGAGAACGCACAGAACGAACTGAGCAGTGCTTTAGGACGCCTTATCGCTATCAGCGAAGCCTATCCCGAACTCAAAGCGAACGAGAACTTCCTCAAACTGCAAGACCAACTCGAAGGCACCGAAAACCGTATCACAGTGGCACGAAACGCATTCAACGAAGCAGCCCGTTCCTATAACACAATGGTACGCCGTTTCCCTGCTAACATCATAGCAGGCATCTGTGGCTTTGACAAAAAGCCTTACTTCGAGGCCGCTGAAGGAGCCGAGAAGGCACCTGCTGTAGAGTTCTGACAATTCAAAGAACAGCATCTATCATACCGAGCAGTGTGGTCCGACAAAGAACGCACTGCTTGGTGTGCACAATAAATCAAACCTTATGGATAGCAAACAGATATTGGATTTCTTGGCATCACTTGCCCGCAACAATAACCGTGAATGGTTCAATCAGAACAAAGAGGTCTATCTCTTGTGCCGGCACGATTTCGAGACCTTTACATCCGAATTCATCGATGCCATGCAGTCCATCGACCCTGCCTTGCATGGACTCACACCAAAGGATTGTATTTGGCGCATCTATCGTGATGTGCGTTTTTCACCCGACAAGCGACCCTACAAGGAATGGTTCGGAGCATTCTTGGCGGCTCACGGAGGAAAGAAAAGCCCCTATGGAGGCTACTATTTCCACTTGCAACCCAATCGTTGTATGTTTGCTGGAGGTATCTGGTGCCCTGAACCCAAACTTCTCAAGGCATTGCGACAAAGTATCTACGACAATGCCGACGAACTCTCTGAGATAATGAACACACCCGCTTTCCGTCAGTATTTCTCCGACTTCGACACCGATTATATGCTCCAACGGGTACCGCAAGGCTATCCTACCAACTGGGAACATGCCGACTGGCTGCGACGGAAAACATTCACTTGCTCGTGCAACTTTACCGATCAGCAAGTCAACCAACCCGACTTCCTCCGTCATCTCGTGGAGGTCGCTGAGGCGTTCAAACCTGTGAACGATTTCCTGAACTATACCTTCGAGGAACTCTGAAACAACCTGTCACTTGCGTTCTTTGGCAAGAGTAATCAGCACCTTGCCCGATCCGTCTGTCAGTAGTAAACCGCCGTCCTCTGCTACACGGACGCTATGCACCCGTTCCAACGCACTGCCCAACGCCTCCTCTGTTTCCATCTTGTCCGGACAGTACATCCGTGTGGCGAAAATATCCGTCATTTGCAGCGTGTCTTCACCAACCAACAAATTTCCTCCCATTCGGTTACAACCTACATAACACGCAAACGAACCGTTCGTTATATCGAATAGCATATTGGGAGCCTCCTCGTCTGCCTCAAAAGGCAAACGGCCTTCCCCTAACAGAACAATCTGCCACTCCCCGTCTAACACCTGCATATCAAACGCTTTCTGGCCTCCTCCCGCAGACTTGCTGCAACCCGTCAGCAGAGACGCACACAACAGCACAAGTAAATATAATCTTCTCATCTCTCAACTGTTTATCGGTTCAAGGCTCGCAAACAGCGTGCTAAACCATCCGTCCAATGAGGAATCTCTATTCCGTAAACCTTCTTTATCTTCGACTTGTCCAACACACTGTAGTGCGGACGAGGTGTCTTCGAGGGATATTCCAACGACAATATCGGCAGTACCTTGCACGATGACCCCGTCTGTCGAGCTATCTCACTGGCAAAGTCGTACCACGAACAAACGCCCTCATTCGTAAAGTGATAAATGCCTGGAACCCGCTTATCTGCCTCAATAATGCTGAATATAGCCTGCGCCAGATCCGCTGCGTAGGTCGGACTGCCTATCTGGTCAAACACTACCGACAACTGTTCCCGTTCTGCAAACAGACCTTTCATCGTCTTCACAAAATTTTTCCCGTATGCTGAATATAACCATGCGGTACGCAAGATAATAGCCTGCTGATTCGATTGAAGAAGCAACCGCTCACCCTCCAACTTCGTTCGCCCGTATGCAGTCTGCGGCGAGGGAACCTGATCCTCTGTGTAAGGGATACAACCGCATCCATCAAACACATAGTCTGTCGATACATGCACTATGGGGAGTTTCGTGCGACCTAAGTTCAACACTGCGTATGCGTTGATGCGTTGAGCCATTGCCTCGTCAGTTTCCGCCTTGTCCACATTCGTATACGCTGCACAATTGACAATAAAATCAATCTGATGCTCCTCCACATAGGCGAACACTGCTGCGGTTTCCGTAATGTCTAACTCCTCCACATCTGTAAAGAAGTACCGGTGACTCAAGTGCTGACCCGATAGATCACGCATCTCATTGCCTAACTGACCGTTCGAACCGGTAATAAGTATGTTCATACTGTCAATGTTTTAGGGTCTGTATATATTCTTCCAACAAAGGATGTTGCTTGTCTTTTTCGCTGACAATCATCTTCTCTTTCGGTATCTGCCAATGGATATTCAACTGTGGGTCCGTTAGCAATATACCTCCCTCCGACTCCTTGTGGTAAAAGTTGTCGCACTGATACGAGAATACTGCCCGCTCCGATAGCACCGAGAACCCGTGAGCAAAGCCCTGGGGAATAAGAAACTGACGATGATTCTCCTCCGTCAAGAGAACCGAGAACCACTCCCCGAAAGTCTTGCTTCCTTCACGCAAATCAACCGCCACATCATACACACTACCCACAATACACGATACTAATTTCGACTGGGAATATGGAGCCCGCTGAAAATGCAAACCCCGTACTACACCATAACTCGACGACGACATATTGCTCTGCACAAAATGCTGTTTAATACCCGCTTTCGCATAACGCTCGGCATTATAAGTCTCCATAAAGAACCCGCGCTCATCCTTGAACACATCGGGTTCGATAATCAAAAGACCATCAATAGGAGTTTCAATGATATTCATACTGTTTCTTTTAACGACCACAAAGGTACTGCTTTTTTCCGACTGAAACAATACCTGCCAACCCCCAACACATTCCTTTCTTTCCTGCCCCCGAATACTTCCCGTCCTCTTCTGTTCTCAATGCAATACCCGATACTGTCCTGTTCTTAAAATAAATAAAAGATGTAGCCTGCAATTAGACTACATCTTGCTCTCGAAATCATAAAACCTCCCCTCCGCCAAGCCCTGTAAACACTACCTGTTCCGAAGGTTTTATATAGGATCTATATAGGATGAATATAGGACGAATATAGGACGAATATAGGAAGACCCTACAAACCACCTCCAATCCCCCTCAAAAACACCCCTCTTCGCACATTTATCATTGACCTTTAATTCTTAATTTTCACTCGCAAATCGCTGCGTTTTTGCTCACTGTAGAGCCATACCGTCCTATGCCTCTCAATACCTCCTCCAACCCCCTAGATCCCCTAGATTTTCTAGTTCCCCTACATCCCCCACCAAAACAGCCCCCTTCTCAAACCCCTAAACACTGTTGCCGCTTCCACCCCGCCTGCGGACAAGCCACCAGGCTTGTCTTAATTCCCTTGAATAACCATCAACTCTCTAAACTCACCCCCTCTCAACCCTTATCCTACAACGATTTCAAATACTTGTCTGCCTCTATGGCGGCCTTGCAACCAGCGGCGGCGGCCACTACCGCCTGCCTGTAATGAGGGTCTGCGCAATCTCCTGCGGCATACACACCTGCTATATTCGTACGAGGACTATCTCCGTCCGTCACTATATAGCCTTCTTTGTCACACTGCAGATACGGCGAGAACAATGCTGTATTAGGTCGATGACCGATAGCAAGAAAGAATCCGTCAATCGCAATATGCTCCTGTCGCTCATCTGCCTCGCCCTTGCGATACACAAGGTCTGCTCCTTCCACCTTCGTCTCTCCTGTCAATCGAATAGTATTGCGCTCAAACAGCACTTCAATCTTTGGATGGTCAAACACCCTTTTTTGCATAATCTCTGTTGCACGCAAATAAGGCTTGCGCACAATCATGTACACTTTCTTGCACAATCCCGCCAAATACAACGCCTCTTCGCAGGCCGTATCTCCTCCGCCGACTACGGCTACCGTCTTCTGACGATAGAAGAAACCGTCACAAGTGGCGCACGCCGATACACCGCGACCTCTATATTCTTCCTCCGAAGCGATTCCCAAGAACTTGGCACTCGCACCCGTAGCAACAATCACGGTATCTGCTTCCCACTCACTATCGTCTTCCAACCACACCTTTTTCGGAGAGCAAGAAAAATCAACACGGGTAACCACGCTCGATATAAATTGTGTACCAAACCGTTCTGCCTGACGCCGCATATCATCCATCATCTGAAATGGCTCAATGCCATCAGGAAAACCGGGAAAATTTTCCACCTCCGTAGTAATCATCAACTGACCGCCTACCTGAGGTCCTTCAATCAAAATGGGGGAAAGATTTGCACGGGCAGCATAAATCGCGGCTGTATATCCCGCAGGACCAGAACCGATAATAAGACAAGGTGTATGCATACTGTTTTCTATTTGTTGTGTGTGTACTATCGTAAATCGTTCAAATAAGCATCGGGGTAATCCAATCGGAACGAACAAGTCGATTGGGTATATTTCGCTTGTTGAAGGGTCAAGGTAGTCACCTGCTGACCCTCTTTTATCTCTATCGATATGGGCAAATACACGGCTTCCTCCCCGCTGCCTTCAATATGCTTAAGACGCAAAACAAAACGCTGAATACCAGCAGACGATGCCTTCGGAGTAAGAACAATAATATGCTGCGAAGGGTCTTTCGACGCTCGTTCCGAAATGCTGCAAGCCTCTTTCAACGCCTTTGCATAAAGAAACGGATTAGCCTCCAGCAACTCTTGCTCCGACGGAGTAGATAAGGTCAACTCATCTGTAGAGGAATTATAAAGATACAGGGTACTCCCGTCGTAGGAGGCTTCAGTATCGAATATCGAAAGCAGAAAACAATTGCCACGCATACAGATGCTACCCGTATAATGCATCGGTTGTACGGCCTCCTCTGAAATGGTAATAGTAAAATCTGACTGCAAAGTCCGACGCTCAAGGCACGACAAAAAGGCATCCAATGGAGTCGCAAACACACTCCCATTAAACAACAAAAGTACGACAATTCCCGCAACCATGGGGAACAATCGTACCTCTTTCAACCATATAACCATCTTTCTTGTCATCACGATAGACCTAACTCCTGCAACTTCCTCTCCAACATACCAAGATCCTGTATCAATACATCCCGCCCTTTCGGACCTTTATTCGGACCAACAATGCCGGCCGCTTCCAATTGGTCTGACAACTTACCGGCACGGTTATAACCTATCTCAAACGCACGCTGCAATCGGCTCGTAGAACCCTCTTGTTTCTCAACAACATAGCGGGCTGCTTTGGCAAACATAGGATCGAACTTTATATCCGAACTGTCACCATGAGCCGAGTCGTCCGAATTGTCACCTTCATACACAGGTAACTCGTACGGCAAAGCATAACACTGTTGTGCTTTGATATGCTCCATTATTGCGTCAACTTCAGGTGTGTCAACAAATGCACATTGAATACGGGTTATACTGCTGCCGCCTGCATATAGCATATCACCGCGACCAATCAAATGTTCAGCACCCTTCGTATCAAGTACCGTACGCGAATCTACTACCGATTGTGTACGAAGAGCAATACGGGTAGGGATATTCGCTTTAATAACCCCCGTCACTATATTCACCGATGGACGCTGTGTGGCGAGTATCATGTGCATACCCACTGCACGGGCCTTCTGCGTCAAACGGGCAATAGGCGTCTCTACCTGCTTGCCTGCCTGCATAATGAAATCACCATACTCGTCAATAATTATCACAATATACGGTAAATACCTGTGATATAGTTGTTCGCCTATTACCTTTTCCGGATTCAAACGACGGTTGATAAACTTGTCATTGTAATCCTCTATAGTCCTAACACCTGCATCCATCAACAACCTATAACGGTTCTCCATCTCAATAACAAGAGAGTTAAGTGTATTAATCACTTTCTCACAGTCGGTAATAACTATATCCTTCTCTTCAACATCGGGAGGCGCTGCTAAATAATGGCGAATAAGAGCCTTATACGGATAAAACTCTACCATCTTAGGATCAACCAACACAAATTTCAACTCGGCAGGATGTTTCTTGTATAGTAGCGAAGTGATAATCGCATTAATGGCAACCGATTTTCCCTGCCCCGTAGCACCTGCCACCAACAAGTGAGGAGTCTTTGCCAAATCAAACATAAACACCTCATTCGTAATGGTCTTCCCAATAGCAACCGGTAGTTTCATCTTCTTGTTCTCTTGAAACAACCTGCTGGCTATCACCGAGTGCATACTCACAGTCTGTGGTTTCTTGTTAGGCACCTCTATCCCGACCGTACCTTTACCAGGCATTGGAGCAATAATACGAATACCATCTGCGGCCAAACTCATCATGATGTCGTCTTCTAAACTCTTGATACGAGATAACTTGATACCTTCTTTCGGGATGATCTCATATAGGGTAACCGTCGGACCTACGGTGGCATAAATACTCTTAATCTCTATACCGTAACTCTTCAAGGCATCCACAATGCGATTCTTATTGGCATTCTGTTCATCCCTGTCTATAATTGGAGCCACATCATTATCGTAGGTCTTCAACAGGCTTAAGGGAGGAAACTTATATTGCGACAAATCTTTTCGCGGGTCATAAGGTCCGAGTTGCTTCAGATAATCGTCTGCCGATCCTTTGTCCTCCGTCATTTCCGTATCCTCAACAGTATGAATAGTCAAGTCTATACCATCGTTGCTATCATCCGCAGGCTCTTCATCAGGCTTCCCTGTATCATCTTCCTCCGTCTTTTCTTCGGGAATAATAAGTTGCTCCTCCTCTTTAACGGTATCGCTACCATCATTTAGAATAGTAAATTCTTCCTCACCATTCTCTTCCACGATGGGATCATCCTCCTCCTTCTTGCGACGCTTGAATAATCTGGTAATACGCTTTCCAACAGATTTCAAGGCAGGAATCGTATTCTCATTAGTAGCCACCAAAAAGATAAGAAGAGTACTGAGCAGTATAAGAATAGTGCCTGTCACTTGGGTGTAAGAAATAAGCCAACTGCTAATCAAATAACCGCATCGACCGCCCAAGTAAAAGAAACTGTCGAACCCAATAATCTCCTGCAAGGAGCCAAGAAAGAAACTACCCCACAATATCCAAAATACAGTATGCAAAAAAACTCGTATCTTTCTGCTACATTGAATAGCACGAATAAGATACAAGCCAAAAAATATAATCAGAAAGAATATCCCCAACGATGCCAACCCGAAGCACCCGTTAACAAAGAATTGTGATAATACGGCACCTTCTAATCCCGCCCAGTTCTGAATAGCCATCCTCATATCGTGGCGGGTCGTCAGAGTCTGCTCTAATATGGAACAGTCGGCCTTACCTGTGAAAAAGAACGAAAGAAAAGCAATCGAAGCATACACACCAAATCCAATAGCGAATATCCCAACAATAAACAAAAAACGCTCATTGCTGAATATCTCTCGTATTTTCCTGCTTCGTTTCTGATTCGAAGCAGTTCCCTCTATCGTAATATCCCTATTCGGACGATGTGGTCTCTTTGGTGCCATATACTCGCTTCCTTGTTACACTTTTTCTCAATCAACGATTAACATTGCATCGCCGTAATCTCCAAACTTAAGGCCATGACTAATAGCCTCTTCGTATGCGTGCATCACATTTTCATAACCACCAAAAGCAGCCACCATAATCATTTGAGTGGACTGTGGCATATACAAATTCGCAAGCATACTGTTCGCAACAGAAAAATCGTACGGCGGAGCAATAAACTTGTTAGTCCAGCCGGAGAAACTCTTTATATGCCCATCAGTACCCGACACCGCTTCTAATGCACGCATCACATCTGTGCCAATAGCACAAATACGCTTCTTCTTCGAATGAAGATCCTCTATCGTAGCAACAACCTCCTGACTTACATCAATCTGTTCAGAATCCATCTTGTGTTTTGTAAGGTCTTCTACATCTATCGACTTAAATACACCTAAACCGATATGAGAAGTGATAAACTCCATACCTATACCGCGTATCTCCATCATCTTCAATATCGATTTAGAGAAATGAAGTCCCGACGCCGGTACTGCTACGGCACCCTCTTTTTGGGCAAAAAGAGTTTGATACCTCTCTGCATCTTCTGCGTCCCTTGCATCTGGGTTCTCACGGTCTCTCTTGATGTATTTAGGTAGCGGGGTCTCTCCTAACTCAAACAAATGTTTTCTAAACTCTTCAGGAGAGTAGTCCGACAGAAAACGCAAAGTCCGTCCACGAGAGGTCGTATTGTCTATAACCTCTGCAACAATGGTGTTATCTTCATCGAAATAGATTTTATTACCTATCCTTATCTTACGGGCAGGGTCAACAATAACATCCCAATAACGATTCTCGTGATTCAACTCTCGAAGTAAAAACACCTCTATACAGGCACCTGTACGCTCCTTATGACCATAAAGACGGGCAGGAAATACTTTGGTATCATTAAATATAAAGCAATCTCCATCGTCAAAATAATTGAGCATATCAGGAATAGCCTTGAATTCTATCTCACCTGTTTTCCTGTGCAGTATCAACAAGCGTGCTTCATCTCTAAAACGAGCAGGGTATTGAGCAATTAATTCCTCTGGTAAATGGAACTTGAATTGAGATAATTTCATAGATATTGGTTTTATCTGTTATATACTGCGCAAAGCAGAACGACTGTTATTATTATGGTTTTACTACTACATTCGTATTCAACATTTCCTCAAATTGTTCGATGGTCAAACTGTCCTCCACTCGATAGTTTCCAACGCAGGTTCGTCGCAATTCAGTCAAATATGCGCCGGAGCCTAATGCCACACCTATATCTCGTGCCAATGCCCGTATATAAGTACCTTTCGAACATCGTATCTTAAGCCGCAACTGCATACTATCTCTGTCAAACGACAATATATCTATCCCATGAATAGTTACCTGCTTCGGTTTGATTTCCATCGACTCCCCTTTTCTCGCGTAATCATAAGCCCTCTTCCCATTTACCTTGACCGCAGAAAATATAGGAGGCGTTTGCCATATCTTACCTTCAAAACTCTTTAGAGTAGAACAGATCAAACTCTCAGTAATATGGTCTGTTGAATAGATCATATCCACTTCTTTCTCCAAATCATAACTCGGAGTAGTGGCTCCTATTTGCAAAGTGGTAACATACTCTTTCTCATGTGCCTGCAACTCATCAATCTTTTTCGTATAATGTCCGGTACATATCACTACAACACCCGTTGCCAATGGGTCTAGTGTACCTGCATGCCCCACTTTTAGTTTCTTTATACCTAATCGGTTACATATCATCCACCGCACTTTCCCTACAATATCAAACGATGTCCATTTATAGGGCTTGTCAAACGACAATATCTCTCCTTCCACAAAATCCATTCCCATCTTTCTCCGTTAAACAATGCTATAGATAATGGAGAAAAGTCCTACCACAAGGCAGTAAATGGCAAACCACACAAGTTTTTGCTTCTTCACAACATTAATCATAAACTTACAAGCCAAGCAACCTGTTACAAATGCTGCAAGAAAACCAACTGTCAAAGAAGACAGGGGTAGAGAAGTTACCGTTTCAGGAGCTTGCAAATATGCAATAGTATCAAGCAACGCCTCTCCCAAGATAGGTATCATTACCATCAAAAAAGAAAACTGTGCCACTGCACTCTTCTTTACCCCACAAAGCAACCCTGTCGCAATAGTAGTACCCGAACGGGATAAGCCTGGTAGTATAGCAACGGCTTGTGCTAACCCTATAATAATGGCATCCTTATAACTTACATCTCTACCGATCTCTTCTCCTTCGTTATTGGCTTTCTTCTCCCTCAATTTACAGATATATTCACTCAGCGACAACAATCCTGCAGTCACTACAAGACATATACCCACCAACAAAAGTCCATGACCGAAAAATGCCTCAACCTTGTCTTTTAGAAATACGCCAACAAAGAATATCGGTATCATCGAGAGGAATATCTTTGCTGTGTAGTCTTTTTCTTTATTCCATCGAAGTGTTAAGAAATCTCCACGCAACAACCAAACAATCTCTTTCCACAAAACAACAATGGTAGAGAGAATAGTTGCCACATGAACAATAATAGCAAATGTAAGATTTTCTTCCCCACTTGTTCCCAACAATGCGTGACCAATCTCTAGATGACCACTGCTACTAACAGGAAGAAACTCTGTTAATCCTTGTATAATACCAAGTATAAGGGCTTCTAATGCACTCATAATTCTTTCTATGGTGATTTACTGTTTTTTCTTTGGTTTATAAAGGATTGCAAAAACGATCCCAATGAAACCAAACAAGGATATCATAGGTCCCACAGTAATGCGTCTTACTGAAAAAATGTCAGGATTATATTCTGTTGCACCACTCGGTGTACCTAACATCAAAATAAATCCAACGACAATGATAGCAAAGAATATGGCTATTAGAATGATATTTAACTTTGGCAGATTGTATTTCATATTGATTTATCAATTTGTTATCCAATTTCTTATTGTGTACTACATTAGATGTAGTACAAGTCGTTTGTCTTTGTTCGGATATACTTGTTTACAGCAAAGCACGAGGCAGAGAATGTTGTCAATAATCCAAAAACCAAAACAGTAAGCACCACAATGGCAATGTTCTGTATATTAAGTGTAAAGAACCTTATACCAACATATTGATTACAATACCACATCAAAATGGCTATAAGTCCCAATGCAATAACAACCGCAACAATGCCTATACCTACATTCTTCTTCACAATGGGTGCTTTAATAACCCAAGGAGTGGCACCCACTAATTTCATCGTGTTTATAAGAAAACGCTTCGAGTAGATATTCAGCCGAATAGTATTTACAATCATTGCAATAGCAATGAACAATAACACTAATGCCATCGATATAAGTATGATGGAAATCTTTCCAATATTATTATTTAATATATCAAGTAGATTTTCTTGATAGGAAACTTTACTGATGGCAGGAAAAGAAGTCAATATTCTTTCTATGTTTTTGATACTGTCTATTTGCACATTCTCTGCGGTAAGATGTATTTCGTAAGAGGCTGAGAGTGGATTATAGCCAAGAAACTCTACAGGGTCTTCACCTAAGTTCTGTATATGTTGCTGTAGTGCTTCGTCTTTGTTGATATAACGGAAGTCTTTTGTAAAAGGGGCGATGTCAAGAAGTTTAGCAACGCGTGCCACTTCAGTAGAATCCGCACCCTCTGTCAATACTGCTGTTATGGTCATATTCTCCTTCGTGCTATGTATGAAATTGTACAAAGACAACATCAATACAACTTCCACTCCAACAAAGAAAAGCATCAAGACAATGCTTACCGTTGTGGTAAGATACATATTCCAAAAATAGTGTCGTTTCATCTATTTATCTCACAAAACAAATATAATCCACTATAAACGCTCAAGAATTAGGTATTACACAAAAATGGTAACACCTAATTCTATAGTTATCTATCGTGCTATTAATCGGCTTAATACTCCCAAAGATCTTGTTCAAAGGTAAGTAGTTCGTCAGTAATGCGTTGTTGCTCTTTCTTTATTTCTTCTTCACTCTTTGCATACGACAAAATCATTCTATCGTACATGTTACTATCACCAATCAAATAAGAGGTGTATAATTTCTTCGCAAAGAACTCATCAAAAGTCACACGCTTAGTGTCGTTCTGTTGAGGAATAAGATACTGCTTTGCCAAATAAGGGCGTAACTCATCAAAAGCAATCCAAAACAACATCGATTCTTGAACTGCTTGCATAAGGTTGGTCGAATCATTTGACTGAATCATATCTGATTGCATCGGAGCAATACCAATAATCTTTGAATACAGACGCGAGTAGTGTTTATCAAAGAATATCTCCTCTTGAATCAAATACTTTAACTGATTTCTTACAAATCCTTCGTAAGGATAGAAGTGGAAAGTCATCTCGTCACTCTCAGAGTTGTAATGCAATAACATAGCATCAGAACATTCTACATTGTAGTGACAGGTATCTTCCGAGTAATCAGCCAAAGGGTCACTTATCAAGAACAAACTGGGTATTTGTGCTTTTGGAATTATGTTTTGGTCAGTAAAAGTAGGCTTTATTTTGTCCATAGCCTTACGATATACAGGCAATCCATCAACCATTGCATCTACAATTACCTTGAATAAACTGCGATATTCAGGGTCATCGTATCTCACGGGGAAATAAAGTTGATAGTTTTGCTTATATCGCATATCAATGATGCGATATACTATTCGTGAATATACAATATCATCACGACGATGGAATACACTCATCAGTGTATCTGCTGCATCATTCAGTTCTGCTGTTTCAAACATAACAGCCCCTCTATTATCGAAATAGGGATTAATAGGGTGCTGCGCATTTATAGTCAGCATAGCAGACAATAAGATTACCAAAACACTAATTTTTTTCATACTATTATGTTTTATTCCTTTCAATGGTTCGTTTGCTTATCTATCAATTCAAGGTCAAAGGTATACCACGCAAGCGTACTATATTGCCCTCAGGACCTTTTGCCTTGATATCGATAATATTTATTACAGAACCTTGTTTCAATTTAGACAACTGGTCTATCTGTTGTTTCGAGAACTTATTTCCCTTTGTTTGAGAAATACCCATTGGAGTCTGTACCTGGAACGAGATTATAGTAAATGGCAAATCAAGGAGTCCATCTGGTCCATAACTTGCTATTACTGTAGCGTTCGGACTTAACAAAGCATTTCGTGCGACCTTACCTTCTTGATATTCGGTGGAACCACTCTTGAAGTAGGCTCCTGGCTTAGGCAACTCTTTAACACGATATACCTGTTCTCCCATTGATATCCAACGACCTTCTAACTCTGCTTGTACCGCGATAGTTACTTGCTTGCTTGCTGCATTGGGTTTAATAATCCACATACCTCTCTGCTGAGTGGATGACGCTCCTGTCACACTAACTCTTATCTTATCGTTAGATATACCTGGAACCGATATGGCAAACTTGTTCTGATAGTCACGGTACATGATATTCAAGTCGGTATTGGATATGGTAACTGAGGGTTCACCTACACTATACGAACTCTCAAAGGGCAGGCGTATTTCTGTACCATCGTGTTTTGGCAAACGCAGTTCTCCAGAGTATTTGAATGATCCTGTACTTCCACAACCCACTTCATATATACCATCGTCATTTAGTTTATTGGAGTTGACATAGTAAATAGGTTTTTTTGTTGAGTCTACAGCAGATAATACAATCTTTGCTTGATATTTGCCACCACGCATCACATAACTGGACACTGGAATAACAAGTGCTTCAAGACTATTTACACGGAAATCACTCGCATCACTCTGAGTTTGAAGTAATTGAGCAACTTCACCTTCGGCAGACCGTATATCATTCTGTAACTTGGTAAGAATAGTAACAGATGCGCCAACCGGCATTCCCTCAAAGATAGCTGCTTCCCATGAGATAGGGTCTCCGTCGTGATTCTTACCCATAGGCGTAGCAAATGTCTTTTCTATAGAAGTCTGCATAACAGAGTCCTGTACAAGAGTTTTAAGGAATTCCCTATAGCCCTCTACATATTTTCGGAGCGTTTCACCATTCGTCAAACCAGTATTCTTATCGTAATATACCATTGCATATTGCCCCGTAACATCTAAATTGCTATTACCTTCAATCTTTCGAACATTAGGGTCGGCTTTTTTCTTACCGTCAGCAAGAACTGCAATTTGGTATTTGAAATCCTGTATGTAATTAAACAAACTATCAGACTTTTGCTTCAATAATTGCGCATTATTCCAAGCCTCTTCCATTTTAATAGGATTCTGTTCGTAGGCATATTTGAAATCGTCATAAACAGTTGCATTACGTGTTTCGGAGGCCTCTATAGTTGAGTGTAAACTATCATCAACCAATTTGAAGCCGTTCAATATATCGGTACTTACATTCAGTGCTAACATAGCGGTCAGCACCAAATACATCATACCAATCATTTTCTGTCTCGGGGTTTCCGGACAATTTTTTGCTCCACTCATAACTTACTAATTATTTAATTGTAATCACCGTACGCTATTCTTTAGTTGAGAGCGGATAACATATTCCCATATATTTGGTTCAGTCCAGTAATTTGTGATACCAATTTCTGTTGAGCAGCGAGATAAGCAGCCGAAGCCTCTTGTGAACTACTTGTATTGTGGCACATCTTATCTACGCTATCGCTTACTTGTTCAATCTTTGCTGTTTGTGTTTTGATGATATCAGCCTGCTCTTGTATGTTTTTCAATTGCAGTTCATAGACCGCATTTAGTGAACCGAGTTGCGTATTAACGGCTTCTACACCTTTACCGTACTCTTTCACTTGTTTTGAAACCCCTTCCATATCGCTAACAACGCCTTGATAAGATTGTCCTAATTCTTGGTATTTTATACTTAAGGCGTCAGATGCAGACTTCAAAGAGTTTTGTGTTGCAGCAAATCCTTCAGCGGCTTTTCCTGCAATGTCCATCTTCTCTGATAGACTATTTGTTTTTTCTGCTAATTGACCAAGCGATGCTAATTGAGAAGCCGTATTGCCTAATTTCTCGATGCCTTCCTTCAGCCTCTTCATATCTTCTTCCGAAACAGCAGGTACAGACATCTCTTTTTCCTTTGCGGTAGTTTCTCCAGCACTGCCATTTCCTCCTATCGTACCTATGAAATTCGGCCGTGGAAGGTCTTTGTGTGCTTCCATGATAGTTGGGTTACAATCTTGCCCAAGCAATTGTGGGAATATATCCTCCCAGTGATATACAGGATGGGGTTTTTCGAATACGCCAATGAAGAATAAGAACGATTCTGTAAACATACCTACCATCAATACCTGACTTGCTAATGGCCAATGCAATATTTTGAATAACGCACCTATAATAACTACCGATGCACCAATGTTATACACAATACCTACAACTCTTTGACCGCGGTAAGACTCATACCAACGCATAAAAGCGCTTTTTTCTTTTTTTGCCATTATTGTAAAAATTTCTGTTATTATTATTTTGTTATTATTATACCTTAAATGCTTGATGTATAATATATGTTGTGTGTGTATTGTGTTTATCTTTCTCCAATGAATGAACGTACGCATCTAAACCCAATATAGGAGCGACTTTCGTATTCGTATTCATAGGTACGCGTCCCACATTGCAGATAATAGGAAATGTCTTTCCAACTTCCTCCCTTAACTACTTTTCGTTTCAGGATGTCCGGATCATTTTTTCTTGCCATATATTGGTGCAGCGGATTGAGGTCGTTTACATAAGCATTGGATGCTGTGTTATATGCCGAGCAAGTCCATTCTGCCACATTACCTGCCATATCAAATAGTCCGAAGTCGTTTGGACGGAATTGTGCTACACGCATAGTCATTACACCCGTATCGTCCATATAACTACCTCTGTAGGGTTTGAAATTGGCTAAGAAACATCCTTTGGAGTCGCGTGCATAGTTCCCACCCCAAGGATAGGTTGACATTTTTCTACCTCCACGAGCAGCATACTCCCATTCTGCTTCTGTTGGCAAACGATATACTTGTGCGTCAATACCGCTGTTGTTTTCAAAGTAAGCCGTACGCCATTTGCAGAAAGCATAGGCCTGATCCCAAGTAACACCTACCACAGGATAGTCGGAGAAGCCTGTATGCGAGAAGTACTTAATTAGCATCGGCTCATTATATGAGTATTGGAAATCTCGTACCCACACCATTGTGTCGGGATATACATTGATAATCATAGATGTAATGAGGTCGTTAGGTTCTCTGAGCGGGCGTACAATAGTACTGTCGTGTATACCTCCGAACTCATCTACCCAAGCGGTATCTACTCTGACTTGTGCGCCTTCTGGGTAGCGTCCTTTTGCGACATCGTATCGATTGTTAGCCTTTGCGGCTTCGTCGTAGTTAACCCACTCGTAGCGGTAGTGTAGAAGTTTTGTATTGAATGTGTTGCTTTTTCCATAGCATAAGGAAGACATAATCTCTTTTATGTCTTCGTCCTGGCTATTCCATGGCAACTTCTTTTTCCAATTGATGGAATAAGACTCTTCTTCTTCGTATGCATCCTCGTTGATTATAGCATACTCGGTATATCCTGCGTCAATAAGTGCAGTATAAGCAATAGAGTCCCGTACCCAATATACAAACTGTTTGTATTCGTTGTTGGTTATTTCCGTTTCATCCATCCAAAATGCACTTACGGTAGCCATAAGTTGGTTGTCAGGTTGATTGAATATGGCTGTCTGTGTGTTACTTCCCATCAAGAAAGCCCCTTGTTTGATGAATACCATACCGTAAGGGTTTGCTTCTTTGAAGTTACCTTTTAATCCCACGCCTACAAGTTCCCCAGCAGGCTTATTGCAGCCTATAAAGGCGAGGATGATAAGTGTTAATAACGACAACTTGCTTATTTGTCTCATAATAGTTATTATTTGTTATAAATATCTTATACTTTTGTAACGGTTAGCACGCTTAGGCTTGAGTATATTGAAACCATACGCCAAATATATCTCGTGTGAACCATAACTCTCCAATAGTAACTTGGTGGTTGGTAACTCGTAGGTATATCCTAAGGTTAGCCCTGTTATTATGTCTATTCCCAATAATACCCCTACATTATTTCCAATTCGGTATGCAAGTCCCCATCTGTACTTTTCCTTATACTCGCACATCATTGTTATGTTGCAGTCCCACGAGGTAAAATCAGTCATCAGCATAGCACTTGGCTTTAATACCCATTGTGGTGCGTGCTTTATTTTCCAGTTATATCCTCCCACCATGTACATTGTACCTCTCAAGCGTATTGTAGTGTATTCTCCCCATTCTATTTTTGGAGAGGTGATATGCGAATAGGATACGCCTGCAAACCATTGGTTGGTTGTATAGTAAATTCCCACTCCCATATCGAAGTTCATTCCATTCACCTTGCCCGTCGGTATTACCTCGTCGGTAGATTGGTGGTAGGTAGAACCTTGCAACTCAGACAAATTGACGCTGTCTCCTTTGAACCCCACACTTACAAATCCTAATTCTACTCCAGCACTCAAGTATCCGTTTCCTAATTTTTGACGATAGGCATACGCTATATGCAATGTTTGGTTGGTAAACAATCCATATTGGTCGTTCATAAACCTAACGCCCGCCCCGTGTGCTGTCTTCCCTATGATAAAAGGTGACTGGAATGTAAAGTATGTAGTCATAGGGGCGTTGGTAATTCCCGTAAACTGCATTCTATGTAATCCGCTCACTTTCATCAAGTCGCCTTCTCCTGCCGCCGCAGGATTAAAGGCTGTTGGCATATACATATATTGTCCTATTATTGGGTCAAATTGTGCTTTTACCGTATGGATAAAAACGACTGCAAATAGTAAAACAATATATCTTTTTCTCATTTTAATACCCCTGCGATAAGCGGGCAGTGTCGCTTATCGTTCGTGCAATCAATACTCGTCCTCGTTGAAGAAGAAGTCTTCTTTACTTGGATAGTCGGGCCACACATCTTCGATCGATTCGTATACTTCGTCCTCGTCTTCTAGTTCCTGTAGGTTTTCGAGTACTTCGGCAGGTGCTCCTGTACGCGTAGCATAGTCAATCAATTCTTCTTTTGTAGCCGGCCATGGGGCGTCCTCTATTTTTGAAGCGAGTTCTAATGTCCAAACCATAGTATCATCTTTTGATTAGAGTATAACATCTTCAAAATACCGTGCAAAGGTATTTTTTTTTTGTGATATAAACAAGAGGTATCCTATTTTTTCCACAAAAAAATCTCACATTCGTCAATTTGTCCCACATATAGCGATAATATGAAAAAGAAATCGCTTAGCCGATTGACATATTGTAAACAGATTTTCTCTTTTGTTGGCATAATATCGTTTTGAGGTGTGTCGTTGTTGGTGTTTTTGAGGAAGAGTGTGACGATGTTTCTTTCGAGCCGTCGTGTAATTGTGCGGCAGATGTGGCATAGTGCGACCCTTTCGTTTCCGTTTGGCAATACAAATCCATGCGTGGGTTGCAGGTCTTTGCTCAGTGCATCGATATTGCTTTCTAACCACTTGACATCTTGTTCGTTGATCCAATTTGCGTTGTCGTTGGTTGGTGCTGTCGGGTCGGCGAGGAATGCCCCAAGACCGAACAATTTGTTTTGTATGTGCAAGAGTAGTTCGGCTACGGGTTGCGGTTGGTTGTCGATTTTTGCGAGCAATAGTCCTATAAAGGAGTTGAGTTCATCGGCTGTTCCATAACATTCGAGGCGCAGATTGCTTTTGAGCGTCCGTTGTCCGCCGATGAGAGAAGTCTTTCCGCAATCTCCAGTTTTCGTGTAAATTTTCATAATGGTTGAAGATTTTATATATGAATGTAATATGTTCGTTTGGGTAATTGGGGGCGGAAGAAGATTATACCAGTATGGAATGTATCAAGACAGGCGTGGACTCGTTGGTCGTTCTGTATTTGTTCCCATGCGGCTGCCATATCTTTCGAGGCGTGTATGTCGTCGATCAGGATGACACTGTTTTCTGTGCAGTGGTTGGCAATGAGGTCGAAGTATCGTAGTGTGGCGTCTTTTTGATGGTTGGCGTCAATAAATGCGAAATCGACAGGTTGGTTGAGTGTTTGCAGTGTGGCGGGCAGTTGGTCGTTGATATTCCCTACAACTTGTGTGATATTATTGAGATGCAGTTGTGTGAACACATTTTTTGCTTTGTCGGCTATTGCTTGACTGCCTTCGAAAGTGATTACTTTCCCGTGTGGTGCGGCGTTGCTGAGGTAAGCGGTTGTGATACCGAGACTTGTTCCGAGTTCGAGGATACATTTGGGTTTGAGTGCGTTAGCGATACGGAATATCATTTGCGCCTCTTTTCTTGGTTTGAGTGCTGTCCGTGCAATGCAATCGATTCGTCGGTTTCCGCTTGTTCCTGTGCCGAAGTCATCGACATAGATGGTATGCTGATTGTTGAGAAGTCGTAGTCTTTCTTTTTCTATTTTTTCGAAGCAATAGTAGGCATTGGTGTCGTATATGACGAAGTGTACGAGGTCGTAGAGGAATGGTGAGTGAATGCCATATCCCAATGTGTTTTTTGCACGGAAAATATGACGGATGCAGGATAATGCTCTGTATGATATGTTTTTATATTGTATTGTCTGTGGAAACATAGACAGTTGTTTTTCGTTGTATGGTGTTTAGTAGGTTGTTTTGTATGTCTGGCTGCAAAGGTAGTAATATATTGCAAAGATTATGCATTTTTGTGTTATTTTTTATTGTGTGTGATTCGGAGGCGGTTCGAAGAAGGTGGGTTGATGGAGTAGGGGGCAAGTAAGAATTGGCGATTGCGATAGAAGAATGTTCTTCATTTCTTTTGCGTGAACAAAAGAAACGAAGCAAAGAAAATTCATCGGCTGTGTGTCGGGCGTTGCCA
>CAVEIE010000003.1:0-175394 GCA_963615895.1 Bacteroidaceae bacterium | reverse complement strand
AGCGGAGGTACTGTCTGAGCGTAGCGAGTTGTGCCGTAGCCGCAGGACGAGCGACTATTATTTTTGGCAACGCCCGACACACAGCCGATGAATTTTCTTTGCTTCGTTTCTTTTGTTCATGCAAAAGAAATGAAGAATACCGTGCTATGGCTCTCATCCCCTCCCCCAACCACCTATATCCCCTATACCGTCTAGTTCCCCTATCTCCCCCATCAAAACCACCACCTCCTCCCACCTCCAAACGAACAAAAACAACGCAAACAACCAACATATTCCAACAAAAACCCACCCTTACGACCTTGCTATATTATCGAAATTATACTACTTTTGCCGAGTATTTCGCAAACAATACACAAGTATAACACAATAACCCTCTAACCTATGGCAAAAGTACAACTACCCGAAAACGCCAATCGACCACTCAAAGAAGGAGAAAAGTACCAACCTATTCTATCTCCACAAGAAAACCCCAACGAAGTTACACCCTACTCCGTCACAATGGGCGTGCTTATGGCTGTCATCTTCTCTGCTGCCGCAGCCTATCTCGGACTGAAGGTCGGACAAGTCTTCGAGGCGGCAATTCCAATCGCTATCATTGCGGTCGGACTATCATCCGCAACAAAACGCAAAAACGCACTCGGAGAAAATGTAATCATACAAAGTATCGGCGCCTCATCGGGAGTAATCGTCGCAGGAGCCATTTTCACACTACCTGCACTCTATATCCTGCAAGCAAAGTATCCGGAAATAACGGTCAACTTTATGCAGGTTTTCTGTGCGAGCCTGCTCGGAGGATGCTTGGGCATACTGTTCTTGATTCCTTTCCGAAAGTACTTTGTCAGTGATATGCACGGCAAATATCCCTTCCCAGAAGCAACGGCAACCACACAAGTACTCGTCAGCGGAGAAAGCGGCGGCAAACAAGCACAGACGCTTATATGGGCTGCAGGAATAGGAGGACTTTACGACTTTCTTGTTTCCACCTTCGGACTGTGGACCGAAAAGCTAAGTACACGAATGCTTGGTTTCGGAGAGGTAATTGCTCAAAAGTGGAAACTGACCTTCTCCATCAATACAAGCGCAGCCGTATTGGGCTTGGGCTATATAGTAGGACTTAAATACGCATCCATCATCTGTGCAGGAAGTTTGTTCGTATGGTGGTTCCTCATACCGCTATTAGGCATGACTACACTCGACAGCGTCATGCTTAGCCAAAAAGACCCTCAGTGGATATTCGCTAATTACGCACGCTATATAGGCATCGGCGCAATTGCAATGGCGGGACTTATAGGTATCGTAAAAAGTTGGGGCGTTATCAAAGGAGCCTTGGGCTTGGCTACCAAAGAACTCAAAGGAAAGGGAAAGCAAGTGGCAGCACAAAGCCTACGAACGGAAAAGGAACTGTCTATGCGCTTCCTGCTTATTGCCATCGTGGCTGCTCTCATCCTGGTATTTCTCTTCTTCTGGTTGGGAGTAATACACAATGCTTGGCAGGCACTCATAGCATGGATTGTGGCAGCAGTCATCATCTTCCTTTTTACAACCGTAGCGGCTAACGCTATCGCTATTGTCGGCAGCAACCCTGTAAGCGGAATGACACTAATGACGCTCATCATTGCAAGTGTCGTACTCGTAGCAGTTGGACTCAAAGGAACAAGCGGAATGGTAGCAAGCATGGTGATAGGTGGCGTCGTCTGTACTGCTCTAAGTATGGCAGGAGGCTTCATCACAGATCTGAAAATAGGCTATTGGATAGGCACTACACCACAAAAACAAGAGACATGGAAGTTCTTGGGTACATTGGTAAGTGCTGCTACTGTGGGCGGCGTTATAATAGTATTGAACAAAACTTACGGATTCGTAGGAGATAACGCACTCGCAGCACCGCAAGCCCATGCTATGGAGGCAGTAATAGAACCCCTCATGATGGGACAAGGCGCACCATGGCTACTCTATGGCGTCGGAGCAATCTTGGCACTGCTACTCAACTTGCTCGGAGTACCTGTATTAGCCTTTGCCTTGGGTATGTTTATTCCGTTGGAGTTAAATACCCCGCTCGTAGTAGGCGGCTTCATCTCATGGCTCATGCAGCACTCTTCCAATAAAGAGATAGCACAAAAACGCCAAGAAAAAGGGACACTCATTGCAAGTGGATTCATTGCAGGTGGCGCACTCATGGGAGTGGTCAGCGCAATACTGAAATTCGTCGGAGTAGATTGGTATATGCAATCGTGGTACGCATCACCTTATGCAAAGGGACTGGGACTAATCATGTATGCTGCCTTGATACTCTACTTTATCTTGGACGGTAAACGGGTAAAGAAATAAACTACCACGCACCAATAAACAACAAAGGTTGGGGTTACTTGTCAAACAGTGACCTCAACCGTTCTTTTTTGTGTAGTCCATCCAAACTGAACAGAGCCACCAACTGCTGTTGATGCTGCAACCCACCTTGCGGAGTGTAATGCATATTCCAAGAGAAATAACAGTTGACAAAACCTTTACGCACCAAGTAAATATAGAAGTCCGTCCTGTTGTAAAGAGGCGATTGATAGAAGGGGTCTCCTTGATTGAGATCTGTACCAAACATCCCGTAAAGAGGCATAAGATTATCGCCTATATAAAAGGTATTTTTTACGCCCAAGAAACGCCACGAGAGCATAAATTCAAGCATAAAGCCTTGAGGCTGATAGAGTGTATTGGTCTCCCTGAAGCGTTGGTAGCCGTATATATAATGCGCACGCAATAGTATGGTGTCCAATGGTGTAGGCGCAGCAAAATCAATGCCGATGTTAGGAGAGATATACGCATCATCTGCTACACCCTCTCGAGGAGTAGGCGAGGCATAATTGGCCTTGTGATTAAGTTGCGCTATACCACCTACAAAATAGCGGAAAAGATGCCGGTAAGTATATTCGCCATCGATAGTAAGACGGAACATCTCCCGTCGGGTGGGCGACTGTAATCCCCTCCAATCACACATAAACTCTATAAAACCATGCTTCGACTGATATTGCAACAACGCTCCCTGTATGTTGGGATAGGCATAGGCTATCGAATCATAGCGCAAGTAATCAGGTAGTTGACGGATAAAATGTTTATAGGGTATTTCTCCGAAGTGTAAAGAAAAACCCTTATACTCATATTGGTAGAACGCAATAGGGTCGATATGCAAATCTCGCCAGTTCCCTCCCATTGGCTGCGTGTAATGTAGTCCCGCTAATACTTGATGCTTCCCCCCTTCTTTATCCGTAAAACAAACACCTATCTCGGGCGATAGACGAAGGGCGAAGATAGTTTGCGCATACTGATAAGGCTGCCTGTACTCACGATTGTCAAAATAGGTAGCAAAATCTACATTATACCGGAACTGCGCTTTCTGAGCGAAAGCAATCGCAGCCACTGAGATAGATATGACGAGAATGAATATGCGTTTCATCGGTCGTGGAATAGTTTTCCTGCAAAGATACTATAATTTACGCATACACGCAATTGACCGGAGTGACAAGAAACGGATGATATAACATAAAACAGGGTTGGAACATTGTCCAACCCTGTTTAGTCAGTCATTATAAACAACTATTATTCTGCTTTACCGTCGGAACCGAGCACATTGATGATTTTGTGCTTGTAGAGTTCTTCCATCAAGTCACGAGCAGGACCGCAGTATTTACGAGGGTCGAACTCAGCAGGCTTCTCCCAGAATACTTTGCGTACTGCAGCAGTGAATGCTAAACGACTATCGGAGTCGATATTAATCTTGCAGACAGCACTCTTGGCCGCTTTACGGAGTTGCTCCTCAGGAATACCGACTGCTGCTTCCAACTTGCCGCCATATTGGTTTATCATGTCCACATACTCTTGGGGTACTGAAGACGAGCCGTGCAGTACGATTGGGAAACCTGGTAGTTTCTCCATAACTGCGTCGAGCACATCAAAAGCCAATGGAGGAGGTACGAGGCGTCCTGTTTTAGGATCTACAGTACATTGCTCGGGCTTGAACTTGTATGCGCCATGACTTGTACCGATGGAAATAGCGAGTGAGTCACAACCTGTGCGTGTAGCAAAGTCGATTACCTCTTCTGGTTTGGTATAGTGGCTTTCTTCTGCTGCTACTTCGTCTTCCACTCCAGCGAGAACTCCGAGTTCTGCTTCGACGGTTACATCGTACTGATGTGCGTACTCAACGACCTTGCGAGTGAGAGCGATGTTCTCTTCGTAAGGCAAAGAAGAGCCATCAATCATAACACTTGAGAAGCCGAAATCTACGCAACTCTTGCATAGTTCGAAACTGTCACCGTGATCCAAGTGCAGAACTATTTGCGGGTGTTCCCAACCCAATTCTTTAGCATACTCTACGGCACCTTGTGCCATGTAGCGCAGGAGCGTTTGGTTGGCGTAGTTGCGTGCGCCTTTACTGACTTGGAGAATAACAGGACTCTTTGTTTCAGCGGAAGCCTTTACTATAGCCTGCAGTTGCTCCATGTTGTTGAAATTAAAGGCCGGTATAGCATATCCGCCTTTGATAGCCTTAGCGAACATCTCACGGGTGTTGACCAGACCTAATTCTTTGTAACTTACCATAATATAATTTGTTGTTATGTTTGTAACTATATCCAATTGATTTGCTCCAATCAAAACGCTGCAAAGATACAAAAAATTCTTGAAGTTCGCAAGAGCATATCTTGCTGTGCGTTTTTGGTGGTATATGGGTGGCGGTATGCGGGGTGGTGGTGTGGAGGAGGGGTCGTAGTTGCCGGTGGTTTTGTTGGGGGATGTAGGGGAACTATACGGTTTAGAGGATATAGGGGGTTGGAGGAGGGGATGAGAGGCATAGTACGCTATGGCTCTACAGCATACACAAGCGTAGCAACGAATAAGTAAAAATTAACAATTAAGGATTAAAGATAAATGGGCGGAGAGGGGTGTTTTCTATGTCGTTAGTAGGTAGTTTGTAGGGGGTTCCTATAGTCATCCTATAGTCGTCCTATATTCATCCTATATAAATCCTTTGGAATAGGTAGTGTTTATCGGACTTGGCGGAGGGGGAGCGGGAGGGAAGGGGGAGTTTTTGGGAAGGAGGGGGTGTTAAAGGTGGGTAGTGAGAAGTTAAGAGATGTTGGGAGATGAGTATTGAGAAGGTGGGGTTAGCCAAGGGAAGTAAGGTAAACATGATGGCTTGTCTGCAGGCGGGGCGCCCGCGTCCCCAGTGGTTAGGGGTTGGAGGAGGTGGCTGTTTGGGTGGGGGATGTAGAGGAACTAGACGGTCTAGGGGATCTAGGGGTGTTGGGGAGGTGTTGAGAGGCATAGCGTGCTATGGCTCTACGGTAGGCAATTAACTGTTAGTGGTGAGCCATTGGGTTGCTATGTGGTTGCAGGGCATCGTTGAATTGAGAAGTTGAGGGTGTCGATTATTATTCGTTGCGGGTGTTTACTGATTTTCAGATAATAATTGTATCTTTGCAGCATTATTATTGCCTTCAGTCTTTACGAGGGGCAAAAAGTTGGAATATAACAAGACAAAGAAACGATGACAAAGCGATATGATGTACTCATTATTGGCGGCGGTGTAGCCGGTATGAGTTTCGCATTAAAGATGGCAAAAGCAGGCAAGTACAAGATTGCCCTATGTTGCAAGACTACCTTAGACGAAGCCAATACAACGAAGGCACAAGGGGGAATAGCGTCTGTAACGAACCTTCTTGTGGATGATTTTGAAAAGCATATCCACGACACTATGGTTGCCGGTGACTGGATTAGCGACCCTGCAGCCGTAGAGCAGGTTGTTCGTAATGCTCCCCAACAAATAGCCGAGTTGGTTTCGTGGGGTGTGAATTTTGACAAGAAGCAAGATGGCAGTTACGACCTTCATCGCGAGGGTGGTCATAGTGAGTTCCGTATTCTTCATCATGCCGACGATACCGGCGCAGAGATACAACGCGGGTTGATGCAAGCCGTGAGGCAGCATCCTGACATAGAGGTATTGGAGAACCATTTTGCAGTGGAGATTATTACCCAGCATCACTTGGGTGTTCGTGTCACCCGCCGAACACCAGACATAGAGTGTTATGGTGCATATATACTTAATCCGAAAACCGGTAAGATAGATACTTATCTGAGTAAGATAACGCTAATGGCAACCGGTGGTACGGGTGCGGTGTATGCAACAACGACGAACCCGAACATAGCCACAGGTGACGGTATTGCGATGGTATATCGTGCGAAGGGTCAAGTGAAGGATATGGAGTTTGTACAGTTCCACCCTACTGCTTTGTTTCACACCGGCGAGACCCATCCTGCTTATCTGATTACAGAGGCTATGCGTGGTTATGGAGGTATATTGCGTTTGCCTAACGGGGAAGAGTTTATGCAGAAGTATGATGAGCGCTTGTCGTTGGCGCCACGCGATATTGTTGCAAGGGCCATAGACAACGAGATGAAGATACATGCGTTGGACCATGTATGTTTGGATGTAACACACAAAGACGCAGAAGAGACAAAGCATCATTTTCCCAATATCTATGCGAAGTGTTTGAGTATTGGAATAGATATTACCAAGCAATATATTCCAGTGGCTCCTTGTGCGCACTACATGTGCGGCGGGATAAAAGTAAACTTGGATGCCCAATCGTCAATCAACCGATTGTATGCCGTAGGTGAATGTTCCTGCACAGGACTGCATGGCGGCAACCGTTTGGCCAGCAACTCACTGATAGAGGCAGTGGTTTATGCAGATGCCGCAGCCCGACACGCGATGAGTGTGATAGACACATATAACTTCAACGAGCGTGTGCCTGAATGGAACGACGAAGGTACGATGACGAATGAAGAGCAAGTGCTTATCAATCAGGATGTGAAAGAAGTAGGTCAGATAATGAGTACCTATGTTGGAATTGTTCGGAGTGATTTGCGTTTGCATCGTGCATGGGAAAGGTTAGACCTGCTATATGAAGAGACAGAAGCACTCTTTAAGCGTGTCCGCCCGACGAAAGATATATGCGAACTGCGTAATATGATCAATGTGGGTTATCTGATTACCCGTCAAGCCTTAGAGCGCAAAGAGAGCAGAGGACTACATTACACGATTGACTATCCTAAGAACCCCAATAATAACACACAGGAAGTTTGGTGAAACAAATAAATCATATAGCATTGTGCATAGTCGCTCTTGTTAGTTGTCTTCCGATATACAGCGATGAAGCGACATTGGCATTTCCCACAGCGGAGGGATTTGGTCGGTATGCAATAGGCGGCAGGGGCGGCAAAGTTGTGACCGTTACCTCATTAGAGGACTACACATCAGCAGAGGAGCCTATTGAGGGTACTTTACGATGGGCATTGGAGCAATATGTTCATAAGGAAGTTAAACTGCGTCATCTTGTTGGCAGCAACGGGGCAGATTCGGTTACAGAAAGTGAGGTGACTGTTTATGAACCCTTGACTGTAGTCTTCAATGTAGCGGGTAATATCTGTCTAAAAGAAGATTTGAAGGTGAAGCGAGACTACCTTACCATAGCAGGGCAGTCGGCACCTGGTGACGGTGTATGCATTACGGGACACAGTATGCTGTTTAATGGTGCGACCGGCGGCGAGTTATGGTATTGGGGTCCACGCCGGAAGCATTTGATAGTACGCTATATGCGTTTTCGTCCTTCCACCCCTACAGCAGACAATGTTTTTATTACCTACGGTACAGATGTGGAGAATTATGAACATGTCATCTTCGACCATTGCACGATGAGTTGGGCAAACGAAGAGTGTTTAGCCATATACGACAACAAGTACACCACTGTACAATGGTGTATGGTAGCAGAAGGGTTGTACAGTGCTTATCACCCTAAAGGTAGTCGCTCGTATTGTGGAGTGTGGGGTGGACAATTTGCGACTTACCATCATAATCTGGTGGCACATAATAACAGCAGGAATATACGCTTCAACGGGGCTCGTGCGCACGACACAGTAGCCGTAGTTGAATATCGTAACAATGTGGTATATAATTGGGGTTCAGGTAATTCGGGGTACGGTTTAGAGGTGGAGGTAGATGCGAGCGAGGTGCGCAATGAGTTGAATATGTTTAACAACTACTACAAACATGGTCCTGCTTCAGGCAGTACGAGCAGCAAAGCATCGCCTACTAATAAAGTGAACAGGCTGGTTCAAATAGACCAGAGCAAGAGTAGCGTGGAGGCAGGGTATTTGTCGCATCATTTTATAGAGGGCAATTATCTTACTCATTATCCTGCCGTGACGGAAGATAACTGGTTCTGCGGAGTACAATATACGGCATATTCTGATACAGCGTTGGCCAAGTCGTTGTTCCGTTCTATGAGTTTATCGCCTGAGATAGATATACTACTTGATACGATAGAGAGTGCGGAGGAGGCGTATTCTCGTGTATTGGAAGGTGTAGGCGCAAATGTACCAAGACGGGATGTGCAAGACAGGCGTATTATAGAAGAGACGGATAATGCTACTGCCTTGGGGATGGGTAAATTGGGTAAAGGTGGTATTATAGATGACCCTGTGAGTGTTGGTGGTTGGCCGCTGCTGCAAGGCACGCCTTATGTTGATAGTGACTTGGACGGTATTCCTGATATTTGGGAAAGAGAGAATGGCTTAGATGCGAATAACCCGAATGATGGGTGTATCATTACAGAGAGTGGGTATTCTAATTTGGAGATATATTTGAATAGCATAGAGCCTCAGCCTACATCGGTTCGTGCGTGTGAGGATGACAGTAGGCTAGTATATAAAAGAATGATTGATGGGGAGTTGTATATCTTCTATAGCAACCACAAAGTAAATGTATTGGGTATATGTTTGTAAAATGTATTGGTAGTATAGGAGTCATCTTTCTGCCATTTACTTACTATAATGATTTATCTCACCATATCGTTATGGAATAAATTTCAAATACTATTCCATATACTTAATACAGGCTATCTTTTATGTTCACATTCACTAACAGGTTCTGGTGGTGAACGATTTTCACATCAATAAATATTGCTCTCTGAATTTATAATTATTACAGAAAAATGATAATAATATTGTATGTTTATGCAATATTCAATATATTTGCAGCGATATGTGTGAGATGCTTGTAAATTGGGATTATATTTATAACCTTAAACTATAATGATTATGAATAAGTTTACATTTTATGCACCCCGTTGTATCTCTTTTAAGATATGTGTGTTATTTGTTTTTCTGAGTTTGGTGTAAACCCTATATCGAAGATCCATACGGGTTGATTTCGTGGTTAGATAATGTAAGTAAAAATCTTGGTATCTCATTCCCTTTTTATAGTGTTCAGGTAAAAAGTCCTCTCAAATAGAGGGCTTTTTATGTTTGTGTATATTGCTTTTATAGCATAATAAAATACCTATTTTTAGTTATTGGAGGTTTGTGGATGGAGGTATAATTTTGCAAAAATAAAAAACAGGTAATATGGAAGAGAAGGCTCTTACATTGGCGGATTTGCAGACTGATGAGCGCGGAATGATTCTGAAAGTACATGGTCACGGTGGTTTTAGGCACCGCATATTAGAATTGGGCTTTGTAAAAGGCGAGGTGGTACATGTGATTAAGAATGCTCCCTTGTTGGACCCTGTAGAGTATGAGGTGATGGGTACGCATGTCAGTTTAAGGCGTGCCGAGGCTCGTAACATAGAGGTTGTATCGTTGTCAGAAGATGCTCACCCTGACAATGATTTCTACGGTACAATAGAAGAGCATGTCCGTGCTGAAGTAGAGGAATTGTCGAGGAATATCACAGTTGCGTTGGTGGGTAATCCTAACTGCGGGAAAACAAGTTTCTTTAACTATGCGACGGGGATGCGAGAGAAAGTGGGTAATTACAGTGGGGTTACGGTAGATTCGAAGATAGGTACATTTCATCATAGGGGTTATACGGTTAACCTTGTTGATTTGCCTGGTACTTATTCGTTGACCGAGTATTCTCCGGAGGAGTTATATGTCCGTGATTTTTTAGATAATCAGCCCGTAGATTTGGTGTTGAATATCGTTAACTCCGGCAATTTGGAGCGTAACCTATTTTTGACGACTCAACTTATAGACAGGAACCTTCCTTTGGTGATGGCCCTAAATATGTATGATGAGTTACAAAAGATGGGGGATCAGTTAGATTACGAGTCATTGGAGAAGATGTTAGGTTTTCCGATTGTTCCTGTTATTGCCCGAACAGGTTGGGGCATAGAGAATGTGTTGGAGGCGATAGTACAATTGTATGAGGGCAAGTCGAAGGTTCAAAAGCATATCCATATCAATTATGGGACTCAGATGGAAGGTGCCATTGCAGAAATAAAGCAGTTGCTTAACCAGAATGAGGATATAAAAGACTTGTACCATAGCCGTTATGTTGCTCTCAAGTTGATAGAGAATGACAGAACGACAATAGAACAGTTCAAGAAACTGCCTAATGGCGAGGAGATTGTTTCGACTGCGAAGCGTTATCGTGAGCAGTTTGAAAAGGAGTCGGGAGAAGATATATCGTCGTATATATCAGATTTGAAATTCGGTTTTATTCGTGGAGCATTGAGCGAGACACTTACTCACGACAAGCAGAATGAGAAGAGGACATTAGGTTATGCGTTAGATAAAGTACTCACGAATAAATGGCTCGGTTTTCCTATTTTGTTTCTGTTTCTTTTCCTGATGTTTGAAGCGACCTTCGTGTTAGGTGCTTACCCACAACATTGGATAGAGACGGGTATAAACCTGCTATCAGATTGGGTTAGAGATACTTTTTCCGCAGGTGTATTGACCGACCTTGTAGTGGACGGTGTGATAGCAGGTATCGGCGCCGTATTGGCGTTTGTGCCACAGATACTTATCCTGTTTATATTTATTTCGGTATTGGAAGATACCGGTTATATGGCACGCGCGGCATTTCTTATGGATAAGTTAATGCACCGCATGGGTGTTCATGGTAAGTCGTTTATTCCGTATATCATAGGTTTCGGTTGCTCGGTACCTGCGGTGTTGGCATCCCGTACATTGGAAAATCCGAAGGACAGACTACTTACTATCCTGACTGTTCCTTTTGTGTCGTGTTCTGCCCGATTGCCTGTATATATCATATTGGTAGCGGCATTTTTCCCTCATCATCAGGCGATTGTATTGTTGTCGATATATCTTATCGGTTTGTTGATAGCGATATTGACCTCTCTTTTGCTGAGCAAGGTAGCCTTTAAGGAGGAGAGTAATCCATTTGTGATGGAGTTGCCTCCTTATCGTATGCCGACTTTCCGTAATGCAATGATACATACTTGGGACAAGGCCAAAGAGTGGTTCTCGCGTGTTGTGACGATTGTGTTGTTGGCCTCTGTTATTATATGGGGTTTGGGCTATTTTCCGAGACATCATGACGAGTTGTCGCACAAAGAGCAGTTGGAGCAGTCGTATTTGGGTAGTATAGGCAAGGTGATAGAGCCTGTGTTCAAGCCGTTAGGTATTGAATGGCGTGCAGGAGTGAGTCTGGTAGCCGGTTGTGCCGCCAAAGAGGTGATTGCGTCTTCTATGGCGGTGCTTTATTGCGAGGACGACATAGAGATAAGCGACGATGTATCGGAGAAGAATGATGAAGGTGTTATCCCTTTGGTGGAGAAGTTGCGCAGTTTGCGTGATGATACAGGCAAGCCGTTGTACACTCCACTGTCCGCCTTCTCGTTGATGTTGTTTATTCTGCTTTATTTCCCATGTATTTCGACCTTGGCAACTATACAGAAAGAATCGAGCGTGAAGTGGATGTTGTTCTCGCTGTTTTATTCGACGGGTATAGCGTGGTTGCTGAGTTTTCTTGTGTTCCAGATCGGCTCGTTGTTCTGATGCAGGAGGTGATTGTTTATATTGTTTTGGGAATTGCCGTCGTGGTGGCTGTATTTCTGTTTGTCCGTGCATGGCGCAAACCGGAGAAATGCACAGGTTGCGAGCATTGTCCGCTTGTGGATAAATGTGAGAAAAAGAATGAGGCGGGCAAGTAGTAATCAAGAATTAACAAGCAATATGCATGGGAGAGTTGAGGAGGGAATTAGAGCCAAAGTATGCTATGGTTCTGCAACCGCTATGCGAAACGGACAAAGGGACTGTTTACGAATTGGCTATTTACAATAGACAGTTAATAATTATTTGTTGATAATTAATTCGTCGAGATGGGTAGAGGGGATGTTTTTGGTATGCTCTTTCTATATTCATCGTATATTCATCGTATATTCATCCTATATAGATCGTATATAAATCCTTTGGAACCGGTAGTATTTATCGGGCTTAGTGGAGGGTGAGTATATGCTATATGGATGGAAGGGGAATTGTTAAAACAAGTTCTGCGATATAAAATATCTTTCTTGTTTTCAGGATAGTGATTCCCTATCCTTTTTTCTGTCTTCCTTTCGTTTATGGCATTTTTTTTGTACCTTTGTGGGCGACAGGATGGGTATGGAATTTCATTCTGCCGATAAAAATGTAATACCTGTATCTATGTATAATAAACACATTCTATATCAACTTCTTCCCCGTACTTTCAGTAATTATTGTGACAATCGCAAGCACAACGGCACGATAGAGGAGAACGGTTGCGGGAAGTTTAATTGTATTACCTCGAAGGCACTCCGTTCGATTCATCAACTTGGCGTGACGCATATATGGTACACGGGTATCATAAGGCATGCGACACAGACGGATTACAGTGATTATGGTATTCCGAAATGTTCGGCAAGTATCGTGAAAGGCAAGGCGGGTTCTCCGTACGCCATAACAGATTACTACGATGTAGATCCGGACTTGGCAGAAGATATTCCGAACCGTATGCATGAGTTCGAAGCGTTGGTGGAGCGTACTCACAACGCCAACCTGAAAGTAGTGATAGACTTTGTAGCGAACCATGTAGCCAGAGAGTACCGGTCGGTGATGAAGCCTGATGGCGTTGTTGATTTGGGTGCGAGCGACAATCCTGATTGGGCGTTCTCTCCATTGAACAACTTCTATTACCTTCCGAATGAGCGGTTTTCGCCGTTGTTTGATGGCTGCGATTATGAAGAATACCCTGCCAAAGTGACAGGCAATGACTGTTTTACTTCGTCTCCCTCGAGAAACGACTGGTATGATACCGTGAAGTTGAATTACGGGGTATATTATCAGGGTGGTATGGAAAAACAGTTCAGTCCGATTCCTGACACCTGGCACAGGATGCTTGAGATTTTGCTTTATTGGGTGGGCAAAGGAGTGGACGGGTTCCGTTGCGATATGGCAGAGATGGTGCCTGTGGAGTTTTGGCATTGGGCAATACCTCAGGTGAAGGCAGGCAATCCGGATGTATTGTTTATTGCAGAGGTATATAATCCGCATCTGTACCGTTCGTATATCTATGACGGCGGATTTGATTTACTATACGACAAGGTGGGTATGTATGATTATCTTCGTGGCGTAACGAGCCGTGATTTCTCGGCAGAGGGTATCACGCTGCAATGGCAGGCGAACGATGATATACACGAACATCTGTTGTATTTCTTGGAAAATCATGACGAGCAGCGTATTGCGTCCGGTTTCTTCTGTGGGCGTGGGATATGTGCAGAGCCTGCCGTGATTGTGATGTCGCTATTGAATACCAACCCCGTGATGATTTATGCGGGTCAGGAGTTAGGGGAATTGGGTATGGATTCGGAAGGTTTTTCGGGTGTAGATGGTCGGACTACGATATTTGATTATTGGGGTGTCCGTTCGTTACAGCGATGGTCGAATAACGGCAAATATGACGGAGGTTTATTGTCGGATGAGCAGAAAGAATTGCGGTCGTTTTACAGGCAGTTGCTACATATTGCGAGGACGGAAAAGACCATTACGGAAGGCAAGAAGTTCGACCTTGTATATGCTCAGCGTGAAGGGTTCAACAAGAATAAACAGTATGCTTTTATCCGTGGGTACAAGAATGAATTGCTGTTGGTTGTTGTGAACTTTGACGCTCATCAGACAAATGTTTCCATAACGGTTCCCGAAGAGGCTTTCACTTACTTTGGCATGAAACCCCAGAATGCGCCCATTGACTGTGTAGATTTGCTGAGTGGTCGCAAGTTGGAGGTTGCTCTGTCGGCAGATACTCCGATTGATGTAGAAATACCTGCATGGAAAGGTTTGGTATTGAAAATGATATTGTAATCCTTATCTCCCTTTGATATGAAATCAATCTTAAAACTTGTTCGTTGGCAAAACCTGGTCTTCATTGTGTTCATCATGTGGTTGATGGAGAAGATGGTGGCGTTACCTATCTTGAGTGTATCGATGTTTGATGAGCAGTTGCCGACCTATCTGCTTTGTCTGCTCATTACAGGTGTGGTGTTGGTTGCTGCAGGCGGCTACGCTATAAACGACTATTTCGATGTAAAGATAGACGCTATTAACCGCCCTGAAAAGCAGATTGTGACACGAAGTATCAGCAAGCCTACGGCAATGCTTTGTCATCAGATCATGACGGTACTCGGTGCGTTGTCGGGTGTTGCAGCCGCTGTGATAGTACGCAGTTGGTCATTGGGATTGATTTTCATCTTTACGCCGGGCTTATTGTGGTTTTATTCCTCAGCCTACAAGCGGCAGTTTATCTTGGGTAATCTGATAGTGAGTGTGGCAGCAGGACTGGTGCCATTGGTGATTGCGATTGCGAATGTGGCTATGCTGAGGTATCGTTTCGGGGATATACTCCCTTATACCAGTCTGGTGCATGACATATACTTGTGGATTGGCGTTTTTTCTTTGTTTGCCTTTCTGATGACTCTTATTCGTGAGATCATCAAAGATTTGCAGGATGAGACGGGTGACCGAGAGTTGGAGTGCCATACGCTGCCTGTGAAGTTAGGTACGACTTGGACCAAGGTGATTGTTGTGGCCCTTATAGTGATTGCGTGTTGCGGTATGACCTATTTTGTGTATCTCTTCTCTAACAAGATGGGCGTAACGGGCTGGAAGAGTCTTCCTTACAGATACTTGATATTTGGTATGCTGATTCCTTGTTTTTGCGAGATTGCCCTTGTTATCAATGCAAAAATTCCATCGGACTATCGTGCGGCACAGCAACTGATGAAGTTCATTATGTTTTTGGGTGTGCTGTTCAGTGTTGTTATCTTTTCGATGGTTCATTGAGGTATAAGGGAGCATAAAAAGACAGGATATGAAAGTATTATTAGGAAGCAATTCACCAAGGAGGCAGGAGTTGTTGTCTGGGTTGGGAATTCCGTACGATGTGGTGCATATAGATTGTGACGAACATTATTCAGAGGGTTTACAGGGTGAGGAAATACCACGCTACATAGCCAAAGAGAAGGCTGACGCTTACCATAAATATCTGCGGGAAGATGAGGTGTTGATAACGGCGGATACTATTGTTTGGATTGACGGGATGATGTTAGGGAAACCGAAGGATAAAGATGAGGCGAAGCAGATGTTAAGATTGCTTTCGGGTCGCACCCATCAAGTGTATACTGCAATCTGTCTGAGAACAGACCACTCGGAAGAGGTGTTGTCCGACAAGACAGATGTAACCTTTAAGAATCTGACCGAAAATGAGATAGATGAATATGTTGAGAAATATCTACCTTTAGACAAGGCCGGTGCTTACGGTGTGCAAGAATGGATAGGTTATGTGGCAGTGGAGAAGATAGACGGTTCGTTCTATAATGTTATGGGTCTTCCGACGCATCTCTTGTATGAAGCATTGACAAAACTACCTAACAATCAATAAAGATGGAACTGATTTTATGTTTATTGGGCGGTATGATAGCAGGTGCTATGATAACCGCAGCGGTGAGTTATTACTTGGGTCGCAGCAATAAGCGTCACGCCGTAGAGGCTGCTCTGCACGAGAAACAGATAGAGATGGAACACCTGCGCACGGAGGATGAGTATCGGCAGCGTCAGATAGAGCAATTGCAACAAGAGAAGGATGTTATAGAAGAGGAAAAGCGAGCATGGCAGGATAAATATAGCAGTTTGGAGAAAGAAGCATACCAGTGGAAATCGAACTCGGAAAATGCAAGGACGATGCTTGAAGAGAACAAGAAGCGTTATGAGAGAGAGAAAGAGGAGGAGAAACAGAATAGAGAGCGATATGAACAGAAACAGTTGGAACTCCTTTCCGAGAAGTTTGAGACAACCTCTCAACGACTGTTAAAGGAGCGTTCGGAAGCGTTGGGGGATGCAAACAAACAGAGTGTCGGTCGGTTGCTTGACCCTATTCAGAAGGAAATGGAGAATGTACGGAAATTGATGACTGAGACTCGTTCTTCGAATGAACAAAGTAATGCCACATTGCGTGGAGCGATAGAGAGTATTGTGAACCAGACACAGCAATTGGGGAAAGATGCAAATAACTTGGCCGATGCTTTGAAGAACCGAGGTAAGGTACATGGAGATTGGGGCGAGCAGGTATTGGATGATATTCTGCAAGGTAGCGGCTTGCGTGAAGGGATAGAGTACTCTCGTCAGGAGAGCTTTATTGGCGATAAGAACCATGAATTGCGTCCGGATGTTGTTGTGAATTGTGCAGATGGGAAACGCATTATTATTGACTCTAAAGTATCATTGAAAGACTATACAGAAGCCTTAGGAGCAGCGAGCGAGGAGGAACGGCAGATTTCTATCCGTAAGAACTTTGAGTCTGTTAAAAAGCATATAAAAGAACTCTCGGAGAAAAATTATCCGAAGTATGTTCCTTGTTCGATGAACTATGTATTGATGTTTATACCTAACGAGGGGTCATATATTATGGCTATGAATTATAACCCTTCGTTAGTACAAGAGGCTTTTCGTGCAGGGGTTATCATTGTTAATCCGACTAATCTGATGATGTCGTTACACCTTGTGTTGCAGACTTGGCATAACACGAGGCAAGAGGACAACTGTAAAAAGATACTGGAAGCGGCTTCTTCGTTGTATGAAAAGATAGTGACGGTGTCAGAAACATACGATACATTAGGTAAGCAGTTGCAGACTGCCATATCTACTTATCAACGCGGGAAGGTTCAATTGATAGAGGGTCAGGGTAATGTGTTGCGTCGAGTGGAGAAGTTAAAAGAGTTGGGTATCAACAGTACAAAGAAGGCGAAACTGAGGACGGTGGATGTTTTTGAGCAGGAAGAAGCAGTACCAGCAATAGAGGCGACACAGGAAGAATAGATGTTTTTGGTATAGGGGGCTGATGATTAGCGATAGGTTGGCGTAGGACTGAACGCCTCTATAGTATGGCGAATCTGTGTATTGTCGTTGCTTAAGATTACGGCGATCACATCAAATCGTGCCTCATATTGTTCGGAGAACTGTTGCATATAGGTGTTGGCTGCTATGGTTATGCGTCGTTGTTTATTTATATCAACTGCCTCTTCCGGTGCTTGAAATATTTCAGAAGAACGCGTCTTGACTTCTACAAAGACTATTGTTTTCTTGATTTGGGCAATGATGTCTATTTCGATATTACAGATCCTGTAATTTGTCTGCAATATTTTGTAATGCTGTTTCTTTAGGTATTGTTGTGCCAATACTTCTCCTTTTCTGCCTGTTTCATTGTGTTGTGCCATTATTCCAAACGCTTTTTGACTAATTCTTTTACTTGTTGATTGAACTCATTCTTTTGGAGTAATTCCTCGATTGTTATATGCATACGATAGCACCAGAAGTGGTGTGGATTGTCGGGTGTATTTATTCTCTCTGCGTGAGCATCTTTCAACCGTATATCTTCGTTGATTGCCATCCAGTCTTGCATAGGTAGAATGACCCATATTGCAGGGCTGTAGATATGTTGATTGACTATGAATTCTGCGATTTTGCCAGACATTACCTTCGGTGCTTCACCTTGCAAGCCCATTTGTTCGTTGTAGAATCGTTGGGTCGTCTCTTGATTCTCTTCCCACCATGCCCGTAGAGGGTTCATGTCATGTGTGCCTGTGGTACAAACACTCAAGTAAGGTGCATCGGCGGGATGAGCAAAGACCATATTCGGATTTTTGGGCATGCGTTGTATTTCCAAAGACAAGATATTGAGTTTATGTATAACCTCCGGTACGCAAGCAGGCACCATGCCAAGGTCTTCGCCGCAAACAAGCATATCGGTGGCAGAGATGAGCGACGGTAGTTTCTTCATTGCCGATTGATACCAGAATTTGTTATGACGGTGGTAGAAATAGTCGTTGTGTATATCTGCCAATATCTTCTTTTGTTCGTCTTTTAATTCACGATAACTATAGGAGTTGAATAGTGAGATACGGGGATGTAATGTATTCGGATTTGCTTGGTCGCGAATAAACAGTACCTCGCAATGCAGATAATAGAGTGCATCTCTCAACTTTGTACTATATTCATCCGTCAGATTGTTCTGCGAGAAATAGCGTTGCACTTTCTGTTGTGTATCGAACTCGTCTTTGAGCCAATAGATATATCCATCGTTGGTATTCAAGAACTTTGTTTTAGCATACCCGGTATATTGTCCGAATATGTCGTTTAGAAAGTTTGAGCGGATATATGGCTTTGTCAGTCGGTCTTCGGACAAAGTTACGCCCATATTCTGTAGGTCCTGCATTGTATATGGCATAGCGGGAGAAAAGTGTCCCAACAATCCCCATACGGCAGATACAGGCATTTGCCATATACGAAAGAAGCCCAATATATGATCAATTCGGTAAGCATCGAAGTAGTCGGCTATTTTAAGGAAGCGTTGTTTCCACCACCAGTAATTATCTTCCGCCATTACATCCCAGTTATAAGTAGGAAAGCCCCAGTTTTGTCCTTTAATGCTGAAAGCATCTGGCGGTGCTCCTGCAGAGGAGTTGAGATTGAATAGTTTCGGATTAGTCCAAGCGTCGACAGAGTCGGGTGATATGCCTATAGGGATGTCCCCTTTGAGTACTATGCCTTTGCTATGTGCATAGTTTACTGCTTTGGACAGTTGTTTATCGAGATGGAACTGAAGGAAATAAAAGAAAGCCACTTTATCATATTCTTTTGCGGACGGCTGCGAGAGGCGTTCTACATCTTTAGGTTGGTATGTTGCATACTGTTTCCAATTGCAGAAATGCGGTGTCCCATATTTGTCGCGTAGATAGCAAAAGACTGCATAAGGCACCAGCCATTCTCTATTATTCTTGAAGAATATTTTGAAGTCAGGTGAAGAGAATACGGTATCTTTCTCTGCCTTATAAATGGCTTTGAAGTATTTCATTTTCTCGTTATATACCACCTGATAATCTGCAATTTTTTTCCGGTTCAATACTTTTTTTTCAGCCAAGTACTTTTTCTTTAGTTCCGGCGATAGTTGTCCCATCTCCTCTATATTGAGATAGACCGGATGCAGGGCGAAAACACTTACTGCATTATATGGATATGAGTCTTGGTTGGTATGCAATAAGGTTGTATCGTTGATTGGCAGTGTTTGTATCAACTTTTGCCCTGTGAGGGACGCCCAATCCACCAAAAGTTTCAGGTCGAGGAATTCTCCTATACCAAAACTATTTTCTGTACGGAGAGAAAATACAGGTATCGCTACACCTGCGCCTTTCCATCGAGGTTTGGTGCGTCGAAAACAACGGTCGTTTTGGACAATCGTCAATTGATTTTGCAAACCCCATACTTGACGGTTGTCTCCCCATTCGATGTCGATCAAGTCGCCAGACTTCAAATCGTAGATGATGTATTTATATTCTATTATCTCGTTTGTATTGGTCTGCACAGCACCCGTCCATATAGGAAAATGCGTGTCTGAAAGAATCAGTTTTTGATTGATGTCCCAATTACCCAATTTCTCCGTGTTTCCGATGATGGCCACACCTTGTGAGGGTAATACTTGAGGGAGGTCGATAGAAAAGCGTACATTACAGGGTTGCTGTATGTCTTGGATGACCTTCTCTCTACGGAAGAGTGTTCTTGTGAAGGCTATTGAGTGAAATACTTTTTCGTAATCATCTACTTGCCAGAAATCGTGCATCACGACTTGTTTATCGTTCGTCAGTAGATCGACCGTCCTACTTTTGCCTGCTTCGTACAGCAGGTTGCCATCTGTAGAAAGAATAGCATAACGATAGTTTATTTTACTTAGAAAATCGGGGATGGGAACAGTTACTGTCCAATAATCGATACCGTAGCATTGCAGATGCAATGGTTTTTTATCGGTCCATCGCAATATATTGTCGTTGGATACAATACACAATGATTGTCCCCACTCTGTCCGATAGTTGATGCAGAAAGTTATATTCATTTTATTGCTGTCGAATCAGGGTCTTGTTTTCAATTATAGAACGAACAAGTATGTTAATCGCAACTGCGAAAATATAAGTTATTTGCGATATTTGCAACTATTTGGTTCTATTTTTGAATCAAACGAGTTCTACAAGCGAGTGAGAATGAATAAATGAGAAAAGTATTGTTGATATTCATTATTTGTATTATTTTTGCAAGGAATGAGAATGTGTGCCTTAGACAGCAACTAAATTTATGGCAATAATCAGTAATCAGCAAGTATGGAAAAGCGATACAGTATATTAGTAATTAGTTTGTTAATTTCCTGTGGTGTGTGTGTTGCGCAGGATGTGACCGATAACTACACCGTATTTGACAATTATGCCGGAGAAACGAAAAAGGAAAAGAAGTCGGAGGATTATTCTTTCTCTACGACATACAGAATCGAGGCAGGATATACGCAAGACTGGCAGAATAGCAAAAGTATATCTTATGCCGATACATATCTGCATGGGGCTAAAATAGGCTTTACAGTTGATTTTAACTTGCCATATCATTTATCGATTCAAAGCGGTTTGTTTTATCAACTCACCTTCGGGAAAAATGAACAGCATTGGGCAGGGGTAAATTCAGAATATACGACAGAGGAATATATAGAGCATAACCTATTGAAACATTCGGTAGTTGTACCTGTCTATGCTACTTATACGCAGAAACTATGGAAAGAATTGGCATTGTATTTTTATACCGGTCCGCAGTTTGCCATAGGTATTGCCCAGAAAGACAATATAAAATGTACTGTTTCAGATGAGACAAAAGCGTGGTTAGAGGCAAATGAAATCCCTACTCAATCTTATGAAAAATATAAGGCCGGCGAGTTGCGACGCTTTAACTTGCAATGGGGCTTGGGTGGTGGAATTCAGTGGGCAAATTACAGAGTGTATAGCGGTTATAACTTCGGGTTGAATAATATCGTAAAATCGAATAGCAACTACCTAAAAGGCAGTAGTTTATGGGAGTGGAACTGGTTTGTTTCGTTCTCTTACGCATTTTAAGATGCCCGTAGATTGATTTCGAGAAATATAAAGAAAAATTTATAATTAACTAATAATTATAAATTAACAGAGAAGGTATTTTCCGATATGATTTGTAGGTTCTTCCTATATTCATCCTATATTCGTCCTATATAGATTCTATATAAATCCTTTGGAATATATAGTAAATAGTAACAAAGACAGAGACTACCCAATAGAATTAGGCAGCCTCTGACAATAGAATTGCTTTAATATTAGAACGGAAGATCGCTCCCGTCGTCCATAGAGTTGTCAGCAGCGTCGAATGATTGTATATTCGTATCAGGAGCAGTTTCTGTGGGTGAAGGTGTAGTAGTATTAGAAGTTACTGCAGGAGCAGCACCTTCTCCTTTGGCTACTTTCCAAGCGCGTACACTTGTGTACCAACGGCCGTTGAATTCTCTACTCTCTATATCGAAAGAGACCGTTACCAATTCGTCTATCTGACAAGAGTTATTTTTGATGCGGTCTTCTCCGAAAATCTCAAAGCACACCTTTTTAGGATATTGCTCTTGAGTTTCAAGTACATAACTTTGCGATTGCCAGGGGTTACCAGCCTTACTTGTTCCTTGCTGTAGAGGTAATACAGCGATGATTTTACCTGATATTTCCATTGTTTTATCCTTTTATTGCGGCGATGCCCGGTAATACTTTTCCTTCGATGGCTTCCAACAATGCGCCACCTCCAGTTGAGATGTAACTTACCTTGTCTGCCATGCCAAACTTATTGATACAAGCCACTGAGTCCCCTCCACCAATCAAACTATATGCACCTTTTTCGGTTGCCTTTGCAATAGCCTCAGCAATAGCCTTGCTTCCGGCCGTAAAGTTATCGAATTCAAATACACCTGCAGGACCATTCCACAGTATAGTTTTAGCATTTTCAATTACTTCAGCGAAGGCTTTTTGTGTTTCGGGACCTGCATCCATTCCTTCCCAACCATCGGGTATTGCTGCAGCGGAAACAATTTGAGTGTGTGCGTCATTCGAGAAGTTGTCGGCTGCTACACAATCGCTACCAAGAACCAAATTTACGCCTTTAGCCTTTGCTTGAGCAATGATGTCGAGTGCTAAATCCAACTTATCGTCTTCGCAAATAGAGTTACCAATTTTGCCTCCTTGTGCCTTTGCAAAGGTATAAGTCATGCCACCACACAGGATAAGGTTGTCCACTTTATCCATAAGGTTTTCGATGATGCCTATTTTTGTGGATACTTTACTACCTCCCATGATAGCAGTGAACGGGTGCTTTATATTGCTCAAGATATTATCTACTGCTTGCACCTCTTTTTCCATCAAATATCCAAGCATCTTATTGTCTTTGTCGAAATAATCGGCAATGACGGCAGTTGAAGCGTGCTTGCGGTGTGCAGTACCAAACGCATCATTCACATAGCAGTCTGCATAATTGGCTAATGTTTTAGCGAAGGTTTTTTGCTTCTCTTTCATTTCTTTTTTTGCTGTTTCATAAGCAGGGTCTTCCTTATCAATCCCTACCGGTTTGCCTTCTTCTTCAGGATAGAAACGGAGGTTTTCCAAGAGCAACGCCTCTCCCGGTTTAAGTGCTGCTGCTTCGGCTGAGGCTTTTGCACAGTCGGGAGCAAATTTAACTTTCACTCCCAATAAGTTTGAAACAGGTTCTACAATCTGACTGAGTGACATTTTAGGATTGACTTTTCCTTTAGGTTTGCCCATGTGACTCATTATGATGAGTGAACCACCGTCATTTAATATTTTCTTCAATGTTGGAAGTGCGCCCTTAATACGAGTATCGTCGGTGACTACTCCATTTTCGTTAAGAGGTACATTGAAATCAACTCGTACAATAGCCCTCTTACCTGAGAAATTGTATTGATCTATTGTCATAATACAGTTTTGTTTTAGTTGGTTAAAAGTCGGTGCAAAATTACGAAATTATTTGCTCATCGCAAACATTTTCTCTATAGGAATAATTGCTTTTTTGGCTATATCCTTATCGACATTTATTTCATTGGTTTCATCTCGGAGGCAGATATATAATTTCTCAAGTGTATTCATACGCATAAAATTACATTCGTTGCAAGCACATGATTTATCCCCTTCTGTTACATCGGGTGGAACAGGGATGAATGTTTTATCAGGGCATGATTGACTCATCTTGTGTATTATACCACTTTCCGTAGCAACAAGAAAAGTTGTATCTTTACTTGTTATGGCATAATTGAGCAAGTATTTTGTACTCCCTATTACATCTGCGATTTCGATTATAGGACCTTTACATTCGGGATGCACCAAGACTTTTGCGTCAGGGTATTGTCGTTTGAGTTCTATTAATTTCTGCAAAGAGAATTTCTCGTGGACATGACAATATCCATTCCATAAGTCCATATTTCTGCCTGTAACACTGTTTATGTAATTACCTAAGTTTCTATCCGGACAAAATAGAATATGCTGGGCTGTGGGTAGTTGTTCCACTATTTTGAGTGCATTAGAGGAAGTTACCACTATGTCGGTAAGTGCCTTTACTGCAGCAGAAGTGTTTACATAACTAAGCACTAAATGATTTGGGTGGTTTGTTTTCCACTCTTTCAGGTCTTGTGCATCACAACTTTCTGCCAAAGAACAGCCTGCATTGATATCCGGTATGAGTACTTTCTTGTCAGGACAGATAATTTTGGCTGTTTCTGCCATAAAATGTACACCGCACAATACTATGATAGAGGCATTTGTTTCTTTCGCCTTACGAGCCAGTTCAAGACTATCACCCACAAAGTCGGCTATATCTTGTATTTCAGGTATCTGATAGTAATGCGCCATGATGACGACATTCTTTTCTTTGCGTAATCTATTTATCTCTTCTATCAATTTCTCGGAACACATATTAACCAAACAATAATATATAATTTATTCTTCTATAATCTTTTGTTTTTCTTATATCGTTTCTTTTGTTGAAAACTACTCTATTTCTTTTATTGTTAAACCGTTACAGATGTTGAAAAAATACTTCCATTTAATTATTTTGTTTATATCGGATAATTAAAAACATTCTTACCTGAGTTATCAACACTATTGTACAGAGTTATCAACAGGATATTGTTTATAACCATTTTTTCAGTTTGAATATACCTAAAACCAGTAGTGTGAATGCTACCATTAAGCCTATTGAGAACAAGTATCCATGTGTCCAGTGCAGTTCAGGCATAAAGTCGAAATTCATACCATACATACTTGCAACGAGTGTGGGTGGCAGGAATATAACATTGACTACGGTGAATATCTTTATAATCTTGTTTTGTTCGATATTGACCAAACCAAGAAAAGTATCTTGCAGATAGTCGAGACGATCAAAACCAAACCTTGTATATTCGAACAAAGAGTTTATATCTTTGATAATCATTGTGAGTCTTGGTTGTAGTTCAGATGGTATGAAGTCGCATTTCAGTATATTGGATATAACTCGTTGTTTATCCATTATATTCTGCCGGATGACAGTTACTTTTTCTTGCAAGTCTTTAATTTGTATAAGAACATCTTCGTCCACATGGTCGCTTGTTTTGTTTATTTGTGAGGACAAATCTGTAATCAAGTCGGTGGTATCCTCTATCATATCGGCATCGTATTCGACTCGTGTTTCCATTAGTGCTACAAATACATGATATCCTGTGGGGAAGTTTCGTGTATTGACGAACATTTTTTTGACTGTATCATTAAATGAATTGAGTTCTGCATCGCGTACCGTTACCAATACTCCGTTTTTTATGATGAAGTTGACAGGTTCTATATCGAAGTTATTTTGCAAGAAGTTAGAGTTGGCTACAATAGAGTCATCAGTTTGCATATACCGGCTTGACATCTCGATTTCCTCCATTTCTTCATCTTCCTGTATGTATATTTTGAGGAACTGTTCCAATTCACTCTCTACTTCTTCTTTCACATCCAACAGATCTATCCAGATGATATCTTTCTTGTCTATTTTCTTCAATATATCCAGTGTTTTGGATATTTTGATTTTCTCTGTTTCTTTATAGAATATTCTCAACTCTGACATGGTACTATTGTTTTACTTGTTTTGATTCTATTAGGTTAGTCAATTCTACAAACTCTTCTACAGACAGTTGTTCTGGTCGTTTGTCGAATATATTTGCTATACTCTTTTCTTTGCTTATTAGCGATTGGAGAGAATTTCTTAATTGTTTTCGTCGTTGGTTGAATGCTGTTTTCACTACTTTTTTGAATAGGTCCTCATTACAATCCAATGATTTTCTCTCGTTTCGGGTAAGCCTGATGACTGCAGATTTGACTTTCGGCGGAGGTAGAAAGACATGTTCATCGACGGTGAAAAGGTATTCGATATTGTAGTATGCTTGCAGCAGTACAGATAGTATGCCGTAGGCTTTTTTACCCGGCTTAGATGCGAGTCGTTCTGCTACTTCCTTTTGTATCATACCGACGCAGCAGGGTATATACTCCCTATATTCCAATACCTTGAAGAATATTTGCGAGGAGATATTATACGGGTAGTTTCCTATGACGCAGAACTGCTGCTCGGGATATAGTTTGGACAGGTCTAATTTTAGGAAGTCGCCGTATATGAGATTGAGATTTGGATAGTTTTGCTTCAGATAGTCGACGGATTCGCTATCTAATTCTATTGCGGTGAGGTCGAACAGAGGATTTTGGAGCAAGAATTGTGTTAATACACCCGTTCCTGGTCCTATTTCAAGTATTGGCATTCTGTTTTCGATTACCAAACTCTCTGCTATGGCTTTTGCAACACTCAGATCCTTCAGAAAGTGCTGACCGAGAGCCTTCTTCGCGCGTACTTGTTGCATCTTGGTGATAGTCCATATTGTTGTTAATTTGGTTTTCTACTTTCGTTACAAGATTGTCAACTCAACAATTTTTAGTAACTTTGCCGTCGCAAAATTACTACAATTATTCTATAAATGCAAAGGTTAGCCGTGATAATAACGGATTTTATAGATTTTTTCTATAAACCATTCCGTAAATTCTGTTCTGAACAGTTCTTTCGTTATGGTGTATGCGGTGCTGGCAATATGGTGTTGGACTGGGTTTTATACTTTATTGTTTATAATTTTGTATTGCGGCATCAGGAACTGCATTTGCATTTTGTTACTTTATCTTCTCATATTGCTTCTCTTTGTATTGTATTTCCGATTACCTTGTTTACGGGTTTTTGGTTGAACAAGTATGTTACTTTCAAGCAGTCTTCATTGAAGGGTTGGCGTCAGTTGGTGCGGTATATACTGATTGTGGGTGTGAATTTATTGATTAATTATTTTGGACTAAAACTTTTGGTTGATATTTGCGGTATTTACCCTACTCCTTCTAAAATGATAGTTACAATTGTGACGGTTGCCGTGTCGTATTTTGGTCAGAAGTATTTCTCGTTCAAGAAATAGGTGTATGTCGGACAAACCTATTGCATATCAGAAGATAATCAATGCTGTATTGATTTTGCTGGCATTGTCTTATTTGCTTTATCGGTTGCTTACTTTTGAGGATTACGCATCTTTTGTGTTGCATTTTCGGTCGTGTTCCATTGGTGAATACGGGTTGCTGCTGTCGGCGTTGTTGCTTTTTCCGATAAATATGCTGTTGGAGGGGGTTAAATGGCGTTATCTTTTGCGAGGGGTGGATGATGTTTCTTTGAATGAGGCGCAAAGGCAGGTGTATTACGGTTGCGTTGGTGCTTTTGTTACGCCTAATCGGTTGGGTGAGTTTCCTACGAGGGCTTTGCTGCTGAGAAATAAAGAAAAATATATAGAGGCTGTTACTCTTGGTTTTGTGGGTGGTTTTGCGATGCTTTGTACGATAGAAGGTGTTGGTATAGTGGCAGTTGCTTATTTTTTCCTTCATCTATTGGAGAACAGTTTGCACAAGATTATCGTTTTCTGTATTTATATTATTCTGCTCTTGGCGATTGTATTGCTTGTGGTGTTTTTTCCTCGTATTCAAAAGTACTGTTCCGTACGCTTGCATGGTAAGATAAAAAGGGTGATGGATGCGGTTGTATGTATTGGTTATAAACGATTTGCCTATTTGTGTATTCTCAGTTTGTTTCGATATTTGGTATTCTCTGTTCAACTCTATTGTATCTTTTACTTTTGCGGGATACATTTGACTCTTTATCAATCGTTTGTTGCGATACCGACATATTATGCGTTGGTTAGTATTATGCCTTCGATACCTGTTGCAGATACTATTTTTCGTGGCAGTTGGGCATTGATAGTGTTCTCTTTTTTTACGGGGAATGTGGCTGCCATTGCGACTTCGGTATTGATTATATGGTTTATCAATACTGTTTTTCCGATGATAGTGGGAATGTTTGCGCAAATAAGAGCGACAAATAATTAATAATTAACGAATAATATTTAATATACAGTTCAGGCAATTTTCGAGGAGATTTGTATGCTCATTGTATATTCTTCCTTCGTAGTTCCTATATTCATCCTATACTCATCCTATATAAAAACTTTGAAACAGGTAGTATTGGTGGGGCTTGACAGAGGGTAGGTTTAAGGTTTTGCATAGGAAATGGTGTTTATTTTGCGATGAGATATATTTATATTATTTGACAATTAAGTATGGATATAGATAGTTATTAACAGGTTAGGAAATCGTGGCAGGTTTAGTATTCCCATTATTTTCTATACCTTTGCGGTTCACATTGTAAGCGATATGTATGTAAAGACCGAGGCGGTTGTATTGCATCTGCAAAAATATAATGATAAGACTTGTATCTTGCACGCCTACACCCAAGCCGGCGGGCGGATGCAATATATAGTGCATATTAGTAGAAAGGGAATTATGCCCGCCTCGTTGCAGCCCCTATCGATTGTGGAGATTGAGGCATCTATGAACAGCAAGGCAGGGCAACTACAACATATCAAGTCGGTACGGCTGATTTATGTTCCTTGTCAGCATGATTTCAATCGATTGAGTGTCAATCTGTTTATTGCCGAAGTTCTGTATAAAATACTCTGGCATCCGATGGCAGATGGTCAACTATTTGATTTCATTGTGGATGCTATTCAGAAAAATGACAATCAGCCGTCGGTAGCGAACAGTCATTTACAGTTTCTGGTTCTCTTGACAACTTACTTAGGGATAACGCCGAGCATCGACTCTGACGACGATTGGCTCGATATGCGGACCGGCCTTACCTCGATGCAACGACCTGTTCATCTGGATTTTTTCACCAAAGAAGAGATGAGGATAATCAATGGTTTGTCTTGTTCGACGGATGTTGTTATGTCACGAACGGAAAGGCAGGTTCTGATAGAGAAATTATGCCGCTACTACGAATTGCATATCACCGATTTCCGTACGCCTAAGTCGCTTGATATTCTTAAGGAATTATTCGACTGAGTATGCCGATAGTTATCCAGACGAGACTGTGAAGGATGAATAAAATACTCGATGAAATGGTGTGTCGTTTGTTGAAATAATAGGTCAGCAAGGCTGTCAGACTGATTATCGAAAAGATGAGGAGTGAGGGATAGTGCCGTGGCGGGAAGAACATCATGATGGAAGAGAGGAAGAGGGAAAGACTAAAACAAATAGTGTAGTTTTGTATATTATTTGTTTCGTTTCTAAAACTGAAGAGTACATATCCGACAGCCAAAAGGCTTTCGGTGGCCAATGTGGACAGGGCGATGATATGTATGGTGGGGAACGATGAGATAGTCGTGCGGGATAGGATATAGGAGAAAGTGCCTATTGAGATTAAATCGAAGAGATTCAATAACATAGTGTAGAGAAATACAACAGCGACGGCAATCAGTGATGCCATCCATACACGGATGTTGAAGGAGTGTTCGATATACAGCATTAGCCAGATAACAGGTATAAAGAGCAGGATGTCTGGGATGATGAGACTGACAATGCAGAGCAAAATGGTCGCCAAGAAACTTTCTTGGACGGCATGCGGCTTGCGGTAGGTTTTTAGTGTTATGAGGATGGCAAATTGAAGTACGATAATAATCAATTGCGTTTTCCACATCGTGTGCAGCGGGACGAAAGAGCCTACGAAGAGGAGGTATAACGCTACCAAGATGGGAGATTTGTTCTTAGTAGTGCCGATGTCCCATGTGATGAACATCAATAGCAATGCGTTAGTCAGCATGCCTATGAAGGTGCCGATCAGCGAGAGAGAGTAGTCGAGCGTGATGTCGGAGCGTAGGAAATCGGGTACCCATAGCAAGGTGCAAAGGAAGATGTAGATTGCTATGAATGCTTTGTTTGTAATGATATGGAAGAGTATATTCTTCATATTCAGTGATATATCCATTAGCAGAATAATGCTATTCCGCTAATAGATAATTGGGTGGAGGAGTGTCTTTGTTATGGTTTTTCTATCTTGCAGGACTTACTCCTCAAACCCGAACCTACGCAATAGGTACTTCGAGTCAGCCTTCTTGCCGCGGAACTCTTCGTACAGTTCTTCCGCGTCGCGTGTCCCGCCTTGTTCCAGCAGATGGCGGAAGCGTGCTGCCACTTCGGGGTTGAGTATGTCGCCGGTCTCCTCAAATGCGGCGAACGCATCCGCATCGAGCACTGCCGACCATGTGTAACTGTAGTAGTTTGCCTCGTATCCGGTCGTGAAGATGTGGTTGTAGAAGGTCGAGCGATAGCGGGTAATTATCTCGGGTATCATCTCCATGCGTGCCATCGATTCCGCCTCGAAAGCGTTCACGTCGAAGTCCGCCGTGTCGGTGCGCTCATGATAGTCCATGTCGAGAATCGTTGCGGACAGCAGTTCCGTTTCCACAAATCCCTTGTTGAAGGTCCGTGCATTGTTTATCTTTGCCACGAGCGAATCGGGAATCAGTTCTCCGGTCTGATAATGGAAGGCGTAGGTCTTCATTATCTCCGGGCGGTAGCAGTAGTTTTCCATGAATTGCGACGGCATTTCCACGAAGTCGCGCGGTGTGTTCGTTCCCGAAAGAGTGCGGTAGGTAGCCTTCGACAGCAGCCCGTGCAGTGCGTGTCCAAACTCATGGAACAGCGTCTCCACGTCGTCCATCGACAGCAGCGACGGATTGCCTTTGGTGGGTTTGTTGAAGTTGCCCACATTGATAATCACGGGTCTGTGGTCCACGCCCTCTGCATCCACATATTGGCTGCTTATGTCGTTCATCCACGCTCCCGGACGCTTGCCTGCACGGGGGAAGTAGTCGGTGTATAGGATACCCACCGGTGCGCCTTCCGTGTCGGTCACTTTGAATACCTCCACTTCGGGGTTATATACCGGCATATCTTTCAGCGGCTCAAAGTTCAGCCCGTATAGGTTGTGTGCCAACTTAAACACGCCCTTGCGCACATTGCTCAGTTCGAAATACGGCTTCAGTTCTTCCTCGTTGAGGTCGTATTTCTGTTTGCGCAGCCGTTCCGCGTAGTACCACCAGTCCCACGGCTGCAGTTTCTCGCCGGGCAGGTCTTGTTCCATCAGTTCTTGCAGTGCCGCAGCCTCTCGTTTTGCGGCCTCCAGGCTCGGACCCCACACGGTCTGCAGGAATTCGTCCACCGTCTTGTGGTCTTTGGCCATGCAGTCGGCCAGTATGTAGTCGGCAGGGCAGTCGTATCCCAGCAGGTGTGCTTTCTCCACACGCAGGCGCATGGTCTTTACGATCACCGCTTTGTTGTCGTTCTCGTTGTCGTGGTTGCCGCGCGTGGTGTAGGCAGTCAGCAGTTCGCGACGCAGTTCACGGTTCTCGCAGTATTGCAGCACGGGTGTAAAACTCGTGCGTTTCGGGGTGAAGAGCCACGCATCGGGTCGTCCGGCAGCCTGTGCTTCCTCTTTGGCAGCCGCTTTTGCGCTTTCGGGCAGTCCTTTCAGTTCGTTCTCGTCGGTTACAAACAGTTGGTATGCATTGGTCTCGGCCACCACATTGTTGCCGAACTGCAGCGATAGCAAGCCCAGTTCGGTGTTTATCTCTTTGAGTCGTTCTTTCTTGTCGGCGGGCAGGGCAGCGCCGTTCAGTGCAAACTGCTCGTAGGTTTTCTTGAGCAACTGCATCTGTTCAGCGTTCAGTCCCAACTGCTCCCGGCGGTCATATACGGCCTTCACCCGCTCGAAGAGTGTATCGTTGAGCAGTATGCCGTCTTTCAGTTCCGACAGCATGGGCGACACCTTTTCGGCAATGCGGTTCATCTCGTCCGTGGCGTCTGCGTCGAGTATGTTGAAGAAGACGCCATGCACACGCTCCAGCAGCAACCCGCTGCGGTCGAGTGCCACGATGGTGTTGTCAAAGGTCGGTTCTGCCTCGTTCGATACGATGGCATGTATCTCCGCCTTGTTTTCGGCGATAGCCTGCTCAAAAGCGGGCAGATAGTGTTCGGTGCGCACCTTGTCGAATGCAGGCACGCCGTAGGGTGTTTTCTGCTCGGTGAGCAACGGATTTTGGTTGTTGCAAGCCATAAGTGTACAGAGCATGATGCCCATTAAGAGAGAATTATTTTTCATTATTTTCCGTATTTGCCGTTTGGTTTGTGTCGTCCGATTCCGCATGGGTTTGCTCATCCGATTTTATCTTCACGTTTTTGCGCATCGAGTTGCGGATCATCTTTCGCATGTTGGCGCTTTCTTCGTCCACTTTTCCGTGGAAGTGTGGCTTAAAGTCTTTGGCGTATTTGCACTTTGCCAATTTTATTTTCAAGTCGTCGTTGTTGCCCGACACATGCACGCCGAGATAGATAGGCGACAGCACATTGATGTCGTAGTTGTAGGTCATGTCCAGCGTATGTTGTCCGCCGAGCGCCACCATGTAGTTGTCCATCGACACGCAGAACGGATACACGTCTATTTCCTTTTTATAGACCGTTATCTCGGCCGATATGCTATCCACTTTGTTTTCGGTTTTCTTGTTGAACAGCAGCAGTTTCGATATTTTGCTGAAGGTCTCGCCATCCATCACCACGAGGTCTTTTCCGTATATGCTGCAAGCGCCACGAAGGGTCGAAGGCTTGAATTCGTACTTTGCATTCGTATAGGTTTCTGCCGCCAGATGGAATTCCGCAGCGCCTTTGAAGGACCGAAGCATCGGCACAATCGAGTCCAGTTGCGGAATCATGCGTATCAGTTCCTCTATGTTGATGTCTATCATGTGGTAGTCAAATCCCACATAGATATGGTTGCGCCGCGGCGTACGATACATGGCGGTCAGTTGCAGTTTGGCGGCGTTGCATACAAAACCCATCTCGTCGAGCACCAGCACGCCGTCTTTGATATACAGTTTTCCTTTCAGGTTGTGGGCGGTCTCGTTGAATACCACCGCTTCTTTTATGTGCGTATTCAGTGCCACATCCACCCCTGTCGGCACGAGGAACGGATTGGCGTCATCCGCACCCGTTGTCGTGGCAGCCGCAGCGGTCGTTTCGTCCGTTTTCGCACCGTCTGCAGCCTGTTCTTCGCTGCCCGCATCGGCGGAGCAGAGAGCCATCAGTTCGTTCACATCCGTGTGGTCGGACACAAAGTCGAGTTCGCCCACCATCGTGCCTTCTTTTCGCAGCCAAGCCCCTATGTTCTTCACCTCGCCCGACAGCGCAAAGTCGGACTTGCCGACCCGCATTTGCGATTTTTCGATGCGAAAGTCTTTGTTCGAGTACGAGAAAGTGATTTGCGGCACATACACTTTTTGCGTCAGCTGTGCCGTTTCCACCTCGCCGTCGGTCAGGCTCACATCCAGTTTCGGATTCCATTGCAGCAGCACATTCTCGCCTTGTTTGTTGTATCGAGCCGCAGCGGCAATGTTCAGTGCGCCTGTTTTGGCTTTCAGGTCGTTTCCCATGGCGGCTTCGAGCGAGGCGGTCTGTATCGACGCTTTCAGCCGGGGTGTCGTCTTGTCTTTTCGGCTGGGTCGCAGACTGGCCTCCATGGTTGATTTCGTCAGGTGTGCCACCATATCCGTGTAGTGTCCTTGCAGGTCGGCGAACGCCACCTGTGCGTTCAGCACGGGCACGGCGGTCGTATCTTTCGTGTCGTATTCGGCGTAGGCGGTCAGTTTGGGCGCTTTGACGGTGGCGCCCATGCTGTCCATCGAGGCCGTCAGCGGGTCGTTCGATTGCAGTCCGAGCGTAGCATACCAAATCGGATTTTGTCCGAGTATGTTGCTTGTCTCCACGCTCATATCGGTTTGTCCGAGTGTAGCTTTTGTGCCGTCGGCCATGCCGAAATCGAGCGATTGCAGTGTCAGTATCCCTTGCAGCCACCCAACCGTCTTTTTGGTCGGTTTGGGATTGGGGATTTGGAATTGCAAGCGGTTGTCGGGCAGCGCAGCGGTCATGCCGCTCATGGCGTAATCGATGTCGGTCAGTTTGAGGTCGCCCGTTATCCGTCCTCGTTCGAGTCGCAGGTTGGTCAGGTCGTCGAGGTGTATGCGCACCCCTATATTCCCGAAGCAGCGCCCTACCAACTCCATGCTATCCGGCAAGAAGTACGCCATATCCGCCAGCGACACATCGGCTTTCGCCTGCAGGTCAATGAGCATATCGCCCAGCGGGTCGCTTATCTGCCCCGTAGCCGATAGTTTGGTGTCCTTTGTCTGTGCCTGCAGTCGGTGTATCTCCACCGTGCTTGCCGCCTTTTGGTTCATATCGATGTCGGCATCAGCTTCCATTTCCACCCCTGTCAGCAGATAGGGCAGTCCGGCATATTTGCCTTCGCCGTCTTCCAGTTCGATATGTGCTGTCACGCGAGGCATGGACGATTCGCCATATACGCCCTCCACATGTGCCGAGAGCGACGCTTTTCCGTCCACCTCAATATCTTTCAGCGTCTCTGTCAGGTTCTGTGGGAGCAGGTCGAATAGCGGTCTAATTTGCCATTCGTGGGCGGTAATGTCCATGTTCAGTCCGATGCTGTCGCCTACCTGCACTTCGCCGTCCAGACCGATTGTGTACCGGTCCGCCCGAACCACTGCCTTATGTAGCCGGAAGTTCATCCTTTCGAGATCTATGGCTGCCGGCAGGTCGAGTTCCACCTCCAGGCTGTCAGCATACCGGGTTGTTCCCATCGTGGCGCTGACGCTCTCGGCGTGCAGCCTCAGCCGCACCTTGTCCCAACTCTCAGCCGTCAGACCGAGTGCCGTATTTTCGAGCGAGGCTTCTATGGAGTCCTTCCTATCCACGAAGGATATATGCCGTCCCTCCACCGTAGCCGCATCGATGCATATATCTGCAAACGGCAGTTCGCTCGAGGTCGTGTCTGTTGTGTCCGTAGCCGTCGTATCGTTTGCCGCCGCAAACACATCATAGTTTGTCGTTCCGTCCGCCGCGATGTATATATTGGCGACCGCATCGGGCAGCGACAGTTCCCGCACCACCAGCCTGTTGTTGTTGAGGTATTCCCTTACATTGACGGTAGCCACCACCTCCGGTGCATAGAGCAGCGTATCGTTTTGCGCACCCTCTTTGGGATTGACGAGGCACACGCCCCCAATCCGCAAGCCAAATTCAGGGAAGGTTGAGAAGAAAGTCAGTTCCACCTCGCCTATCTCGTGTTCGCACACGATGTATTGGTCTGCCACTTGCCTCACGACAGGCGTCAGCCGTGAGGGCGTGAATACGGCCCACACAATGATACCCACAGCGATGCACCCAAGCAGCAGCACGCCACCTACGACCGCTGCTGCCGTGATACCGAATATTTTCCAAAAGCGTTTCATATACTCTTCACTTTCAATGCACACCCGCACCTCACAACTCAAGTTCTAAACTCCAAGTTCAAAACCCGAAACTCAAAGTTCCAAAATTACTTTCCCGCAATTTTCTTGAACGAGAATTTATTGCTTTTTTGGTCTTTCTCGTAGTAAGCGAGTTCGGTTTCCGTCAGTTTGGTTACGACATAGCTCTTGGGGATTTCAGCGCCGTCGTTGTCCATCAGTTGGATTTCCAGCAGGTCGCCGGTTTTGGTTGTGAAGTTCCACTTAAACCATCCGTTGCCCATGTGATTATTTTTCACATCTTCTTCTGTCACATCCTCGGCCTCGTCCCACTCGTATCCCAACTGATATTCATCGCTTTGGCGTTCGTTGGTGAAGTTCACATAGTGTTGTGTTCCGTCCTCGAGCCAGTATCCGTATAGGTTACTTTCCGAGAATCCGAGATCATCCTTCGTCGAGCAAGCGGCCATGGCGAGCCCTACCAGAGCCACCACTGCCATGCGTACAAAATTCTTTTTCATTGTTTTCTATTTTTATAGTTTAGTTTATTATTCCGGTCCGTCTAGCCCTCCCCAGTCCTCCCCAGTCCTCCTAGTTCTTCTAGTTTGTCTAGTCCTTCTAGTTCTCCTAGTCCTTCTAGCCCTTCTAGTTCTTCTAGCCCTTCTAGTTCTCCTAGCCCTTCTAGTTTGTCCAGTTCTTCTAGTTTGTCCAGTCCTTCTAGTTATTATTTGCCTTAGCAGTCCCGAAGGAACTCCTAAGAACAATACAATTAGGCCTTTTCAATCCGTATATTCACGCTGTACCCGTCCATATCGAGCACCTGTGCTTCGCCTACCTTCTCCACCAGTTGCAGCGAGGTGGCCAGCACCTGCGATGCGATATACTCCCCGCAATGCTCTACGGCGGCGTTGATTTCCCCGCGTCGTTCTATCTCGATGGCAATACGGTCGGTGATCTCCAGCCCGGAGGTCTTGCGCAGATTCTGAATACGATTAATAAGTTCGCGCGCGATACCCTCCTCAATCAGTGCATCGTTCAGTTCTATGTCGAGTGCAATGGTCAGCACGCCGTTGTTGGCAACCAGCCAGCCCGGCATATCTTCCGTGATGATATCCACATCTTCCGCCACGAGGTCGATGTCGAGCATTCGGAATGTCCCCGCCGCCTCAAAAGCAGCGATGTCGTCCTGGCTCATCTGCCCGATAGCAGTCGCCAGTTCTTTCATCTTGCCGCCAACCTTTTTCCCGAGCACCTTGAAGTTCGGTTTTATCTTCTTGACCAACTTCACATCCGAATCCTCCGCGCGCACTATCTCGAGTTCTTTCACATTCACCTCAGCCTTTATCAGGTCCTGCACATGCAGCAGTGCAGCGAGTGTGTCTGCATCGGGTGCGGGAATCACGGCTTTTTGCAGCGGTTGGCGCACATTCTTCTCCGCACGCTTGCGCAGGCTCAGTATCATCGAGGTCGCTTGTTGTGCGAGATACATCGAGCGTTCCAGTTGCTTGTCTATCAGTGCCTTGTCCGCTTTTGGCCAGTCGCTCAGGTGAACGGTCTTGCCCGTCAGGTCACGATAGAGTCGGTCGCCAAAGAACGGCGCATTCGGTGCCATCAGTTGTGCCACCACGCGCAGGCACTCGTACAACGTGCTGTACGCTGCCTGTTTGTCAGCGTCCATCTCGCCGCCCCAGAAGCGTTTGCGGTTCAGTCGCACATACCAGTTGCTCAGGTCGTCCTGCACAAAATCCGAAATCGCACGCCCCGCTTTGGTGGGCTCGTATGCCTCGTATGCAGCCGTCACCTCTTCGATGAGCGAATTGAGTCGGCTCAGCACCCATTTGTCTATCTCCGTGCGCTCGCCCGTCAGCGTGCCGGCCTCCCAGCCGTCCACATTGGCGTACAGCGCAAAGAAGCTGTAGGTGTTATAGAGTGTCCCGAAGAACTTCCGACGGATCTCGTCCACTCCTTCCGGGTCAAACTTCAGGTTCTCCCACGGGCTCGAGTTGGTCAGCATATACCACCGCACGGCATCGGCTCCGTATTTGTCGAGTGTCGAGAACGGATCCACCGCATTGCCGAGTCGTTTCGACATCTTGTTTCCGTTCTTGTCGAGTACCAATCCGTTGGAAATCACATTCTTATACGACACCTTGTCCTCTATCATCGTATGGATGGCGTGCAGCGTAAAGAACCACCCGCGGGTCTGGTCCACACCCTCCGAGATAAAGTCCGCAGTGCGTGGAGCGTCCTGATTCTCAAACGGATAGTGGTTCTGTGCGTAGGGCATGGCACCCGAGTCGAACCACACATCTATCAGGTCGAGTTCCCGCTTCATCGGCTTGCCGCTCTTCGAGCAGAGAACGATGTTGTCCACATAAGGGCGGTGCAGGTCGATTACGGACGGGTCGTAGTTCTCTTTCGAGTAGTCGCCCGGTTTGTGTTTCGGCCACGGGTTCTCTTTCATGAATCCCGCTACCACTGCCTTATCTATTTCCTCAAACAGTTCCTGAATCGACCCGATACAGATCTCCTCCTGCCCGTCTTCGGTGCGCCAAATAGGCAGCGGCGTTCCCCAGTAGCGGGAGCGTGACAGGTTCCAGTCGTTCAGGTTCTCGAGCCATTTGCCGAACCGTCCCGTACCCGTCGATTCGGGCTGCCAGTTGATGGTCTTGTTCAGCCGAATCATCTCCTCACGCGCCTTGGTCGAGCGGATAAACCACGAGTCAAGCGGGTAGTACAGCACCGGCTTGTCCGTACGCCAGCAGTGCGGGTAGGTATGTATGTGCTTCTCGATGCGGAATGCCTTGTTGTTTGCTTTTAGCACCATGCAGATCGCCACATCCAGCGTCTCGTCTTTGTCCGTCAGCGTCGGGTCGTACGCGTTCTTCACAAATCGCCCTGCCCATGGCTTGTATGCCTCCACATCGATATGTTTTGCCACGAAATCGGCGTCCAGGTCTTCCAACACGAAGAACTTACCCGTCATATCCACCATGGGTCGTTGCTCGCCTTTCTTGGTGATGAATACCATGCCGGCGACACCCGCTTTCTTGGCAACGAACGCATCGTCCGCACCAAAAGTCGGCGCGATATGCACAATACCCGTACCCTCCTCGGTCGTCACATAGTCGCCCGCAATCACACGGAACGCATCGCCGTCGGGTTTTGCCCACGGAATCAACTGTTCGTATTCCATGCCGACCAGGTCTGTCCCCTTGCCGCGCCAGAGTATCTCGGGGGCTTCGCCCAACTCTTTGCTATAGGTCGCTACACACGCCTCTGCCAGCAGGTAGAGGGCGGGAATCTTCGTGTAAGGGTTCTCCCCGCGCACCACCACATAGTCGATCTTCGGACCCACGCACAGGGCAGTGTTGCTCGGCAGTGTCCATGGCGTCGTCGTCCATGCGAGCGCATACAAGTCGAGTGTCGAGAGTTGAGTGCTTAGAGCAGTTGAGAGTTGAGCATTCAATTGCCGAATGCGGAATTGTGCGGTGCAAGTCGTGTCCTTCACATCCCTGTAGCACCCGGGCTGGTTCAGTTCGTGCGACGACAGTCCCGTCCCCGCAGCAGGCGAATAGGGCTGAATGGTGTAGCCTTTATACAGGTATCCGTTTTGGTAGAGTTGTTTGAGCAGATACCACAGGCTCTCGATGTATTTGTTGTCGTAAGTGATATACGGATTTTCGAGATCCACCCAGTACCCCATCTGTTTGGTCAGTGCCGTCCATTCTTTGGTGTATTTCATCACCTCACGGCGGCAGGCAGCGTTGTATTCATCCACGCTGATTTTCTTTCCGATGTCTTCTTTGGTAATGTCGAGCAGTTTCTCCACGCCCAACTCCACGGGCAGCCCGTGTGTGTCCCATCCGGCCTTACGCTGCACCTGATAGCCTTGCATCGTCTTGTAGCGGCAGAAGGTGTCTTTTATCGTGCGGGCAAGCACATGGTGAATACCCGGCATGCCGTTTGCCGAAGGAGGCCCCTCGAAAAACAGGAAGGCAGGATGTCCTGCACGAGTTTCGATACTTTGGTGGAATAAGTCTTCTTTTTCCCAGTCTGCCAGCACCTCACGGCTCATTTCCGGCAGATTCAACTGCTTGTACTCTTTGAATTGCTTCATATCTCTTTAGTTCATACATTGTTCTTACTCATTCAACCTCTACGAGAGAGGAATATACTCAAAACCTGCAAAGATACTATAAATCATTGGTATGGGCAAGAAATGAAGCACTTTTCCTACCAAGATGTCTATGAACCACTGAAAAAAACAACGACAAAGGCATCTGTATGCAAAAAAAGCCCTACCTTTGTGCTGACAACCATGAACTATAACCGAACCATAACCGAAGCATTAGCGAATCATTTAGCACTTCTGACTATAAGACGATAATGCGACAACTATAGAAAGACTATATTTTCCACCATATAAATACATACAACCAATTAACATTCGTATTCATAAAAGTAAATAATTTATAATTAGAAACAACATGGCAAGAATAGATTTCACCGACCCCATTGCCTCGATGAGTGGTCGTCTTTCGGACAAAGACAAAGTGTATATGCGTACTCGTTACGGTCGAACGCATGCGTATGTCGTCAAGAACCCGTGTACGGAGCCTCGTACGGAGCAGCAGAAGGCAAATTCTAATCTTTTTGGTGCTATCTCCAAGCAGGTGCATGCCGAGATGTCGGACCCTGTACGCCGTACCTATTGGGAGAAGGAGTTCGCAGCATATACCAAGCGTTACAATCCATCCTCGAAGCGTCCGGAGAGTTCGAACCTTATCCCGACCTACAACTCCCGCCGCCCGTCGTATATCAAGAGCCTCTACGGCTACATTTTCCACACCCTCCACACCCAAGCCAAAACCACCCAATCTCAATCCCCCACCACCCCATCCAATTAACCCCCGCATTATGCATTCCCCTTCCCCGCCTTCCCGCAACTTTTTGCAACTATTTTGCCTATGTCAATTCCGTATTTCGAGAAAAAATGGTATCTTTGCCCAAAAAATAGCGCATCAATCAAAATACCATGAACGATATGGACTTTACGCTTTTCAATAATATGGACAACCGTGTGATAGACCACTTGCGTAAGCAACTCCGTCCCCATGCCCGCTATGCTCGCGAAAAATAGAGGAAAACAGCCATTTCATACCTCCAACCGTACTGCTATGATTTGTTGTAAGAGTAGTATAGCCGAAATAGAACAAAGTGGCATTAGGGTGCTTATAAAGTATAGTTTATAAAATATGCCCATTGCTATAAAGTATAATTTACGATTTGTAGAACCCTCTATCGCCGTGCAACCGGCTGGTGCAGTCTATCTTCGACCCATCGGTACTGCGAATGCCATAATAGAGAACGGCAGCCATACAAAAACCCACAATCGCCTCAACGACAATGCCAAAAAGAAAGAGTGGCTCGAACTATGGCAGCGTATCAACCACAAATACGCCTATACCGTTTCGTTCAACTCCGACGAACTCATCGAGAAATGCGTCAACGAAATCAATGCGCATTTGGAGGTGACCCGACTTGCATATATCGTAACAAAAAGCGAACAGAAAGACGAACAGACCAAACGGGGTATAGAAACGGAACAGGGCTTCGGGACGGGTGAGACCCAAACGGAAGAGCTACGCACCGATGTGGTTGCCACCGTGAAGTACGACCTGATAGGAAAGGTGGCAGAGAACACAACGCTCACCCGACGCACCGTCGCTGCTATCCTCTCGAATATACGCCCTGCCAAGTTTGCTATGTATCGGCAAAACCCCGAAGAGTTTATTTCCAAATGCTCCCGCATGATTCGGGAACAGAAAGCCAACATGATAGTCGATCATATCTCCTACAACCAGATAGAGGAAACCTACGAAAGCGACATCTTTGTGGAGGAAAAATGGGAGGAGGACTACGGCAAAGCCTTCTGTGCCACCAAGTTATATGAATTGCTATCCGGCAAGGAGGTAGTTTATAGCCAAGTCAGCGACTACGCCACGCTTCTCGCTATTGTACGAACCGAATAGACCTGTTTCTGCCCTTAAAAGCAATGTATTTGTCTATATTTGAATAAATGTGACCTATACGCCCAAAAATGACCTATCGTTCCCTTAAAAGTACAAGACTTGTGGTCAGTTGAGCCGTCCTGCCCTCAACTCTCCACTCTCCACTTCTATCAACTCTCAACTATCAACTTCTTTCAACTTTCAACTCTAAACTATCAACCAACTAAACCACGCATAAACCCATAAACTTATAAACTTATAAACTAAAAAACTTCTATCAACTTTCAACTCTCAACTCTCAACTATCAACTAAAAAACACTCCTCCTAGTCCGTCTAGTTTTTCTAGGAAGTCTAATTCTTGCCATCGCGTATGCTAAACTCATAAACTCCTTCAACCCATTCAACCACGCATAAACCCATAAACTTATAAACTTATCCACTAAAAAACTTCTTTCAACTTTCAACTATCAACTATCAACTAAAAAAACATGCAACTCAAAGACCTGTTCCTTTCCATTTCCCGCGGCACAATTGCCACACTTACCAAGTATCATATCTTACCACAAAATATACTTGTATGGTACGACCTCATTCGTTTTTTCGACAGCCTCGACACCTCGCAGGAGGCGCAACAACGCCGTCTCTCCAAACTCCGGAAGCCCCTTTCGCAGATGGACAAATACCTCATCACGGGCGAGAAATACAATCTAAGCGACGAGCAAACCCGCAAAATCATCTCCCGCCTAAATCGGTATATATAACCCTCAAAAATCCCACTTTCCCTTGCAAAATCCATTTTTTTCATCCGAATTCTGCCAGATAATTTGCGTAGTTGCTTCTAAAATAGTACTTTTGTACCTGAATTAATTTGCAAAATTGTACTTATGCCAGTCGTAGTTTACGATATACAACAAGAATTATTTCCTATCGTCATTGATTCACGCAACGATAACATTGTTGCGCCACATGAAGAACCAAACGACAATAGTTTTGACGGTTTCTTCACTATAAAAGAGGCTGCTAAATGGGCAACCGAGTATCTTAAGCGCAATGTTTCTAATGCAAATATCTCCTATCTCATCAATTATGGGAAGGTAAAAAAATACTCTCGTAATGGTGCGGTAGTAATTATGAAAGATGAATTGGAGGAGTATTATAACACATACAAGGGACAGCGACAAGTAGAGTGGAGAGACAAGTTAGGTGATGACCTTAATTGGGCATTGTCTTTTGATAATTTGCCTGAAAAAGAAACAACAAAACATGTACACCGTTTACACCCCTATAAAGGCAAATATATTCCTCAACTCGTTGAGTATTTTCTTGACGGACATACAGACGAGTTTAAGAATGATGTATATTTCCATTATGGCGATATAGTGCTTGACCCATTTGCTGGTAGTGGTACAACACTTGTTGAGGCTAACGAGTTAGGTATAAACGCAATAGGCATTGATATCTCCTCATTCAATGCAATGATTGATAACAGTAAATTGGCAAAAGTCAATATCTTAGAATTAGTGCAGATTACAAATGAAATAACTGCCAAACTTAAAGCATATATTGCCGATAGTAAAGTTGCTGATTTTGAAGAAAAGTTGCTTAAGGAACTGAACGAGTTTAATAACACATATTTCCCTGTACCAGAGTATAAATACAAAGTCGCTCGCAAAGAAATAAACCCTAATGAATACGGGGAGGAGAAAGCAAAACTATTCTTGCCTATCTACGAAAAACTTGTTGCCGAATATGGCATACGACTTAGGCAAGATAAGCAAGATTCTTTCCTTGACAAGTGGTTTACACAACAGATTCGCAACGAAATAGAATTCGTATATGAGCAGATAAAGCACATCCAAAATAAGGATTTGCATGATTTGCTGTGTGTGATTTTAAGTCGCACAATGCGCTCATGCAGAGCAACCACACACGCCGATTTGGCAACACTCAAAGATGCCGTAACGACCACTTATTACTGCGGGAAGCATGGCAAAATCTGCAAGCCTCTGTTCTCTATTCTCAAATGGTGGGTGACATATTGCAAAGATACGATTGCACGAATACAAGAGTTTGCAAATTTGCGTACGGATACCTTCCAGCATTGTCTTGTCGGTGATAGTCGTACAATTGATATTTTGAGCGAGATAGATAAAGTAAATACACCGTTTGCAGATATTTTGAAAGAGAGGAAAATAAAAGGCATCTTTTCAAGTCCACCTTATGTGGGATTGATTGATTACCACGAGCAACATGCGTATGCGTACGATTTATTTGGTTTGCCTCGTCATGATGAACAAGAGATTGGTCCTCTGTTTAAGGGTCAGAAATTGGAGGCTCAAAAATCCTATGTAGAGGGAATTGTTGCCGTACTGAATAACTGTAAACGCTTTTTGGTTGAAGATTATGACATTTTCCTTGTGGCTAACGATAAATACAATCTTTATCCTGCTATTGCGGAGGGTGCAGGTATGCAGATTGTTAAACAAATAAAACGCCCCGTACTCAATCGTACCGAACGCGATAAGGGGGCATATTGTGAAATTATATTCCATCTAAAGCATAAATAATTATGGCACTAACAGCACAACAAAGCGAGAGAGTAAAACAAACTATTGCAGCCTGTTTACGCAATAAGTTTAGTAACTATGTGCCAGAAAATAATGAGATGCCGTTTCACTACCGCTTGTTAGGTCGTGATAGAATGGCATTATATTCTTTTATGCAATCTTTGTTGACTACATTCGGTACATCTATTTTTGAACCGGTGGCAGCAGAATTGGCAAAGAATAAGTTTGCTAAAGTGGCAACACAATATACTGTTGGCAAAGAGATATATGCAGAATGTCAACAAAGTGTACAAGATATAGTCAATCGACTTACCTATCTACCACACCCGAATAAAGTTTCCGAATTACAAGAATTAACAAAGCACTTAAGGGGAAGCAAGAACATACTGAAGCCTGCAAAAGTTGACTTGTTTGTTGAGTCTGCAGACGGAGAACTATATATGTTTGATTTGAAAACCGCCAAGCCCAATAAAGGTGATTTCCAGAAGTTCAAACAAACGCTTTTAGAGTGGGCTGGTATTACATACACAAGTAATCCACAAGCGAAAGTACATACTCTTATTGCTATTCCGTACAATCCTTATGAACCGAAGCCATATCAATTTTGGACTATGGCAGGTATGCTTGATATCAAAGAAGAATTAAAAGTCGCAGAAGGCTTTTGGGATTTTTTAGGCGGTGAAGGAGTATATCAAGAATTATTGGATAATTTTGAGCAAGTGGGTATAGAACTACGCCCCGAAATAGATGCATACTTTGCAAGATTCAAATAGTCCAGTTCCATTTCCCCCCCCCCCAAAAAAAACATACGCAAAGCGAAAATACGGCATAGCCGAGAATACGCTTCAGCGACCATACGCACAGCCGAAGTTTCCTAATTTTTCTCCATTTTTCGCTCGCATTAGCGAGCAGGAAACAATACAAATACGCTCTGCGAACATACGCTACGCAACCATACGCGCAGCGAAAATACGGTGCAAACCAAACATACGCACCAGCGAGAATACGGCATAGCCGAACATACGCGCCAGCGAGAATACGGCACAAGCCGAACATACGCTTCAGCGAGAATACGCACGCAGTGCGAAAATACACCAGGCGCATTTTGGTTTTCTCCGCTACCAACAACCTGTTCAAAAACCCACTACCTTTGCACCGTCTTTCGAAAGAGAGGCGGTGTTTTTAATTATGGTTTATTGGTTTATGCGTTCATAAGTTTATTGGTTTATGCGTGGTTGAATGCGTTTATAGGGTTGATAAGTTTATCGTCCCCTAGTCCGTCTAGTTTTTCTAGAAAGTCTAATTTTATTCGTTTATGCGTTTATGCGTTTATTGGTTTATGCGTGGTTGAATGCGTTTATAGGGTTGATAAGTTTATCGTCCCCTAGTCCGTCTAGTTTTTCTAGAAAGTCTAATTTTATTCGTTTATGCGTTTATGCGTTTATTGGTTTATGCGTGGTTGAATGCGTTTATAGGGTTGATAAGTTTATCGTCCCCTAGTCCGTCTAGTTTTTCTAGGAAGTCTAATTCTTGCTATTGCGTATGCTAAACTCCTAAACTCTTTCAACCAACTAAACCACGCATAAACCCATAAACTTATAAACTCATCAACTAAAAAACTCTCCAACTTCTCTCAACTCTCAACTATCAACTCTCAACTAAATCCCCCCTCACTATTTGCTTATGTAAAATCTATCAACTACCTTTGCCCCCAAAATTAGGAGGAATTTATAGAAACCCTTAAACTAACCACTCAACAAACCACTAATTGTTATTACATTATGAAAAAACTAACTTCTTTACTTGCAGCAACGCTATGTGTGTTGCTCAGTGCAACTGCGCAGACCTCTTCTGCTTATGCGCCCCATCCGTTCTCGGTGTCGGCCACTAAGCAAGTCCTATTTTCGCCCGGAAACCTGCAATGCTCCGGCGTGCAGAGCGGAGTCTATACCTGGGATTTTGCCGCCAACCAATGGGAGGTGCTCGGGACGGCAAATGTTACCACCGATGCTTCGGGGAACGCTGTGCTTGCCGACAAGATTGACCTGTTCGGCTACAGCACCTACGCTACGGCGATGTATGGTATCAGTACCTCGACAGATGATAACGATTACACGGATGCATTTGTTGATTGGGGAAGCAATGTGATAGGTACCGACAAAGCCGACACTTGGCATTGCTTGACTTGTCCGGAGTGGCAGTATCTGTTGAATCAGCGAGCCAATGCGGAATCGCTCTTCGCTTTTGCCACCGTGAACAATGTCAACGGAATCATTATCCTGCCCAACGACTGGGTTCTGCCTGCAGGGGCAACCTTTACGCCGGGTACGACACTCGGGGTAACTTGGGGATCGGTTGGATACAAGGACGAGAATGGTACAGACCATTATTCGGATAATGTATATACCGCAGCACAGTGGCAGACTATGGAGGCTGCAGGGGCTGTATTTTTGCCTACGGCAGGATGGAGAACCGGGACTGAGGTTACCGATTCGGACAAGGCGTGCTATTGGGCAAAATATAAAGCGACTACCACTGCTGTGTTTGTGTATGTAAATAACTGTGCATGCAATCCGTATGCTACCGCGTCGCCATTTAGTCGGGGGAATGCCGTTCGTTTGGTGAAAGAGTATGAGGTGCCGCGAGAATATGTCGCCAAGCCGATAACCGTTAACACTTCGGGTATGCAGGTGCTTTTCTCTGCCGGAAACCTGATGCACAACATCACCGCCAACGAGTGGTATTTCGCCGCCAAACAGACCGACTATATAGGGGAAGCGAATGTCACCACCGATGCTATGGGAACGCAAGTGCTCAACCCCAACGCCATTGACCTGTTCGGCTGGAGCGGAACAGGCTCAACGGCTGCACCGTATGGAGTCTCGCTATCGGAGGACTACTCTGACTATGGCTCCTCGTTCTTGGACTATGGGCAGAATAGTATCGAGAGTTATGCTGCCGGCACCTACCGGACGCTGTCTGCAGCGGAATGGAAATTCCTACTGAAGAACCGTGCTAATGCAAAGAAACTCTGCGGTTTTGCCACGGTAGGCTCAACTAAGGGACTGGTGGTGCTGCCCGATGAGTGGGTGCTGCCGGCAGGACTCGCATGGGTGGATACGCTCGGCGACTATACCGTGAATGTCTATACCGACACACAATGGGCAGATATGGAGAAGAACGGTGCCGTATTCCTGCCCGCAGCAGGCTATCGTAGCGGCACCACCGTCAAGACGGGATTATGGTATCGTACCAGCACAGAGACTACGGGTAGTTTTTCGGTGGATGTGGTGTGGTGGCAAGCAGCTACCGCCACCCTGAAAACAAACTCCTCAGTAAAAAAACACTATGCTCTTCCTGTACGATTGGCACAAGATGTATCGACCTATACGGTAACCATTAAGCAGGCCGAGAACGGCACAATCAGCGCAGATACCACCCCTGCAGAGCCCGGAACGACGATTGTCGTTACAGCCAATGCAGACGAAGGCTATTCGCTAAAGACGGTGGTGGTCAAGTGTGGAGTGGAGGGCGTGCAGACGAGTGTGGCGGTAAAGCCCGTAGCAGGCACAAACAATCAGTATCAGTTCACCATGCCCTCTGCGATAGTCACAATCTCCGCCATCTTCGTACGCGACAGCCACTACGCACCCCAACTCATCTCTATTGCAGCAGACAAGGCGGTGCGCTTCTCCAAAGGAAACCTGCATTATAAACAAAACGAAAATGTATGGCGTTTTGCCGACAACCAATACGACACGATAGGGGCTGCCAACATCATAAATGACCCGTACGCCTCCACACCGTACCTCGCAGAAGAGATTGACTTGTTCGGCTGGAGCGGCAGCACGGCTACGGCACAGTATGGGGTAAGTACTTCAACGGATGCGACGGACTACTCCGGAACCTTTACCGACTGGGGCAAGAACCAAATCGGCGAGGATGCGGCAGACACTTGGCGCACCCTGACAGCGGAGGAGTGGGCATACATCATTCGTACCCGAGAGAACGCAGACAAACTCTTTGCTTTCGGCACGGTCAACGGCGTGAAAGGATTTATCCTGCTGCCCGACCAATGGCAACTGCCACAAGGGCTTACTTTCAACCTAAGCACCGACAACGGGCTGGTATGGTCAAAAAACACCCTCGCCCAAAATACCAACAAAGACAACTCCTCGCATAACACCTACACGCTCGCCCAATGGGATGAGATGGAAGCCGCAGGCGCTGTGTTCCTGCCTATGGGCGGATGGCGCAAGGGTACGGCAATGGAGGCGACACAAGGCGGAAGTTATTGGATGGTTGAGGCAGCCGACCCGATAGCCGTAACATTTACCGATGAACTGTTGATGTTGCGGAATGGTACATCGGCTTTCTTAGCCCGCAATGTCCGCCTCGTGGAGGAGGTGACGCTGTACAACATCACGTTGACTGCTCCCCAATACGGTACGCTCAAGGTGGATAAACAGAGGGGAGAATACAAAGATATGATAACCATCACGGCAACGCCCGATGAGGGATATATACTCCGCTCGCTGAACATCCTCTGCGGAAAGGAAAAGGTAGCCCTCACGCGGTTAGAGGAGAATACCTATCGATTCAGTATGCCGCAGGGCAATGTGACGGTATCTGCCGTGTTTGCATACCCGCAACAGTATGTCATGCGACCGTTCTCCGTGGCGGCAGATAAACAGGTGATTATCGCTCAAGGCAACCTGCAATACACCCAAAGCACCAAATCATGGGCTTTTGCAGAGTACCAGTACGATACATTGGGAACAAAGAACATCACAAGCAATGGCACCACTGCAACCCTCGCCGACAAGATTGACCTCTTCGGATGGGGAACCGGCAAAGCGCCTACCAAAATCAGTGAGAAATATGCGGACTACACCACTTTCACTGACTGGGGAACAAACACCATCGGCAAAGACGCTGCCAACACTTGGCGTACGCCAAGTAATGATGAATGGGAGTATCTGTTCCAAACGCGTGAGAACGCTGCCAATCTCTATGGATATGCAACGGTTAATGGAACGACCGGAGCCGTGCTGCTGCCAGACGATTGGACTAAACCTGCCGATGTGCCGTTTACCGCAGCAGGCGGGATGACGACTATTGACTATACCGTGAATACCTACACACTGGCGCAGTGGGCAAAGATGGAGGCCACAGGAGCCGTGTTCCTCCCCGCCACGGCTGCTCGATTTGGCAAAGCCATATTGGACTGGGGTGGGTATTATTGGTCATCCTCTGTCAAACAAGCTGCAACAACCGCCTATTATCTGGGTGTCACAGCATCTACTATCAGTACGAGTGCTGAAACGATATGCATAGGATTAGCCGTTCGTCTGGTACAGGATGTGGCGTCGCACACCATTACGCTCAGCACCGTTGAGGGAGGCTCGCTGTCGACTTCTGCCATAACGGCACTGCCGGGAGAGGTAATCACCATAACGGCTGAACCCGCCGAAGACTATTACCTCAAGACCATTTATGCAACGATAGGAACAGGGACTGCTAAAAACGAAGTGGCAGTTACCAAGACGGCTGACACGGAATACCAATTTGTAATGCCCAACAGCGATGTGACCGTCGAGGCACGCTTCCTGTTGCCTTGCCGCTACGATGCATATCCTATCTCTGTGTCAAGCACCCTCCGTGTGTACTTCTCACGAGGCAACTTGCAGTTTGTGGATTATACAACATGGCAGTTCGCTGAAAATCAGTACGATATTATTGGCGAGGAGAATATGCGCTTGATAGGTACGACCAAGGTCCTGAACAATACGGTTGATCTGTTCGGCTGGAGTGGCAAGTATGCAGCTGCTCCGTGGGGTGTCAGTTCTTCGAAATATAACATCTCCTATGAGGGTACTTTCCTTGATTGGGGAATGAACGAGATAGAAGGAGACAAAGACAAATGGCGTACCCTGACACTCGCAGAATGGATCTATCTGTTCTTCGAGCGTGAAAATGCGGCAACACTCCATTTCCCTGCCACAGTGGTGGGTATCGTCGGTAGGGTTATCCTGCCCGATACATGGAACAAGCCCGAAACGGTTACCTACGATACTGACGCTACCGCCTACAAAACAAATGTATTCTCAGCAGCCGATTGGGCATTGATGGAAGCAAATGGGGCGGTGTTCTTGCCAGCAGAGGGCTATCGTATGGGTACAGAACTGTTCTATACCAACATGGGCTTGTACCACTGCGGAAACTTGATCGATGGGAACAATGAGCGTATGCACCTATTGCGATTTGAGGACATGTATGTAACGGTTTCTGGTGAAAGTGATCTATATGTAGGAGCGTCTGTGCGCCTCGTGAGAGACCCCAAAAAGACTGGCACGGAGAGCGTACAAGAAGATAGCATTGCCCAACCTCGCAAGATACTCTACAATGGGCAAGTCTATATCCTCTACAACGGACATGTCTACAACATCCTCGGCACAAAAGTAAAGTAACAACGCCCGAAGCAGATAAAAAGAATAATAGATAAATAGGTAAAGAGGCTGTCCAAATAGACAGCCTCTTTTCTATTCAATACCCGTCAACTTGTAAACTGTCCAATGTTTAATTCTCCATAGTGACCGCATAAAGTGGGGGTCGCGTAGTATGCGGCTTTCCGAGCCGCGTACTAATTGGGAATAGGGTGCTTGCTGGGGGAAAATTCTCAGACTGCAAAATGACTATTAGGTCAGTTTTCCAAGATAAGGTGCAAATTGCCAATTGCCAATTGCCAATATTCAATTTGTAGAATAGTAATTAAAAAGAAAAATAATAATAGATGAATTAGCCCCTTTGTCAATCTCTATACACGGTTAAAGGCTCAATTTTCTTACCATTTACCAGCAAGAACACTATTTTTCCATTCTCACAACGATAAATCTTGGTGAAAATGGTCATAAACAATTGAGGCTCTGCTACTTCCAATCACTTCAGCAATGCTGCTCAAATCAGCCTCTCTAAGTCGTTTTATGCTCTTAAAGTGGGTAAGAAGGGCATTTCTGGTCTTCACACCTATTCCTTTAATCTCGTCCAACTCGCTTTCAGTTTGTTTCTTGCTTCGCTTTTGTTTGTGGTATGTGATAGCAAAGCGATGAACCTCGTCCTGTATCCTCGTAAGAAACAGAAATAGTTCATCAGTAGGTTTCAGGTCAATTTCCTTAGGGGGAAATCCATAGAGTAGGGTAGAGGTGCGATGTTTCTGGTCTTTACTCAAACCGGCAATGGGTATCTCCAATTGCAATGCTCGCAATGCGTCCTCAATGGCGTGCATTTGCCCCACACCGCCATCCGCAATAATCAGGTTCGGAAGGTTTTCTTTACTATCTATGCTGTGTTGATATTTACGATACACCACTTCTCGCATCTGAGCATAATCATCCTTTCCATCGGCGTATTTGATAGAGAATTTCTTGTATGCGCTCTTCAGAGGCTTCCCTTTCTCAAACACCACACAACCCGCAACTGCATCACTGCCTTGTATATTCGAATTGTCAAAACATTCAATTCGCATGGGCAACGATGGCAGATGAAGCAACCCTTGCAGTTTGCTTAAAATTCGCACCTGCCTTTGATCCGGATTGAGTTTGTCTTGCTGCTTCCTTCTGTCAATTATATATTGTCTCGCATTCTGCATCGCTAATAGCAGAATCTTCTTTCTCTCACCTCGCTCCGGAACACTATAGTGGACAAAAGGCTCGGTGTAATCGGGTAAAAATGGTACAATAATATTTTTACTATGACTATTTGTCAAATTCCGCAATTCTAAAATGGCTTGACCAAGAATGTCTTCTTTCTCCTCTATATTTGTAATGATTTTATATTCAACCGTGTTCCCAGAAACAATCGACCCTTTATGAATCTTTAGCATCGATACAACAATGCTGTTGTCCTCTTCTGTATATCCAAATACATCTGTATCTTGTATCGTGGTATTCGTAATCACTGTCCTACTCTTAAAACGCTCGATCAATTCATACTTTTCTTTCAGTTGCTGAGCCTTTTCAAACTCTAATTGCTCGGCAAAATATCTCATTTCATCGACTATTCTCTTGCTAATCTCGTGCGCATCTCCCTGAATAATCTTTCGTATCTCCGCAATATAATTCATATACTCCTCCTTGCTGGTGTAGCCTTCACATACACCACAACATTTATGTATATGATATTTAAGGCAGGTCTTATATTTCCCTTCGGCTATATTTTTGTCCGTAAGAGTAAGCCCGCATGTACGGATAGGGTAGAGTTGATGAATGAGTTCCAGTACTAAATCAACCGTATTCCCATAAGAGAATGGACCATAATAATCTCCTAACGATGCGATAATTTTCCGCGTTTTGAAAACACGGGGATATTCTTCTCTACTGATGCATATCGATGGATAACTCTTTCCGTCTTTCAGAAGAATGTTGTACTTGGGCTGATACTTTTTAATAAGGTTATTTTCTAATAGAAATGCGTCCTGTTCATTATCTACTACAATATACTTAAGGTCTGCAATATTATCAACAAGATGCAGGGTCTTCCGGTTCTGATGTTCTTTCTGAAAATAACTTCTCACACGACGCTGCAAGTCTTTTGCTTTCCCCACATAGATAATTTCCCCGTCCTTATCAAGGTACTGATACACTCCTGGCAAATGGGGTAGCCCATCAAGAATCATCTGTATAGATTTGCTTATTTGCATCTTGCATCGGGTAGGTACTCACACTAATAGTGAATCAACGAATATACTTCAATATCTTTGTCAAATACCCGTCTCCCCTCCAATTCGTCCAATTCAATCAGAGTGTTGATGTATATCTTTTTCACACCCATCTTCCGCACCAATCTCACAGCAGCAGCCAGCGTACCTCCCGTCGCTAACAGGTCATCATGAATAAGCACCGTGTCCTTTTCACTAACCGCATCGGCATGAACCTCTATTGTGTCCACCCCATATTCCTTGTCGTAACTCTCAGTAATGGTCTTGTATGGAAGTTTACCTGGCTTGCGAATCGGAACAAAACCCGCATCCAAATCCAATGCTACTACCGAACCGATTATAAAGCCCCTCGATTCTACACCAAGTACTTTAGTTATACCCTTCTCCTTGTAGTGGTTCACAATTTTGCTTTCAAACCATTGTAAGCATTCTGGTTTTACCAACGCTGTGGTAATATCATAAAACAAAATACCTTTCTTCGGAAAATCAGGCACTTCCCTGATGCATTCCTTAATTTGTTGCTCTGTCATCATATATGTATATATTGTTTCACGTGGAACATTATCTCCCCATAAGTATGAGTAGTACGCTTATGTCATTTGGCGACACGCCGGGTATGCGTGCCGCATCTCCTATAGTGGCGGGTCGTATCTTATTCAGTTTTTGCCTCGCCTCGGTAGACAGTGAAGTGATGTGCTGGTAGTCGTAATTCTCCGGAATCTTCACTTCGTCAAGCCGTTTAACCTTTTCGGCGGATAGTCTTTCTCTCTCAATATAACCCTTATACTTAATACTTATTTCTGTACTCTCAACAACCTCTTCTTTTTGCGCAGAGATGTTCTCAATGGCTTGACGCAATATATGCAGAACGGAAGAAAGTCCTATCAAACTGATAGAAGGTCTTGCCAATAGTTCTGCAACCTTGCATTTCTGATGAATAGGTTGTGACTCCTGATTTATCAAATAGTCATTCACTTCAGTCGGACTAACCGATAGATTCTTGATAAACTCGGTGAGATCTATTATATTCTGGTTCTTATTACGATATGATTCTATACGGTATTTGTCAACCAATCCTGTTTTATATGCTTTCTCAGTGAGCCTGCTGTCTGCATTGTCTTGCCGTAGCAAAATCCGATATTCTGCTCTCGATGTAAACATACGATAGGGTTCATCAACGCCCTTGTTTATCAAATCATCAATCAGCACACCAATATAGGCTTCATCCCTGCTTAAAGTAAATGCATCCCCTCCCCCACAAGCAATATGAGCATTTATACCGGCAATGATACCTTGCCCTGCGGCTTCCTCATAACCGGTAGTCCCGTTAATCTGTCCTGCAAAAAAGAGATGAGAAATCTGCTTTGTCTCAAGAGAATGAGTCAATTGTGTCGGGTCAAAGAAATCATACTCTATAGCATACCCTGGACGATACATTACCACATCCTCCAATCCTCGTACGGTTCGTAGTGCTTGAAATTGTACATCCCATGGCAGGGATGATGAAAATCCGTTCACATAGTATTCATTGCTATCAACACCTTCAGGTTCTATAAACAATTGATGAGCCTCTTTCTCTGCAAAGGTGACAATTTTGGTCTCAATACTTGGACAATAACGAGGACCGATACTCTTAATCTGCCCGTTAAAAAGAGGACTGTCTGCAAGATGAGTACGCAAAATATTGTGAGTATCAGGATTCGTATAGGTTATCCAGCAACTCATTTGTTTAAGTTCCCGCTGAATAGTGGGAAGATAAGAGAAATGATGAAAATCGTTGTCACCTTTCTGCTCCGTCATCTCATCAAAATGAATACTGCGGGCATCAATCCTGCAAGGAGTCCCTGTCTTCATGCGCCCTGTCTTTATACCAAGAGCCTTCAGTTGTTCCGTAATGCCATACGAAGCACTCTCCGATATGCGACCACCTGCCATTCGTGTTTTGCCAAAATGAAGTAATCCATTCAGAAAGGTGCCACTCGTAAGCACAACCGCACCTGCCATAAATTCTATTCCCAGTACGGTTCTTACCCCTTCTATTCGATTATGCGTAATAATCAAACTGCTCACCACATCTTGCCAAATATATAAATTGTCTGTACGACTGAGTTGCCGAATCCACTCCTCAATAAAGCGTTTCCTGTCACTTTGTGAACGAGGACTCCACATGGCCGGTCCCTTTGAAGAATTAAGCATCCTGAATTGTATTGCACTCTTGTCAGTCACAATTCCCATTACCCCGCCCATCGCATCTATCTCTCTAACAATCTGCCCTTTAGCAATTCCTCCAACGGCTGGGTTACAACTCATTTGACCTATCTTGTTCATATCCATTGTGATGAGCAAAGTCTTGCTTCCAAGATGTGCTGCGGCACTCGCCGCTTCACAACCGGCGTGTCCTGCACCAACCACTATCACATCATATTTATAAATCATTCAAATTACATCTTATAGATGCGTGCAGCATCTTGTTTCAACAATATAAAAAGCAATATGCTAAAACCCAACAGCGACGAACCGCCATAACTAAAGAAAGGCAATGGAATACCAATCACGGGCATCAGACCAAGCACCATACCCACATTTATGGCAAGATGAGCAATAAATATAGAAGCCACACAATAAGCATAGATGTGGCTGAACTTGCTCTTTTGCCTTTCTGCCAAGTAGATAAGTCGCAAAATAAAAGCAAGATATACCAATAAAACGGCTGCCGAACCTATGAATCCCCATTCTTCTCCCACTGTGCAGAATATAAAATCGGTCGCTTGTTCAGGAACAAACTTCATTTTTGTTTGAGTACCTTGTAAATAGCCTTTCCCTAAAAAACGCCCTGAACCAATGGCTATTTGTGCTTGATTAACATTATATCCCGCTCCCGACAGGTCATCGTCAAGACCAAGTAATACTTCTATACGCTTTTGCTGATGAGGTTGTAATATATCTGAAAATATATAATTACAACCAAAACTGTATAACAATATACCCGCAGCGCAGATGGCTAACATTATAATCGGTTTAATACGATAGTATAAGGTTGTAATTATTAAATAAACAACTGAAATACAAATTATTATGGCAAATGCAATATCAAAATTTATTCCTACAAATAGGTTGATAAGAATAGCAATGCCATATAGAATGATGCTCCCGCCTATCAGTATCCATGCATGTTTCTTGAGATGAGTTTTTGTAAACAAAAAATAAGCCTCTATCAATAGGATGGACAGACAATCTACAAAGAAACCTACTGTTCCCTCTCCCCATGGCAGTTCTGCATGACTGTATTTGATGGTTATCACAAAGAAATAAATGGCAGCAACGAACAAGAGTGGTACATATTTGCTTAGTCCTTCGCGATAGAGTACAAAAATAAAAGCCATAAAAACAAGCGCAGAACCCGTTTCTCTCTGTGGTAACATTATGATTGCCATAGGCACTAACAAGATTGCCGCAGTGATTATAATATCTCTTGTTTTGTGGATATTGTAGCCATACTGGCTCATGCATTTGGCAAGGGCTAATGCGGTAAAACATTTGGCTAATTCTGCAGGTTGAAAACGAAAGCCTCCGAACTGTATCCACGAGTACGACCCCTTTGTGTTGTCTGCTAAAAAAGGTGTGATTAGCAGCAAAACAATCCATGCTGCATAGAATATATAGGCAAAAATATCGAATATTTTATCATCTATAAGCATAATAAGGAACCCGATAACCAACGAGATAATCATCCATATAAACTGTTTACCAGCACGGTTGCTCGGATCAAATATGCTCGTCTGGTCAAAGTCATAGTCTGCTCCGTAAATGTTCAGCCATCCAAAGCATACCAATAGCAGGTAGAGTATAATCGTCCACCAATCAATACTTTTCAATATGTTAGTTCCGCTTTTTGACCTGTTCATTCAATACCGCCTTTTCAATACGCGTTTTAAGAGCCGTACGCGTTATGGTGTCTGTAATATACTCTTCTATCATCAAACTTGCAATAGGTGCTGCCCAAGTGGCTCCAAAACCCGCATTTTCCACCACTACCGCCAAGGCAATTTTCGGTTCGTCCAATGGCGCAATGGCAACAAATATCGCATGGTCTTTCTTCCCTTTACCTGCTTGGGCAGTACCGGTCTTACCACCGATAAGTACATTGTCCAATTTGTAATATCTACCCGTACCGTTCTCCATTACGCTGTACATTCCTTCTTTTATATATTGATAATAACACTCGTCTATCCCTGTTTCGTGCCGATGAGTGAGTAGGCTGTCATTTTTGTTCAAATGTGGAGTAATGTAATAGCCGTCATTGGCAATAATGGCAGCCATATTTGCCAATTGCAACGGAGTGGCTGTTATCTCACCCTGCCCGATAGCCAACGATCGAATAGTAAGTGCTTTCCAGCCGGTTTTCCCGTAATAACGGTCATAGAACGAACAAGTAGGAACATTGCCCGAACTCTGCTCCGGTATATCTGTGTCTGGAAATTTATGTCCGAAGCCGAAATGTGTAACATCCTCTCGCCATAGTTCATATTGAGATCGGAACTCAGCATTTTTTTTTCCATATCCGTTCTCTTCCAACAGATCTCTAAACATGCACCAGTAATAGGGATTGCAACTCTGCTCTATTGCTGTCAGCAGAGTAACTGGTGAAGTGTGACTATGCGTACAACTTATAGGCCGAGAACCTTTCCCGTTACAAACATATTGGGTCTTTGGAGTAATAATATTGTGCTGCAACCCGATAAGCGATTGTACTAATTTGAAAGGAGAACCGGGTGGATATTGGGCTTGCGTCGCTCTGTTGAATAAAGGCTTGGTCGGATCTTTTTGTAGTTCTCGGTAATGTTGGGAACGCTCTTTGCCGACCAACAATGCAGGGTCCCATGTAGGACTCGATACAAGCGCAAGTATTTCACCAGTCTGGGGTTCTATGGCAACAACACTTCCTATCTTGCCGGAAAGTAGTTCCTCTGCCAATGCTTGCAAACGGATATCTATTGTGAGTGTAATATCTCCTCCTTTCACCGCATCTTTATCCAATTCGCCATTGTTGTAACTCCCCTGTATCCTCCCTCTCACATCTCTCAATAGCACTTCTGTTCCTTTCTCTCCTCGTAGCGTTTTCTCATAAGTACGCTCTATCCCCTCTCTCCCAGAATAATCACCAGCATTGTAATAACTGTCTCTATCTATATCTTGTTGTGACACCTCTCCAACGCTGCCTAATACTTGTGCGGCGTATGGATAGGTATATCCCCTAAGTGTTCGCTGGCGTATACTGATACCGGGATATTTATATATTCCTTCTTGCAATGGAGCAATCTCTTCTTTGCTTAATTGCGATAGGAACACTTGGGGCGTATATCTCGAATATCCTCTGTTCAAGTCCCTGTTCTTGATGTGTTTTATGCGCTCATTAAAGTAGCATGTATCGATGCTTAGCGTCTGACAGAAACCTATGGTATCGAATCTTTTCCCCATCTCCTGCATGGTCATCGTCACTTCATAGATGGGTTGATTGAATACTAAAAGTTCTCCATTCCTATCAAATATCAAACCTCTTGGGGCATATGTTGTTTGCTTAACAAGGGCATTATTCTCAGCCTTGTCAATCGTACTCTTGTCAATAACTTGTAAATAGAACAATCTACACAGATAAACGAACACTATCAAAACAGCAATAGCGGAGATGACATATCGACGATTGTAGTATTTATCGCTGTTGCTCATGACCTATGTAGGAGAATATCGTATAGAATGATAAGCCCGATAGTAACAATGGAACTGACACATATCTGCAGCAGTGTAATCCACCAGTTATTCCATGTGAATGCAGATAGAGAAAAAACGATGGTGTGATGCAGGAATACGAGAAATATAACCATTTTCAGATACACCATAAATCCAAGCGATTGGATACTCGGCTCCATTAGGACTTGCTTTTTATCCAATGACAGTTTGTTGAGAAATATAGGACGGACAAAAGAAAGCATCGTACATGCTGCACAGTGTACACCAAGACTGTTGCAAGCAATATCTATTATCAAACCTGTAGCAAACCCAACCAGCAATTCCGCCCAACGAGGCATCGTTTGTGGTAGCAAGATAAGAAATAAAATATAGAAACACGGATGACATAATCCAAGAAAGTGTAGATTGTTGATAAGCAGCAGTTGCAGCAATAGCACCACAATAAAACGCAATATATTATCCCGCCATAATTCCATAACTACAACTCATTCAATGGATTCCTCGAGCCTCTTTATCTCTTCCGAATAGTTTTGTCGGAGAATATATACATTTTGCATCCTCCTGAAGTCTGTGGCTAAAGCAACCTCTATATTATGAAAAGAATCCCTGTCTGTTAGTTTGTCTTTCCTTACAACGCCCACAGGAATTCCTTTCGGAAATATAGTGGACACTCCGCTTGTTATGATCGTATCTCCTTCTCTTACCGTTATATGCCGTCCTATATCCATTAGTTGCGCATAGCGATAGTCTTTCCCGTCCCACTGTAGTGTACCGATACACCCGTCATCCTTTAGTCTGCAACTGACGGAGAGTGCATGGTTAATGATAGGTATGACTACGGAGTAATGCGCAGATACAGCAACAACAATCCCGACAACTCCTCTGTCACAAACCACTCCCATATCTTCTGTCACCCCATCAGCCGCTCCTTTGTTAATGGTGATATAATTCTTTTGCTGACTTCCCGTGTAGTTTACAACCCTTGCAGCAATAATAGAGTAATCGGGATAGTTCTCTATCGAATCATGACTATCTGCTATCGTTTCCCGAAGGTAGGTTATTTGTTCTTTAAGATGCGCATTCTCCTCCACAAGACCTTCATTCTCACTGCGTAAACGGAAATAGCGAATAACATTGTCATAACAGGCATAGCAAGAGGCGTAAATGCGATTGGCAGACGAAAAAGTGGCACTATTAGGGTAGTGATTGTTATGTATAAGCAATACAAATGATATAACCTCCAACAAAAGGAATAAGAGGATAACGCTATTCCGTATGAGAAACTGAAGCAGGTTTTTCATATAACAAGCAGAGAAGGAGTCTCACTCCTTCTCTGTCAACATATCAACTTATCAGGAAGTTAAAGTTATTCACATTCTTTAGGGCAACACCCGTACCAAGTGCCACCGAGTGTAGTGGGTCCTCTGCCACATGGAAGTCTATGGTAATCTTATCGGTTAAACGCTTGGCCAACCCATGTAGAAGTGCGCCGCCTCCGGCAAGGAAAATGCCATTGTTAACGATGTCTGCATACAACTCCGACGGCGTACCCTCAAGAGCCTGCAAAATGGCATTCTCTATCTTCGAAATCGACTTTTCAAGGCAGTGCGCAATCTCTTGATAACTTACGGGAACCTCCATCGGTAGGGCTGAAGTCTTGTTCGGACCAATGACCTTGAAATCTTCAGGCGGATTATCAAGTTCCGTCAAGGCAGAACCGACCCGCATCTTAATGCGCTCGGCTGTAGGCTCGTCTATACGCAGATTGTGCATACGCCCCATATACTCAATAATGTCAGCATTCAGTTCATCTCCTGCAATTTGAATCGATTTATTGGTCACAATCCCTCCCAAAGAGATAACGGCAATCTCTGTGGTACCACCGCCTATATCAACAATCATACACCCTTTCGGACTCTCAACATCTATACCCATACCTATTGCCGCCGCCATAGGCTCATAAATCATGTAAACCTCTCGGCCGCCGGCGTGCTGACTACTGTCGCGTACGGCTCTAATCTCCACTTCCGTACTGCCCGATGGAATGCAGACTACCATCTTCAGAGAAGGCATAAATAGTTTGTTCTTTCTCGGTATCATCTTGACTAAACCGCGTATCATCATCTCACAGGCATTAAAGTCTGCAATGACGCCTTTGCGCAAAGGGCGTACCGTCCGAATCTTATTACCTCCCTTGCCAATCATTTGCTGTGCCTTCCGACCTACAGCAACCATCTCATTGGTTTCCATACTTATAGCCACAACCGATGGCTCATCTACCACGATCTTATCATCGCAAATAATTATCGTATTCGCAGTGCCTAAATCAATGGCAATCTCTTGTGTAAATGAAAAAAGACCCATTTTCCGTATTGCTTACTTTATTAGTTATATGAATTTTCAATTGTCTTTCAACACAAAAAGCAAGAGCGGATGCCCCTACTTAATAGACCGCAAAACTAATCATAATTATTGATATACACAACTACGATTGAGCGTTTTTTATACGATTTTTTCAAATAGATGACAGATACTGTTACAAGTGACTCGTTTTGCGTCGTTCACTGATAATCATCAGGGCTTCATCTCGTAGTTCATTCGGTAGAACTATATTGCGCAATTGTAGGCTTTTGAGCCAACCTGCTACATCTTTTTCTTGCAATGTATAGAACACTTCTTCTATCTCGCGAACTTGTTCTTCAGTGTATTCATCGGGAGAAATTCCGCTCAGCAAGTCCAATTCTTCATCATCGTAATAGATAATCTCTGTCTTCTGATTGAGCAACGACTCTCGCTCACACACGGCATGTTGCCCGCAGCATTCCCCATCAACGAGACTGCGCTTCTTGTCTGTTGCAGCAGACTTATCACTGCCTCCCTTACCCGTCTGTCGCTCCCTCAACTCGGTAGCGACCACGATCACCAGCCCCAAACCGATAAATATAACAACCAGAACCCACCACATACTTGTCTAATCTACAGCGTCTTCTTCTACAACCAGATTGTCTATAATGAAGTTCTGCCGTTCCATCGTATTCTTTCCCATATAGAACTCCATCAGTTCGTTCACGGCATCTTCCTTCCTTAGCGACACTTGGTCAAGCCGGATGTTATTGCCGATAAATCCCTTGAATTCATCGGGAGAAATCTCACCTAATCCTTTGAAACGGGTTATCTCTGGATTGGGACTGAGGTCCTCTATTGCTTGCAGGCGTTCTTCCTCTGTGTAGCAATAGCGTATCTCTTTCTTGTTCTTTACTCGAAACAGTGGTGTCTGCAAGATATAAACATGCCCTTTCTTGACAAGGTCAGGGAAGAATTGTAGAAAGAATGTAAGCAGCAGTAAGCGTATATGCATACCGTCAACATCTGCATCTGTCGCAATAATAACCTTATTGTAACGAAGATTGTCAAGCCCGTCTTCTATATTCAGAGCCGATTGCAGGCAGAAAAATTCCTCGTTCTCATAAACAATCTCCTTCGTTAACCCGAAACTGTTCTTGGGCTTACCCCTTAGCGAAAACACGGCTTGAGTGTTCACATCGCGTGATTTCGTAATAGAACCCGATGCCGACAACCCTTCGGTAATGAATATGGAACTGAAGTCCCTCAAATCTTCGTCCGAGTCTTTACTCTGCCGTGTCGGCTTGGCATCGTTCAAATGTATTCGGCAATCTCTTAGTTTAGGGTTATTCAGATTATTCTTCTTTGCTCTTTCTCGCGCAATTTTTGTAACGCCCAAGATGGCTTTGCGCTCTTTCTCCGAGTCTTGAATCTTTTGTAGCATAACCTCCGTGATTTCCGGATGCTTATGCAGAAAATTATCAAGTTCTTTCTTTACAAAATCATTGACGAACTTATTAACCGATATGCTGCCTTCCTTCGGCGACATATCCCGTGAACCTAACTTTGTCTTTGTCTGGCTCTCAAACACCGGCTCCTCTACATTGATGGCTATCGCACCTACAATCCCGTTTCGAACATCGGTCAGGTCCATGTTCTTTCCGAAGAAATCTTTTATCGTCCTGCCTATCGCCTCCCGAAATGCCGTTTGGTGAGTACCTCCCTGAATCGTATGTTGTCCGTTCACGAATGAGTAGTATTCATCGTTGTTCTGATTCGTATGAGTCAGTGCTATCTCTATATCGTCACCCTTCAGATGTATAATCGGATAAAGAGGTTCCACCGTCATATTTTCGGTCAACAGATCCAGAAGTCCCCTCCTCGAAATGAAGTGCTTCCCGTTGTAATTCAGAGTAAGACCTATGTTCAAATAGGCGTAATTACGCAGCATAGTCTCAATGTATTCCTCTCTGAAAGTGTAATTTTCAAAGATGCCCCTCGATGCATCCGGCTCAAACGCTATGTATGTTCCCCGTTGTGCGTGCGTCGTATCCTCAATAATATCCGTATCGCTCGTCAGTTTGCCCTGTTTGAATTCCACTCGGCGGGTCTTCCCGTCTCGAAACGATTGAGCCGCAAATTTCCACGATAACGCATTCACTGCTTTCAGCCCCACGCCGTTTAGTCCTACCGATTTCTTGAATGCCTTCGAATCATACTTTGCGCCAGTATTAAGCATCGAAACCACATCCGTCAACACCTCCAAAGGAATACCCCGTCCATAGTCCCTCACGGAAACCTTACCGTCCTCCACATGCACATCAATAACCTTGCCGGCATTCATGCGAAACTCATCAATCGAGTTGTCAATCGTCTCTTTTATAAGGACATAAATACCGTCATCGGAATGTGAACCGTCTCCTAATTTACCAATGTACATTCCAGGACGCAGGCGGATATGTTCCACATCATCCAAATGTCGGACATTGTCTTTGGTGTATTCAGCTGTTGCTTGGGTGAGGTCTGTTTCAGTCATAGTTGTAAAGCGAATTTTGGATGCACAAAGTTAGAGAAAATCTACCAAATACACAACAACTGCCCTCCGGCATAATAATCGGATCATCGCACGCAACCTCCCGTTGCACCCCTCTGTCGGTTCGATAATCTCGGATGTTCGGTGTGTATTGTTAAATAATATAAATATATTGCCTGCGCAAAAGAATACTCTTCCCTTCGGAAAACGATAAGACTACTATTCGTAAAGCCCCGTCAATACTACCTGTTTCGAAGGTTTTATATAAGATGAGTATAGGATGAATATAGGACGAATATAGGATGACTATAAAAATACCGTCAAAACACCATCGAAAACAAGATGAAATCAACTGTAAATATCGTTAGTGCGCCAAATGTTGTATATAAACGATATTTAACAATGCCCTCCCCTGTACATCATCCGGTTATCACTGCCCAATCTCTCCAATCTATCTGCTGCCATTGTTGTAGCAGGGTTTCTCATAAATAGGTTAGACTCACAGCCATACCTGCACCAACAGACTGCAAAACATAGTCCTGTCAGATACAGATTTCTTGAATAGGGTTCTTTTCGGACGACAATGCGAGTGCTTTTCTTTGGCAATCGCTCCTATAATGACCTTTTCATCGGACTTTTTCCCACCTATACACATCCCTCGTAGAGTGTGTATAGGTGGGAAAAATACCATACAAACAATGGTGCTTATTCCTTGTTTGTTTCTTCGGCCATTTCAGGGTCAATAAGAATACGGCCGCAATATTCGCAAACAATGATTTTCTTTCTCAAACGAATATCTAACTGACGCTGTGCCGGTATTTTATTATGACAACCACCACACGCATCGCGTTCTACCGTAACAACTGCAAGACCGTTATGCGCATTTTTACGTATTCTCTTAAATGCTGTCAACAACCGTTCATCGGTCATTTTCTTTTCGAGGTCTTGTGCATACAGCATAAGTTGTTCTGTTTGCCCTTTTGTCTCATTAAGAATATCATCCAACTCATGCTCTTTTTCACGCAAGTCAATAGTACACTCCTCTATGTCTGCAATGGTTTTCTGTTTGTCAACCTGCTTCTGTTCCAAGGCGGCTGTATATTCTTTGATGCGTTTCTGACAGAGTTCAACCTCTATGGTTTGGAACTCTATTTCTTTGGTGAGATTGTCGTATTCGCGGTTATTACGCACATTATCTTGTTGCTCCTTATAACGGGCAACCATGGCATTTGCCATCTCGCCTTGTACTTTTTTCTCACTGATGCGTGCTTCCAAGTCTTTAATCTCGTTCTCAATATTGGAAAGACGGCATTTAAGTCCCTCTACTTCATCACCCATGTCTTTCACTTCACCGGGTAACTCACCAAGAAGAACGCGTAGTTCGTCAATTTTTGAATAAACCTTCTGCAATTCATATAGAAGGTGCAACTTTTGTTCGGTTGTCAATTCGTTTTCTTTTGTTGCCATAACAAGTATTGTTTTTATTTAATTCATTATATTATTGCCTCTTATATAGGTCAAAACGGGACTTCGGTCGTTCTCCGATAGAACGATGTCTATTCGGTTTCGGCAAGGAGCCAACAGGTGAGCAAACACTTCTTTGGTATATTGTTCACTCTCAAAATGTCCCATGTCCACCACAGCAACAAGCCCGTTGGCTTCACAGAACTCATGATATTTGAAGTCGGAACTAAGATAGACATCCGCTTTCTGCTCAATGGCAAGAGGAATGAATTCGCTACCTGCTCCGCCGCAAATAGCAATACGCTGCACCGTTTCTTGCTTGGGTGGTGTATAGCGCATCGCTTGAATATAAAAAGAGTCGGAAACCTGTTTAAGGAAATCTATAAAAGGAACAGGAGTCGGCAAGCAACCGATTACACCTAATCCGTGTTCGGGTTGCGTCGGAGCAAGAATCTCATATCGCTCAATCCCCAATCGGTCTGCAATATGACCGCTAACGCCATGCAGATAAACATCCATAGCCGTATGGGAGGAATAAAGAGTAATGTTGTTTTTTATAGCAAGAACAACGCAACGCTCCGCCGTCGTATTGCCTTGAATGGTCTTTAAGCCTTGAAAAAGAAGAGGATGGTGAGAGATTACAAGTTGGCAGTTTCGCTCTATCGCCTCTTGCAGAACAGCCTCTGTTATATCAGTACACAATAGAACAGAATGTACTTCCTGTCCTAAATCACCTGTCTGTATTCCCGAATTGTCCCAATGCTCTTGCAATGACAGAGGCGCAACAGACTCTATTTTCTCAATAATCTCTCTAACCTTCAATCGTTGTTATCCCTTTTTTGTACCGACATTCGAACGGGTGTTGCTTACTGCAGCCTTACGAACTCTACCTTCCGAGCGTTGTACAGCCTTCTTTTCATCAACTTTGTTGACCTCCTCACGCACAACGGTATTCTTATCTGCCTCCTCTATTTCTTTGAAATCAGTAATACCCGACTTGATAAGGATATTATACCACTGAACAAGTTTGCGTATATCCGAAGGATAGACACGATCTCTGTCAAAGTTCGGAAGAATCTTGGCAAAAAAGTCCCGCAAGGTATCATTATCGGCCTTCTTCACTTCCAATTTGCACTCTTGTAGGTTCTCTTGTTTACCGAGCGACTCCAAAACAACCCGCAACGGAACATCTTCAGAGGTCGTAAACATAGATATATCAGCAAGACTGACTACTTTATCTCGCGAATAAGTAGGCATGCGCTTCCCGTCTTCAAGCGACTCAACAATAAGCATACCATTTCCTCTGCTAACCAAACGAAATAGTCCGGGCCTACCGGTAATGGCTAAGATGTTTTTAAGCATAGATATTTGTATTTTGTGTCCTGCAAAAGTACTGCTTTTATTTTAATCTGCAAAGAGGTGTATCATAATCTTACAAATACAACGGATATTTATGGACAGAAGTGAATCCTCCAATGGAGAAGGTTTGCCGAATTTGTGAAAATAATTGTATCTTTGCACCTCGTAAGATAGTCTTGTAATCCGTTTTTCAAGAGAGTGAAAAAGATAATCGAATATATCAAATCCATCGGACGCCGTTTCGGGCATATACTGTTATCCCCTTCTGCAGAATGGAAGCAGGTCGCTACCGAAAAACCATCGATGAAATCATTGCTTTCCACCTACATACTACCTCTGACGGTCTTGTGTGGAGTATTACATTTCCTATGCACTTTGCTCTATCATACCAGCTCTGTCAATCTCTTGCAGGCATTCGGAGAGTTGCTCAAAGTAATGTTGTTCTATCTTGTCACCTATTATCTTGCTATTGCAATAGGCGGGTTTCTGTTATATGGCTGTATCAGCAAGAAAAAAGAAATACGGAATGTCTATACTTTGGTCACTTATTCCATGACGGTCTATTTTGCGATGGATATATTGCTGACATTGATTCCAAGTATGAGTTACCTGCAAATCTTGAACCTCTATATAATATACTTGCTTTATACAGGCTGTAAAACATTAGACATTCAAATGAGGGGTTCGATCAATCGAGCAGTTGTCATTTTGTCAGCCACAATGGTTGCATTGCCCATGCTCCTTCGTTTGGTATTAAAATTGTTATTCCCCAATATGTAATCATTATGCGCTATAAATCAGATGTAAATATCAAAAACAAACGGGCTGCCTTCGATTATGAAATCTTAGACCGATATACTGCAGGGTTGCAACTATATGGAACAGAAATCAAATCGATTCGTGAAGGAAAGGCAGGTCTGAATGATACCTATTGTCTGTTTTTATCGGGAGAATTATGGGTGAAGAATATGCATATAGCAGAATATGCACTGGGGACATTCAATAATCATGTACCGCAAAGGGACAGAAAACTTCTTCTGCAGCACAAAGAACTGGTTAAGTTGCAGCGACAAACGAAAGAAACGGGGAAAACAATCATTCCACTACGCTTGTTTATCAATGAAAAAGGGTTGGCAAAACTCGAAATAGCACTATGCCAAGGCAAACATACTTACGACAAGCGACAAACGCTCAAGGAGAACGAAGACAAGCGTATGATGGACAGAATCTACAAAGATAACAGATAAAACAAAGAATATGAAAAAAGCACTATTAATGATTTTAGACGGTTGGGGAATCGGCGATAAATCTGAATCAGACGCAATTTATTCAACCCCGACACCCAACTGGGACAAACTATTGGCTACATATCCTCACTCGCAACTACAAGCATCCGGCGAGAATGTAGGATTGCCCGACGGTCAAATGGGCAACTCGGAAGTAGGTCACTTGAACATCGGAGCAGGAAGAATTGTATATCAGGATTTGGTTAAAATCAACAGAGCCTGCCAAGACAACTCTATCCTGCAAAACCCCGAGATAGTATCTGCATTCAGTTATGCCAAGAAACAGGGCAAACAGATACATTTTATGGGACTAACCTCAAATGGTGGAGTGCATAGTAGTTTGGAACACCTTTTCAAACTCTGCGAGATTGCCAAAATCTACGGAATAGATAAGACCTTTATTCACTGTTTTATGGATGGTCGTGACACCGACCCAAAAAGTGGTATAGGTTTCATTGAGGAGTTGCAACAACACTGCGCAACAACAGCAGGACATATCGCAAGTATTTGCGGTCGTTACTATGCAATGGACCGTGATAAACGATGGGAGCGTATAAAGTTCGCCTACGATTTGTTGGTAAATGGACAAGGGACACCCGCAACCGACTTATTGGAAGCAATGCGCAACTCCTATGCAGAAGGAATAACCGATGAATTCATCAAGCCGATAGTTGCGGTAGATGCCAATGGCAAACCCTTGGCAACCATTCAAGAAGGAGATGTGGTGATCTTCTTTAACTACCGCAACGATCGTGCAAAAGAAATTACTATCGTCTTGACACAAAAAGATATGCCCGAAGCAGGTATGCATACAATCAAAGACTTGCAGTACTATTGTATGACTCCATACGATTCCTCATTCACAGGAGTACATATCCTGTTCCCAAAAGAAAATGTGGAGAATACAATGGGCGAAATAGTGTCAAAAGCAGGTCTAAAACAACTGCGTATAGCGGAAACCGAGAAATTCGCACATGTAACATTCTTCTTCTCCGGAGGACGAGAGGCACCATTTGCAGGAGAAGAGCGTATATTGATACCATCACCAAAAGTCGCAACCTATGATTTACAACCAGAAATGTCTGCCCCGCAAGTAACAGAAGCATTGGTAAAAGCATTGGATACTCAAAAATACGACTATATCACATTGAACTTCGCCAACGGAGATATGGTGGGGCATACAGGCGTTTACTCTGCTATACAAAAAGCAGTAGCAACCATCGATACATGTGTCGGCAAGGTGATAGAAGCGGCGTGTAGAAACAACTACGAAGTAATTATCATTGCAGACCATGGCAATGCCGACCATGCTAAGAATGTCGATGGAACACCCAACACGGCTCACTCGTTGAATCCTGTACCATTTGTCTATGTGTCCGAAAACAAAAATGCACAAGCGAGCGATGGCATCCTTGCAGATGTAGCACCATCACTGTGTCATATACTAGGGCTGCCTCAACCGGCAGAGATGACAGGGCATAATCTTATACATTAGCCGATAATGAAAAGAGTATGGACTTATATTCCGACCATTCTGGTGGCAGGGATAATACTGTATCTATCCTTAATGCGGAATGTCCATATCTCTTTTACAGACACTATCCCATATTTCGACAAGATAGCACACCTGTTAATGTATCTTGCGTTAGCATTTATATTTACATATACTATGCTTCGCAATCAGTTATCTACTACGAAGACTATAATCTTAGGTTCTCTATTACCTATCGTATATGGTGGAGCAATCGAACTTCTACAGGAGTATTATTTTTCACCACGGACAGGTGATTGGTTCGATTGGATAGCAGATACCATTGGTGTAGTCATCGGTTGTTTTGCAAGCATCTATCTATGCAAGAAGAGAGTGAGTTAAGATATCAAATTGCAATAGGCTTATTGCCTACTGTCGGACTACGCCATTCCAAACTGTTAATTGAGTATTTTGGTTCGGTTAAGGAGTTCTTTGCGGCGACTCATAAAGATATAGCAAGAATACCGAATATCCAACCATCAGTAGTATCGGCTATTGTTAATAATCGTAACAAAGCACTTGCTCGCGCAGATAAGGAGTTGGATTTTATCTCCGAACACCATATTACCACATACTACTATCAAGACGACAACTACCCGTATCGCTTGCGAGAATGTCCTGATGCACCATTGTTGCTGTTCGGAAAAGGAAATCTAAACTTAAATAACGGTCACTTCCTTTCTATAGTCGGTACTCGTGTTCCAACCGAGCGTGGAAAAGAGATATGTAGGCGTTGCATATTAGACATAGCCGCCTCGTTAAAAGATGTCATTATTGTGAGCGGTATGGCGTATGGTATAGACATCACTGCACATCGAGCAGCATTAGAAGCAGGTCTATCTACAATTATTATTCCGGGTCATGGATTAGACAGAATTTATCCTGCAGTGCATAGAAATACTGCAATTGCTGCACTACAAAACGGAGGATTACTGACCGAGTATATAACTGGAACTCGACCGGATAGACAGAACTTTGTAGCGCGAAATCGTATCATCGCAGGTATAAGTGATGCTACTTTAGTAGTTGAATCAAAAGAGAAGGGTGGTTCGTTGCTAACAGCAGAGATGGCCAACTCTTACGACAGAGATGTATTTACCATTCCTGGTAGAGTAGGAGACATCTGTTCAGCTGGCTGTAATGCCCTTATTAAGCATAACAAGGCAATGTTAGTGGAGAGTGGGCAAGATATTCTGCAGGCAATGCAGTGGGATGTGAATAAACCATCTGCACCCCTACAAACAAAGATATTTACCGATTTAAGTGACGAGGAAGATGCTCTCCTAAAGATACTCCATGAAAATGTAGAAGGTCTGCATATCAATTTATTGGTAATGGAAACACGGATGCCATACTCCAAAGTGTCATCGCTACTCCTACAAATGGAGTTTCGTGGAATTGTCAAGTCATTACCGGGTGGCTTATATCGTGCATTGGAGTAACATCACTATTCTATGCGCAACATCAGCCATAATAGATTCTCAAATCTCACGATAGCGTAACCAATATCACTTTCGCTTTTGAGAACAACACATTTTCTTTGGTACTCTCACATTTTTATTGTACATTTGCCTCGATAATCTAACTATACGCAAACCAATGAAGCAACACGAAATCATCCTGATAACAATATCAGGAGAAGATCATCCTGGCGTCACATCTTCTGTCACGCAGATATTAGGTAAATACAACGCCATCATCTTGGATATAGGGCAAGCCAACCTGCATCATCAACTTTCTTTAGGTCTAATGTTCAAGATAGAAAACACGCGTCATTCAGGTGATATGCTGAAAGAAATTCTGTTCCGTTGTACTGAATTGGGAATGCAAGTCAGATTTACTCCTATCACAGATAATGAATATTCTGCATGGGTAATGCGTCACGGCAAACCACGCCATGTCATTACAATATTGGGACAAGAAATTACGGCGCAACAAATATCACTCGTAACACAAGCCTTGTCCGATCGTAATTTGAACATCGATGCTATCACGCGGCTTACAGGTCGCCCGCCTCTTAGTCTCCCCAAAAATGAACATCCGCGCTCTTGTGTGGAGTTCTCTGTAAGAGGAGAGGTGCAAGATAAACATACCTTGACAGCACAATTCTTGGATATATCTGCTCAAGAGAGTATTGATATATCCTTCCAACGAGACGATATCTATCGTCGTCATCGTCGTCTTATCTGTTTCGATATGGACTCAACTCTTATTAAAACGGAAGTCATTGATGAATTAGCCGATAGAGCAGGAGTAGGGGTAGAAGTACGGGCTATTACGGAATCGGCTATGCGTGGAGAAATAGATTTCAAAGAGAGTTTTACACGGCGAGTATCACTACTTAAAGGACTAAATGAGTCGGTTATGCAAGATATTGCAGAACACTTGCCAATTATGGAAGGTGCCGACCGTGTAATGTCTGTCCTTAAGAAATGTGGTATGAAAATCGCTATTATATCTGGAGGGTTTACTTATTTTGGACGCTATCTGCAGAAGCGCTTTGGCGTTGATTATGTATATGCCAATAATTTGGAAATTGTTGACGGGAAACTCACAGGGCATTATATAGGTGATATCATTGATGGAAAAAAGAAAGCAGAATTGCTCAACTCTATAGCACATACCGAGAATATTGACTTGGAACAAGTCATTGCAGTAGGAGATGGAGCGAATGACCTGCCTATGCTCAACTTGGCAGGATTAGGAATCGCTTTTCATGCCAAGCCTAAAGTAAAGGCAAACGCACAACAATCTATTTCTACTATAGGGTTAGATGGTATTCTTTATTTCCTTGGTTTTCGAGATGTGCATTTGGATACACTATAATGTGTTTCGTTGATGATAGAATCTATATAGTATCCCGATACCCAACAAAGTCAATGCAATACTTAAACACCCTGCCCACAATGTGCTTCCTGTACCGAAAGTATCAATATCATCTGTAGAAAGACCACGCATATAATATAAATTGTAGAACAATATCACTACGGCGTTGTTGGTAAAATGCGCCAATACAGGTAACCACAAACTACCTGACCATACTAATAAATAACCGAAGAACGCACCTAATAGCATACGGGGAATAAAGCCATAGAATTGCAAGTGCATTGCTGAAAACAGTATTGCCGATACCCAAACGGATATATGTATTGCTTTGTTAGAAACTTGTCCATTTAGAGATGCCATATTCATCGGTTGTAAGAGTTTTTGTATAACCCCTCTGAAACATAACTCTTCTCCAATAGCAGGCAGCAATGCCATAAGTAGTAGATTGAATGATAAAATGCCAAAGTTATCAGCTTTGATAAATCGTTCTGTTAAAGTCGCTGCACTGTCTTCTTGTGCTTGCATCCACATCTCCAACTCACTCAAGAATGAGGGTAGTGTTATTTGTTGATTACACCAACTCAATAGATTGATGGCAGGAATAGCAAGCAGCATCACAACTACGATCCAACAAGCAGGGAACATCTTTATAGGTTTATCCAACTGCAAATAATGCATCGGCTGACTATCCCACAGGTAAGCACAAAGCAGACAAGGTAGAATAAACACAAATATAGTTTGCAATGCCTGTAACACTTTCAGGGCATTTACATCTTGTCTTGTTCCAAACACCCCCCCATACAGAATAATTACAAGAAAAAGGCATAACAACATTACACCTATAAATGAAACCATTTTCCATATTGGGCGTATATTTGTGAGAGATCCCTGTATTTTTCTCATTTTGTTATATCGTTATAAGGGTTCTACTTCTGTGAATATCGTCGATTTGACCTCTGGTAGAGAGGTTACACTCTTTACACATTGTTGTAAGAGTTCTTTTGCCTTCGAGAACGAGGCGGTACTCTCTATTTTCAGTACAATTCGTCGTTCGTGTAGATTATACATTTTACTAATTTGAGGGGTGATAACCATTGAACAACGCTTACCAAAGACATGCTTCAATTGTCTTTGTAGTATATTGGAAGACAATTCTACTTGTTGCAGTTCTCTATGTCGAATACGAATCTCCAATAACCGATAAAAAGGAGGATATTTGAACAATTTACGCTCTTTGATTTGTTCTTGATAGAATGTCTCATAATCGTGCGTCACCAATTGTTTGAACAAGGGATTATCTACTTGATAGGTCTGTATGTACACTTCTCCTTCGTTGCCCTGCCTTCCTGCTCGCCCACTAACTTGCTCTAATTGCTGAAAAGCATATTCGTAAGCACGGAAAGAGGGTTGATTCATCAGATTGTCAGCATTGGGTATTGCAACTATATTCACATCGGGAAAATGCAGTCCCTTACTAACCATTTGCGTCCCTATGAGTATATCCGCTTTATGTGCTGCAAAGTTATCTAATAATTCTTGATAAGCATTCTTTTTGCGAGTAGAATCCAAGTCCATTCGTATTACCTTTGCTTGTGGGAACAATGTTCTGACCTCCTCCTCTAATTGTTCTGTTCCGAAACCTTTATTTAACAAGGGAGCATTGTTACAAATTGGACATTTTATCGGGATTGGCATAGAGTAGCCGCAATAATGGCAAATCAGTTTTCCTTGATTCTGATGTACTGTTAATGTCACATCGCAATGTATGCATTTGGGAACATACCCGCATTGTTTGCACTCTGTTTGTGCGGCGTAGCCCCGTCTATTTTGAAACAAAATAACTTGCTTGTTTTTATCAATGGCTGTACTGATATTTTCTATCAACGAATAGGACAGATGCCTTTTCATTTCTTTGCGCCTATAGTTCTCCTTCATGTCCAGTAGATGTATCGTTGGTAATGGGATGTCGTTATAACGGTGCATCAGTTTGACAAGTCCTATTTTACCTATTTGGGTGTTATAATAAGTTTCTATCGCAGGTGTGGCGGAGCCTAACAGTACTTTGGCATTATAGAGGTGTGCCAAAAAGTATGCTACCGTACGAGCATAGTAACAGGGAGCAACATCTTGTTGTTTATATGAAGAATCGTGTTCTTCGTCCACTATGATTAATCCCAAATTGTCAAATGGAAGGAATAGTGTAGATCGTACGCCCAATAAGATGTCGATTTTGCCGCTTTGCAAGTTTCGATAGATGTCTCCTCGTTCTCGTTCTGATAAACGAGAATGATACACGCTTAACCGGTTACCAAAGACTTGTTTTAGTCGTTCACTTAATTGGGTGGTCAATGCAATCTCCGGTACCAAATAGAGTATCTGTCTGTGTATATTCAGCATTTCTTCTATCAAATGGATATACACTTCGGTCTTTCCACTTGATGTCACGCCATGCAGTAATACGATATTTTTTTGCTGCCATTGTTCTTTGATCTGTATCACAGCCTCCTCTTGATATACATTGAGCGTGTTCTTTTCCTGAATAGACTTATCTGCAGAGGACGAGATTTCCACCTCTCTCCGTTCTTGCACGACAATACCTTTTGTTATTAGAGTTCGTAGTGCAGATACAGAATAACCCTCCCATTGAGCAAGTTGTTTTTGGTTTATATCTTGTACGCTATGCAGATGTTGCAACAATTCGTATTGTTTTGTGTATTTTTTCAACGACTGTGCAATCTGCTGCCAATGTGTGTCTTCTTTATATGCAGGGGTTAATGAATAAAAGACCTCCGTTTTAGGTGCGAAATGGTTTTGTATCTCCTCTGCTGTTTGAACATAATCTTCATCTATCAGTTTCTTGATTGCTTGGGCGATGCTTTTAATACCTACCGCTTTGCTTAGTTCCTGCATATTATGCAGTTTGCCATCGCCAAGCAGGTTTAATATGTTTCGTTGTGTAGCAGATAGTTGCTCTGTGTTGATAACAGAGGAACGATTTATTTGTACCTTAGTTTCGCTCTCCAACTTAAATACGGCAGGCAATGCAAGTTTCATAACCTCTCCAATGGAACACAGATAATAGTCGGATAGCCATTGCCAGAGTGCTAATTGTTGAGAATTTATAATAGGTTCGTTGTCCAAAAAACCTACTATATCTTTTAACTTGAAGTCCTTTATATCTACTATATCCTGAGTAAGGAATGAGTGTAGAATGCCTGTGTAAATTTTATTGCCTACAGGTAGTAATGCCCGCATTCCTACTTGCGCCGAAGAAGTCATTTCATCGGGTATTCGATAGGTAAAGGTACCCTCTATTGCAAGAGGAAGAATAAAGTTTGCAAGCATTTGTAAAGAAATAACTACTTAAATTGCTTCTGTCTCTTTCAGTCGTTCATAGCAACTTCGACATATAGGCTCGTATTCTGCTGTTTCGCCGAGTAGAATTTGCTTGGTACTATCCACTAACCGGTGAGAGATATAGGCTAAATCACCGCAATGCACGCATATAGCATGCACCTTATACACATCTTCTGCAATAGCCATTAGTGCGGGCATTGAACCGAAGGGGTGACCTAAGAAGTCCATATCTAAGCCGGCTATGATTACTCTGATGCCTGAATTTGCGAGTTGGATGCATACATCTACAATTCCTTCATCAAAGAACTGCGCTTCATCGATGCCTACAACATCTACATCCGATGCAAGAAGGAGGATGTTTCCTGATGAGTCGACAGGAGTAGAGGTTATTTTATTTTTATCGTGCGACACTACATCCACTTCCGAATAACGAATATCCATTGCAGGTTTGAAAATCTCCACTTTTTGCTTGGCGAATTGAGCGCGCTTCATTCTTCGGATAAGTTCTTCCGTCTTACCGGAGAACATACTACCGCAGATTACTTCTATACTTCCTCTTCGTTGTTTGGGTGATTGTTGGTCTCTTTCTGAAAACATAATGTATTAGTGATGAGTGTTGTTTGTATATAGAATTATTTTGTTATCTGCAGGATAGTGTATGTCTTGCGCTCTGATTTGTAGCGATATGCAGTTTTGGAATACATTTTTTTCTACGCTGTAGCAGATATCTATCTTTTCACCAGCCAAGAGGTAGTTGGCAAGATTGCCTTTGCCAAATGCGATGCCCTTTATGGAATCGATGCCATTATCTGTAACATCCAATTTCAGGTGTTCTGCGGTTTTCCCAACTGCGCGAGTATCATGGTGGTTTGTTACTCCTCGAGTGATGAACAGTGGATTTGGGTTACCTGGTCCGAAGGGTTCTAAACAGCGTAATATATCGAAGAACTTGTTAGTGATGTCGGAAAAAGACAGTTCACACTCCACTTGAATCGTGGGTTGCAGTTGTTCGGGCAAGATATGTTCGCGGACATACTTATCGAATCGTTCCCTAAAAGCGGGGTAATTCTCTGTTTTCATCGACAATCCTGCAGCGAATATGTGTCCTCCGAAGTTGTCTAACAGGTCGTGGCAGGAATCTATTGCGGTGTATATATCAAAGTTTGCCACAGAACGCGCAGAGCCGGATACTATGCCGTCACATTCTGTTAGTACAATGGTAGGACGATAGTACGACTCTGTCAGTCTTGAGGCAACTATTCCGACGACTCCTTTGTGCCAGTTTTTACCACACACCACATTAGTCATTCTCTTCGAGTTATCGGGGTCGTCTTTAAGCATTTGCAATGCCTCTGCAGTGATTTTCTGATCTAACTCTTTGCGGTCTCGATTATGCTCGTCGATAGATGCGCTTATTCGATTAGCGACGGCTGCATCTTGTGTTATCAACAGTTGTACTGCCTCTCTGCCTGACTCTATCCTTCCACAAGCATTCAAGCGAGGACCTATGCGATAGACAAGATCGGAGATGGTTACTTTAGAATTCTCTAATCCTGCTTTCTGCAAAAGACTTGCTACGCCAATAGACGGTTTGATGTTTATTACACGCAAGCCGTGATATGCAAGTATGCGATTTTCTCCGACGATAGGAACGATGTCGGATGCAATACTCATAGCCGTTAGTTCCAAGAGGGGCATCAGTTCGTCGGTGCTGATACCTTTCTTTTGCGCATAAGCCTGTACGAAACAAAATCCTACGCCGCAACCTGACAGGTCTTTGCATGGAAAAGTGCAGTCTGCTCGTTTGGGGTCGAGTACTGCTACTGCTGCAGGTAGTAGTGCGCCCGGCAGATGGTGGTCGCATATAATAAAGTCAATGCCTTTTTGGGCGGCGTAGTCTATTTGTGCATTGTTTCGTATTCCGCAATCCAATGCAATGATGAGTGTACATTTGTGTTGTTCTGCATAATCGACGCCTTTGTAAGAGATGCCGTATCCTTCGGTGTATCTGTCAGGAATATAGAAGTCTATATTTGAGTAGTGGTTTTGTAGAAAACGGTATACAAGTGCTACTGCAGTCGTTCCGTCGACATCGTAATCGCCGTAAATCAGAATATTTTCGTTCCTATCTATGGCTAAGCATAGGCGTTCTACCGCCTTGTCCATATCCTTCATCAGGAAAGGGTCTGACAGATTTCGCAGTTTGGGCGATATGAATTCGTGTGCTGCTTCCGGAGTTAATAATCCTCGCCGCACCAAAATACCGGCTGAGACTTCACTGATATTCAGAGTCTCTGCCAACTGTTTTGCAACTTGCTGCTCAGATTGCGATAGTTTATGTATTTCCCAAATTGACTGCATAGATTTGATGGATGAAATTCTTATCCCCTTTGAGCGTGTAAAGGTAGTAAATCTATGTTATTTGTGCAATAGGTATAGTAGAGTATTTATAGTTGAGTGTTGAGGGCAGTTTTTTTAGTTGATTAGTTGATTAGTTTATTAGTTTATGCGTGGTTTAATGGGTTGAAAAGGTTTATTAGGTAGGAGGGTAACATATTGTTCTGTCTGCAAAGGGGTGTTGAAAGTTGATAGTTGAAAGTTGATAGTTGAAAGCAATTGTAGTAGGGGATGTAGGGGAACTAGACGGTTTAGAAGATCTAGGTGGTTAGAGGAGGGGATGAGAGCCATAGCACGCTATGGCTCTACGGTGAGTATGAGCGCAGCAAGGAGCCATTGTGAGCGTAGTAAATAGTTATTGTAAATTAACAATTAAGGGTTAATGACTAATGTGTGGAGAGGGGTGTTTTCTATGGGGTTGGGAGGTGGTTTGTAGGTTCATCCTATATTCGTCCTATATTCATCCTATATAGATTCTTTGGGATTGGTAGTAAATACTATTGTTTGCGGATGGTTGTTTTTTGTTTCTCATGAGGTAGAGATTTTATAGATTTTAGCCATTTTTTATAATGTGTCTTTCTTGTTAGCATGTTAGGTTAGCGTCATAGGGTCCGTATAAGATTTGCAGAACTCGCAAGAAAGGAGTACCTTTGTCTCGGACAAGCAGGCACGGAATGGTGCAACAGATGCTTGTGGATATTTCACCCATAGAAAACAATGAGACACTTCCTTTTGCCGTTATTATTGGCAGTATGCACCCCTGTTTATTGCCAATTCATCGATGATTTTACAGATGGTGACTACACCAATAATCCTCGATGGGAAGGTACATATAGTCATTTTGCCATCAATCCGTACAAACAACTCCAAACCAAGGCAAACGATGCGGCAACGAGTTATCTTTCTACCGTTTGCCGTGTCAATGCGAATGCGGAGTGGGCTTTTTGGGCGAGAATAGCATGCACTCCTTCTGCTTACAACTATATGCGCATCTATATTACTTCGACCACACAAGACCCTGTAGAGTGCAGTGGACTGTATGTTCAAATAGGGGGAGCAAACAAGAATATCACCCTCTATCAACAGTATGAAGATGACAGGCAGTTGCTGATAGAAAACAAGCAGAGAGTGCAGTCGTTGGCAGGTACAGACAACAAGGTGCGAGTGCGGATTTCTCTCGATGAAAAGGGAGTATTATCGTTGTATAGTTGTGTTGTTGGGGTGGATGAAGACTATGTGTTGGAGGGTAGTTGTTATGTAGGGAAGTCCGTCAAGAGTGAATACTTCAGCGTTCTTGTTTGCAATTCGAAACTAATGGGCAACTGTTATTATTTGGATGATATTGTTGTGACGGGCGAAGTGATTGATACGGAAGATGTAACATCGATGGGAAACCTTGTGATAAACGAGATAATGTATGATCCTGCGGAGGGAGGGCAAGAGTTTATAGAGGTTTATAATCGGGACAGCGTTGCTGCGATCTTGGATGGAGTTCAACTGACTACACGGAATGCGGACGGTGATTTTCTTTCCGCTAACAAGTTCCCGTCGTTTGCCCGAATAGAGGCTCATGATTATGCGGTTCTGTGTAGCGATGCGGAGGACTTCATTTCGTTTTATGAAACAGAGCGTGATGACAATATATGGCCATGCAGTTGGAGCAGGAAGTTGTCGAATAGCGGGGCTACACTTTATCTCCTTCGGGTGGATAGGGTGACGAAAGATACAACTATTCTGGATTCTGTGGGTTATTCTCCCAAGTGGCATCATGTGCTGTTGGAGGAGACAAAAGGAGTGTCGTTAGAGCGTATACATCCGTGTCTTCCGAGCAATGATGCATCTTCGTGGCACTCGGCGAGCAGGGATTGCGGTTATGCCACTCCTGGAGCGCAAAACTCGCAATACAGAGCGATAGACGGAGGAGAGGAGGCGGTTGCCCGTCGCTATGTGTGGGCAGAGGAGGAGAATTTTTCACCGAATGGCGATGGGTGGAGGGATGTATGTTTGATACACTACCTACTGCCGAGTGACGGCTATGCAGTGAATATGCGTGTATTCACTCCTCGAGGTACTTTGATAGCCTATCCTTACCGGAATGCTATTGTTTCGACGGAGGGTGTATTGGTGTGGAACGGTAGATTGACCAACGACCGTGTCGGCGAGGTGGGGATATACATTATCGTGTGTGAGTTTCTTAATCTGAGTACGGGGAAGTCACTTAAAGAGCGTTTTCCTGTTGTGATTTCCGATCGATGATGTATCGGATTTCCTTGAAATGATAAGTGTGTCGGTGGTCTTGTTCGTCAGTAAGGACTATGCATCCGTTGTCGGTGATGTCGGAAATGGTTGCCAAGAAACTACCTTTCAGGTCGTGCTGTGCGATGTTCACAGGTGCGGCAGAGCAGGGAATCTCTGCGTAAGGGTAGTAGCCATTGCGGCGATACAGATGCGCCATATAACGCTGTTTGAGTGATTCCGGTTGGTACAACAGAGGGCGTAAAACCTTGAATTCATCGATGATTTCTTGTAGTAAGACCTCTCTGTTAATGTCTTTGCATAGGATGTTCTTCAATGAGATCGGGTTGGGGGCATTACTCAGGAATTTTGTTTGATTCACATTCAATCCCACTCCTACGATGCTCCTTTGTAGGCAATTGCTTTGCAGAATATGCTCGATGAGTATTCCTCCTATTTTCAGATCGTTCCAGTAAATGTCGTTCGGCCACTTAATTGTGAACGAGGTGGCGTATTTGTTCAGCACCTGAACAATAGCCAAAGGGACAAGTTCAGAGAGGAGGAACTGCCTTTGAACGGGGATGTCTTGCAGCCGAAAGAGCGTGGAGAATAGCAGATTGGCACCCACTTCGCTTTCCCAAGAATTGCCTTGTTGTCCTCGTCCCGCAGTCTGAAAGTCGGTGTAGACAGTAAACATCTCGGGCAACTCTTGTTGTGCGGACATATCCCGCAACAAGGAATTGGTACTATTTGTTTGTTTGATATACATCTAACAGGAACGATTCGATGATTTGTTGTACGACTTTGGGTTTGCAATTGGCGTTGTTAATAATCACTGCGAAGGCGATAGTTTGGTTGTTTGGTGTATAGAGGTAGCCAGCATAACTCTTGATGCGGGAGGTTGTTCCGCTCTTTGCTTGCACTTTTCCTTGCAGAGGGGTATTCGCTCCGAAAGACTTAAGTGTGCCCGATTCTCCCGCAATGGGAAGAGATTCGAGGAACACTTGACGATGATTGCCTCTCCACATATAGGACAATACTTGTACCAAGGTTTCGGCGGAGAGTGCGTCTTGTGGTGCCAGTCCACATCCGTCCATGATGAATGAAGAATTGAGGAAAATGCCCCTGTTTCTCCAGCAATTCTGTTCCACTTCGACTGCATTGGCAATAGTGCAGGGTATGGTGATGAGACTGCCAAGATAGCGGAATACCTGCTCAGCGTACAGGTTGTTGGAGTGTTGGTTTATCTCTTTGATAATGACGGAAAGCGGTTCCGATTGGTGGGTGTAAAGGAGTGTTCGGGTAGTGTTGGGCATCGTTTCTGTTATGTAGTCCGGTTTGCCTTGTATGGTTATTCCGCTTTCCCGTAGTCGCATACAGAAGTGTTGTGCCAACAAGAGTGGAGGATTGGGGATATCGCCTTTGACGCCAAATATACCCCGATTGCTTGGCACACTACCCACCAAGTAGCGCATGTTGCTATAGGGAACTCCGTGAATGTAAGCACCATCGTGGGTGATAGAGGTGCAGCGTATATGATTCTCGAAGGTGATACCTTCGATGTAAGGCAGGGTCTTCACTACTTCAGCGACACTGCCTATTGCCGTACTGCGCAGTTGTACATTCAGGGTGTTATCCAGATAGGGTAGTGCATAGATACCGGGTGCATAGTAGTTTCCGATGTCTTCCCAAATCCATTGCGGGTTGATGGCATTTGCATCGAAGAAGGATACATCGGAGATTATGTTCCCCTGTATCTCTCTTATCCCGATGGCTTTGATAGCGTTAGCCCATTTATACAAGAAAGAACGGTTTCCCACTTTTTCACTACCCAAGGTGGGATCGCCCGTGCCTCGAATATAGAGGTTGCCTTTTAGTACGCCCTTTTCGATTGTTCCGTCGGTCTCCAGATAGGTAGAGAAACGAAAATCGTCTCCCAATAGTTCGATTGCCGTTGCCGATGTGATAATCTTCATTACAGAGGCGGGCGGTACAACGGCTTGCTGACGATAGGCGGTTAATGTTTTTCCCGTAGAGAGATTCTGTACATACACACTTATATTGGCATTCTTGGTGCAGTCGTTTGACAAGATTTTCTGTATGGATGCCGTTTGAGCCGACAGGCATAGGCAGATACACAGACATCCGCACAATACTATATTTCTTTTCATAGCGTTTACTCTTCTCCTTTGTTTGGAGGTGCGAAATTACGAAAAAGTTATTACCTTTGCAAACATAACCTTATAATACGAAGAGATGATAATCAACATTGGTAGAGAGTTGGCGGCCGGTGGTAGGGCAGTAGGCAAGGCCTTGTCGGAGGCGTTGTCGCTGACTTACTATGACAAGGAATTGCTTTCGGAGGCTGCCAAGGCGAGTAATTTTGATGCGAACTTGTTTGCCCGAGCAGATGAGGTGTGCAATCCGTATATGTATGCGATAGGCGGCGGTAAACAAGAGTTGTTCCAAATACAGAGTCAGGTTATCCGCAGGCTTGCTGTAAGTGGCAGTTGTGTATTTGTCGGGCGATGCGCAGATTACATATTGCGCGACAGAACGGACTGCCTTAATTTGTTTCTCTCTTGCGATAAGGAAGAACGTGTCCGTCGTTTGGAGGAAAGATTGTCGATAAATGCCAAGCACGCAGAAGAACTAATAGAAAAGACAGATAAACAGCGTGCTGCTTATTACAATTTCTATACGAACGGGCATTGGGGTGTTGCGAGCAACTATGATTTGTGTATCAACACGACTTCTATCCCGGTTGATACCATTGTTCAGTTAGTACGCAATCTTTGTGCGATGCGGTATTCTTTTGGATAGGGAAAGCAAAGGGCGAGTGGTGCCGGTGTTGCCTTGTTTGTCACAAGAAAATAGACATCACCCCATATACTCCTGCGCCGATGAGTGCGCTGACGGGTATAGTAATAATCCATGCAGTAAGTAGTTCGATTGTTACTCCCCAGCGTACGGCAGACAGGCGTTTTACAGATCCGACGCCCATTATTCCTCCGCTGATAACATGCGTTGTGGATACGGGTACTTTCAGTATTTCGGTAATCAGCAGTGTGATGGCACCGGAGGTTTGAGAACAGAAGCCTTCGACAGGTGTTAGTTTCGTTATTTTATTCCCCATGGTTTTGATGATCTTCATACCTCCAGACATAGTCCCTATTGCCATGGCAAAGAAACATGCGAAGGGGACCCATTCTGGTACCGGTAGGCTACTCATTGGGGTAAGCCAATGGGGTAGTTCTTCGAACTTGATTTGATAGGTGTTGGTGTATGCCATTAGTGCGCAGGCGACGACTCCCATTGCTTTTTGTGAGTCGTTCAGTCCATGTCCGATGCTCAGTCCTGCGGATGAGATGAGTTGCAGCCGCTTAAACCATTTGTCGGCTCTATGCGGTTTGACTCGTTTGGCAACCCAGTAGGTGAGTATGGCGATTAGATTTCCTGAGACGAAGCCTATGAGGGGGGCTACAAATATAAACAAGGCGATAAATCCGACGGTTCCCCAGTGTACGGCATTCCACCCTTGCGCTGCTATTGCGGCACCCATCAGCCCTCCTATCAGGGTGTGAGATGAAGAGGACGGTATTCCTTTCCACCATGTAAGCAGGTTCCAGATGATAGCAGCGACCATGCCTGCTACAAGAAGATGGAGCGTGACTGTTTCCTCCACGACAGTGTTTTGTACCGTTTGTGCAACGCCGAATTCTCCGATTAGATATTTGGCAATAAAGAAGGCAATAAAGTTGAACACGGCAGCCCATAGGACGGCGATAAATGGGCGCAATACTTTAGTGGAGACAACTGTTGCTATGGAGTTGGCACTATCGTGAAACCCGTTTATGAAGTCGAAAGCGATAGCGAGGACAATAATAGTGATGAGTAGAGCCATGTTGATGTAGAAAAAATAAATCCCTACTCAACATGGTGTTAAGTAGGGATTGTGGTTTATGCGTACTTTACAATAATTGTTTTGAGTGTTTTTCCTACGCGGTTAGCATGATCTGTGGTTTCTTCCATACAGGACATTATTTCTTTTATCTTGATAAGTTCTCGTGCGTCTTCTTCTGTTTCGAACAAGTCTTTTACAAAGTTATCGTAAACATCGTCGCCTTCGTGTTCGAGAGAGTGCAGTTTGTTGCACTGCTCTAATGCGACTTCCGGTTTTTTATTGATTGTTTTCAGTTGTTGGAAGGCCGTGTTGATGGCTTTAGCCCCTTCCAAGATGATTTCTGCCATGTGCATGGCTTTGTTGGGCATCGATTTAGGTTGGTATAATATGGTTCGTTTTGCCGAAGAATTGATCAAGTCCATTACATCGTCAACAGCGTCACACAACTCGTGCATATCTTCCCGATCGTAAGGAGTTACAAAAGTATCGTTGAGGTCGACAAATATCATTTGGGTTATCTCGTCGCACTCTGTTTCTAATGCTTTGATGCGGATATAGAAATCGTTTTGTTTTGATAGGTCGGTCTCTGAAATCATCTGTGCAAAAATATCGGCTGCCTCAACGATGTTTTTTGACACTTGCTGGAATTTAGGAAAGAACTTGTCCTCTTTAGGGAGGAAGATGGAAAAAATGGAGTTTATGGACATATTGGTCTATATTTGTTTCTTGTTGTTTGGCACTATTGCAATACAAGGATGATAGAGCCAAAAAATCAGGATACAAAATTAGTGCATTTTTCTCAATCGTACAAGCGTGGTGCGTAAAAACATTGCAATCTTGTTGCAGATTGCGTGTTGGAGGAGTGGGGAGGAGTTACATATTCAGGATATTTCGCAGTATCCACCAAGCGATGAAGAGCGCAATAAATAGGTAGATTGTTGAAGCGGATGTGCAGAATCGTTGCAGTTTAGGAAGGTGCTTCCCGGTAAGAATAAGGATGATGTATAGTATTCCTATGGGAAAGAAATAGTTATATCGAAGTCCCTCAATGAATCTTCCGTTTGCCCAATTATAGAGGAGTCTTTGGCATCCGCAGCCAGGACAAGCATAACCTGTGATGGATTTGATGATACATTTGGGAGCGTAGATGCTATGTGTTGGATCGAAAGTATGGTACAGACATAGAATACCGATTATGATTATTCCGCAAGAGATAAGCATAATGACGGTTCGAGAAGATGTCATGGTATCAGAAACTATCGAAGTTGAAAGTGTCGTCTGCTACACACGCAACGAAGATTAGAAAGTAAAAGAGTAGATAACAAACGATGGCGACAATACCGCAGATGAGCGCAATATTCCCCCACTTATTGGCATCGTCGGCTGCTTTTAGGGCGGCTTCTTTTTGCCCTATGCTCCAAAGTGAGTCCACCTTAGCAGCGTACACGAGTGACACAATGCCAAAAGGAAGGCAGCAGAATAACATGGTCAGGATTGCCTTGACCAAGTGATTGTTAGGTGCGGGTGTGAAATCTTGGTTCTCCATAGAAACTCGAATTGAAAAATAACGCCTACTCTATTGATGGTTTTCGGCTTCTCCTGTTATGTGCTTGTTTGTTGTATTCTTTTGCCCTTTATTTCTTGTTGTTCTTGTTCAAGCGGACTTAACGCGGACAAAGGTAGTTAAATAATTGTAAAGATACAAGATGAAAGAGAATAATTGTTAGGCAGGATGAATCAGATATGTTGGTTTCATCAGATGTGTAAGTTACAAAAGAGGATGTTAATGGTGTTTTGTGACTTGTTGAGAGATTGTATTTATGTGTCTTATTCGGAGGTGTCTTTGGATAGATGTAGATATGAAGGACGTTGTTATCTTGTAGTGTTCTTTTAGACCACTTATAATATCCTTATTGTTATTTGTAAAACTACCGATGAAAAGGATGTTTCTATGGGCATAAAATAAAAAGACGGAAGAGTGGATTTGTACTTTTCCGTCTTTTGTATGCGGTTGCTTTAGTGTGTTAGAGGGTGACGCCTGTTTTGAATATGGCAATCTCGTGGTAGGATTTTCGTTCGTTGTTAGTATATTCACCGCTCGCAACTCTGATAACATACTCTACAAAACGCTCAAAGACTTGCTGCACAGGTTCATCCTCTACCATTGTACCTGCGTTGAAGTCAATCCATGTCGGTTTATTCTTCGCCAAAGCAGAGTTGGTTGAGACCTTAACTGTCGGAACGAAAGTGCCGAAAGGAGTCCCTCGTCCTGTTGTAAATAAGACAAGATGGCAACCTGCGGCAGCAAGAGCAGTGGCGGCTACGAGGTCATTACCAGGCGCAGAGAGTAGGTTGAGGCCATTGGTGGTAAGTCGTTCTCCATAAGGAAGTACGCCAGAGACAGGTGCTTTACCACATTTTTGCGTGCATCCGAGTGCTTTTTCTTCCAATGTAGATATACCTCCGGCTTTGTTGCCTGGTGAGGGATTTTCTCCAACAGGTTCTCCGTGCGATAGGAAATATTCTTTGAAATCGTTGATGAGTTTGACGGTTTGATTGAATAAATCAACTGTTTTGCATCGGTTCATAAGTATCGTTTCTGCACCGAACATTTCGGGAACTTCGGTAAGGACAGTGGTACCCCCTTGTTCGACTAAGAAATCGGAGAGCATTCCGAGAAGAGGATTTGCGGTTATGCCTGAGAATCCATCAGATCCACCGCATTTGAGTCCTACACGGAGTTCAGCGATGGGTATGTCTTCTCGTTGGTCTTTCGCTGCTTTTTTGTATAACTCTCGAAGGATGGGCATACAATAGTCGACCTCGTCACCTTGAATCTTTTGTGCGACCACGAATTGCACTCGGTCGTGGTCGTATTCTCCGCAGAACTCTTGGAATATATCGGGTTGGTTGTTTTCACAGCCAAGTCCTACGACCAAAACGGCACCCGCATTGGGGTGTAAAACCATATTTCTTAAGATTTTCTTCGTATTTTCGTGGTCGTCTCCTAATTGTGAGCAGCCGTAATTATGCGGGAATGCTATGATGGCATCCACTCCTTCTGTATTGGTTTCTGCTCTCAATCGTTCAGCCAATTGCGAAACAATACCATTTACGCAACCAACGGTAGGGATAATCCATACCTCGTTGCGGATACCCACTTGGTGATTGCTTCGTCGATAACCCTTGAAAGTTAATTGTTGATTTGGTGTGTTGTGTTGTTCAACAGGGACAGGATGATATTCGTAGTTGAGCAGTCCGGCGAGATTGGTTTTGGTATTATGTTCATTAACCCAATCGCCGATACGCAAGGGACAAGAGGTGTGTCCGATAGGGTATCCATACTTGATGACATTTTCTCCTTCGGCGAAATCTTTGAGTGCAATTTTATGTCCCGCTGGTATGTTTTGACGGATAGGAACTTTGATCCCATCGATTGAAATCACAGTTCCTGCTGTTTGAGGGACAATAGCCACCGCTACATTGTCGGCAGGATTAATGCGAAAAACAGGTGTCATAGTGGAAAGCAAAAGAAAGGGAGAGACGCATCTCTCCCTAACACATAAATAAGTTTACAAAATAGATTTAACCGTTTCGAGCATACCCTTTTCTTGGATATCACAAAGGAATTGCTCTACCATAGCCGTTAGGCCGGGTATTTGATTGAGGTCACCATGCTCCGTCCAAATTAGGTCTTTTGCTGCTAGTACACCCTCTGCTATCTTATGGTAGTCTGCAGTTGCCCATAAGTTTTTCAGTAGTTCCATAATTTGTGAATCATCGTTAGGCTGAATAGGTGCTCCATCGGCTCTTACACCACCTTTGTAGTAGGTGATGATAGCAGCAAGTCCCAAAACAAGTCCCTTGGGCAGTTCTCCTTTGCGTTGCAGGTATGTTTTTAGTCCCGGAAGGTCTCGTGTTTGAAACTTCGGGAAAGAGTTGAGCATAATGGATGTGACTTGATGGTCAACATATGGGTTGTTGAATCTTTCCAATACATCTGCAGCGAATTGTTTTAACTCTTCCATTGGCAAGTTGAGTGTCTGCATAAGTTCGTCGAATTGCACTTTGTGGATGTACTGACCAATGATAGGATGGTTGCATGCATCGCGGACAATATCTACTCCGGAAAGGTAAGCAACTGGCGATAAGACGGTGTGTGGACCATTCAGTAAGGTAACTTTGCGCTCGTGATAAGGTGCTTCTGATTTAACAAAGAGTACATTTAATCCTGCTTTGTTTGCTGGGAACTCTTCCGCCAACTGTTCAAGTGATAGGTTTTCTGCCGCCTCAATAACCCAAAGATGGAATATTTCTGCTTGCACGACCAAGTTATCTTCGTAGCAGATCTTCTCTTGTATCTGCTTGATTTCCTTGCGTGGAAAGCCGGGAACGATACGGTCAACCAAAGTGGCGCAAACATAGTTATAATCAGTGAACCATTTCTTAAAGGCTTCATATTCTGCACCAAAGTCTTCTTTCCAAAGTTCGATATATTTATAAATACAATCTTTGAGGTGATGTCCGTTTAGGAATATTAACTCGCAAGGCATAATGATAAGACCTTTGTCGGGTGCTCCATTGAAAGTCTTAAAGCGGCGATAGAGCAGTTGCGTTAACTTTCCGGGATAAGAAGAAGCCGGTGCATCTGCAAATTTGCATGCAGGGTCAAAAGCGATACCTGCTTCTGTAGTGTTAGAGATGACAAAACGAATTTCGGGCTGGTCTGCCAATGCCATAAAAGCCGCATTCTGCGAATAAGGATTGAGGGCTCGTGAGATAGAGTCTATACGAGTCAATGAGTTGACGGCTTCCCCATTGAGGCGACCTTGCAGATTGACATGATACATACAATCTTGACCATTGAGCCATTCTATCATTCCCTTGTCGATAGGTTGAACAACGACCACACTTGCATTGAAATCGGTGCGTTGGTTGGTGTTATAAATAATCCAATCAACAAATGCCCGCAAGAAATTACCTTCGCCAAATTGGATAATACGCTCAGGAGCAACACTCTTGGGAGCAGTAAGTTTATTTAACGCTTTCATATTATTATATTTTTTATTTACCATTTATGTTGCAACTGCAAAAATACGACATTATACCGTAGTTTGTAACCATAAACTGACATTTTTTGTAGAAATATTTAAGCAGGGTACTACAAATCGCTGCTTAAATAGTTCAATAGAAGTTGATTTTGAATAGTTTTCTCATAAACTATTCCATGTCTGCATAATTAATGGTATCTTTGCAGGCGTATGAAGATAGTATTTGCAACCAATAATAGTCATAAATTGGCAGAGGTCAGAGAGATATTCTCAGGAAAAGTAGAAGTATTGAGTTTGGCGGATATTTCTTGTTTTGAAGATATAGAAGAGACTTCGCCTACGATAGAGGGAAATTCTCGTCAGAAAGCGCGCTATGTTTACGAGCATTATGGGGTGGATTGTTTTTCCGACGATACGGGTTTGGAGGTCGATGCTTTGAATGGTACTCCTGGTGTTTATTCGGCACGCTATGCAGGCTATCCTGTTGACTCTGCTCGCAATTGTGCGAAGTTGCTACAAGAATTGACAGGTTGCACGAATAGACATGCTCGTTTCAGGACGGTTATTACTCTAATTTCGCAGGGCGAAGAGCATCAGTTTGAAGGTATTGTAGAGGGAACCATTGGTACGGAAGAGCGAGGTGAATATGGATTTGGATATGATGCTTTGTTCATACCTGATGGTTTCACTGACACTTTTGCGCAATTAGGAGAGAAAGAAAAGAACAAAATAAGTCATCGCAGCAAAGCACTTGCTGCATTATGGAAATATATCAATCAGAATTATCTATGAGACGCTATCTGTTTATTGTGTTGTTGTTCGCAAGTCCATTTTTGTGGGCTCAAACCGAGATGTATGGGTGGAATATTCACTATGCGTATAACAATGTAACTTCCATTGAGCAAAATGAACAACGGGTGTATGCTCTGAGCGATGGCGCGTTGTATTATCTTGACAAAGAAACAGAGGTAATAGAGCGTTGTGATAAACTGATGGGGTTGAGTGATATTGGTATTGTGCAGATGCGCTATTCGAAGAATATACATGGACTATTGTTGATGTATGCCAATGGAAATATCGATATCCTTTACGATGATAACACGGTTTACAATATACCCGATTTGTATAATGCTCAAATAACGCTAAGCAAGCAGGCAAACTCTATTTATTTGTATAAAGACCAAGCCTATGTATCGATGAACTTTGGCATTTTGGTCCTCAATCTTTGTCGTCGTGAGATACAAGATACATACTATATCGGTGCTAAAGCCTCTAAAATTGCAGTTCGGTCAATATGTGTAGTCAACGACTCTATCTATGCTGCTTCAAACGACTCTATCTATGCAGCGAGTTTACAAGACAACTTGGTAGATTATGCTCATTGGAATACATTGAAAGGGATACCTAATCGGAATATTCAGCAAATTGGCGTGTTTAACAATCAGTTGTGCCTGTTGCGAGATAGTACATTGTATCTCCAAAACGATGGTCTATGGACTCCATATTCGGAAATAAGTAGTATTCGCCGTATCAAAACAATGGACGACAGATTGTTTGCATTGACTACAAAACTTACTTATGTCATAGATACTGCCCTGACGGCGACTCCTATCTATGTCTATACCAATGCTGCGGATGTATTTTATGATACGCTCACCAGATCTTATTGGTTTGCGTACTATAATTCTGGAATAGGCAAGTATGACACTCGCAACAACACTACTAATCAATATATTCCGGAAGGTCCTATTAGTAATACTATATATCGCATTCGAGTAAAAGAGGGTAGAGTATATGTGGTATCAGGAGGTTATTTTGCAGTGCTTTATGGGCGCGAAGGTCATGCTGCCATCTATGACAACGGCACTTGGATAAACCTATCACAATCGTATTTTATGGAGAATATTGGTTACTATACACAGGACTTTACGGATATGATTTGTCTTAATGGAGACCCGACTCACTTTTACATTGCTGCCTTTGGTGGGGGTGGAGTAATCGAGTTTCGCAACGATGCATTCTATAAACTTCATAATATCGACAATAGCCCGCTTGTAACGCTCGTAGAGAAAGAACCTCATCTATATACTTGGGTAGATGCTTTTGCTGTAGATGACAATAACAATCTTTGGATGTATAATTCATCTGTTGATGGCGTAAAGATACTCTCTACCGATGGAAAGTGGTATACGATTGGAAATGTTGCAACCAATAAACTCAACCGTTGCAAGAATATCCTTATATCAAATCAAAACCCGAATGTGAAGTTCACCACCGCTGCTCGATCTGGAGCAGGTATAGGTATATTCAATGACAATGCCACTTATGACAATAACAACGATGATAAAGCCGCATTCCATTCTTCTTTCATCGACCAAGACAACAATACCATTACTCCCGAGTTTATCTATTCCATTGCTCAAGATAAGTCCGGTGCGCTTTGGGTGGGTACCAATGCAGGTATCCTTAAGTTTGACAATCCCGAGACGCTCTTTTCCACCAACGCTTGCACTCGGATAAAGATTCGAAGAAACGATGGTACAAATTTAGCCGATTACCTACTGAATGACGAGAGTATAAATGCTATTGCCGTAGATGGGGCGAATCGAAAATGGATAGGTACAAGTTCTTCCGGTTTGTATTTGATGTCAGAAGATGGCAAAGAAACGATTGAACATTTCACGGCAGAAAACTCACCATTGCTATCGAACAATATCACTGCCATTGCCACGAACGATGATAATGGCGAGGTCTTTATTGGCACAAGTGCGGGATTGCTCTCTTATCAAGGCGATGCAGCCAAGGGGCGTGAGAACTTGAGTGAGGCTTACGCTTATCCTAATCCGATAAGACAAGGATTTGAAGGGGTTATAACGATTGCAAAACTGTCTGACAACTCTGTAGTGAAGATAACCGACACTGCTGGCAATTTGATATGCTCTACCCGTTCAAATGGAGGTATTGCTATATGGGATGGTTTGGATGCGTATGGCAAGCGTGTACGCAGCGGTATCTATTATGCGCACTGCAATAATGAAGACGGAAGTGAGTATGCCTTAGTCAAGATTCTTGTTATGCACTGACAAGGATAGGATATATTTCAGAATCGGATCTGTTGTAGGAACTCTTCCCTTCGTGTCGGCTCACTGAATACACCAGAATACTGCATAGTAGTGGTAATTGCTCCTGCCTTCTGTACACCTCTCATTTGCATACAAAGGTGACGCGCCTCTACTACGACCATCGCTCCACTGGGGTGCAAGGCTTCATTGATACTGTCCAATATCTCCCGTGTCATACGCTCCTGCACCTGCAGCCGACGGGCATACACATCCACTACACGAGCCAACTTGCTCAATCCCGTAATGGTTCCATCGGGGATGTAAGCAATATGCACTTTCCCGAAGAATGGCAATAAGTGATGTTCACATAGAGAATAAAACTCAATATCTTTCACAAACACCATCTGTTGAGAACCCTCATGAAAAAGAGCGGAACGCAAGATACTCACTGCGTCTTCCGAATAACCTTTACACAAGAACTGATAAGCCTCACCTACCCGATGCGGGGTCTTCAGTAAACCTTCGCGTTCAGGGTCCTCTCCTAATTGTTGCAACAACTGTCGTGTAGTGTTTGCTATATTATCTGTCAACTCCGCACAGGGAGTAAAAGACTGCATATCCATAAGTTTTCTTATTGTATGACTTGTATTTGATCGCGTACAATGTATGTCTCCGCTTGCAGTTGTGGCAATACGCGTACCACTTCCTCCAACATCGCCTGTGCCTCTTCCATCGTTCTAAAATCACCTAACCGTACCTTAAAAAACGGAGGGTTATAAAGTACATAAATCGATGTTTCAATCGATGATTCTTTCACCATTTTCTCCATTTTATATGCCTCAGCCTTTGCCGTCTTCTGACGATTACTCGAGAATACTTGCACACGATAACCTTGTATCGTTACCTGCTCACGATGAATATCATTGATTTTATCCAACAACACCCTGTCAATCGAAGGGTCTGAAATGACCACTACATCATCTTCCATATCTGCAAAGATACTCGCACGCTGAACGGAAGTAGAGTCTGCAGAATTGTTGGCAACACAAATAAAAATACCTATTTGCGCCATCATCAAACATAGTAACAATCGTTTCATAGGCAATGTGGTTTTAGTAACGGAACGAACTACCTCCCACAAACTCACGCAACAACGAGGTGGGTGGAATCTCTTTTTCAGGGATACTGACAAAATACTGCAGGAACTTTAGAAGACGGTGTGCCTCTGTATATTCCTCGCAATGTTTAGGTACCTCCGCCAAGATAGGCTCGGCATGACGCTTCAACACGGCTAATTCAAACAACAAGGCTGAGTTGAACATCGCATCGGCATTCTCTTGATAAGGATAGATCCACTTTTCTTCTCCCCTCTTCACACTGTTACAACGGGCAATAGTCTCCTTTGCGGAATAATTTCTATAACGATAATCTCGAATAATACGCCTTAGCAACCGTGTATCGGTTGTAGGGATCCAATTATGGTTGTCCAAATTGATGGTCGTCAGTGCTGATACATAAATCTTAAATGTTGCCTCCTCTGGTATATTGGGCACCAACGCAGGATTAAGCGCATGAATACCCTCCAGAATAACAACATTATCCTTTTCCATCTTCAACTTGTTCCCCAAGTAATGGCGTTTCCCATCCTCAAAGTTAAAAGTCGGCAGACTGATCTCTTTGCCTTGCAGCAAATCATACAACTGACTACGGAACAGTTCCAAGTCCAATGCACGGATATCCTCAAAGTCCCACTCGCCATTCTCATCCCTTGGAGTATCCTCCCTGTTTACGAAATAGTTGTCCATACTAATCACCACAGGAGTAATACCGTTCAACCGCAGTTGTATCGTCAATCGCTTCGAGAAGGTGGTCTTGCCCGATGAACTTGGACCGGAAATCAAGATAAACTTCGGTCTCCCGCCCTTGCGATTGGCAATCATATCCGCAATTTGTGACACCTTCTTCTCATGCAGTGCCTCCGACAATTTGATCATGTCAAAAGCCTCGTGTTTCTTGCAGGCAATGTTGAAGTCTGCCACATTATTGATATGCATCAATTTGTTCCAACCGATGTACTCGTTGAATATACCGAAGGTTTTTTCTTGAGGGATATTCTCTTCCAACCGCACAGGTTCTTCGCGATTGGGAATACGAAGCAACATTCCGTCAAAATACAGTTCCAAATCGAACAGGAATATACATCCGGTACTCGGCATCAGTACGCCGCTATAGTAGTCAATATAGTCCCCCATGCGGAAGTAACGGGTGTATGGCTCACCAAATGTCTCAAACAAATTCGACTCACCATCTGTATGTTCATGAAACATCTCTATCACCTCTTGCGTCCGTCGCTCCTCCGAAACTATCGGACGGTCTTCGGCTATTATCTTTTGCATACGCTCACGAATAGCCGCTACCATCTGCTTGTCAAGAGCAGGATGAGTCGCATCCTCTTTGCGCCATTGTATAGTGCAATAATAACCTTTCGAGATAGGATGCTCTATGCGCAAATCTGCATGTGGAAACAATTCGTGAATGGCACAACTCAGCACCATGCTTAAAGTCCGCACATAACACCGCATTCCGCTCGGAGAACCCACATCCAGAAACTCTATGTCTTTCGGACGATAAAGGGTGAAATTCAAGTCTTCTACCTTGTAGTTTACACGAGCAGCAGCCAAAGGATAGGGTAGATGAAGCCCTAATATCTTATATACTTCCCCTACTGAACAACCACGAGGAACGGTGTGGTACTGCTTCGTATTCTTACAGAAGATAGTAATGTCGTTTTGCATAGCGGTGAAATTTTTATGCCCGCAAAGTTACTATTTATTTTTCGTTCATACAATATACTTTTCCCCCGAATATCCCAATGCTTCACTTCTCCTTCCTTACAACAAATCTTCTGCTGAAAAACAGTCTGTTTCAAAGAACACACAAGCATAACAATGAGGACTCTCTAACTGATCTCTTGGGGTCGTTCTTGGGTGATTCTTGGGTGATTACCGAAGCAACTACTATTAAACTCCGAATAATCTCCAATCTAAAATCAACTCAAACTCATCCTGAAACGCTCGGATTGTCAGTCCTCTGTCCTACACACACCCACTCTCTCTCACCCATTCCCCCTGACTTCTACAACCCTACCGCTTCTTTTTCCCTGATGATATAGCAATTTGTATTTGTGCGACTATAAAAAAAACACTATCTTTGCCGCAATAAATAACATCTCACAGTAAAAATGAAGACTATATTCGTAACTGGTGGAGCCGGATTTATTGGCTCTCATGTCGTTAGACGCTTGCTCCAACGCTATCCCGATTATCAAATCGTCAATATCGATGTGCTCACTTATGCAGGTAACTTGGAGAACCTGAAAGACATAGACACCAACCCGAACTACATATTCGAAAGGGTCGATATTGCCGATGAAAAGGCAATAAATGACTTGTTTGCCCGATACAATCCCGTTGGAGTGATACACTTGGCAGCAGAGAGCCATGTCGATAGAAGCATCTCCGACCCGTTCGCTTTCGTCCGTACAAATGTATTCGGCACATGCAACCTTCTCTTGGCTGCAAAGAACAATTGGAATGGGAACTACGAAGGGAAACGCTTCTACCATATCTCCACCGATGAAGTTTACGGAGCATTAAGCAAGAACGACGAACGATTCACCGAATCTACTCGTTACCAACCCCATTCTCCTTACTCATCATCAAAAGCGTCATCCGATCATTTCGTTAGAGCATTTCACGACACCTACCGTATGCCGACCGTCATATCAAACTGCTCAAACAATTATGGCTCGCACCAATTCCCCGAAAAACTCATACCTTTAGCCATCAACAATATAAAACACAATCGTCCTATTCCTATCTATGGAACTGGAGAGAATGTACGCGATTGGCTGTTTGTAGAAGACCACGCCGCGGCTATCGACTTGATTTTCCATAAGGGAAAAGATGGAGAAACCTACAATATAGGCGGCAACAACGAATGGACCAACATTGCTCTTATTCGGCAACTCTGTAAGATTATGGACGAAAAATTAGGACGCCTGCCGGGAACTTCGGAGAAACTGATAACCTTCGTAACTGACAGAGCAGGACATGATTTACGCTACGCCATAAATTCAAACAAACTGCAAACAGAGTTGGGTTGGACTCCAAGCGTATCTTTTGAAGACGGACTCCTTAAAACCGTAGAGTGGTACCTGACCAATCAGGAATGGTTGGAACATGTTACATCCGGCGACTACCAATCATACTACGCCCGTATGTATGGCGAAAACAAAGGATAGTGCAATTCTGTAAGATAAGTATGGAAGAAGTTGTAGAAACTTACGACAAAGAAGACTTGTTGCAGGCGGTAGAAACGCTCCGAAAAGGAGGTATCATCCTCTATCCTACCGACACGGTATGGGGTATCGGCTGCGATGCAACCAACGAAGAGGCGGTTCGGCGTATCTATTCTGTCAAGCAACGCGAAGACTCTAAGGCAATGCTCTGCCTGTTGGATGCACCGGGCAAGTTGCAAGGCTATGTAGAGGATATTCCGTCCATCGCCTGGGACTTGATAAACTATGCTACTCGCCCGCTCACACTAATCTACCCGAAAGGTCGTAACATTGCGCATAATCTGTTGGCAGAAGATGGAAGCATCGGTATCCGTATTACCAACGAAAAGTTCTCCAAAAGACTATGTGAGATGTTGCTTGCACCATTGGTATCAACATCTGCCAACATCAGTGGAGAATCCGCAGCCCGTAATTTCAGCCAGATAAGTCCCTTAATCATCCAGTCAGTCGACTATGTAGTACATTACCGTCGTAACGACAAAAGCGAACCATCTCCATCCTCCGTCATTAAGATAGGCGAGGGTAATCTATTTCATATTATTCGTGAATAGCCATATCAGTATTTCATTGAAATGACTTCTCAGAAGATAATATATAGAAAGCAACAACTGAAATATGTATTGGTAGATTGGTTGTCCGCTGAGTGTATCTGGCTTCTGTTCATCATATTCCGATGGGTGGTACGCGATGGTCGTATCTTCGCAATGGATACGGTCTTGGTACCGGCATTCAACTTCTATCTTCCTTGGATTCTGTTCCCATTGGGAAGCCTTTGTGTGTACTATCTCTCTGGTTTCTACCTCCGTCCTCAACCGCAATACAAACGCATCTCACGGGTAGTAAGCAGCACCTTGGTATGCGCTGTCATCATAAGTGTATTCTCTTTCTTTATTATCATCATCGATGATGTAATCAACGATTACACCGACTATTATATATCTCTTCTTGTACTGTTTGTAATACAATTCACAGTATCACTATTATTCCGTCTATGTGTGGTACTTGCTGATAAGCGTCATTGGAATAAGGGAAAGAATTACGAAAGGACACTTGTTATAGGTGAGGACGAACCATCACGCACCATCGCACAAAAACTGCACAATAAAGAGCAGTTGGTATTTCTGAGTTTGAACGATGTAGAGTCCTTACCCCAGATAGTGTCTTCCGAAAGTATTGAGAGGGTGATTATAGCCATCGATAGTGATACTTCAAAGGAGTCGCTATATCAACTGATAAATAGAATATACCCTCTGCAAGTGGAGATCAGTTTTGCTCCCAGTGTTTATGATATTCTGATCGGTGCTGCCAATGTAAAGGATTTAGAGGGTGCGCCGTTAGTAACGCTCACCGACCTCTCCATGAGCGATTGGCAGATATGCGTAAAACGGGTCACCGACATAGTCGTCTCGCTCCTCTGTCTTGTCTTGTTCTCTCCTGTCTATTTATGTATTGCTTTATTGATTAAGGTGAGTTCGCCGGGTCCTGTTATCTACAAGCAAGAACGAATAGGACTGTATGGTCGTCCCTTCTTTATATGGAAATTCCGTACAATGAAGAACAACGCTGAACAAGAACTACCGCAATTAGCCTCGCCCAATGATACTCGCATCACACCTTTAGGGCATTGGCTGCGAAAATACAGATTGGATGAATTGCCCCAGTTCTGGAATGTATTGCGCGGAGATATGTCCATCGTCGGACCGCGCCCAGAACGAGCTTACTATATCGAGCAAATCATGCAACAGGCACCATACTACTGCCTGCTTTATAAAATCCGTCCAGGTCTCACCTCTTGGGGACCTATCAGGGTGGGATATACCGACACCCTCGAAAAAATGATTCAACGGCTAAACTACGACATGGCATATATGGAGAATATGTCTTTGTTGTTGGATATAAAAATATTGTTTTATACTATTCGCATCATTGTAGATGGCAAAGGACAATAAGTTATACGACAAGGTAATACATTGGCGCGAAGACCATATACAAGAGCGGCACTTTATCTTGTTGCTCAGTTTCTTTGTGGGTTTCTTTGCCTCGGTCGCTGCATTTATACTGAAGTCTCTAATCCATCTCTTTCAATATCTCATAGAGAGCAATATCATCGCCACAGGACAAACATTCTGGTATATTGTCTGTCCCACTATTGGTATAACACTCTCTGCTCTCTTCGTCAAATATATCGTACGAGATGATATATCTCACGGTATAACAAAGATATTATACGCTATATCGCAGCGCAAGTCTATCATCAAACCCCACAATATGTGGAGTAGTATTGTGGGCAGTTCTGTAACAATAGGCTTCGGAGGATCCGTAGGGGCTGAGGCTCCTATCGTACTGACGGGTGCAGCCATTGGTTCTAACTTGGCCAAATTTTTTCGCCTCGACCAAAAAACAATGATGCTCATGATTGCCTGCGGTGCTGCAGGGGCAATCGGTGGTATCTTCAAGGCACCTATAGCCGGATTGGTATTTACATTGGAGGTACTAATGATCGACCTCACTATGGCATCCGTGTCACCACTAATCATCGCCAGTACTACTGCAACGGCATTCACATACATGTTCTCTGGAATGGAACCGATGTTTCCTCTCACAACCATTGAACCTTTTGCCATTGAACGAATCCCGTTCTTTATTCTGTTAGGTGTTGTTTGTGGGATGGTCTCTCTCTATTTCACTCGGGGAATGAACTATCTCGAAAGTAAATTCAAAAAAATTCCTCACACCTACCTAAAAGTCATCATTGGCGGTTGTACTCTGGGTATTATGGTGTTCCTCTTTCCCCCTCTCTATGGCGAAGGCTACAACACGATAACAGAACTCATCAACGGGTCACCTTGGGATACACTCAAACAGAGTCCCTTGCAAGGATTGGGAAAATACCAATGGGGCTTGCTGTGTTATTTCCTGCTCATCATTATCTTCAAGATTGTAGCCTCGGTGGCAACAAATGGTGGCGGCGGTGTTGGAGGTATATTCGCTCCTTCCCTTTTCATCGGCAGTATCACAGGCTTTGCAATGGCATACCTGCTCAATCTGTTAGGTATGCATGTCTCCGAAGCCAATTTTGCTTTGGCAGGAATGGCGGGCTTGATGTCTGGCGTTATGCACGCCCCGTTAACTGGCATTTTTCTTATTGCCGAACTAACGGGAGGTTACCACCTCCTTATGCCCCTTATGATAGTGTCCGTCTTGTCCTATCTCACGATTATGCTGTTTGAGCCACACTCCCTATATGCCATGCGTCTGGCACAAAAAGGAGAACTCCTTACTCACAACAAAGACCGTTCTGTCCTCACACTACTCAAAATGGATGTGGTGTTGGAGACAAACTTTACCACGCTCCCGCCAGATATGACTCTGGGAGGATTGGTCAAGATAATATCCAAGAGCAGTAGAAATACTTTCCCCGTCATTGATGAGGATGGTCACCTTTTGGGTGTCCTGCTGCTCGACGAGGTGCGCAATATCATGTTCCAACCTCGCCTTTACAACCGCTTTACTGTGGGGCAACTTATGACCTCGCCCCCTGCTGTCTTGGAGTATGGTATGCCTATGGAAAAAGTAATGGAAATCTTCGAGGATACGGGCAGTTGGAACTTGCCGGTCGTTGATACTGAGAAGCATTATATGGGCTTCGTCAGTAAGTCTAAAATATTCGAATCTTACAGGCATGTTCTGGTGCATTTCTCCGATGAATAGTTGCGCAGAAGTAATAGCAACCTTCACAAAACCTCATTATTTCTCAATAAGAACCTCCGCCTTATCGCCTGCAATCTGGCAATATAGCATACCCACACCCCCAAGCCTTTTTAATGGTACCTCCGTCTGATACCCTGCACTACGCCCTGCAATCTTGTCATTTTGCTCGTGCCGGCTTTTTTATTTACCTTTGCAAATAATTTTTATGGTACATCAATATGGAAACAAACAGAATTACAATCATTGATTTTGTAGAGCGTTACACTCGCCAATTCTCCGAGCATACATTCCTGCGCGAGAAAGTAAATGACAAGTGGACTGAAACGACTTTCTCCCAGACCCGCGAAGAAGCATACCGCATAGGGGCAGGATTTATGGCTTTAGGTTTGAAGAAGGGCGAACGCATCGCATTGCTTTCAGAAGGAAGAAATATGTGGGTCATCGGCGAACTCGGAATCTTGTATGCAGGAGGGGTCAATGTGCCATTGAGCATAAAATTAGAAGAGAGCAACGACCTCTTGTTCCGCCTCCAACATTCCGACGCCAAATACATTATGGTCTCTCAAGGGCAGTTGCCCAAAATCCGTCGCATAGTCAACGAACTCCCCCAGATAGAACGAATCATTGTCCTCGATCCCGTCGAACTACAGGATAAAGAAATCACGCTTCAGACCTTGCAAGAGATGGGTGACGCTTTCCTCAAAGAAAAGCCCGAACAATTCAAAGAACGCTATCAGAGCGTAGGACCCGATGACTATGCCAACATAAGTTATACCTCTGGTACAACGGCCGACCCTAAGGGAATCTTGCTCACCCACCGCAACTACACCGCCAATGTGGAGCAGGCACATTCGGTCATCGGTATTGATGTTGACGATGTCATGCTCATCATCCTCCCTCTCGACCACTGTTTCGCTCATGTGGCTGGTTTCTACACCATGATGTCCTACGGAGGCAGCATCGCCACCGTACCCGTCGGCAAAACGGCATTGGCAACTCTCAAAAACATTCCGGTAGCCATACAGGAAGTCAAACCGATGGTTATGCTTTCCGTCCCTGCACTGGCTCGTAACTTCAGAAAGAACATCGAAACAGGCATACAGCGCAAAGGTAAGAAGGTGGAAAAACTTTACAACTTCGCACTGAATATGGCAATCTCTTATAACAAAGAGTACTACAATCGGGGCGGACTCTCTCAACTTTGGAAACGACCTTTCATAGCACTCTTCGATAAGTTGATTTTCAAGCAAGTGCGTCAAGGATTGGGTGGCAGAATGAAGTTCTTTGTGGGAGGTGGTGCATTGCTCGACATCGAACTGCAACGCTATTTCAACGCCATAGGTATTCCTATGTTTCAAGGCTATGGGCTATCAGAGGCAACGCCTATCATTTGCGCCAACTCTCCCGGACACTGCATATTCGGATCGTCTGGTCGTGTGGTCAAGCCGATGGATATTAAAATCTGTGATACCGACGGAAACCTCCTCCCCGCAGGAGAGAAAGGCGAAATCGTCATTCGGGGCGAAAATGTCATGGCTGGCTATTGGAAGAACCCTAAAGCCACCGAAGAAACCATTGTTGATGGGTGGCTGCACACTGGCGACATGGGCTATATAACGGCTGAACAACCCGATTATCTCTGGGTCACTGGGCGATTTAAGTCCTTGCTCATCTCTTCCGATGGCGAAAAATACAGCCCCGAAGGCTTCGAGGACTCTCTCACCGATGGCTCCAAATACATCGAGCAAGTCATTCTCCACAACAATCAAGACCCCTACACAATAGTGCTCATCGTACCCAATAAGGATGCCCTCCAAGCCTATGCGAAACAAGCAGGAACCGACCCTGCAACAGAAGAGGGTAAGCGACTGATGTTGCAGAAAATTCAAGACGAGGTCGATGCCTACAAGCACGGAGGAACCCACCAGGGTATGTTCCCTGAGCGTTGGCTACCAGCCGCAATAGCCGTTCTACCCGAACCGTTCACCGAACAGAACCATCTGGTCAATAGTACAATGAAGATCGTGCGTGGCAAGGTCGAACTATTCTATCAAGACCGCATCGAATATGCCTACACACCCGAAGGAAAGAACCTTTTCAACGAGAAAAATATCGCTTCCATCGGATAAAATACCATACTGAATCAATCAAAAGGGATAGTCGGCTCCTCAATAATGGGAACAACCGACTATCCCTTTTCTTTTTCCCTACCGTCTCCTCGTTTCCTATAACCTGCACTGAACACTTTTCCCTCATTTATCCATCCTGCCGCCAACCTCAACCGCACAAAACTCGCGTCGCCATACGAAAACTTTAGTTCGATTCTCCCTTCTCGAAACAACTCTCATTGTTAAAAATAATTTAACCGTTCCGTTCCTGTAAGACAGGTCTGTGAGTGCCGAAACAATAAACCTCCCCCTCGCTAAGCCCCATGAATACTAACTGTTTCGAAGGTTTTATATAGGATCTATATAGGATGAATATAGGACGAATATAGGATGAACCTAAAAACTACATCAAAAACGCCTCCAAACAGGCACTTGATTACATATTAAGGTAAATGGTATAAAAGTGGAAATAATAAAAAGAATTTTTCCTTTAATAAATACGAACTCTATATTCCACCTTTTCATCGTCTGTTTTTCACAAATCTCCAAGCAAAGTCTCTTTTCTCTGTACAATACCCTTGTCCATTGAGAATAAACAAAACAGAAACGGCATTGCTATGCAAGCAATGCCGTTCCATCTTACATGCTGATAGATGTTATTCTGCAACAACTTCTTCTGCTGGAGCCTCTTCTGCAACAACGCTATCAACAACTACTGCCTCTTCAGCAACTGGAGCCTCTTCAGCAACAGCCTCTACAGCATCAGCCTTTTGGCAGCAAGCACCTTCAGCCTTCTCTGCCTTCTTGCAGCAACCCATTGCTAAGCAAGCGATTGCAGCTACAAATAGAACTTTTTTCATACTAGTATTAATTCAGTGATTAAAAATAACAATGCAAAAATACAGCCTTTTATTGTATTATACAAGTGTTAATACAATTTTTTGCTATTTTCGTCAATTTATACACTAAACCTTTCTTTGTTTGCGGTATTTCGAACGGGTATGACTGCGCTTTTTCACTATGCGGAAAACTACGAAACCAACAATCGCAACCACTACAACTATAATAAACACTACTTTACCCGTCGAAAGATTATCTCCCTTCACTCTATTCCACATGCGTACCAATTCTTCATTCATATCCCCTGCATCATGCATCAACGCACATCGGTCGATAATACTCTTGTCAGGATATAACACTTGGTTGGCATGTACTGCAGTAGCATCCGCACCAAAGAAATAACTCAAATCAACACTCTCTGGCCATTCTACAGAGTCATTTGCCCACTCCAATACCTCTGGCGTTCCTATAACCGAAACATAACCGATAAACGACATGTTCTTTATCGCATTCTCTGGAATACACAGGTAATTTATAAACCAAGAAGCGGCTTTAGGATTCTTCGCATAAACAGGAATACACCAACCGTCAAACCAAACATTCGAACCTTCTTCCGGTATAATATACTCTAAGGTAACACCCACTTCTTTGGCTTCTTCTATCGCCCATTGTGCATCACCGCTCCACGATAGGTTCATCCATGTCTTGCCCTTTGTCATCTCTTCCTTCCCGAAATCTACTTCCCATCCTGCAACATTCTCTTTCGCACGCTGTAGCACATCCTCCACTCTGGCAATGCGCTCAGGAGTAATCGTACGAACCAACTCACTGCGGGTTACTATACCAGAGTCTATTTCCGACTTATAGGCATATAATACCATCACCGAATAAACATCACGGAACGCATCTTTCATGTATATCTTTCCCTTGAATTTCGGATCAAGTATAGCCCCCCAAGATGTAAGATCTGCACCATCTACCCACTCCGGATTATAAATAAAACCAGTAGTCCCCCACATATAGCCTGCCGTATAGTCAGATACGGTCTTGCTGTCGCTCATCTGCTGAAACTTATCCACAACAAACGGGGCAATATTGTCAAAATACTGCAACGAGTCAGGAATCAAATCTTTCTGTATTTTCTGCAATAAGTTTAACTTAAGCATTCGCTCAATGATATATTCCGAAGGACAGATAACATCATAATCCTCATGACCTATTTCTATCTCTGTCAACATCGACTCGTTTATATCAAAGGTCTGATAAATAATTTCCACATCCTCTCCTGTCATCTGTTTATACCAACGGGGAAAGCCTTTCAGCACATCATCGTCAATATAGTCCGCCCAGTTATACACTTTCAAAGTATGCTCCCTGTCTGCAGCAACTACCGACAAACTAACCGCACACACAAATAGTACGGCAAACAATTTAACTAAGTTCTTTTTCATTTCTTTATATTATTCTTTTTAGTGGTTTCTTTGGCTTGCTTGTCAGCACGCCAGTTTATAATAATAAGCAATGCAAGCATTGTAATAAATATCAACGAGAACAAAGGACGAAGTTCAGGAGTCAATCCTCCTTTGCGGGCATCTGCATAGATAAAAGTGGATAATGTGTTCAATCCACCACTACCTTTTGTAAAGAAGGTAACCCCAAAATCATCGATGGAAAGGGTAATCGAGAGGATAAAACCACTAATCATACCAGGCCACAACTCTGGTATAAGCACTTTCCTCAAGGCTTGAAATGGAGTAGCACCCAAGTCAAGTGCAGCCTCATAAAGGTTAGGATTCATCTTGGTCAATCTGGGCATAACCGAAAGAACAACATAAGGCGTACAGAACACCACATGAGCAATGATAACAGTGGTTAAACCGCGACTGATATTCAGAAACACAAACAGCAAAAACAAAGAGATACCCGTCAAAATGTCTGGATTGATCATAGGAATACTATTGATAAACTGAACAACTTTGCGGTCACGCTGACGCATATTATAGATGCCTATCGCTGCCAATGTACCAAGCAGAGTCGCAATAGTGGCTGCAATAAGAGCAATTATCACCGTATAGAAGATAGCATGATAAAGATTAGGATCTACATGTACCTGTGCTACACGGTCATAACCGGTAAATAAATTCTCATACAAAGCAAATGTAAATCCTGTCCAATTACCAAATACTTTACTCTTCGTAAAAGAGAATATAATAATCAACACAATCGGCGCATACAACACAAGCAGTATCAACCAAAGATAGGCCTGCGAAACAAAGCGTGCTGCTGAAAACGAATGTCTTCTGCTCATAACAAACCTCCTTTCTGCGCATCAGTCTCCTCGTCTGTATTACCAAAGAAACTCGTCAGTGCAATAATCACAAGCATAATAAGCGACAGGGCTGCACCATAATTCCACATACTGAGACCTCCTTCACCAAAGGCACGCTGTATGAGCGAGCCGAATAGAGTAATCTTGTTACGGGTGAGCAACTCCGAAATGGCAAAGGTACTAACTGTCGGCATAAATACCATAATAACACCGCTATATATACCGGGAGTGGACAAAGGAAGGATAACCTTAAGAAATACCTCTTTCCTGTTAGCCCCCAAGTCAGAAGCAGCCTCAATCAAAGAACGGTCCATCTTCTGAAGGGTATTGTAGATAGGGTATATCATAAAGGGCAAAAAGTCGTAACACATACCAAAGAGCAAAGCACCCTCGCCCAACGGAAGAGAGAATATATTAAAGAGTTCTACAGTCGCAATAGTGCGCAACAAGAAGTTTATCCACATCGGAAGAATAAACAGCATCGCCATCACCTTTGGAGTAGAAAACTCCTCATTAGCCATAATATAGGCAGCAGGATAACCTATTATCAAACAAATAATGGTGGTTATAAGAGCAATCGCCAATGAGTAAATGAATGTATTGACTGCCTCTGAAGTAGTAAAGAACTGCACAAAATTACGCAAAGTAAAATGTCCCTGCGGATCTTGAAAGGCATAGACAATAATCAGCACCAAAGGCAGTAGCACAAACAACAGTAGGAACAAGATATAAGGCCACGCCCACGAACGACGGTTCCTGAATGGATTAACTATCTTCATTATTCCTTCGGTGTTATCTTTATACTCTTGGGAGCAATCTGTATTCCCACTCTATCACCATCATCCCACACATCGTTGGTATCTACATACAAATCATCACCGTCATCCGTCCGAATTGTCAAATGATAATGATCCCCCTTGTATAGAATAAAGTGCACTTCACCAGACAAAGTGCCGTCTTCTTCATAGTCTTGTAGAATAATCTTGTCAAAATCTACAATAATATCCACTTTCTGCCCTGTCTCATATTGCTTGGCATCGGCTTCACGGATACTCCATACCTCATCCAAGAAACGAACCTTGTTGCCATCCACTATCTCACCATCAAAACGGTTGTATAGACGCTCTTTGTTCATCACTTGGATATCCTCTGGCTTAACAAGCATACCTACTTGCATCCCAACTGGAAAAGAATGGTAATCTTGTACCATGAACTCATAACCATTTTCAGTGTTGATAAGCATCTCATAGTGTACCCCCTTGAATATACAACTCTCCACAGTCCCATAAAAATGGGTGAAATTGCCTTTCGGAATGCGATCATCTGGGTCGTAATCAACTTGCTGCTCCGCAATACTTGTCTTAGTGGTATTTTCCCATATATAAATATCTTCGGGACGTATTACTACATCCACAGGAGTATTCTCGCCGAACCCTTCATCAATGCAGTCAAATTCCAAGTCGCAAAAACGAACACGCTTGTCACGAATCATTACGGCATTAAGTATATTGCTCTCACCAATAAAATCGGCTACAAAAGCATTCTGCGGTTCATTATACACATCTGTAGGTACGCCAATCTGTTGAATCTTACCCTCATTCATTACCACCACTCTGTCTGACAGCGTCAACGCTTCTTCTTGGTCATGTGTTACATAAATAAATGTAATACCCAAACGCTTATGCATCTCCTTCAACTCAATTTGCATATCCTTACGCATCTTCAAGTCCAGAGCAGCCAACGGCTCATCCAAAAGCAATACTTCGGGTTGATTGACAATAGCACGAGCAATGGCTACACGCTGCTGCTGACCACCGGAAAGGCTGTTCACATCTCGGGCCTCATAATCTGTCATACCGACAGTCTTAAGGGCGGAGCGAACACGCTTGGCAATCACTGCTTTGTTCAAGCGACGCAACTTCAAGCCAAAGGCTACATTGTCAAATACATTGAGGTGGGGAAATAGGGCGTATTTCTGAAATACCGTATTGACGGGACGCTTGTGTGGCGGTGTCTGGGTTACATCTTGACCATTCAACAGAATATCACCACTGGTGGCTACTTGAAAACCTGCTATACAACGAAGCAATGTCGTCTTGCCGCACCCCGAAGGCCCTAAGATTGTTACAAACTCGCCCTTCTTTACCGAAAGGCTTACATCGTCTAAGGCAAACTTACCATCCTCAAATTGCTTGGATACATGGTTCACCTCAATAATGTAATTTGGTTTTTGCATTATTGTCTTTTTCTACTATGGAACACTAAATGTAAATCTCATAAATACGCTGTTTGTAAACGCGCTGCAAAGGTAGTATATATTTTTTGTTTCTACAACATACTTTCTGTTGGCAATCTAACAGAAAAACACTACCTTTGCTCCCCTAAACAAAAGTACTGAGTATGTCATTAAAATGTGGAATAGTGGGACTACCTAATGTAGGCAAATCCACTCTGTTTAATTGTCTAAGTAATGCCAAAGCACAATCGGCTAACTTCCCTTTTTGTACCATAGAACCTAATGTAGGCGTCATTACCGTCCCCGATGAAAGACTCGTCAAACTCGGAGAACTATGCAAACCAGAACGGGGTATCATTCCTACTACCGTCGAAATAGTAGACATTGCCGGATTAGTAAAAGGGGCAAGCAAAGGAGAGGGGCTTGGTAATAAGTTCCTCGCAAATATTAGGGAGACAGATGCTATCATTCATGTTTTGCGTTGTTTCGATGATGATAATGTAGTGCATGTAGACGGAACCGTCAATCCCGTACGCGACAAAGAAATCATCGACGCTGAACTGCAACTCAAAGACTTGGAAACAGTCGAATCTCGTATTCAAAAAACAGAAAAACAAGCCAAAGCAGGAGGCGACAAACAAGCAAAAATCGCATTGGAAGTATTGTATAAATATCAAAAGACACTCTCCGAAGGCCAGAACGCTCGCGCTGTCAGTCTCGATAATAAAGAAGAAGAACAGGTAGCCGGAGAGATGTTTCTCCTAACCAACAAACCTGTCCTCTATGTCTGCAATGTCGATGAAGAATCAGCCGTAAAGGAGAATAAATATGTCGAACAAGTAAAAGAGGCTGTAAAAGAAGAAAACGCACAAGTACTCATAGTAGCCGCAAAAATAGAGAGTGAAATAGCCGAACTTGAAACCTACGACGAACGACAAATGTTTCTCAGTGAAATCGGCTTAAAAGAGTCTGGTGTCAACCGGCTTATCAAAGCCGCTTATGCATTACTCCAACTGCGTACTTTTCTCACAGCAGGGAGCGACGAAGTGCGTGCATGGACATTCCGAGCCGGTAGCAAAGCACCACAATGCGCCGGTGTTATTCATACCGACTTCGAACGAGGCTTCATCCGTGCAGAAGTAATCAAGTATGATGACTTTATCACACTTGGAGGAGAAGCCGCATGTCGCGCCGCAGGAAAACTATCCACCGAAGGTAAAGACTACCTCGTACAGGATGGCGACATTATGCATTTCTTATTCAATGTATAATACTCTTGCTATTAGACAAGATACTGTTAAAATAACGATAATTAAAGTATATAACAATGTTCGAGTTTCTTAATTCATGGCTAACTACAGGAGGATGGTGGGTTGCCATATTGATGATTATTATAGGATTTGTTTCTCTAATATATGGAGCCGATTGGTTAGTAGATGGCGCAAGTGGGTTAGCAAAAAAATATGGTGTCAGCGATCTTGTGATCGGACTAACGATTGTTGCATTTGGCACAAGTATGCCCGAATTTGTAGTAAATATGGTCGCGGTGTCGCAACATAATAGTGAAATAGCCATCACAAACATCTTAGGAAGTAATATCATCAATGTCTTTATCATCTTAGGCTGTTCAGCCCTGATTTATCCTATCGTATCCACCAAACAGTCTATACGATTTGATATCCCATGGAGTCTTTTAGCCGCACTACTTGTACTGTTCTTTGCAACCTATAGCAGTCCGTCATGGATACAAGTAGAAAGTCTTTTTGATATGCATATACACAATGCCTCTCTCTCTAACTTGGGACACTTTCAGTGGGGAGGAGATAGTCATAGTTTTATATCTGGTATAGGAGGTTGTGTTCTGCTGTTGTTCTTTATCATCTTCCTATGGCATAGTCTTCGCAACGCCAAAAGCAACACCACAGTAAGGGAAGAAGACTATAAAGTGATGAAATTATGCAAAGCGCTGTTGTTAATCTGTGTAGGATTACTTGCTCTCGTGATAGGTGGGGAACTGATAGTAAAAAGCGCAACATCTATTGCTCACCAATTAGGTGTAAGCGATGCTATCATTGGTCTTACAATAGTGGCTCTCGGCACATCATTACCCGAATTGGCAACTTCTTGTATGGCTGCCTATAAGAAAAACTCCGACATTGCACTGGGTAATGTCATCGGAAGTAATATTTTCAATATACTATTCATCTTGGGAACAAGCGCAGTCATCTATCCTCTCCCTGGTTATCATGGGTTAGAGATAGATGCACTAATGGCTGCATTAGCAAGCGCAATGGTAATGCTGTTTGTCTGTACAAACAAGAAGCACCAAATCAAGCGTTGGCATGGAGCAGTGTTGATTGTAGTCTATGCAGGCTATCTCACTTATCGACTGATGACAATGTAGCACGATTCATAAGGCTGCGTTCCTTGTCAAAGAACCAACCCCACTTGTTAAAATAACGGCACATATTCACAATATGTATCCACAAAAGGCGCATACTATGGTATGAGCCTTTTCTGTGATTATGCACAATCGTTACATTGGGATAGTATAGAGTCACATATTGCCGATGAATCCGACGAGTTAAGTCTATGTCTTCTGGATACATAAAATATCGCTCATCAAAAAGACCCGCTTTTTGCGCTGCGACCGTACGCAGAAACATAAAGCAACCACTCAAATAAGGAACATTCATACATTGATTATATTCCGATTGACGCAACTCATAACGAGCATTATGTTTCTCTGTCCAACATCGAGGAAAAAACCTTCTACCAAACACATCAAGAGGAGTAGGTAACAGTTTACAGAGGTATTGCAGTTCTCCGTTCGGAAACTCTATCTTTGGCATAAGTTGCCCCACCTCCAGATGCTCATCCATATAGGCATATAGATAGCCAATATCCTCAGCGTGCAATACGATGTCAGCATTCATAACCAAATGATAGGGAATACCATCAGATATACTCTCACGCAAAGCCACATTATGCCCCTTGCCATACCCCACATTCTTGTTCATAAAAATATACTGCACTCTATCATCTTTCCACACCAACACCTCTGCTGCGGCTTTTGTCGGAGAGTTGTCAATCAAATAGAGCCTGTGCAAACAGCGCACTCTCATCAACTCCCTTGCCAAAGGAATCACTTCTCTATCCCAATCGGGTTTATATAACACAATCGATATGTTGAGCATATCTCTATCGATGATACTTCAAAAAACCTCTCACCGCCCAATGTGCCAAATAATAAACACTACGAATAAAACCTAACTTCTCCACCCTGTAATAAACCATAAATTGTGGGCGTATCATCTTGCGTTTATTGGCTGTCGCTGCCTGCGAACTCAACCGATACGACGCCAATACTTTAGGGTTGCCAAATGCATAATCTGTTTGCTTAATAAGAGACAACCACAATACATAATCATCACGCAGACTACGCAACTCCTCGTGAAAATATACATTTTGCAGTTCCTTTCTATCAATCATAGTGGTCAAACAAGGCAAACTACAAGTCTTGAGTAAGTCTTTGTAGCCCACTTTAGCAGGGACAATCAAAGGGCGTAGAATCTCTTCTCCTTTCTCGTCCACCCTTCGGCACGATGCACATACTATCTTGGCATTTTTATCTTGCATAAAACGCAGTTGTTCCTCTAGAAAAGTACTATCCCAATAATCGTCAGCGTCAAGGAATACCATATATCTGCCCGCTGCTTCACGAATACCATGATTGCGTGCCGAAGCACTACCACTATTCGGTTGTGAGAATACCCGAATACGAGAATCTTTCTCTGAATACGACAACGCTATCTGTTCACTATTGTCCTTGCTCCCGTCATTCACAATAATCATCTCCCAACGAGCGTAAGTCTGAGCCAATACACTTTCAATAGTCTGTCGCACGAACCGCTCACCGTTATATAGTGGCGTTATAATACTTACTAAATTATCTTGCATACATCAAAAACATTTATCCATTTATTGTATATCTCCTCTGGAGAATAGGGCTCTACTACACGAAAAACCTCTTTCTGTAAACGCTTTCTCAATTCATCATCAGTTGCCATTCTTACAATCATTTTCCCAAACTCACTAACATTTTCTGCCTCCGCCAACAGACCTCCACCGTTCTGCAATAGCACACGGGGACCTTCTTTGCAATCAAAACTCACAATGGGTAAACCGGCAGCGGCGGCCTCCAATAGTACCATCGGGAACCCCTCAAAACGAGAAGATAAAATATAGAAACAACATGTCGCATACACTTCTTCTATGTGCGATGTAAAATGCTCAAACCGAACCATCTCGTCCAATCCTAAACGATGCCGCTGTGCTTCCAAAGTCTCTCGCTCTGCTCCATCTCCGTATATGTCAAAACGCCAATCTTTCAAGCGTGACTTATACATTGATAAGGCTTCTAATAGTAAATCATAACCCTTTTGCTTGTCTAAACGACCAACCGACAAGGCTACTTTTCTGTCACTGCCGTGCCATGGATGAGGGCTTATCGATACCATATTCTCCACAACAAATACATTTCCCACTCCATGACCTTCAAACCTCTGTTTGTCATTGTTTGTCAAGACTACCAAACCTCTAAAACGATGATATAACTTATCACGATACCAGCGAATCAAACGGTTATACATCCCATAACGGTAATGCTCACAGGCAAGTGTCTTATGAGCAAACCCAGCATAGTATGCCAAAAAACTGGCTAAAAACTTCTGGCTGATAATGACATCCGCATCACGAAGATTGACACATTGTCTGACACGAGATGTTTGTTTTGTGACTATTTGGAGCCTTGTTATTATCGACAATGTACCATAATACGGCGTTTTACTCAAGTACACCACTTGTACAGCGTCCGATAAGGGGTATTGTACCTGCCCACTCGCTTGAAAAACAGATACAATAGACACCGAATGTCCGTGCCGCACCATCTCATTTGCCAAGCAACAAGTCGTGCGTTCTGTCCCGCCTTGGGTAGAAATATCCTGTATAAAGAATGTTACTCTCATCGCAAGTGTCTGTGAAGTCGTAAGAAATAGCGTGTTTTCCAATAAAGGAAATGTAGTTTGCTGTGAAAAATCTCCGGTGAAAAGGCACGATAATGCTCTTTAGCCTCTCTCCATCGAATTGACAATGTGCGCCAAAAAGTATAGTGTAACGCACCAATCGTATTGTCGCCATGTTGGCGATAGAGTATCGTTGGCTGCGCAATAGATACCAATCGACCATGCGCTAAGTGTACCGACATGGCAACTGCGTAGTCGTGCATAATAGCCTTAGGAGAAAAAGGCAACGCCACTCGTCTTGCGGCTTGATTGAACAACATGGTGCAACCCGTCATACTATTGCAATGTGCCAAGTAGTATGTGTTGTTATTTAGTATCTGCGGATGGACATTCGAGTATTGCCAAAAAGATGGAGAGATCAGGTTTAACCGCTCATCCACTATCCGTAAATCTGTGTGAATCAGTATTGGCACATCCGCACCGTATTGTTTCTCCACCTCCTGCATCTTCTCCATACATACCTGTAGTTTATCGGGCAACCACACATCATCTTGGTCTGCAAAAGCAATGTACCCATCTCTGGCATAGTCCATCAATAATTTCTCAAACGAGTGCATCGCCTTTAGGTTATGTCCGTCGCATACTATTCGAATGCGTCCGTCTTTTTCGGCGTACGATTGCACAATTTCTACGGTTTCATCGGTAGATCCGTCGTCTCGCACAACCAACCGCCAATCGGTAAAACGCTGTGCCAATATCGAATCCAATTGTTCCCGAATGTATCGCGCCCCGTTATATGTTGACATCAAAATCGTTATCATTATAACTGCTTTCCGCGTTTAATCATCTCTTGATAATCGTGAGTCCAATATAGTTTTGCTTTTCCACACTGACGCTCTTCCAATGCCTCCCGGGAATATTTCCGTCTCTCTGTCACAAGCGAGATGTTCATTGTTGGGTACTTCAACATCTTTGCCTCTTTAGGGAACCCGAGTAGTAGTACTCCGCTATACAACACTAATACAGCCGCATATATCTGCTTGGTAAGCGCATCCTTCCGTTCTGAAGTGTACAGGGTATTGGCTATATAAACAATCAAGAATGGCAAAAAATAAGACCGTAGTCGGTTAAGCAAGAACCAATAAGGATACAGACATACCAATACCGCAACACTGCACCACATTAACCAATGTTTACGCTTGTTACCGTTCTTTGGAGTAAGATAATATGCCAAACAGAATATGGTAGCAAGATATACAATCAAAATTCGTTGAAAGGGTTTTCCCACAACCAAGTGATGTTTGGCTGAGGCTATTTGCGATGCCGATAATGGCAATGTCTCCACCAATTGCATCAACAAGGGTTGCAGGGGAATAAGTATAACCCCGACAATCAGCAGCCCCAAAAGAATATATTCTCGTTTGTCAACAGTTACCTTCCCAGCCAAATACAACAACGCAAAAAGAACGAGTACGATAATAGCCGACTTGTGCATCGTGCAAGACACCAACGCCATAAGAATAGACCAAGCATACTTCTTCTTTTCTAACAATAAGATAAATAAATAAAAGAAACCAACAGCCAGACACTGACGAAATTCCATAAGAATCAAGTTGTAGTCTAAACACACTAACATTAGCAAAGACAAAGTCCTGTATCCTTGTATCTTCTGGAATAATAAGTATATGCTTGCGAAGTAAAAGATGGATATAACAGCCGTCATCCCCCAAAAACTCATTCCCATAGAGCGCAACAAACTGCAAAACAATGTGAAGCCGGGTTCAAATTTCGACTTGGCAAGGTGCGCAAATGTATCCTCAGGTGAGCCTAATCCTTGATAGAATGGAAGATAAGTGGCTATATCTGGTCCTATGGCATATTTCAGTATGCACCAAAGTGCCACCAAGACAAAGGTACAATAGTATATCTGTTGTTGTAAGCGAGTATGCCCGGCTGCCAATAGTTCTGCCACCGTACCCGCCAAAGCAATCAATATAAAGACAATGATATAACTCACCTTATCTGTTAAAAGTTTTACAAAGGTACGACAATCTCATCATATACACAACTCTCTCCCATCTTTCACACATCAACCCAACCAATTGCTAATAAAATATATCATATTCCCTAATCTTTTTATACAAATCTCCTCTCCGGAATTATCAAACTCTCTTCCGCCAAGCCCTGTAAATACTACCTGTTTCAAAGGATTTATATACGATCTATATAGGATGAATATAGGATGAATATAGGAACAATCCACAAAACACCTCTAAACGACATAGAAAACACCCCTCTCCGTACATGAATAATTAACTCTTAATTATTAACTATTCCTTACAAATCGCTATGCTTGTAATGGTTCGTTGCTGCGCTCATGCATCGTTTATGTATGCTGTAGAGCCATAGCGTTCTATGGCTCTCAACTCCCTTTCGCAGACAAAACAATATCTTACCCTCTAATCTAATTAACCCTTTCAACCAATTAAACCACGCATAAACACATAAACTCCTAAATCCACCCACCAACCCACTGCCCTAAACTCCAAAACCCCTAAACTCATCAACTAAAAACCGCCTTAATTGAAATAATAGAAAAAATTATGGAAATATATTGTTTCCTTTCGAATTATATCATATCTTTGTGCCGTAGTGCATATATGTGTAAATTAGCGATATGTATTGTTAATATATAGAACTAAAATTCATATACCATGAAAAGAACTACATTTCAATTAATCAATCAACTTAACCTGTATAAGGTAGGTGCCTTGCTCTCATTTGTAATTATATTCCCGCAATATATTTGGAGCGTTCCTCTTTCTGTGGTCTTACATCCGGAATATACATTATCTGTCGATTCTAATCGATATGTCATAGACTTTGCGATGCCAGACTATAGAATAATCAGAGAAGATTCATTGGATGCTGTCGAAGAACGGCACTATGGAACTTGGGCGAGTATGAAAGATGATAATTGTCCTGTTTTTGATATTATTGATGTAAACGCTGATTGCGATTATACGGACATTAATTCATATCCGGAACTTCCTTTCTTTTCGATAGATCTGCTTATCCCTTATGATGCAAGAAATGTTCGAGTACGCTTCTTGTCCAATGATATAGAAGAAGTGCATTTTAATCATTATGTTCAGCCAACAATTTTAGGAGTCGACTCTATTGAAGATTGTTTCAATACCCCATACTATACAAATGGTTATGATAGTATCTATCCTTCGGGTTTTTATAGGGATTACTATACTTTGAGTGATATCTATACTCTCCATTCGTGGAAAGGAATCACTTTATCTATATTCCCATTTGCTTATTATCCAAATATAAGTATTTCGAAAGTTCTCAAAACAGGTCGTTTTATTATTGACTTTGATAAAGGCAATTTGACAAATGAAATATCTGATGTCTTGCGTTTCTATGACACCTCGGCGACAATAGCAAAATTAGTCTTTAATACTTTCGATGACTATGCCGTAGAACTGGACGATCGTCCCTCCTACCTTATAGTAGCGGCTTGCGAATCGATGGATTCTTATCTCCAACCCTATGTAAATTACAAAATAGGGCAGGGATATAATGCACAAGTTGTCTATTTGGACCAATGTGGTAATTTGAGGTGCAGTGGAGAGGTTATGAAGGATTTTATCAATAAGAATAATGGCGTTCTTTCCAATCCGGAGTATGTCTTATTAGTAGGTAATTTAATGGAGATACCGCCTTATTCTGGAAAGAATATAGATACAGACCCTTATACGGATGATCCGTACCACCCTCGTATTAGCCGTTGGATTGTAAAAGAAAAAGATGGACGTTTTCCTGATCTTACTACAATCATTACGAAAACAATGGATACGGAGTATAAATATACGCAATTCAATTCTTCGGCAGTATTGTTCTCGGGTATAGATGAAAAGAATAAAGGGTTCAGTAGAAGGATGTTCAAGAGTATTAAATATACAGCGAGGCAAAGTTTTGCCAAGATGCGAGTGCCATATACTTTGTATGATGGACGCAGTGCTGCGGTAAATTTCAATTCGATGAAGTCTGCTTTGCAAGCAAATCCACGTTTTTTTGTGTATTCTGGACATGGCGCAGGTTCTCCTTATCCTGGAATAGCACAGCCATATTGTGTGAGAACAAGAATGTACAATGGCTGGAACCCGATAGATTCTTTATCTAATGTATATCCATTTCCCATGGGGTTTGGTTTTGCATGTACATTGAATACGTATGAAACGAATGAAAATTTTGGCGCAAGTTGGGTGTCAAAGCAATCTGGTGGAGTCTCGTTCTATGGTGCAACAACCATATCATATTCTGCGTCCAACTACTACCTATGTCGCCGGATGTTCATTACATTAAAACAACTGACTTCTCGTATGGGAAACTTTCCTATTAGTGTATGGATTCAAACGGCGGAAACAAAATACAAAAATGCGTTGTGTACACCAACTCGCAAAAAGCAAGCGTTAAGATATACCCTGATAGGCGACCCGACTCTGTATGTCTATGGCCGTAAAGATAATGGTTTTATTGCACCATTTCATAGTCCTCGCAAAGACTTATTTGAGGAAACAGAAAGTCTGGCAGCAGAAGAAATCTTGGTGTTTGATGTAATGGGTCGCTTGCTCTATCAAGGTAAATCCAAAACTGATTTCCAATTTTCAAGTGGTCTGTATATATTACATCATATCACAGATACGAACATCTATTCCGAAGTAAAATATATCCAATAATCCTAACACTTGAATTTCTATGAAAAAGTATTTTTTACTAATCTGTTTGTCTCTTCTGTTTTGTGGTTGCCAACAATATGATACCGACCCCGACAAACTGCTTCCGTGGTTGGATGAAATGAGTTTGTATGCAGGGGAAGATGTCTATAGTGTGGATGACTCTATTCCATTCTTATATAATCATACAAAATCTTGTATGTTTAAGGTTAATCAAGTGAAAAATCTTTATTCACAGATTTGTTGCCAAGGGTTCAATAGTGCTGTTTTAGGAATACACCATGATGGACCGGTAACAGATGCTGGAGTTATATGTGAGATTACAAATCCGAATGATACCTTAATGCTTCATATATGGAAAAAGGAAAGAGAGCAGCCTATCATTTCTATTGGAGTTAATGAGATAGCATATGAACCTTTTTCCCAAGATATTGATTTCTCTCAAGATACACTTGTTTTGAATAATAGACAAGGGTTGTCTGTCACTTTGGTGCGCCATATCGGCATCACCGAAGTCAAATCTGCAAATGGAGATATATGGGAACTCCAAGAAAGCAATTAAATAGAATCTGACATTATTATTTGTCCAATCTCAAAGGTTGAAGAACTATAGCATACTGTGGCTCTCAATTTTTATTTGAGAAATTAAACGATTTATTATCATCTAACCTTTATTCTCCGCACGACTCACACACATTTAGTGTATCGGTCTGTCTTACTTTATTCCACCTGATGCTCCGATTTCTGATACTCTACCGAATTTTTCAATATCCAATTCCCCGCAGTCAAGTTTTCGAAATATTCCCGTTTGTTATATTATCACAGACTTATCAAACATGTTCTTTTTTGTTGTATTCTATTACACGCAGTGCCATTGTTTATTCTATCAGAAAAAGTAACCCTCCGCAAAGCCTCTTCATTTCTACCAGTTTCAAAGTTTTTATATAAGATGAGTATAGGATGAATATAGGACGAATATAGGAACAACCCACAAAACACCTCTAAACGACATAGAAAACACCCCTCTCCGTACATGAATAATTAACTCTTAATTATTAACTATTCCTTACAAATCGCTATGCTTGTAATGGTTCGTTGCTGCGCTCATGCATCGCTCCTGCTCACTGTAGAGCCATAGCGTCCTATGGCTCTCAACTCCCCTTTGCAAAACAAACTCTGTGTGTCCGCTTCAACCCCATACTTTTCACCAACAAAAACAATGAAATCAACCTACGGCACAGCCCAATAGCGCATAATGCAAATCGGGATTGCCCGGTCGCTTTACCATCCTTGCGATACGCTGCCAAACAATTTGATGAAAAAACATCCATACAACGATTTGCGAATATAAGAACTATTGTGTATCTTTGCGGATGTTTATAGCGATGTTTCTATAGATGCTGTAGTAGGTATGGAACATCAAGTGAAGAATAAAGAATAAAAGACAGATATGCTTAATATCGTATTGTGTGGAGCCCCCGGTAGTGGAAAAGGAACACAAAGTCAATTCATCGTCGATAAATACGGATTAGACCACCTTTCAACAGGCGACCTGCTCCGCAAAGAGATAGCGCAGAAAAGCGAACTGGGCTGCAAGGTGGAAAAAATCATCTCGCAGGGCAATTTGGTTCCCGATGCTATCATAATGGAGTTAATCGAGAACTATTTGAATAGTATGCCCAAAGATGCAAAGGGTGTCATATTTGACGGCTTCCCTCGTACTGTAAACCAAGCCCAAGAGTTGGAAAAACTCATGGCGAAGCGAGGGGAAAAGGTCTCCGCAATAGATCTGTTTGTGGAAGAAGACGAACTCATCAATCGTTTGTTGAATCGTGGTAAGACTTCCGGTCGTGCAGACGATAACATAGAAACAATCAAAAAACGATTGGATGTCTTTCACCAACAGACAAAGCCTGTATGCGCTTTCTATCGTGATTTGGGCAAGTATAGCCCAATCGATGGAATGGGTACAATGGAAGAAACTTTCGCCAAGATCGACGATATTTTATCGAAACTCTGATATATCTGCATCATTTCTCCTCGCATCATGGCACAATCCAACTTTATAGATTATGTAAAGATATATTGCCGATCAGGTAAAGGAGGAGCAGGGTCTCTACATTTCCGCCGTGCCAAATACATACCCAAAGGAGGTCCGGACGGCGGAGATGGAGGCAGAGGTGGGCATATCATTCTGCGTGGGAATCGTAACCTGTGGACATTACTTCATCTAAAGTACCAGCGTCATATTATGGCTACCGATGGTACGCACGGCGGTGAAAGTCGCAGTTTCGGTAAAGACGGCGAGGATAAATACATAGAGGTCCCTTGTGGTACAGTCGTTTACGATGGCAATACAGGTGAATTCATCTGCGAAGTAAAAGAGGACAAGGAAGAAATCATCTTGCTCAAAGGGGGGAGAGGGGGATTAGGCAACTGGCATTTTCGTACGGCGACCAATCAAGCACCGCGCTATGCACAACCGGGAGAACCTTGTGAGGAGAGGAATGTTATTCTGCAACTGAAAGTACTGGCGGATGTGGGATTGGTAGGATTTCCTAATGCAGGGAAGTCAACATTGCTATCCGTTATCTCTGCGGCAAAGCCCGAAATCGCCGATTATCCCTTTACCACATTAGTCCCTAACTTAGGCATCGTACCATACCGAGACGACAAATCGTTCTGTGTCGCAGATATACCGGGAATAATAGAAGGTGCGGCAGAAGGAAAGGGCTTGGGACTACGATTCTTGCGCCATATAGAAAGAAACGCAGTGTTGTTGTTCCTTGTTCCTGCAGATACGGAAAATATCTGCAAAGAATACAATATATTGCTCGAAGAGTTGCGCAAGTACAATCCTGAACTCTTGCAGAAACAACGCATATTGGCAGTATCAAAGTGTGATATGTTAGACAATATTATGCTGACGCAAATGCAAGATGAACTGCCCAAAGACATACCCACAATCTTTATATCGTCGGTCTCTGGACTGGGATTAGACCAACTGAAAGATATCCTTTGGACAGAGTTGAATAAAGAATGTAACAAAGTAATAGAAATCTCCCACAAACCAATCGATGTGAAGGTAGTAGAGCAAGAGGATATGGCAGAAGAGGACGATACACCCGAAACGGTCTATCTAAACGAGGTAGATGAAGACTGGGACATCACTAAGTACAAGGGAATAGGATGGGACGATATTGACGAATAAAATAACATATCATATCTAATACTATGAAATACGACGAAGCCATACAGAAATTGGAAACCATAGTGAATAGTATAGAGAACGGCGAAGCCTTGTCAATGGAGGATTATAAGAAGAAAGCAACAGAGGCGAAGAAGTTATTGGACTATTGTCACACTCAGTTGGTCGATATGGAAAAAGACCTTAATGCCATAATCCCCAAAAGATAAAACATTGTCCCTACTCTCTGTAAAATAGATAACACCTTAAACAACTGATATATGAAGCATCAATCAACACTTTTAATAGTACTGTCTGTCATTCTGAGTACTACCTTTTCTTTTTCTTCCAACAATCCCAAAGAGGAGTTCCGTGCATCTTGGGTCGCTACAGTTTACGGCATCGATTGGCCCCACACACAAGGAAATGCTTCAGCGCAAAAAACAGAAATGGATCTAATTTTAGACCGTGCCAAAGCCGCCAATATGACTGCCGTTATGTTCCAAGTACGCGGCTATTCCGATGCTCTATATCAATCAACAATGGGAGAGCCATGGAGTTCGGTACTTACAGGAACACGAGGGCAAAATCCAGGCTACGACCCGTTAGCCTACGCTATCGAACAAGCACACGCTCGTGGATTGGAGTTGCACGCATGGATAAACCCGTATCGGCTGGGGAATAATACGGTTCGCTCTAATCAAATTCAGAACAACTGGATACTGTTATCGGGTGCCAAACAAATACTCGACCCTGGTAACCCTGATGTACGCGCGTATGTGCTGTCTGTAATAGAGGACATCATAGACCACTACGATATTGACGGCATCATATTCGATGACTATTTCTATAATGGTGTTAGTGCTGAATACTCTACAACACAGGCTCCTAACGAAACAGTTATGACAACGGAGAATAATCCACACAACCTATCACTTGGGGATTGGCGTCGTGAAAATGTAAATCTGTTTGTGAAGTCTGTTATGCAGAGCATAGAGTCAAAAAAGCCGTATCTGCGTTTCGGTATAGGTCCTGCTGGCGTGTGGAGTACTTCGTCACATAATGTATACGACGAAAACTATTCTTCCTACGACAATATATCTGCCTGCCCCGGTACTTGGGACGTCTATTCAGATTTGTTCTGCGATGGTGCAGCATGGCTGAAAAGAGGCTATATAGATTATATCTCCCCTCAACTCTATTGGCCAATGCTTTCAACTTCCGATGCCTATTATGCCTCCTCCGCTTTTGACAAGATTTGTCCTTGGTGGGCGAACCTTGCTTTTCGCTACAATCGTCATTTCTATGTCAGTCAAGATGTGGCAAGCAATAAATCAACCTCCTCACCAAATGCACGCTTCAATTCTCCCGAAGAAATCACGGCACAGATGAATACTCTGCGCAACAACGGTAAAGTAAAGGGCAGTATATTTTACAACACAAAATATTTCCAAAACATCGGAGGTTGCAATAGTTATTTTTCCACTTCAGAAGGTTATCACACCTTCTTGGTAAACAACTGGTATTCCACTAAGTCAATCGTACCGGCTATCGACTGGAGAGAAGCAACCGCTTTACCACAACCTACTGATATACTGTTATCGGGTACCCGACTGACATGGACTCATACTACAGCACCTCGATTTACAATATACGCTTGGGCAAAAGGAATGGATAGAGAATCGGCTTTGGCAGATCCTGCCAATCTCTTGGGAATAACCTATACAAATAGTTTCGATGTAAGTAGTATAACAGATTTGGCAAACACCACTTTTGCTGTTTGCCCGTACGATAGATATGGCAACGAATATGACCCGATAGTATATAATGAAGGAGAGAGTACACTACCGCAAGGAACTGTTTCGATGTCTTTATTATGGAAGAAAGGGGAAGCAGAGGTAACTTATATAACAACAGGAGCCGCTAATCGCAGCATGGCATATTACAACGGGCTATTGTATATCCCCAATAAAACCGATGGCACATTCGCTGTAGTCAATGCTGCAACAGGAGCATTGCAAACAACACATACTATCGGTTCTTCTTCTTTCTGGCAACATAACCTGCGTATCACAGACGACGGAATACTTCTTATGGGGAACACGGGTTCTGGGAGTACATCATTAAGTTTCAAAAAAGGATCTATAACTGCCGATGGATACACCGATTTAGCAACGCAAACCATTGCAGGGCGTTGCGACTATTTCTATACCTATGGCAATTGGAACGATACCGGTTTTGCACTATCTTTAAGTAATACGGGTCACCTGCTAAAGACGCCATTCGCAAATGGTAACCTCAACACACCAGTAACAATTGATCACACCGATTTGCCAAGTGGTACATCTGCAAAGGCTATTCCGTGTGATGGCAATAGCTTCTATGCATCTGTCTCAGGCGAACTTCCTACGCGGCACTTAATTGCCACGGGTGAAAAAATAGAAACCTTTTCAAATAACACTTCCGCTATGGCAACGAGTGTATCAGGTTTGGGGACTTTTAGTCTGTTAGGACATCATTATATGGTGCTGCCAACGAATGCAACAGGTAGTTTTGAGGTTTACGAAACCACTTATGGATTAGGTGCAGCCAATAGAGTTATTTCTGCTACAGAGAATCTTGGCAACGCCGCAAATGAAGCATATACTATAGATTTCTGTACCGTAGTTGATGGCAACAATGCTTATATCTATATCCTTGCTCCTAACAATGGCGTAGCCGCTTACAAGTTTACCTTTACACCAATCGCCGATGAGTTGGAAGAAACATCAGATAACCTGCTGCTTCGACCTACCTCTCAAGGATTAGCGATCTCCTTTACAGGAACACAAGTCGTCGAGATATATAGTGTAAATGGCATACTTCTCTATAAAGAATATGCCACAGATTCTTTCACTTGTTCTCTACCCCAAGGGGTATATATTGTGAAGGTAGGTAATCAGGTAAAGAAGTTTATTCGCTAACCAATTCATTAGACAGTTAATCAACAATTTTTTATAATACCTTAAATTTATAATCAGTATGAAGAAAGTATTTATTACACTGATGGCATTTGTCGCGATGTCGGCCAATGCCCAATTGCTGAAGGTGGCATCAATCGAACAATTGCAAGTGCCATTGAGTTCAGCAGATAGTAAAGTGGCAGGCATAAGTCCTGATGGGTCTTATGTTCTTCTTACAAGTATGAACAATGTAGGACTGCAGAAGTATAATGTTGCAACAGGAGAGTTGGAAACTCTTTCTACGGCTGCAGGAGCAGGGTATAATGTAGTCATTTCCTCCGATGGAAACGATGTCGTATATCGTGAGACAACAATGGGAAAGGACAAGTTAAATCGTTCTTCTTTGGTTCGTAAAAACATACAGAACAAGAAAGCGACCACATTAGTCAAACCTACCCGAGACTTAAACGGATTTGCAGTAAAGGGCAACACTATCTTGTCTGTAGAGAAACGCAAACTGCGTGTGCAAACTATTGATGACAAGCAGAAAGCAGACAAAGAACTGCCGATAGTATCTATTCAAGACAGGCAACTCATGTTAACAATGAATGGGGAAACCCGTGTACTTTCTCCTAATGGACAAGGAAAAAGTTATATATGGCCTTCTGTATCACCCGATGGTACAAAGGTTTGCTATTATGTGGCAGGCAATGGAGCATGGGTAGCAAATATCGATGGAACAAATCCTCGGTTTATAGGTCGTGATTGCCGTGCTGCTAAATGGTACAATAATGAGATAATTATCGGTATGGCAGATAAGGACGATGGTCACGTACAAACAGCCTCAGATATCGTGGCTTATAACTTACAGGGCGAACATCAGGTGCTGACATCTGGCTTGATTGCAATGTACCCTTATGTGTCTGCTAATGGCAGTCAAATTGTGTTCTCGACAGAAAAAGGAGAGACTTATCTTATTCATATCAACCAATAAGGATTACAACTATGAAGCGATATCTATTAGTGGTTATTACCGCATTGTTGGCAATAACTATGGTTAGTGCTACTGACCTGACGGGCAAGCGTATCTATATCAACCCAGGACACGGCTCCTTTGGACCGAACGACCGCCCGATGGCTACCATCCCCTATCCGAACCTGACCTCAACAGGAATGCCGGATACCTGCGGCTTCTACGAATCAAATACCAACCTCTGGAAATGCCTCTACTTGGGGCAGAAGTTGCAGGCAGCCGGTGCAACGGTACTCTATTCACGTACCGAATGTGGTCCGTGGCCTTATACAAAGGTGGACGGACAATATACGGACTATACATGGGAAGCCTACCAAACCCTGTCCAATTACACTCAGTACAACCGCAATCTGACGGAGATATGCGAAGAGGTGGAAGCCAATAACATCGATTACTTCATCTCCGTGCACTCCAATGCGGCTTCCGATGGCTCTACTGCCAACTACCCGTTGGTTCTCTATCGTGGCTACGACGACATCACCACCACACCTGCAGAAGGCGAGAACTGCTATATAGCAGGTAGCCGTGAGAAAGCCGAGAAGATATGGCCATACCGCAATGCTATCATGCTCAGCGGCATAGACCCCTCGTCGGCATACCAGACCAGCATGAATGTCCGTGGGGACATCAACTTCTATGGCAGCAGTTCCACGCGTATGGATGCCACTTCGGGGACGACCTACCGTGGTTATCTCGGTGTACTGAAACACGGGGCAAGCGGTTACTTGGTGGAAGGCTATTTCCATACCTACCAACCGGCACGCCACCGCGCATTGAACCCCGACTACTGCCACCAGGAAGGTCTTGCATACTACCGCGGTATCGTGGACTACTATGGTGCTGACCCCGAGACAACCGGATACATCATGGGTACCGTGAAGGACTTGCACAACAAGATCAGCAACTCCCTGTTCAACTACGCCCCCAAGACAAACGATCAATGGATGCCTTGTAACGGTGCTGTTGTAACATTGAAAAAAGGAGGTGTAGTAGTCGATACATACAATGTGGATACACTCTACAACGGTATCTTCGTCTTCGAGGGACTTACGCCGGGCGATGACTATACCTTGGACGCTACTTGTGACGGCTACAAACCGCTGACGGAGGAGTTCAAGGCGGCTTTCTCGGTGAAGGCGAACGAGACGACTTACTCCATGTTGTATTTGGAGGACGAGAGTTATACGCCGCCCACCGTGGTGTACTACAACTATCCCGACCCGGAGCAACCTGCTTACCTCCAACTCGCCGGTGCTTATGAGATGACGCAGTCCTTCGTCGGCAAGAAGTTGACCGATGTGTTGGCAGACAAAACTATCCGCCGCGTGCTGTATCGCGATGGCAATATGTACATCTTGGCAGTGGATGCCGCCAAAGAGCCTACCCTCATCGAAGTGGATGCCGATAGCCAGACACTGAAAGCCACTCTGCCTACCGACTTCTGTACAGTCGTATCCACGAACGGTTACAAACTCAGCGACATCGCCTTCACAGCCGACGGATACCTGGTAGGGTGCAACATGGAGAACACGACCTTTACTCCTGCCAATAAGTGGAATATCTATAAATGGGAGAACAGTGCTACCGGCTGGAGTGGCGCATTGTGGTTTAGTCATGCCAGCAACGAGACTTCCGGTAACTACTCAAATGCTATGGTCGGTGCTACGATGGCATACTCCGGAACGATAACCGATGGTTTCATCATCACCACTGCCACCACTACGGGATCTTCACTTAACACCCGTCTGCCGATATATACTATTGCCGACAACACTTTTGCGGGTGCATACCGTAATCATCCGTCCGATAACTTCTCTTTCAACGACTATGGACAGTCCAGATTGGTGGTATCACCGCGCGATGCAAACAGCATCATCATCACCTCGGAGAAAAAGGCTCCCGTTGAGTACGCTTTGGTAACGACAACGGCGTCTGTTATTTCACCAGCGGGTACCTTTGCCACCCACATCAACGGTGCAAACTACTTCAAGTACGCACAACACGCCTTAATGGTAACGCCGACCGAAGACGCAGAGGGCAAGAACACAGGCGTAGCCCTCTACGACATCACCAATGGACTAAGCGATGCTACTCTTGTTAAGACGACTAATACGACATTAACTCCCGCCGCGGCTACCTACACAATGGCGGCAGGCGTCGTAAAGAACGAAGACATCACGCTCTACCTCGTATGTGATAGTCTGATTAACAAGTTCACCACCGGAGGCGTTACGCAGCCTGTCGTTCCTGCCATATCGGCTTACGGACTGAATGTAACCTTGGACAATGGTCAGTACACCTTCACTTTCAATGCCAACTCCGATGCAGAAAGTGCTAATCTGGTATTCTATGCCACAGACGAAGAGGGCGCACAAGTAGGTGTTATCCCTGTTCCGAATGTAGTGAAAGGTGCGAATACCCATGTTGTCCCTGCCAACGAACTGCCGGGCACAGACCAACAGGTTCTCACTTGGGCAGTAGAACTCACAGGAGACGCTGTCGGTAATGTAGGGCGTATCTACAGTCTTACCAAGTCAGAATCTGGATTCACCCGTCCGTTCATTTCCATTAACAACTCAACGGAATCGCCATATTTCCAATACCTATATCTAATGGACCGTGCAGGTGCTTCTAATGGGAATAACGGTTTCTATGCATTCAATCCGGATTATACCCGCATCAACACGGCTCCGTATAAGGGTGGGCGTTCAATGTACGGCTCTCCGTATCGCACTTTTGTTGACGACCAGGGTTATATATGGATCTCCGATGGTTCGGATGGTTATTCTGGTATCATCGTTGTTAATCCGGCAGACCTTGAGGGTACTTACGAAGAATTCTTCCAAGGTACTCGCAACACATCAACAGGTATTATTACCAACAATGGTGTCGAAGTCGGTTCTTCTTCGTTAGGCTTGTCTATCTACGGGCATGGTGCAGAAGCGAAATTGCTTACACTTAACGAGGACGCAGGTACTACCCTCAAGGATCATTCCATCGCTATCTATAATATCGGCACAGAGGAAGGCACCTACCAACATTCGTGGTCAGAGGCTCCGTCGGCTGTTATTCAGTTGCAAGGTATTGTATATGACGGCTATCCTCTTGGCTGCTCGCATGGTGTATGGGTTGCCTCTCGTCGTTCAGCAGGACAGAACAACACCAGTTACACTGCCTTGAAGTTCTACGATTGGAATGGAACTGAGTTGCTCAACTCTGCGAAAGACCCCTACAAAGACTTGATTGACGGTAGTTTTTCGGGAGCCTTTGCTCTCAGTCCCGATGAGTCTGTTCTCTACTTCATCGATGGTTCGAAACACATCATGGTATGGGACATTGTTTGGAACGAAGACACTCCTGTCATGACGCTCCGTTATTCGTTTGACTGCGGATTGTCGTCCATTCGCGAGATGCACCTCGATTATGCAGGTAACCTTGTATGTTCAGGGGAGGATGCTGTGGCTGTATTTACCCTGCCGAAGTCGGATAATACCACTGTCATCCCGGCTCGTAAATCGCTGACCGTAACCGTTCAGTCCTCTCCCTCTACCGATTTACAAGAGAATACTGCAGATAACTATCTGTTAGACGAGAACGCTCCTATGTACGATGTATTAGGTCGTCCCGTAGATCATAACTATCGGGGTATTGTGATACAGAAAGGACAAAAGTTCTTGCGCAAATAATGCAGGAATTATAAATGACCAGAGGCTGCCTGTATCTATCAGGCAGCCTCTGTTTTGTATACTATCTACTACTAATTCCGAAGGATTTATATACGATCTATATAGGATGAATATAGGATGAGTATAGGAAGCCTCTACAAACCACCTCCAATTCCTCTCCCAAATACCCCTCTCTACACATTAACAATTAATGGTCAATTATTAACTCTTACCTGCTTATTGCTGTGCTTATAATGGTTCGTCGCTGTGCTGTATAATGTTTCCTCCAACGCTTATGCTCACCGTAGAGCCATAGCGTACTATGGCTCTACTCCCTTCACCTTACCCCATAGATCCTCTAGACCGTCTAGTTCTCCTATCTACCCCTACAAAACCACCACCTCCTCCCTACGCTCTTGCCCACTGTAGAACCACACCGTCCTATGCCTCTCAACCCCTCATCCAACCCCCTAGATCCTCTAGACCGTCTAGTTCCCCTATATCCCCTACTACAATTGCTTTCAACTCTAAACTTTCAACTTTCAACTCTCAACTCCCCTTCGCAGACAAAACAATATGTTACCCTCTCTCCTCCATACTCCCCACCAACGAAACTCACGCCAACTACTCTTGTTCTTGCAGCACCAATGCTGAGCGGGCAGGAATATAGAGTTTCAACCAACCTTTATGCTCCGATTCATAGAGCGGGTCATATTGTGTAAAGTGTTCCACACTATCGTCCGACAAACCAAAGCCACCAAACTCTTTGGCATCCGTATTAAGAATGGTCTTGTATTTACCTTCCGGAGCAAGAATACCATAATCCGTAAAAGATTTCTCCCCGTTCCAATTAAACACAAACACAAGCCTGTCCCGTCGATAAGCAATCACTTGGTCACCTTCGTTGTCACAAAGCGTATAAACCCACGGTAGATGCTTCCCGTTCTCATCGTGTACGGGTAGAAGATATTCCTTCAATAGATGGATCATCGCTTCATCAAAGGCATTGAGGTCATGGTAGTAAAAATCCGGATTATCAACCAAACTCCACTGACGGCGTGCATATTTATAACTCCAACCATTACCCTCTCTCGGAAAATCTATCCATTCAGGATGACCGAACTCATTTCCCATAAAGTTCAAGTATCCTCCATTTATGGTAGAAGCCGTTATCAACCGTATCATCTTATGGAGTGTTATACCTCTGTCAACCATATAAGTGTTCGAACCATGCTGCATATGCCAATACATCTCAGCATCAATAAGTCGGAAGATTATAGTTTTATCGCCCACTAAGGCTTGGTCGTGACTTTCAGCATAAGAGATTGTCTTTTCATCCTGCCTCCTGTTAGTCATCTCATAAAGAATGTGACCCGCTTTCCAATCCTCGTCTTTTACTTCTTTGATATATTTAATCCAAAAGTCTGGTATTCCCATCGCCAATCGATAATCGAAACCCATACCTCCGTCTTTGATGGGAGTTGCCAAACCCGGCATACCCGACATCTCTTCTGCTATAGTAATAGCATGTCGGTTTACCTGATGAATAAGTTTGTTGGCAAGAGTGAGATAACAGATAGCATCGCCGTCTTCATTAAGGTTATAGTAGTCGGAATAAGAGGAGAAACTCTCTCCTAACCCATGCGAACGATAGATCATGCTGGTTACTCCGTCGAAACGGAAACCGTCAATATGATATTCATCCATCCAGAACTTGCAGTTGCTTAATAGAAAATGCAACACTTCAGGTTTCTGGTAATTAAAACAAAGACTGTCCCATGCAGGATGCTCCCTTCTCGCTCCGGTATGAAAATATTGGTAGGGTGTTCCGTCAAAGTTACCAAGTCCTTCCTGCTCGTTCTTTACTGCGTGCGAGTGAACAAGATCCATGATAACAGCAATACCCATACTGTGTGCCTCGTCAATAAGATGTTTCAACTCATCAGGTGTCCCGAAGCGGGAAGAAGCCGCAAAGAAATTAGATACATGGTATCCAAAAGACCCGTAATAAGGATGCTCCTGTATAGCCATTATCTGCACACAATTATATCCGAGTCTTGCTATTCTCGGGAGAACACCTACCCTGAACTCTTCATAAGAGGACACTTTTCCTTCCTCCCCCGCCATACCGATATGACACTCATAAATGAACAAAGGGTCAGCATGGGGCGTAAATCTTTTCTTCTTGAAACGATAAGGCTCTGTCGGGTCCCACACTTGCGTAGAGAATATCTTTGTCTGCTCATCCTGCACCACTCTTGTAGCATACGACGGAATACGCTCGCCTTGTCCTCCTTCCCATGTAATAAGCAGTTTGTATAGTTGCCCGTGTTGCAACGCACTGTGCGGGAGTATTATCTCCCACACCCCTTTACCAACCGGGTATAGTTCATACTCTTTCGATATAGTCCAGCTGTTAAAATCTCCGATGAGATGGATACTATGGGCGTTCGGAGCCCACTCTCTGAATATCCATTGGGTGTCCGTTTTGTGTAACCCGAAATAGAGATACCCGTTCGCAAAATCAGACAATGATCTACCTTCTGTGAGTTGTTGTTCTATCTTGTTCGCATAATTATAACGCCCATTGATAGCATTCTCATAAGGTTTGAGATAAGGGTCAGATTTAACTATTTTGAGTGTTTTCATCGGAAGAAATAGCCTATAGGAGTATGTTTTTATCGAGCCGATCGAGTATCTCGAACCTTTACAATAATTTTGCGATACGATTGGCCTTCGGCAATACAAGGTTGGTGAGCATCTTCAGGAAAGAACACTGCAAAATGCCCGGCCGGTACCAATATCTTGCTTGTTGCTTTATCGCCGTAAAATTCAATATCTTTCTGTTCATTGTAAGGCGCAATAACCGACTCGCAGTCACATTGTGCTTTCCAACCCATATACTCGTTCCCATTAAGCGGAATCTGAATATCAATATACTCTTTATGCGCCTCCATCTTACAGTCTTCTTCTTTTTTACCGAGCACATCGTTGATGTTAACGATGAGATCATCTCCATCAAGTTTAAGTTTGCAAGCGGGCAAGGCAAGCAGATCGTTATGTACATAGAAGTCCATAAATTGTTGGAACATCGGGACGCAGTCATAATAAGCATCTGCGTTTTCAAGTTTGTCAAGAATCATATAGAAATATAAAATTGGTTGATAGGCGCAAAGGTACAGATTATTTATTTATTCTGCAAGTTGAGAAGCATTCTGAAAAATAGTTTGCACAATCTTTCATACATCGTATAGCAATAAACAAACCCTATAAGCACTTTGCTTATAGGGTAGTAATAAAGATGTCTGTGCAGGGGTGTATTATACCGTTTTGAACATCTTTTGATTGGTCTCCGCTTCCACAATATTGACAATATAATCGCCGGTCCGTTCAAGAGTCCTGACAATATCTTGGAAGAAGGCACCTTCTTCGTATGAACATTTAGCGTCATTCACTTCCACAAGAATATCATTAAGTAGTTGGTCTCGCATAGTATTGATAGATTGTTCAAGATTACGCGCTGCATCCATTGTGTTCGATGCAATGTCCTCCGCCTGTAAATCGTCAACCATTTCATCTACGGCTTTACCCACAAGCGTGAACATCTCTCGTATTCTGCTCCAATGCGACTCTGTCCAAACTACCTCTTTCTCCCGATTACGCTGTATAATACATGCCATCTTGTAACAAGCATCCGCCACACTCTCTATCTCAGAGGTAATACGCAGTATATGCTGACTGCTGATTTTACTTTCAGAACTAAGGCGTCCTGTACTGACAGAGGCAATATATTTGGATATCTCAGATTCTATCTTGTCACTAACATCCTCTAATTTCTTAATGTGCTCAAATTTACCTTGAAACTTTTCAGGATCTTTCTCCTCAACAAGTTCGGGAATTTGTTCATACATACGGTGTACTCGCTTTGCATAAACAGCAACCTCTTTTCGTGCTTGTAGTATGGATAACTCTGCCGTAGATAACAGTCCCGTAGAGATATATGCCAGTTGGAATGTCTCTTCATTGGCGGCTTGTACTTCGTGCTTTCTTGGTCGTATAACTTTCTCAACAAAGCGTATGATATATTTACTCCACCAACATAATATTAGAACATTGATAATATTGAACATCGAGTGGAAGAGAGATAGTGCAAATGCGGAGGTTTCAGTAGCATCCGTAGGACCTACTTTCTCGACAATATCCATAATGAATTGTGTATAAGGGTAGAATACGGCTAATGCCCAGCACACACCGAATATATTGAACATAAAGTGTGAAAATGCGGCTCTCTTGGCCGATAGATTGGCTGGTATGGCAGCAAGGTTGGCAGTAATAGTAGTACCTATATTTTCACCCAAAATCATTGCTGCGGCAAGTTCATAAGGAATCCAACCTTGACTACACATAACAAGTGTAATTGCCATAGTTGCAGAAGACGATTGTACTATGATAGTAAGAATCGTACCTATTGCCAGGAATAGTAATACGGAACCATATCCCCACTGCGTATAATTACGCAGGAATTCCAGTATTTCGGGGTGGTCTTGTACATTAGGGACAGAATCTTTGAGGAAACCTATACCCATAAAGAGAAGAGCAAATCCGAGTATAAGTTCTCCTATATATCTACGATTGGCGTGTTTCGAGAATAGTAGTGGTACACAAAAGGCGATAATAGGAACCGCAAATGTGGATATATCAACTTTGAATCCTAATAGTGCAATAATCCATGCCGTAGCCGTAGTACCTATATTGGCACCCATAATAACGCTGAATGCTTGAGAGAGGTTGAGTAGTCCGGCATTCACAAAACTGACGACCATCACAGTTGTCGCAGACGAACTCTGAATAAGTGATGTAACAAGTACGCCGGATAGTATTCCAACGAATTTGTTTTTAGTTACCGCAGCAAGTACTGTACGCATTTTATGCCCTGCTACTTTTTGCAGCGCCTCACTCATCAGTTTCATGCCATAAAGGAAGATTCCGAGAGAACCGATGAGGGTTAACAGATCTAATAGACCATACTTCATAATAATGATAATTTAGTTTGTATAAAAAAGAACGCTTATAGGAGCATTACCTATAAGCGTTATGTATGTAGTAAGTATGTCGTTGTGTTATCATGGTTGGTAGATTGACAAAATAAAACAGAGTAAGTGCGATCAATAAGCCGCAACCTACTCTGTAAGAGCGCACCTTTACCTATATGGAAAGGTATGTTGTTTTTAATATGAGCCATCAATAGAGGCAAACTATGCATTATAAAAAGCGCCACAAAGGTATGGAATATTTTTCAATGTTGCAATAGGGAGATGAAAAAAATGAATAAGTTATTGAGTTGATAGGTTTGGTTAATAGACAAGAGTCTGTCTAACAATTTAAGACAGACTCTTGCAGATAGGACAAGCGATACTCTTTTTACTTTACACAACGCCCTGTAACATCAAATAGATGTCCATCACGCTCGATGAAGAGTTGTCCGTTTATAAGGCGTTTGGTAGCATTCTGTTCTATGACTTGGTTAGATAGTGCGGTTGAGGGAGTTGTAGAGATAGTCAGTTCGTCCAAGCAGAAATATAAGGGTGTGTTTATTCCGTAGTTTCCCACATCAGTGCTCGTCATAGAAAAGTTTAATCCATAACATTTGCCTAATGGAGATAAATCTACTTTAGTCCATGACTTATTAAAGTTACCATTAATTGCGAGATAGTAGGTAATGGACTGTTCTGTAGTCAAAACACCATCGTATGCAGATATAATGAGTGCGAGTGTATCTTTGTCGGTAAATTTTCTTGCGAAGCCATCTCCGTTCATGATTGAACTATAGGTGAAGGCGCTTTGACAGATGTATATTTCAGTAGGGTAGTATTCATTGTCGAATAAGATTAGATTTGGAGTGGATGTATAATAAGTTGAGTAGTATCCTACTGCGAAAGGTGTTCCAATCCCTTTCCGACCTCCTTTTGCCATACAGCTGAATTGATTAAGTGTATCGGAGGCGTTTTTAGATATAGTAAACCCATCATAATAGGTGCTCCACCCACCATTCCCTCCAGATAGGTGTGAGAACATATATTTCGCCTCATTAGAATAGATGAACTGATATATTCCATTAGCACTATAAGTGCTATCCCATACATCTTTGAGGTTCCCATTATAAACGAGGATATCTTTTGTCTCGAATTGTATAGGCTTCGAATTCATATCGGTAGCCGTAGCAAGATCGAGTGTGAATGATTCAGCGTTTGCCATTAAGGTACAGACGCATAGACCGACTAAAAGTAATTTCTTTTTCATTGTTTTGTAATTTATCAGGGTTAATAATATGTTGTTTTCTTTCTTATAAATCGATATGCAGGTCTTCTGCATGAGTTATTTCTGTGCTTGTTTCTCCGAGCCACCCGCATACTTGGTTCACGGCTGTATAGACGCGTATAAAATCGATGCATGGCAGATATACAGGGTTCCCATTGTCATCGACCGCCCAATCTATATCAAATGATACGAGGTTGGTGGAGTCATTAGGGTGGTTGTCTGCATATCCCCAATCGAAAGCATAGAGTAAGTAATATGTACCGTTGCCATTTACATCGAGGCTGTTGCCAGGTAGGCGCGTTCCTGCGAATGAGAGTGTATTGCTTTCGATCCACTTTGGGTAGTAGTCTTGACGATGAAAGGAGTTTTTAGGTATTATTCCTGATTCTCCATAGTTGTCCTGCCATGTGACCGTGTCGGTATGGTAGTATGTGATTTGATAGTGGTGTTTAGTGTCTGTATGGTGGTAAGCACTACCTGCTAATTCATACCAATGGTCGTCAGGTAGTCCATTTTGATTGCGGTCGAAGGAGACTTGTACTATTCCCGGTTCACTACTGCCACCCTTTCCTTTGTCCGGTCGTGGATTTACGGAGGCATATATTGCGTTGCCTAATATTTTGAAGTCGTATTGTCCTTTGACATTGACTACACTATGGTCGAATCCAAATGTGACATAGCCTCCAAATCCGCCGAGTGATATTAGTTGGTTGTTGGTACCAGATATGCAGTCTTGTGCTTTCCTTGCCATATCTTCGGCGGTGTTACCTTCTTCGTATAGTGGTAACTCGTTGGTGAATTGTCCGGGTGCGGGGCAATATTCATAGACCTTAGTGATATAGGGGCTATAGGCTATTTCCTCCTCTTTAACAGTGATTGTGATGTCTTGGTGGATCGGATTATGCGAGTCAATAATAGACAGAGAGATGCGATATGTACCCATATCGGCTTTGCAGAATATGTAATCTTGGTCGGTTGACAGAATAGAGTCGGAGGATATGTCACGCCACTCGTATCTTTCGCCTGTGTATTGTGGGTGTAATATAAGTGGTTTCATTCGATATATGACATAGGTATCGTCTATACCCAAACTTACCATAGGTATTTCTGGTTGGCATGAGATGGCTGCCAGTAGAATAAATAGATAGATACAGAAGCGTTTCATACTATTTGTATAAGAATGTAAGGTGTGCGGGTATATCTCCTGTGCGAATACTCCATTTCTTCTTTCCATCGGGACTATAGCAGTGTAGCACTCCACTTGTTACATAGTTCTTGGCATCTGTGATGTAGATATCGTGTGTGCAGGGATTAACAGCGATGCCGTAAGGTACTTTGATGTTAGAATCTGTACCATCGGTAATAAGTTGGTTGGAAACGACTTGCTTGGTGCGTACATTGATGATGCCGTATCCTATGTAGTTGCTTTCTGTTTGATTGTTCCATACAACGCTGTAGTAATAGAGTGAGTCGCCTATTATAACCATGTCGGAACAAGGTACTTGGTCGATAGTATCGGTTACGACTATACCAGAGATGGAAGTTCCTTTATGTTCCAATACACATAGTTGCGATGGCGTATCGGCATAGTTTCCTCGAGAGGACACCCACAGTTTTCCGTAGTTATCTTTGTGTATGTGTTGCAGATTGAGTGCTACAGGTATCTTCTCGATTTGTTTAAGCGTCTGCCTACTTACGACTGATATAGTACTATCGTAGTCGGGTGCCCGATAACCGCCGGAGTTAGCTACATAGATATAGTCTCCCATGATTTCCAAACCATCGGGTTGGTATCCTACAGTGACTTGTCGAGTTATTTGCAGTGTAGCGGTATCTATCTCGAATACGGCACCTAATTGTGCATTAGGGTCGATGCCTACTGCTCCCACATAGGATGTTACATACGCCTTATTGTCTGCGAAGCGAATATATCGGCAGTTGGGTATGTCGATTTGTGTTATGCGTTTGCAGGTTTTAGCGTCCATTACCTCTACTTTATGGGAGCAGTTAATGACAGCATACAGTTTGGAGCCGTAAATCTGAATATCGTTGCCTACATCTCCCAACTCCATTACTACATTAGGGTTGCGTTCTGCATATATATTGCGAATATACTGGGCGTTTACAAAGTCGATGTAGTCAATAGTGGCTTTGTTACTTCCCATATTGCCTTCATTAAGCAGGTACATTCCAATCGGCTCGTTGTCTGCAAAATCGTCTAATGCACGAGCGGAGAAGGGTAGTGTTTCGTATTCTGCGGGTACAACTATTTCTTCTTTTCGACAGGACAAAAGAAGGATAGGGAATAAAAACAGTATGTACAGGAATTCTTTTTTCATTTAGTATTCTATTGCGATTGTTCCTCTGTAGTTTCGTTTTGGCATAGGGTAATTGAGGATGACATCATAGTCTTGGTCGAACAGATTATTGATTTCGAGAGATGCTTTGAGTAGTACTTTGTTGATTTTCCAAGAACCTGAGAACGATAAATCGTGCGTGTACCATGGTTGTGTATAGTTGTAGATAGTGTTTTCTTGTTGGTTGTATCGTTTCCCTACATAGATGAAGCTATAGTTGAGTGCGTACGAACGCCAAGAGAATATACCTATAGCCGAGCCACTATGCCAAGGAATATAAGGTATTTGGTTCTTGTAATAGGTATCGTTAGGATCTGTGACATCGATGGCTTGCTGGTAGGTATATTGTAGTTTGGTGGTGAGTGCAATGTCGTAGGGGAATTGGAGCGTCATTTGCAGATTAGCGTCGATACCATGTATTTTTACGAGTCCGAGATTGAGCATTGTCCAGCGGAACTGTTGTCCTTTTGGGTAGGCAATGATTTTATCCTTTACTTTATTGTAGTAGAAATCGGCAGAGATATTAAAATGGTGGAATATCTGTTTTGGTTTCAAGTAGTTGTAACTGATGCCGATATTATGTTGTATGGACAGTTCGGGGTTGAGGTATGCATTCCCCATGTCGGTATAATAGAGGTCGTTGAATGTGGGATAGCGATAGGCTTGCTTATAGAAAGCGTTGAGTTGCAGGTCAATTTGCTGGAAGGGTTTATAAGACAAGAACAGTCCTGGCGTGAACTTGTATTTGTTTGGGGCTTGTTCTCGTTCCCTGTTTTCTTCGTTGATGAATGTGCCTAAGATGCTTGCTTGTATGCGCAAGTAGTCATAAACATTGAACGCCGTTGCGAGGGATAGCCAATGTGAGAAGCGGGAAGCATTTATATAGTCAGACAGTCCGTTCCACTGCAGGTCGTAGGACAGTGACAGATCCCACCAGTTAAAGACGGCTACTTTGTTTGCCCAAGAGAGGTATGCTTCCTGTTGGTTGTAGGTATTGTCCACCCGTTGCAGTTTGGAGTCGTTATTGACATAGCGTGTATGGTCGTAGGCATATTTGGCATTGACTTTTACAGCCCAACGGTTGAAAAATTCGTCTTGCCAAGTTGATTGCAGGAACATATCTCTGTCCCACAACCTTTCTCCACTGCGCCATACATTATTGACGATGGCACCTGGTATGCCGCGTTCGGAGTTGTAGTAATATCCTTGTATTTTCCAAAATCCTGTGTTGGAGTAATAATAGTTGAGTCCTGTTTCTATTCGTGCGGCATTGACATCTCCGTTTTGCCGTATGGCGGTGGTATCGTAAGCGACCTCTCCTGCAGGTGTTACGCGTCGATAGCGGAACTTATATTTTCCGTTGGAATGAACTACTTCGGCGTTCATGGAAAGGCTCATTTTATCGGTTATTTTTGCTTCAAAAAGTACCGATGGATTGATGAGTGCGAAAGACCCTGCTTTTAGTGCAGCCCGCAAGTGTACCCGTTTGCCGTCTTCGAATTTAGGTTTGCGTGAGTTAAGATAGATGCTTCCAGCAGAACCGAACTCTCTTGCACTTTGGAAGATATCGCTTTTCTGCCCATTATAAAGTATGATTTCATCGATGTTTTCCAATGAGTATTTGCCCAAGTCAACTTGCCCATTTTGTGCATTACCGAGTTGGATACCATTGTAATAGACGCCTATATGGTTTGTTCCCATAGAGCGTATGTTGACTGTTTTGATGCCGCCTACTCCTCCGTAGTCTTTGATTTGCACTCCCGAAAAGTAGCGTATGGCATCTGCTACGGAGAGCGTATTCATTTGCTCAAGTGTTTTACCTTCGAGCCGTTGTGGTTGAATGATGTCTTTGTCTTTGTAGCGTGCAGTGATGGTGATTTCTTGCAGGTTAAGTTGTTGCAGGATAGAGTCTTGCTGGTGTTGTTTGCTTGCAGATACGATAGTAGAATCCGTTGTGTTTTGCGGTACAACGGGTGTGCATAAGATTGCGCACAGCAACAATATGATAGATATTCTTTGTATCGTCATATACTCCAGTCCTCGGGAGTGTTTGACCACCGTTCTTCTGTTTTAGAGCGGTACAAGTGGCAGGTATTCTGACTTATCGCACATATCTCCTTGCCTTCCCAAGAGAGTTATTGTCCCTCAGTGACACTGAGTAGGAGTATGTATTGCGAATCACAGCAGCGGGTCTGTACAGGCGTTGCACCTATTTCCCTTGACCAATTGCGCTGCAAAGGTAGAGAAAGTTTTGTGAGTATGCAAATAATAGAAGAAAGTTGTTTTTAGTAGATAAGTTTATGTGTTTATGAGTGGTTTAGTCGGTTGAAAGGGTTAATTAGGTGAGAGGGTAACATATTGTTCTGTCTACGAAGGGGAGATGAGAGTTGATAGTTGAAAGTTGAGGGTTGAAAGCAATTGTAGTAGGGGATATAGGGGAACTAGACGGTCTAGAGGATCTAGGTGGTTAGAGGAGGGGATGAGAGCCATAGCACGCTATGGCTCTACAGTGAGTATGAGCGCAGGGCGGAGGTGGCTGTTTTGTTTGGGTATATAGGGGAACTAGACGGTTTAGAGGATATAGGTGTTGAGGTTAGGTATTGAGAGGCATAGGATGCTATGGCTCTACAGTGAGCAAGAGCGTGGCAACAAACTATTATAAAGGCAGTAAGTATTTATTATAAATTAACAATTAGGGGTTAATGATAAATATGCGGAGAGAGATGTTTGGGAGGGGTATTGGAGGTGGTTTGTAGGGTGTTCCTATAGTCGTCCTATAGTCGTCCTATAGTCATCCTATATAAATCCTTTGGAGTTGTCAGTATATACAGGGCTTTGCGGTGGGTAGTCTATTCGTTTGAGGATTGGAGATAAGTTTTATTTTATATGGAATATGTTTATAATAGTTAATAAATAACAGGGGAGATATAGTGATAAGGATATGGAACGGGAAAGCGAAGACAGGGTAGATGGGATGGGGGTGTATGGCGGGTCGTAGGGAGTGGGTTACCGGTTATTTTGAGATAGTTGTTGTGAAGGTTTGTGAAAGAATGAAAATAGTTGTATATTTGCAACCAATTAGCGAATTGGCATATAGTGTATTCTATGAAAAAAGTTCTCAGTTTGGTAGTTACTATCCTATTGGTTAGCAGCGTATTTGCACAGCACACCGAGATATACAGTTCTTTGGATGCGCCTTATTCGGAGGGTGTGAGTCTGTATCAGCAAGGTCGTTATGCTGCATCTTATCAGCAGTTGTCGGCATATTTGCAGCAGGATGGTGACTTGAAGTTTGCGAGTGACGCTTCGTTTTATATGGTAGCAGATTTGTTTGAGTTGCGTCGTGCTGACGCTTTGCAACAGATTCAGCAATATATTGCCTTGCAGCCGTACACGACTTACTCTTCGGAGGTATATTATATGCAAGGCGTGTTGCAGGTAGAGAAACGCAAGTACAAACAGGCGTTGAAGTCATTTGAACAGGTAGAGGACAAGCGATTGTTTCGTCCTCATCGGATGGCTTTTTTCTTTCATAAGGGTTATGCGCACTTGCAGATGGCTGACTATCAGAAAGCCTCTTTGTGTTTTGATAAAGTGAGGAAGGAGGAGGGTACTTACACTTTGGCATCGCGATACTATTATGCTTATTGTCAATATACGATGCAGCATTACGGTCGTGCGTTGCCGGAGTTTTTGGCGATAGAACATACGGCTCAGTACAAGGATATTGTACCGTATTACATTATACAGATTTATTATGCTCAAGGGCAATATGAAGAGGTGTATAATCGTGCCGAGTACTTGCTATCAAACCGTTCTGATAACGAAAACAACGGGGAGATATACAGGATATTGGGTGAGATATACTATCGTGACGGGAAGTATGGGGAGGCAATCAGCAAGTTGAAACAATACGAGAAACTGTATGGTGCGCAAAAGAAAGCGTTGCTGCGTGAAGATTTGTACATCTTGGGAATGTCTTATTATCAGTTGGGCGATTGGTCCAATGCGGCATTGTATCTGCAGAAAGTGAAGAAGGGAAATGACATATTGACGGAGAATACGAACTATCATTTGGGCAACACTTACTTGCAACTGAACAAGGAAGAGACGGCAAAGATGGCTTATAGCGCAGTGGTTCATTCGGGGTTGAACGATACATTGCGTGAGGAGTCGATGTATAATTATGCGTTGATCTCTTATCGTTCGTCGAGTGCTTTAGGAGAGAGCGTTACGGCTTTTTCGAACTTCTTGAAGGAATACCCGCAGTCGGGTCACAGGACTCAAATATATGAGTTGATGTGTGATGCGTTTATGGCATCGAAGAACTACAAGGCAGCGTTGGGTGTGTTGGACAGTATAGCAGATCCGAGCGAGAAGGTGTCAGAGACGAAAGAGTATTTGCAGTATCAGATAGGAACGGACTTGTTTATTCAGGGGAAGATGCAAGAATCGCTGCAGTATTTCACAAGTTTGATAGAAGGCAGCAGGAAAAGTTCGATGTACAAGACGGAGAGTTATTATTGGCGAGGAGAGTGCTATTATCGATTGAAGGAGTATGACAAAGCCTTGTCGGAGTATCAGGCCTTCAGCCAGCAGCCGAACATAGCGGAAAGCAAGAACAAGAATATGTTGGACTATGCGACAGGTTATACTTATTTTGCTCAAGGGAAGTATGCATTGGCTCAGAAGTCTTTTTTGTCGTATGTGAACACTGCAGACAAGGGTTTGGTTACCTATTCGGATGCGATGAACAGGTTGGGAGATTGCTATTTTATTTCCCGTGATTTTGTCAGAGCAGAGAGTTATTATGCGAAGGTGATTGCGAGCGGTGGCAGCGGGGTAGATTATGCGATGTTTCAGCGTGGCTATGCTTTGGGTTTATTGAAGCGATATACCGACAAGATTCGTTTGTTGGAGCAGTTGGTGAAACAGTGGCCTAAATCGGATTATGCAGACGATGCTCTTTACGAGATGGCTCGTTCGGAGTTGCAGCAAGAGAATAATGAGGCAGCACTGCGTGATTATGACAGGTTGCTGGCGTCGTATCCTCATTCTTCTTTAGCGCGCAAGGCATCGTTGGAGAAGGCGATGATATACTATAACATTGGTAAGAATACGGAAGCCATTACGGCATACAAACAACTGATAAAGAACTATCCTGGCAGCGAGGAGGCTTATTCGGCATTGGACGGTCTGCAGAGTATTTATGTGGAGACTAACAATGTGAGCGAGTTTTTGGCATATACGAAGACCTTGGGTAAGATAAGCATGGTGACGGACAACAAAGAAGATTCGCTTACTTATGCGGCTGCGGAGCGGCAGTATATGTTGGGCAATTATCAAGAGGCTGTAGGTGGTTTGGGCAAGTATTTGTCGCAGTATTGTGAAGGAGGCCGCTACTGTATGATTGCTCAGTACAATTTAGCGGACAGCCATTACCGGTTAGGTCACAAGGATGAGGCGAAGGAGGCTTATAAGGCACTGGCTGTCGTGAAAGGTAATCCTTATATGGAGGATGCTTGTATGCGAGTGGCAGAGATTGATTATGACCAAGCGAACTATGCGGAGGCGTTGACCTATTTCACGAAATTGCAAGAGGTGGCAAGTAGCATAGAGAGGGAAAATGTGGCGCGATTGGGTATATTGCGTTGCAGTTACAACCTACAAGACAATGAGAATACGATTGCCATAGGAACTCGTATCTTAGACGATGTTTCGTCCTCTCCTGAACTGCGGAAAGAGGCCTATTACAACAGGGGAAAGGCATATTATGCGCAGGGGCAGTATCGTCGTGCGGTAGAGGACTTGACCCCGATAGCCACCGATGTGCGTACGATACAGGGAGCCGAGTCGAAGTACTTGCTGGCGGAGGCGGCTTATATGGAGAATAATTTGGACAAGGCAGAGGAAGAGATTATGGCTTTTGCCAATATGAATACGCAACATCAGTATTGGTTGGCGAGGTGCTTTGTCTTATTGTCGGATATATATGTGAAACGCGGTGAGGATTTTCAGGCAAAGCAATATCTGCTCAGTTTGCAAAGCAATTATCGTGTACAAGATGATATACAAGATACAATCAAACAGCGTTTGGCACAGATAGAGGAACGAGAAAATGAAAAAGTTGGAAACGATGAAGAAGATATGTAATATAATAGTATTGTTTCTGGTGTTTGGCATTGGTGCCTATGCTCAGAATGACTCTATAGACAGGATAGTGACGGTGGAGCGCGAATATCAGCCAGTGATACGGCAGGCGGGTAAGATCAATGCCGAACCACTCATCTATACACCTGCATTGAAGTCCGCAAAGATTGTGTACTCGTCCTATACACAGCCTATAAACACCGATTACAGTTTAAGCGAATTGGGGTGTTCGTCGTTGAATTTTGTTCACTCACAACCCTTTAATGGCTTTCTGCGTGCAGGGGTGGGACACAATAACACGGTGTTTGACTTTAGTTATCAGGTAAAGGACAAGAAAAACACTTCGCTTGACATCTATGTAGACCACTTGGGAAAATGGGGCAGGAAGACTTTATCGCAGACGCAAGCGGGATTGGACTTCTCTAAACTGTTCTCCAATACGAGTTTGTTCTTCGATGTAGGAGGGAAGAATACATTCTTCACTCGTTATGGTCGGTACTTTAACTATACAGATGAGGAGAAAGGAAAGGGTTGCCTATCTATTGCCCACTACCGAGATTTTGAGCAGGCAGACAAGACGAGCCTGTGGGAGATTGATACGCGAGTAGGCGTACGCTCGTTGCCGAAGCAAGATGTACAATATCTTGTGCAGACAGGATATGAGGCGTTTGTTATGGGCAAGGTCGCAACTGAGCATCAGATCAGGACAAAGGCACAGTTAGATTGGCATCGCGAAGAGCATCATATAGGAGGTGATGTGTTGGTGCAGAATAGGTTCTATTCCGCTCGACAGATGGATTGGAGTATTCCCCGTGCCTATGGTAATGATTCCATACTGCAAAACCATCATATAGTAAAAGTGGAGCCATATTATGCCTATATGGGGAATCGCTTCAATATACATGTTGGTGTCAACTTCGATTTGGTGTTCGGCAAAGGCAAGGTATTCTTACCTTCGCCTAATGTAATTTTTGAAGCGCAGTTAGCAAGAAAATGGCTATCACTATATGGTGGGGCTATAGGGGATTATCACACCACTTCCGTGCGGGAGAATTTCCACTATAATCACTTCTTGCGTCCTGAGTTAGAGGTGTCAGATACCCATAATCATACATATATCCCGGTGGATGCTTTCTTGGGCTTTAAGATACGCCCGCATGCAGACTTGCTGTTGGACATAGGTGCGCATTACATCCTAACGAAATACGATGTTTTCTACAACTGGGATGTAGATGGCTATTTTACCTTAATCAACTCCGATCATCAGCGATGGAATATAGGAGGAAAGGTCGATTATCACTATCAGGACATTGTCAACATCCACTTGGATGGGCATTACACTATCTGGCAAATGAAGGGAATAGAGTATGCCTACTATCGTCCCTCGTGGGAAGTGAACTTTCGGGTAGATGCAAAGATTAATAATAAGATATCCTTGTACTCCGATAACTACTTTGCAGGAGGACGATACGCTCTGGTTCAAGATAAGTCCGTTCCCCTCAAGCCTACCATCGACTTGAATCTTGGTGTACAATACAATATCGACAAATGGCTCTCGTGTTACTTGCAGTTAAACAATTACTTGAACCGTAAACACGATTTCCTGTATGCGTACCAGACCGATGGTATCAACTTCGTGGCAGGTATTACATGGAGTTTTTAGAGAAAGATAACAGATATGCACATACATTTTATTGCTATAGGAGGTGCTGCAATGCACAACTTGGCCTTGGCGGTGGCTTCTAAGGATGGGTATGTTGTCACAGGCAGTGATGATGAAATCTTTGAACCTGCCCGCTCCCACCTGCAATCCAAGGGACTTCTACCCAAACAGATAGGTTGGCATCCGGAATGTATTACCTCCGAGATAGATGCTGTCATCTTGGGAATGCACGCCAAGCAAGATAATCCCGAGTTACTACGAGCCCAAGAGTTAGGTATCAAGATATACTCTTTCCCAGAGTACCTGTACGAACAAACGAAGGACAAGACCCGCATCGTCATCGGTGGCTCACATGGCAAGACAACCACCACGGCGATGATATTATACGCTCTGAAGAAGTTGGGTATAGAAACCGACTACATGGTTGGCGCACAGATCGAAGGTTTCGACAACATGGTACGCCTCTCCGATACGGCGAAATATGCTGTCTTTGAGGGAGACGAATACCTCTCCTCCCCTCTGGATCGAAGGAGCAAATTCCATCTCTACCACCCCCATATCGCCATCCTGACGGGTATTGCGTGGGACCATATCAATGTCTTTCCCACTTTCGACCAATATGTAAACACCTTCCGAACATTCGTCAACCTCATAGAACCAAATGGCAAACTGATTTACTATCAAGGCGATAACAATCTCTCTGCCATCGCATCTCAGGCTCGAAAGGATATCACTTGCCTGCCCTACGACACTCCTCAATATACCATACAGCAAGGCACGACCTATCTGACCTCCAAGCATATCCCCTTGCATATCTTTGGTCGCCATAACCTGCAGAATCTGCACGCAGCGGCTTTGGCATGCGAACAGATTGGCATATCTAACGATACTTTCTACCAAGCCCTGTCCGACTTCACAGGAGCAAGCAACCGCCTGGAAAAGATAGCCGAAACACCCACGAGCATTGCGTTCAAAGACTTTGCTCATTCCCCAAGCAAACTGCGTGCGACTATCGATGCCGTCCGTGAGCAGTATCCCGACCACCAACTGATCGCCTGTATGGAACTGCACACCTTCTCCTCTCTCATGGCGGATTTTCTGCCGCAATACCAACATTGTATGGAGAAAGCAGATGTCGCATTCGTGTATTTCAATCCGAAGGTAATTGAACACAAACACCTGCAGGCAATCACCAAAGAAGAGGTATTACACGCCTTTGGCACGAATAATGTAACAGTATTCACCGATGTCACCGAACTCCAAGAAGCATTGGAACACATCGATTACAATAACAAAGTACTGCTGATGATGACTTCTGGCACCTACGATGGCATAAACATCAAGGAATTTGCAACTCACCTTATTCAAAGATAAATGGATAAACAGACAAAAATCGACCTTCGCTATATGAAAATGGCGCGTATCTGGGCAGAGAACTCCTATTGTGAACGCCGCCAGGTAGGTGCCTTATTGGTCAAAAATCAGATGATAATATCCGATGGATACAACGGAACACCCTCCGGCTTCCCCAATAAATGCGAGGACGAAACCAACACCTCTTTCCCTTATGTCCTCCATGCTGAGGCTAACGCCATAACGAAAGTAGCGCGTTCTAACAACTCCTCCGAAGGGGCAACCCTCTATGTAACCGCCTCCCCTTGCATGGAATGTGCCAAACTAATCATTCAGGCTGGCATAAAAAGGGTCGTCTATGGCGAAAAGTATCGTATCATGGACGGAGTCGAACTCATGCAACAAGCAGGAATAGAAGTAATTCAATGCGAAGACTAATAATCTACAATCAACTATGAAGAAATATATCTTTCCATCGCTTACCGTTTTAGGATTGGCTATAGGCTTTGTCTTAGGCATCATCTTTGGTGAACGGGCGAATGCTCAACGCTTTGTGATGTTCAATAATGTACCCCCTGCCAACACGAAAATCGACCAGTTGATGAACTATGTATCCACCTACTATGTGGACAAAATAGACACCGATAGCCTCACCGAGTCCGTCATGATTGATATTCTTGGCAAATTAGACCCACACTCGGCGTACATTGCTAAGGAAGACCTTGAGATTGTCAATTCCGAACTGGAGGGTTCCTTCTCAGGTATAGGCGTCCAATTTAATATCCAGAATGATACGATTAGCATCGTAGCAGTCATCGCTGGCGGACCAAGCGAAGGCGTAGGTATCTTGGCAGGAGACAAGATTGTCGAAGTAAACGACTCTCTCTTTGTCGGAAAGACCATCAACAATGAGAAGGTCATGCACACTCTACGAGGACCTAAAGGGACGGAGGTCAGCCTTTCGGTCAAACGGGCAGGCGTAGAAGAACTCCTCCACTTCACCATAACTCGGGGAGACATTCCCGTCCACTCCGTCAATGCTTCCTTCATGCTCACACCTTCCATCGGATTTGTACGCGTAGGCAAATTCGGTGAGAACACCTACAATGAGTTCATCACGGCACTTGCCCTCCTCAAAAAACAAGGAGCAACAAGTTATATCATCGATCTCCGTGAAAACTCCGGTGGATACATGGAACAAGCCATAAAGATGGTGAACGAATTCCTCTCAAAAGGAGATATGATTGTCTATGCGGAAGGGAATACTTATCCTCGCTACGAGGCAAAAGCCAATGGCTTGGGTCGATTCCAATCCGTGCCGCTTGTCGTTCTCATCGATGATTTTTCCGCATCAGCCAGCGAGATATTCTCTGGGGCTATGCAAGATAACGACAGGGCAACCATTATCGGCAGGCGTAGTTTCGGCAAAGGACTGGTACAGCAGCAAATCCCGTTCTCCGACGGATCCGCTATGCGCCTCACTGTCGCACGATACTACACACCTTCCGGTCGGTGTATCCAAAAACACTACGACCTTGGGGCGGCCGACGACTATAACAACGAGTTGCTTAACCGCTTCGAACATGGAGAGTTCTACAGCAAAGACAGTATCACTCTGTCCGACACCACCGTCTATTACACCAAGCAAGGGCGTATCGTACACGGAGGTGGAGGTATCATGCCCGACATCTTCGTGGGTCGTGACACTTCCCTCAATACCCCCTATTACAATCAGGTAACCAACCTCGCCTATACCTACCAGTTCGCATACCGCTACACCGATACGAACAGGAAACAACTGTCCCGATACAAAGACTGGCAATCTCTCGAAAAGTACCTCAACCAAGCCAATTGGATACCGGAGTTTGTCAAGTTCTGTGCGGACAAAGGCGTCCAACCTGCCCCCGACCAACTCAAGAAGAGCGAACCGCTTATCCGTCAGTGGGTCAATGCCTACATCGTACGCAATATCTTGGGAGACGAAGGCTTCTATCCACTTGTCGAACGCGATGACGAGATTACCAAACAAGCCGTCAAAAACCTTCAAAAACAATAAAACTGAACAAACCGCTCCTTTTCTCTACCTATACAGAGTACAAAACATAAGGTGTGTGGTGCATCAAAACCAACGATGCATCACACACCTGCATAATGAGAGTATCATAATAAGTTGTTAAATAATATAAATATATTCCATCCCCAAAAGAGTACTGTTCCTGTCCCCCAACGAAAAAACTACCCTCTGCGAAGCCTTGTATTTACTACCAATTCCAAAGGATTTATATACAATCTACATAGGATGAATATAGGACGAGTATAGGATGAATATACAAAACACGAACAAAAGCACCCACATTATCATCCCAAACTACCGAGATGATACTATAAATAATATTACCGAATAAATACAAACATCTAAATAACTATTGATAAAAATCACCTTTCTTCTTTTGAGTTGCAGCATTGCAAAATATGTTGTACCTTTGCAAGTCCTTTGTTGAGGCGCATATCAACAACGCCCTCTCGTCAAGAAAAGGGCTCTCATGGTTCGGTAGCTCAGTTGGATAGAGCAACAGCCTTCTAAGCTGTGGGTCGCGGGTTCGAATCCCGCCCGGATCACTCACCAATTACTCCGTAAAGACGGAACCTACAAATTAAACAGAAAATCTAGCGACTCTTTGATGCTTTCCGTATCTACTTGCTGATTCAATCGACAATCTCCCACATTACGCAACAAAGTAAAAGAAATCTTCCCTACAGATGTATTCTTTTTGTCATGTTGCATAAGCGACAGAAGAGCGTCATAGTCTTTACAACTGCCTATCGGTTTCCCGTAATATTCACGCATAATGGAAACCACTTGTGCAAGATATTTTTCAGGAAACCCGAGTAGTTTTACCGACAAATACAATTCGGCTATCATACCGTACAAAACAGCATACCCGTGCAGTAATCGGTGTTCCGTATGAAACGAAAAACTCTCTAAGGCGTGACCTATCGTATGACCAAAATTAAGACTCTTCCGTAAACCCTCCTCTTGAGGATCCTGCTCCACAATGTAATTCTTAATGTCAATACTCCTCTCCAATAGCCGACTCAACATATCTTGGTCCATCGTGTTCAGATCAAAGGCCGACAGTTGCGACAATTCCAATGGAGAGGCTATCAAGGCGTGTTTGAGTATCTCTGCATAACCCGACAAAAACTGATGGTGGGGAAGGGTTCGCATAAAATCGGGATATACAATGGTCTCTTTGGGAGAAATAAACAAACCTATCTCGTTTTTCAAATCTCTATAGTCTATACCGGTCTTGCCGCCTGTAGCAGCGTCAACCGCACCTAACAGCGTCGTAGGAATATTCACGAACGGAATACCCCGCTTGAATGTTGCGGCGGCAAAACCACCCATATCCGTCAATACTCCACCACCCAAAATAAGCAACAACGACCGACGGGTAGCATGACGGGCAATAAGAAAATCCCATATCTTTTCTACACTGTCAAGATTTTTCTCCTCTTCACCAGCCGACAACACAAGTACTTGCTCTTTCGGCAGTTCCAATGTCTGCTGTACAATCGGCAAACACAAAACCTCCGTATGCGCATCCACCACTATAAACACTTGGTTCTTCTCAACATCGGCGGTCACTTCTCGAAGTGCCAAATCAATATCATTCGTTAGCATTGCTATCAACCTTTTATAGAATATCTTTTTCCGACTGCAAAGATACAAAAAAATAAAAACGATACAAGCCTCGATAGCCCACTTGTGAAATAGCGATATTTTTCTTACCTTTGCACGACTAACATTTTTCCGGAATGAAACGAAAGGTTATACTTGCTTTCTTTCTCTTATGTTCGCTCTCCCATTTTGTGGCTGCGGAGGAAGTACAGTATCTCACAACCGAAGAATTCAAAAAGGTTGTGTTCGATTATACTGCGCAAAACCAATGGCAATACCAAGGCGCAAAACCATGCATCATCGATTTTTACACCACTTGGTGTGGACCATGCAAACGATTAGCCCCCATCATGGAAGAACTGGCAGAAAAGTATTGCGACCAAATAGTCATATACAAGGTCGATACAGAGCGGGAAAGAGAACTGTCGGCATACTTCGGTATTAGGAGTATTCCTACACTCTTGTTCTGCCCTCTCAACGAAAAACCGCAAATAGCACAAGGGGCATTGCCAAAAGATGTACTCGAACAGGCTATACAAGAAGTGCTTTTACATAAAACGAAATAATAATAACCATGCAAGTTGAATTGATTCTTTTAGTGCTGTCACTACTGTTTTTCGCCAGCATTTTTACAGATAAGATTGGATATAAATTCGGTGTACCTGCCCTGTTGTTGTTTCTTGCGGTAGGTATGATTTTCGGACCGGACGGAGTAGGGAAGTTGTTCAATGAAAACGGCATGGGCTATATGCTCGACATCGATATCGCACAAGGTATCGGTACCATCGCCCTCTGTATTATCTTGTTTTCAGGTGGTATGGACACCAAACTGTCCGAAATACGACCTGTCATCGCACCAGGACTCACATTGGCAACAATAGGCGTCCTCCTCACTGCACTCACCACGGGAGTAATCACCTATTTTATCTTTGGATGGCTCAATGCTATTGCAAGCGTCAGTATTTGGGTGGCTCTGCTTATGGCGTCCACTATGTCTTCTACCGACTCCGCATCAGTATTCTCAATACTTCGAACCTCGGGTATAGGATTTAAGCACAACCTTCGACCATTGTTGGAACTGGAAAGCGGTGCCAACGATCCTATGGCGTATGTACTGACTACCACTCTCATTGGGGTGGTCACTGCTACGGCTACCGAAATATCAGGTCTGGCTATCGTGCAAACCATCGTCATACAACTTGTCATGGGAGCAGTAATGGGCTTTCTGTTTGGAAAGATGATGGTTAGTATAATGCGCAAAGCACACCTCAACAACGAATCACTATACCCCATAATGGTTCTGACCGCATGTATATTCATCTTTTCCATTACATACTACCTCAAAGGCAATACCTATCTTGCTGTCTATATCGGAGGTCTTGTCATAGGGAATAGTAAGTTCACCCGTAAACATCAAACACGTAGTTTTTTCGACGGGCTGACTTGGCTAAGCCAATTGGTTATCTTTTTGGTATTGGGTCTTATGGTACGACCAACCGAACTCTTCAAACCGGAGGTACTGCTACCTTGCCTGATCATCAGTATAGTTATGATATGTATATCCCGCCCTATATCTGTATTCTTGTGTATGGCTCCCTTCCGCAATTATACCACCAAGGACAAAATAATGCTCAGTTGGGTAGGATTGAAGGGCGCTGTTCCCATCATCTTTGCTATTCTGTGCAAAGCAGGAGGCGTAGCGCATGCTGACCTGATATTCAATATAGTGTTCCTCTGTACTCTTGTATCGTTGATAGTACAAGGAACATCGCTATCATATATGGCGAAGAAATTAGGCTTGGCAATTCCACAAGTCGAACTCAAACGGTTAGAGCATTTCGATATTGACTTGCCCGAAGAAATCGAGTCATCTGCCACTGAGATAGAGGTAAAAGCCGAAATGTTGGAAAAAGGGACAATGCTCAAAAACTTGGATATCCCCCGTAAGACACTGGTAATCTTAGTAAGGCGGGGAGAAGACTTCTTCGTACCCACTGGGCAATCTGAAATGGAGGTGGGCGATCAAATGTTAGTCATAACAGATGACGATGTCGCAGTTGCAACCAAATATCGTGAAGAGGAAGAAATAGAAGAAGAGCGACATTGGGGTCACCAACTCATAAATAATACAACGGTTTTCGTAAAAACAAAAATAAGCAATCTGTTACACCCAAAGAAGGAGAATACTCATCCTACACCGGAAAAAGACAATACAGAAGAAACAAAGAGTAAATGAAAAAAATCATATTTTTAACCGGCGCTACAGGAACAATGGGCTATGCCGGTATGCAAGAAATACTACGCTACCCCGAACAATATACCTTGCGTGTTCTGTCACGCCCAAGTCAAAAAAACAAAAAACTGCTTGCACCCCTGCAAGATAAATTGGAAATTATATGGGGCGACTTGACCAAATATGAAGATGTACTCAAAGGAGTAACAGGAAGTCACATCGTGCTGCATGTAGGAGGTATGGTATCACCACAGGCCGACTATCGTCCTACAGCAACCCGCAAAACGAATATCTCTGCTGCCACCTACATACGAGATGCCGTACTCGCACAACCATTAGACCAACAACCTAAGGTAGTCTATATTGGTAGCGTCGCACAAATGGGGGACCGCCGTGAACCATTACATTGGGGACGAACAGGCGACCCTATATGCGTATCGGCCTACGATCACTATGGCATTACGAAAGCCCGTGCAGAATATATCATCACCAATTCTCCTATCAAAAATTGGGTTAGCCTCAGGCAATCAGGTATCTTGTATCCTGCTATTCTGAAGAATTATGATCCGATAATGTTTCATGTCCCCATACGGGGAGTACTCGAGTGGGCTACTGTCGAGGATAGTGGGCTACTGCTCGAACATATTTGCAGAGACGATGTACCAAGCGACTTCTGGAATAACTACTACAATATCGGTTCCGGCAAAGAATATCGCATCAGTAACTATGAGTTCGAGTGTCTTCTATTGGAGGCTATAGGATGCCCGAGACCTGAAAAAATATTCGATACAAAATGGTTTACTACACGAAATTTCCACGGTATGTGGTATTTGGATGGAGATAAATTGGAGGACTATCTACACTTCCGTGCCAATATACCCGTAAAGGAATATTTCAGGCAAATGGCTAAAGCCGACAGCATCCCTCCAGCAATAAAATTTGCAGCGAAGACCAAATTTGCTAAACTATTCCCACATTGTGTAAAGTTAGCAATGTGCCACCTGGCATATTCTCCGGAGCATGGAACTCAATGGTGGATAAAACACAATAAAGAGCAAAGAATCCATGCTTACTACGGAAGTCTCGAAGCATACAAATCCATACCCGATTGGAAACATATAGATCTGTCGCATAACAGCGAAGAGGCGATTATTCTTAATCACGGCTACGATGAACAGAAGCCCAAAAGCCTATTCACTATCGAAGATATGCAGCAGGCTGCAGCATACAGAGGTGGTAAATGTATATCCGTTGAAATGAAACAAGGCGATTGGGACACGCCTCTCGAATGGCAGTGTGCTGAAGGACACCACTTCCATGCTTCTCCTCGTGTCGTGTTATTGGGAGGGCATTGGTGTCCAGAGTGTATGCCATGGCCATACAAAGATGAACCTAATGCACGCCCATGGCAGTGGGACAAAATAGCATCAGAGAACCCATTCTTCGCTCAACTATGGACACTCCTGCATGATAAAAAAGAGAATAATATCTATGGACCTGAGGTATTCAACAATTGGGAAAAATAATAGAAGAGGAAAAGCCTTTTCGTATTAGATAGAAACAATAGTTACTGCAATACCGTACAACGCATATATGTATTTCGACGAACTACCATTATCTGATGATGTCTTAGACGCTCTATGGGATATGCACTTCGATACCTGCACCCCTATACAAGAGAAAACAATTCCTATTATCCTCGAAGGTAAAGATATAATTGCATGTGCGCAAACCGGTACAGGAAAAACTGCCGCTTATATCCTTCCCCTACTCACTAATCTTGTCAACGATAACCATGATAGTAACAAACTCAATGCTATTATTATGGCACCAACACGCGAATTGGCACAACAAATCGACCAACAAATAGAGGGATTCGGATTCTATGTACCCTTTTCTTCTGTCGCAATCTACGGAGGAGAAACAGGCGCATGGGGGACGCAGGTAACAGGACTGCAAAAAGGTGCTGACATCGTTATCGCAACACCGGGACGACTACTTAGCCAACTCAATATATACAACATCGACTTCTCTGGTGTCAAGTATTTTATACTTGATGAAGCAGATCGTATGCTCGATATGGGCTTCTACGACGATATTATGAACATAGTTCATCGGTTACCCGATAACCGGCAGACAATTATGTTCTCTGCCACAATGCCTGATAAGATACGCCAACTTGCTAAAACGATTATGCATAATCCGGAGGAGGTTAAAATAGCGGTCTCACGACCTCCGGAGAGTATTCATCAAATGGCAGTCCAACTCTATGATACACAAAAGATGGCAATGGTACAACATCTATTAGAGGGACAAGGACTGAAAAAAGTGATTCTATTCGTCAGTAAGAAACAGAAGGTACGCGACATCACACGAGCACTTCGTAGGAACAATATAAATGCAATGGCGATGTCCTCTGACCTCGAACAGAAAGAACGCGATGAGGTAATGCTCAATTTCCGTAATGGAAAGGTAGAGGTATTAGTTGCGACCGATATAATTTCACGCGGTATAGATGTGGACGATATACCCTTGGTTATCAACTATGATGTGCCACGCGATGCAGAAGACTATGTCCATCGTATCGGACGAACAGCACGCGCAGAGAACAAAGGAGAGGCTATCACACTGGTATGCCCAGATGATGCTCATTATTTCAATCGTATCGAACAATTTCTAAAGAAGGAAATAGAAAAAATACCCTTACCAGAAGGATTGGGCGAAGCACCTGCAGCATCTGCTTATGCTCCTCGTCCTCAATATAGAAGAAAACATACAGGGAATAATTATCGCAAAGGGAAGAAGGGAAATAAGATAAATAGGAAACCTACAAAACAATAGAAACGACCCATCATCCTCCGTATAACGCTCCTCGTTAAATAGATTAGGCGTTTCCCACTATAAATCCATCATAACATATCCAACCGCACTTCATCTTGTCGCCGTTGTTCTAATTGCTGTATGTAATATTGCACATTTACTTTCTGTTGTAGGGCTTCTGCACTATGCAACACAGAAAACGAACCAACGGCTTTGTTTGCCCATAGAAGAGCGTTCTCTATGTCACTCTTTATTTCATATACCACCGCCGTATTGGCCGCAGCATAAGCCTTAAACTTGCCTTTTTTAGAGGTAGTATAAACTTGTTCCCATATCTCAATTGCCTTATCCCATTGTTTATATCTCAAATATTCTAAACCTTGCTTTATATCTTTATCCCTACAATCATAAAAATAACGATCTACTGTTTCCCAAGTAGGATGGAAACACTTGGCAAACTTCTCGCCTATATATAAACCCATATCCTCTAATGCAGTTTGTCTATCGGGCAATCCCGCAAGTGCATCATTCAGTGTATTGGCATTCGACTCCCAATATAAGGTATCTATACCCGTATAATAGGTCGTTTCTGCATTTCCTGCCGCTTGCAACGAAAAAGAATAATACTCATAAGCCACCAAGTAGGCATAATAACTCTCATCCTCTGTCAGGAATACACCTAAAGTATCGTAAGTGATAAATCGATTGCAGACCAATGCAGCATCCGATTGATATTCGCGACACAATGAATCTATTTGCTGATTGTTCAGTATAGCGGAACTACGAAACGACCCGCTCCTGTTTTGTGTGGTTTCCAATAGGCTCACGCTCGAAAAAAGATTCGAATCATCTAATCCATGCGTCAAGGCGAACAAGAAGTGAACAGGCACCTGCGATACATCAATAGAGGCTTTACCTACAGGTGTGCTACCGGACTGCAAGATATGTCCAAAGTCCTTTGGCTGAGAACCGGAATTGTTCACAATCAGCAAGTGCTGAATATTCTGCGGAATAGTGTACCGTGCAGGACGCAGCACATCCAATGTGGTATGCCACTGCTGAGCAACTACCAAACTGCTAATAAACAGTAGGCATACAACTGTTATCCATCTATTTGTTTGCGTATGCGCCATTCTTTAGGATATAAATTGTTACAACGATTGCCAACATTCTTAACGAACCCAAGGGGTACTCCTTGATAGGTCATACATACTGCGCCAACAGGTATATTGGGTATGGTTAATGCCTCGCACCGAAGATACGCCAACGCTTCTTGCAACTCCAACTCTGCACTTGGTAACACCTCTTTCTTATAACACTTAACCATTGCCAAACTATGCTGAGGAAACAAGAATCTACCTCGTACCTCTCCCACTCCGAAACCTGCAGTAATACAAATCAACAACTTATGCAATATCTTTACTTGCTGTTCATATTTAGCAGGGAAGGCTTGTAAAAATCGGTCATCTTCGGCTACATACCATCTCTCTGGCTCCGTAAGCCACTCTACCGCTTGTTGTTGATAAGCCGACAACCCTTTCGTCTTTCTGTCCCTGTCCTTCTTATCGAGAAATGGCGATCTTTTCCCACTCTTTGTCGTCTTGCGAAACGCCACAATATAAAAGCCCTCGCCTCTTGTTCGATGAGGATAAAAATGGTAACCGGTACTCTCTTCTATGCCCCATTCTTTCTGATAACAAACAGGCAACAACTCTCCCCCTAACTCCTTCTGTATCCATTGCGCATTCTGTTCGTCTTCTATGTTGTTATAAGTACAAGTGGAGTATATCAAAACGCCGTCTTCACGCAAGGTCTCCCATGCGTTACGCAATATATCACGCTGCCGTTGTGAACACATCTCAACATTCTGCATACTCCATTCTTCTATTGCCTGCGGGTCTTTGCGGAACATCCCTTCACCCGAGCAAGGCGCATCCACCAGCACACAATCGAAAGAATTAGGTAATCTGTTGGCAAAATCTTCGGGCAGATTATGAGTAACAACCGTATTCCCATTACCCCATTTCTGTATGTTCTCCGATAGGATAAATGCCCGCTGACGAACCACTTCGTTGCAGACTAACAACCCGTCAGTACCGATATACTCACTGATTAGTGTTGACTTGCCACCGGGTGCCGCACACAGATCTAACACAATAGACTCTTTTTTCACATATTGTTGCAACACTTGGTAAAGAAACATCGAAGAAGCCTCCTGCACATAGTAACACCCTGCATGAAAAAGTGGGTCAAGAGTAAAGGAGGGTCTGGTATTAAGATAATAACCATTCGGATGCCACGCTACAGCCAATAAACCTTCCGTCGGTATCTCTTTCTTATTATTTATGCGTATCGACAATTCAGGAGGCCTGGCTATTGCACGAAGAAAAGAGTCTGTTGCGCTGCCTAATTGTTTGCGCATCAATAATATGAATGTATTGGGTAACATTTGTCTGCAAAACTATGTTTGCAAAGGTACTATATTTTTCTTATATTTGCACCTCAATTTAAGAAATATGTTCCCAATAGAAGACCTTAATAAAAGCCAGCAAGAAGCCGTTCTTTACAACGACGGTCCTTCTCTCGTCATTGCAGGTGCAGGCTCTGGCAAGACGCGTGTACTAACCTATAAGATTGCCTATCTGCTGTCGGTGGGTATTCCTGCCTCTTCCATCGTGGCACTTACCTTCACCAATAAGGCGGCACGAGAAATGAAGAAGCGTATCGAGAACTTGGTTGGAGTAGGTGTTTCCCGTTATCTTTGGATGGGTACTTTTCACTCCATCTGTGCGCGTCTCCTCCGAAAAGAGGCGGATGCCTTAGGCTTTACATCCGACTTCACCATCTACGATGCTACCGACTCCAAGAATCTTATCAAGCGCATCATTAAAGAGATGGCACTCGATGACAAGGTCTATAAGGTCAACAATGTGGCTGCACGAATATCGATGGCTAAAAACCACCTGCTAACAGCCGAAGACTATGCACGCAACACCGATTATATCAAAGAGGACGAAAAGTCCCGTATGCCGTTAGTGTATAGTATTTTCAATCGCTACAACAAGCAACTGCGTGGGGATAATGCAATGGATTTCGATGACTTGTTGTTCAACATGAATGTATTGTTGCGTGATTTTCCAACCATCCGAGAAAAGTATCAGAGCAATTTTGACTATATCTTAGTAGATGAGTATCAAGATACTAACTATGCGCAAGACTTGATTGTGCGTGTGCTTACGGAGCCTCAGCAGCATATATGCGTAGTAGGAGATGATGCACAAAGTATCTATTCGTTTCGTGGCGCAGACATCTCTCATATATTACACTTCCAACAGCAATTCCCTAACGCACGGCTGTTCAAATTAGAGCAAAACTACCGGAGTACGCAGAACATCGTAGGTGCGGCAAACAGCCTTATAAAGAAGAATTACCGACAAATACCCAAAGAGGTCTTCTCCGAAAAAGAAAAGGGAGAACTAGTACACATCAACAGATATGCTGACGACCGTGAAGAAGCCAATGTCATCGCCAATACATTGTCAAATAGGTGCTTGCAGGAAAAGGTGCAATACGATCACTTTGCCGTCCTCTATCGTACCAATGCTCAGTCGCGTGTCTTGGAGGACGCTTTCCGCAAGAAAAACATACCCTATAAGATATACGGCAGTATGTCTTTCTATCAGAGAAAGGAAATCAAAGACGCCCTGGCTTATATGCATCTCGCTGTCAATCCAGAGAACACGGAAGCACTCTTGCGTATCATCAATGTACCGGCACGGGGCATCGGCGATACAACGATTAAGAAACTGAACGACTTTGCGCGCACACAAGGCATGAGTCTGAATACTCTCTTGCGAACCCTGCCAAACGATTCAGTGAACATCCCCTCTGCCACCTGCCAAAAACTAAGAGCCTTCGTGAATCTAATCGACTCCTTCGCAGAAAAGGTTCAAACGACTACGGCGTACGAGTTTGCTGACGATGTACTGAAACGCTCCAAACTACTCCTTTCTGCCTTGGAGGACAGAACGGTCGAAGGTCAAGAGCGTAAGGCGAACCTTGATGAACTCTTGTCTGGGATCCGCGAACAAGAGAACGACCGCAAACAACGAAAGGAGCCACCACTCACAATCTCCGAATTTCTCTCCGATGTAGCACTTCTCACCGACCAAGACGAGAAAGTGAAAGATGATACACCTCGCACGCTTATGATGACCGTCCACGCTGCCAAAGGGTTGGAATTCCCTGTCGTCTTCATCGTAGGGATGGAAGAAAAACTCTTCCCATCGGGTTTTGCCGTTAATGAAAACGACATCGAAGAGGAACGCCGTCTGTTCTATGTGGCAATCACACGCGCCGAGAAGGAATGTTATATCAGCCATGTAAACCAGCGTTTCAGAAATGGAACCATCCAAATATCCAGTCCGAGTCGCTTCCTGCAAGACATCGATGCAAACTTCATCGACAATACATCCAACAAAATACAAACGCCGAACATCGAAAGATCCGGATTTGTTGCAGTACCGAAGAAATCGGTGTATTCCGTGTTCCGGAATTGGACGAAACTACCGTCAAAATCCACTCCTGCGCCCAAACCCGTCCAATGCCCGTATAGTGTAGGCACACGAATATCTCACGACTCTTTCGGCATAGGAACAGTCGTGGAAACAGGCACTGACAGAATAAAGGTACAGTTCGATGATTTCGGAACAAAAACCATTTTCTTGGCGTATGCCAAACTGAAGAAAATATAACGGTTCTGTCTTTTTAGGACAGAACCGTTACTTCCTTTGTTCATCGCAAAACTTCAACGGGAAAGTCCGTATCAACCCTTTGCGTTATAGGCCTCAAGAGCCTTGCGAAGCACTAACATCGCCTTCGCAAGGTCTTCTTTATTTAGTACATAAGCCATACGAACCTGCTTCTGACCATCTTCCGGATGGGTATAAAAACCACTGCCGGGAGCCATCATCACCGTTTGACCCTCATACTGAAAATCAGTAAGGCACCACTTGCAGAACTTCTCCGTATCATCCACGGGCAACTGAACCATAGTGTAGAATGCACCCATCGGAGTAGGAGCAAACACACCGGGTATTTGGTTCAACTGATCGATTAGGAAGTTCCGTCGGGACACATACTCATCATATACTTCCTCCAAATATTCCTTCGGAGTGGAGAGCGATGCCTCGGCTACAATCTGTCCCAAAAGAGGTGGCGACAAACGCGCTTGACAGAACTTCAAAGCCGCTTGCCGTACTTGTTTGTTTCGTGTGATAAGCGCACCGATGCGAATACCGCATTCCGAGTAGCGTTTGCTCACCGAGTCTATAAGAATGGTGTTGTCATCTATCCCCTCAAGATGAAAGGCAGAGATATAAGGACGCTTCGTGTATATGAATTCACGGTATACCTCATCCGAAATAAGATAAAGATTATACTTCTTCACTATGTCTCTAAGTTGGCACATCTCCTGCTTTGAATACAGGTAGCCTGTCGGATTGTTCGGATTGCATATCAATATCGCCCGAGTCTTGGGCGTAATCAGTTTCTCGAACTCCTCTACAGCAGGCAGTTTGAAACCGTTCTCGATATGCGTCTTTATCGACTTGACTACAGCACCGCACGAAATCGCAAAAGCCATATAGTTGGCGTAACTCGGGTCGGTAACGATTATCTCGTCTCCAGGATCCAAACACGACATATAAGCAAACATAATAGCCTCCGAACCGCCTGTGGTAATGATAATCTCATCAGGCGATAGGTCTATCCCATACTCTGCATAATAACCCACCATCTTTGTGCGGAGCGACTTTGTTCCTTGAGATGGGGAATATTCTAAAATGTCATGACGCAGCGTATGTATTGCCTTCAAACCGCAAGCAGGTGTCTTTATATCTGGCTGACCGATGTTCAACTGATAGATATGGATACCGTTACGAATGGCAACATCAGCGTACTTCGCTAATTTGCGGATGGGGGATTGGGGCATGTTCTTTGCCCGTTTGGAGATTTCCATGGTCTGTATGTATTATTGATTACACGGCAAAGATATACTGATTTTTTCAATTAGGCAAGTATGTTATAAAATATGGCAAAGGATTTGCACCAAAAGAACAGAAATGTCGCATCTCACGACAAAAACAAGACAGATCCTTTCCATTCCGTTATCCAAAAAACTGCCTTCCGCAAAGCCCCGTAAATACTGTCTATTCCAAAGGTTTTATATAGGATGAATATAGGACGAATATAGGATGAGTATAGGATGAGTATAGGAAGGTGTGACGAGGTATATACAAAAGTGTGACGAAATAAGGCTCTCGTTCATCGTTCTTGTTAATCGGATTTCTTGGTTAACCGATAGACCAACTTACCCCAAAAATCATAATTAAAAAAGTGCTGCCTGACAAACATTGTCAGACAGCACCTCCAAATCAATCAAAAAGCCTTTTGTCTTAATAACTTGTACGCTGCACGGCAGCATAATTTATCTTCAATGCAGATGCACGACGCAAGGCTTGCTTCACATCTGCAATAACACCCATACGGGTATCTTTATCTGCCTTAATAGATATCGTCATAAGACCTTGATCCTGTTCAGCCATCGCCGAACGCTCATTGACAACATAGTTCTCTATCTCCGACACCTCTGCAAAGGCATCATCCAATTGAATACGGGTCTCGGCACCAAACGACTTCCGAAACTCATCCGTCGGAGTTCCTATATAAATATAGCGAACCAACGACTTCTTTTCCAATTTAGTTAACTCTGTCGCTTGAGGGGGCTTTATACTTACTTTATATGTTACTTCTTTCATCGAGGTAACAGACATAAAGAAGAACAGCAACATGAAGATAATATCTGGCAATGATGATGTATTCAACGCCGGCATTTCTCTCTTTTCTGATCTACGAATCTTTGCCATTACTTGTTCCCTCCATAGTTTTTGGGTTCTGCCTCCGAGATTTTCTGAGGATACACTTTCTGAATCAAACGCTGTGCATCTTCGTCCAGTTCATTATAGGTCTTGCCAAATTTCTCTGTAGCATATTCGTTCCTTAACTCATTGTAAGCGGCTACTAATTCATTCTGCACATCCAAATAAGCCTGATACTGAGTATCGACATCATTTTGCACGGATATAACATGATTCTTCGTGTAAGTCACTTCTCCCAAACCGTCTATATGCTCTGTAAACAATTCAGGTAAATTAGGATCATTATTCGGATTGGCAATAAATTCCTTGGCAGCCTTGCGTAATTGCTTAACGTCCATCTCTTCACCACCTACTAATAGTTGGTTCAATGAGTTAATCTTTACAACAAAGATATCCCTGTCCTTAATTTTCAAATCCTCCGCCTTTTGGTCGGCTGGTACAGGAGGAGGCAGACGACGTGCTAATCCTTGATTGACATCCATACTCGTTGTTACCAAAAAGAATATCAGCAACAAGAATGAAATGTCAGCCATCGAACTGGCATTTATCTGTGGAATTTTTCTAGCCATAATTATAAACGCTCTTATATGTACAACCCAAGGGAGTACAATCTACAATTTATTTCAATCGCTTCGTATAAATAACACCCCAAATGAGTGTTAATACGGTGGCACCAAACAGAATGTAGGTCAGATAAAGAATGGCATCACTCATTTGAGCCCATGCTCCAAAATTCTCTGAACCTTCATATCCGATAATTTCAATCTTATCCGGACTGCCTAAAAACCAACAACCCACAATAAGGATTGCAAAACATAATACTACCACAAGAGTACTAATGGCTTTCTTGTGGTCATATTTACAATTCCTTGCAAATTCCCAAACCACTACACCTAAGGTGACAACACAAGCAATACAGAACAAAATGTATGTCCACCCAAGTAGAAGTTCCGTAAAACGAGGAATAGACAGAAAATCTCCCGCTACCTCTAAAGAACCGTTGGAACCTCCTGCAAAGAACATTATCGTGAAGACAACACTCAACGCTAAAAGTATCCAAAGGAAGATCTTGGGAACTAATTCATATTTCTTCTTCATAATGTAATCTAATTAAAGGTTTATGTAATCAAAAGTCGTACCTGAAACTCCGATTACTTATTCTTCTGCTCTTCGTCATACTTAATAACGAGGTCAAGCAGACTGATAGAACTGTCCTCCATCTCGTTAACAAGACCCTCAACAAGGGTAAGTACGTAGTTGTAGAACAATTGAAGAATAATAGCAATAACCAAACCAAGAAGGGTCGTCAAAAGAGCAACCTTGATACCACCTGCAACAACCGTAGCAGATATATCACCCACTTGTTGTATCTTATCAAATGCTTGAATCATACCAATAATGGTACCCAAGAATCCTAACGAAGGAGAAAGAGAAATAAACAACGAAATCCAGGTCAAGTTCTTCTCTAACAAACCAAGTTGAACGCCGCCGTAACTGGCAACAGTCTTTTCTACTACATCAACGCCTTCTTCATAACGACTCAAACCTTGATAAAATATACTTGCTACAGGACCGCGAGTATTACGGCATACTTCTAATGCAGCATCTATACCTCCCTCTTGAAGTGCTTTCTCTACCTTGGCAAGAAGTATCTTGGTATTTGTCTTGGAAAGTGATAGATAAATAATACGCTCAATACAAATAGCCAAACCAAAGATCAAGCACAGAAGTGTTGCGGCCATAAAACCGGCGCCACCTTCAATAAACTTGGTTTTCATGTACTTGTGAAGAGCAATCAAGCCATTCTCTTCTTCGGAAGGTTCTTCTTGATCGAATTCAGTCACTTCGGCTGTCGTTGTATCAGAGGATACTGCTTCATTAGAGGTAACTTCCACTCCGGCTGCTTCATTGGTGTCTTGAGCCATCACTAAAGAGTGATTCCCCATCAGTAGTGCAATAACTGCAAGGGTAGCAAATAGTTTTTTCATTTTTGTTAGGTGATTTTAAAGTTATAATTCACGTTATTTGTTTCTTCTGTTGTTACTGCCAACACATTGTTGACCGCTTTGCGGAGAGACGGGGATTCGAACCCCGGAAACCCTTTTGGAGTTTACACGCTTTCCAGGCGTGCCTCTTCAACCACTCGAGCATCTCTCCTTCTATATTCAAACCCGATACATACAACCTACAAATAGACCAAATGTAAGGGTCTGCGAAAATCGGCGGTAAAGTTACAAATAATATGTGAATTGTTCATCATTCAACACTTTTTTTTTGCAGGTTGGTTAAAAATAAGTCATTTTTACGCAAAAAATAAGGTCTTTGCATTATGTGTGGTCTCTCGATATACTTCCTCCACAGTACATTGATAAACACTTGCCAATGACTCCGCTACATATTGAATATACACACTTTCATTCCGTTTCCCTCTAAAAGGCACAGGACTAAGATAAGGTCCGTCTGTCTCCAACAAAATCCGATTTAGGGGTATGCCTTTGATATTCTCTGCCAATTTAGAGTTCTTAAATGTTATCACCCCTCCGATACCTATATAAAATTCCATACCCACGATTTGTTCTGCAACCTCTCTGCTTCCCGAAAAGCAATGCATCACTCCCCGCAAACGATACATTTCTTTGTTTTGTAGCGACATCTGCAATACCTCCTTGAGTATATCAAGACACTCGGCAGTGGCATCGCGCGAATGAACAATAACGGGAATATCATACTGAATCGCCCAATGAAGTTGCTGCCGGAAAGCCGATATTTGTTCAGTCCGGAAGGTCTTGTCAAAATGGTAGTCAAGTCCCACCTCCCCAATCGCAACCCATTTGCGGGTATGCAGTGCAGAATGTAGTTTGTCCAACTCTTCTTGAAAATTCTCCTTCACATCCTCGGGGTGAAGACCTATGGCAGGGTATAGATAGTCCGGATATCTGTCGCAAATGGCTGTCACTGTTTCAAGCGATGCAGCATTAACCCCCGGTACAATGATGCGCTCTACTCCGAACTGCTGTTGCCGAAGAACGACCTCTTGCAAGTCCTCTGCGTATGATGGGTCATCAAGATGACAATGAGTATCTATTAACATGATTGCGCTTGATTATTCCTGAATAAAAGCGAACTGTCCCCATAACTGAGAAAACGAAAGTCATTGGACATAGCGTACGCATACACTTTCCGCCAGTCCTCTCCGATAAAAGCACTTACCAGCAGTAATAAGGTGCTTTGGGGCTGATGAAAATTCGTAATGAGTACATCCACAATCTTGAATACATAACTCGGTTCAATCATAATCTGTGTTTCCGCATGAAGCGTATCTTGGTGCATCGCATCAAGATAGCGTAGAATATACTCTAACGCTTCACGGGCTGTAAGCCTACTTGGGGTGGAGTACGGCTCAAACTGCCCCACATGAATGGCGTAGTCTTTCCACTTATTCTCCGGCAATGTGCTTAACCTTACACCGATATGATACAGACTTTCCAGTGTGCGCATAGAGGTAGTCCCGACGGCTGTGATATTCCCTAACTTCCGCAATATATCCTCAATGCAACACCTGCGTACGGCGATTATCTCCGTGTGCATCGTGTGTTGATTGGCGTCTGTCGTCTTAACTGGCTGGAATGTACCTGCACCGATATGCAATGTAAGTTCCGTCGTTTCTATGCCAGAACGACGCAACTCTTCAAGTAGTTCTTGGGTAAAATGAAGACCTGCTGTCGGTGCAGCCACCGACCCTTTGATAACGCTGTACACTGTTTGGTATGTCGTCTTGTCACTCTCCTCCGTCTCTCTATTCAGGTAGGGAGGAATGGGCAAGACACCCGCTGCGTCCAATATCTCTGCGAAACTGATGTCTGCATCATCCCACGAAAAATCTATTTGCTGAACATTCCCGTTCGAGCATACCCGCACGGCCTGTAGCGTACAATCTCTCTCCCCTATACGGATGGTCTGCTCCAAATTCCCTTGTTTCCACTTCTTCAAATTACCTACCATACATTTCCATCGGCAGCCCGTGGTGGACGACAGGCACAATTGATAATCGTGCGGCTGAAGTGGCTCCAAACAAAAAATCTCTATCTTCGCACCTGTCTCCTTGTGAAAAAGCAGTCGGGCTTGAATAACCTTTGTATTGTTATAAACAAGGAGTGTATACTTGGGCAGATAATGACCAATGTGCAGAAAACGGTCCTGCGAGATACTGCCGTCCTTGTATATCAATAGTTTCGATTCGTCTCTCTTGGCGATAGGATACTTGGCAATATGTTCATCCGTCAAAGGATAGTTGTATTCCTCAATAAGAAGTTCGTCCATACATTCTATCTTGTTTGCAAGTACTAATGTCTTGTGTTTTCGTATTGTTTCCGCTTATACTCTTTGTGGCTGCCCGAGAATAGGTCATATCGGACAAAAAGGCAATCTAATTCCCCGTTAAGCAAAGATACTTTCTTCGAGGGCTTGAGACCGATTCTGTTTAGTGCCTCCTCATTGGAAGAGATTATCCATGCCGTACTACCCGTGAACTTATGCTTCAACGAACTCCCGATCTCCTCGTAAAGTTGGAATATATTCTTGGGGTCTATCCGCTCTCCGTATGGCGGATTGGTCACAACCAACACGCTCTCGGTCTGCGGCTTCAGTTCTTGCATAGCAATCTGTTGCAGAGAGATATAACGCTGCATACCCGCATTCTTGATATTCTTTTCAGCCACCCGTATCGCATAAAACGAATGGTCGGAACCATAGATGTGGTGCTTGAATTCACGAGCACTGCTTTCATCGTTGTATAGTGTCTCGAACAGTTCTGCATCAAAATCTTTCCAACGCTCGAACGCAAACCGTTCACGATATATCCCGGGTGGAATATTCAGTGCAATCAACGCCGCCTCTATCAGGAATGTCCCGCTTCCGCACATCGGGTCAACAAAATCTCGCTGTCCATCCCAACCCGCCATCAGCAGCATCCCCGCAGCAAGAGCCTCGTTGATGGAAGCCTCCGTCTGTCCTGCACGCCAGCCTCTTTTGTGCAACGACTCACCCGAACTGTCCAAACTCAAGGTAACGCAGGTCTGTGCAATGTGTATATTAATGTATAAGTCCGGATTGTCTATCTTCACACTCGGTCGTTTGCCATAACGCTCCATAAAGAAATCGACGACAGCATCCTTCGCACGATAAGTCACATACCGTGAGTGCTTGAATGTGTCGGAATACACCGTACTGTCAATGGCGATAGACGAGTCGCAACTGATGTACTCCTCCCAATCAATCTGCTTGATGTGGTCATAAACCTCATCTGCATCTTGGGCTTTGAATACGGCAATAGGCTTAAGAACTCGCGATGCCGTTCTTAACCACAGGTTGGCTTTGTACATCAAGCGTTTATCTCCCGTAAACTGTACTGCCCTGCGCTGAACTTGTATGTTGTTTGCCCCTATCTGGAGCAATTCGTTTGCCAAAACATTCTCTAACCCCTTGAAGGTCTTGGCAATCATAGTATATTCCTCGTACATACTGTTCTGTATCTCTTGTAAACTCTTTATGCAAAGGTACAATAATTATTGTGTTTACACAAACACCGTGCTATCGCTCCCAAAAACTAAAAAGATCTATTCTTCTATATATATGCTGCACAATTTGTCCATCCCGCCCTCGAAAAAACTGCCCTTTGCCAAGCCCAATAAATACTATGTCTTCCAAAGGATTTATATAGGATCTATATAGGATGAATATAGGATGAGTATAGGATGAGTATAGGAATAGCATAGAAAAACAGTATGATTTTCTTACCCCGTATATGGAAAAAATCATCAATTTACATCGTTTCGAAAAATGTGCGTTTCATCTTGTGAGATGTAAAAAATAGTATTACCTTTGCAGCCGGTTTCCGTACAACCTATGGTTATCATTGGAAAGATGGCGGAGTGGTCGATCGCGGCGGTCTTGAAAACCGTTGACCTTCACGGGTCCGGGGGTTCGAATCCCTCTCTTTCCGCAACAAGAGTACTGCTTTGCGCGGTACTCTTTTCTTTTCGTATGCAACAATCACTCTCTTTCAACTCACAAACAAATCAGAAACAAACCTCCTTCTCCCCACCTTCACCCCACCTTCTCCCCTCCTTCAACCCTCTTGCCACTCATCTCTTACCCATCTCTTACTCATATTCCACTCATCTTTCACCCATCTCCCACTCATCTTCCACTCACTCTGCAAGCCGCTCTCTATCTTACAAAACAAAAAGAGCAAAGCATCATAATGCTTCACTCTTCCATTGTGGTCTCAGTAGGGCTTGAACCTACGACCCCCTGATTATGAGACGGAACAATACCTATTAAAAATGTGTAACTTACGCTATATTTGAAAATTACTTGCACGGTTTCTGCACGGTACTTGCACGGTACTTGCACGGTTTGGTATTCGAGTTGTTTATGAGGTATTCCATTTGCTGCTCCAAACGAGCAATGCGTGTTTCTAATTCTGTCGTTGTGCTATTGCTTGTTACTATATGTACCTCGCCACGCCCTCGCAGCAGGTAGTCTGCCGATACATCGGGACAAAGTGTCCCCACGGCAAGCACGACACGAATATCCAAGTTAAAGCGTCCGTTGATTTGGTTGATTACCGTGGAGCGGCTCATACCCGCTTCGGCGGCTATTGCGTCAAAAGTCAAGCGGTACGCTTTCTTGATATGTAGCACCCGCTCGCACAGAGCAGCAGAGGCAGGCGTTATGGCTGAATTGGTAGTCATAGGTGTATATATGGTTGGTCGTTACAGATACTCGCAATGTCGTTGCACTCTTTCGCTATTGTAGGTGTCTTCTAACAGCCCGTAGAAGGTACTCTCTAATAGTCCGAGCAACCGAGAATGAAAGTCGTAGTCGTCGGGCAATAAACCCTCCGCCATCTCGAGTACAAACAGGTCGCTACTGCTCAAATGCTCTATCTCGTTTTCGAGTCTATCTGATATATAGTCGGGCAGGTATGGGTTAATCTCGCTCAATGCATAGCCGAAGTGGCACACTTGTACCGATAATGCCTCGAAGAAAGAAAAGTCCTCCCCGCTTGCGTCGTCATTCATTACTTCGGGCGGTAGTTTTTTGTTCATGTGAACGATGGCACGACAGCACGCGGCGTTGAGTATATCGTTGCACACCTCGCTGCATTTCCTCTCGAACAATGTAATGTCCATCGGTTATTTGTTTACATTATTGTGTTTATGGTAATAGTATGTCTTATAGGCAAACAGAATGGCTACAACTGCGTCTATTATCACCCATGCGCTCTTGTTATGCAGATACACAGGGAACACGGGATTAAAGAGCAACGCTACTACTGCCCATAGAACATTCGAAAAGTTTATACCACGCTCATTATCGGCAATGATAACGGCAATAGCACCCCCACAAGCCACGAGACGCAAAAGGGTATAGTAACCAATCGGCAGCGACAAGCAACCGATAGCCAATAATACTGCTATGATAGATGTTAGATACTTCATACTAACTCCATTGCTCTTTTGAATTGAAATATAGCATCAGACCACTAATGCAATATACGGCTACGTACACCAAACTATATATAACTTTTAAGGCAATTTTCCAACCTCCATCTATTGCATGGAATGCTTGCCATACATCATAGACGCCTATACCTGCAAAATACAATAATGTCAATTCTGAAATAACCAACCAAAATTTAGATAAAATAGGAATGGCTCCAATACCAACAGTGACACCCCATGCAGCAGAAAGCAAAACAGGACACCCCATAAAAATAAACAATGCAATAATAGTATCAGACCATGTCATGCTCCAAGATAGCATTAGAAACAATAAATAAAACACGATACATGCTGCTCCTAATACACCCAAGTAGCATAGTGCGTTGACAAAAAACTTTTTCATAATTTATTACATATGTTTTTAATCATTATATTCATCCGCAACACCATACATAGTCCTATTGTAGAACTCCTCATCTGCATCGCGATATAGTTCATCGTCTGTTTCCCGAAATTGTTGCGCCCATGGGACAAAGACATTTTCTCTGGAATTTAAATCTTTAACCATTTGTAATGAGAAACATAGGGTGCATAATTGATGAGTACGAGCGAACTCAAGCCAATCACATATTGAGTCTTTCTCTATGTATTGCAATGAATACAAAAGAATTTTCTCACGGAATCCCAAATATTCGATACAATCTACAGACGCATGATACACATTGTTTATATCCATGTATATATAGTTATCGGATAGCATACTTGCATATTCATCCTGCTTTTCTTTCTCTCTTTGTTCTTCTAAAGCTTTTTGCTCTATCTGATTTTTCTCTCTAAAATTGTGGATAACGATAATAACTACAACAAGAAGAATGGGTGTAATACTCCATTTTGCTATTGATTCAATTGTTACTTTTTTCATACTTCATTTACTTCACCACCAACTATCACATAGGTGCTTTGCTCAACATTAGTGTATTGTCTGTGTCATTTAATATAAGTATATTGTTTGTGCTTATACCTCCCCACATAAAAAAGTGCTCACCGACTTTATTCTCTTTAGGATTGCCTAATCGTGCGGTAAGTTTAGTTTTGACGATATAGATAACTGATTTTGTGTCAGTTTGTTCTCCACCAAAACTCAATTTAATACAACATAGAATACCATTTTCAATTTGAAATTCTATTGATTTTATATTATTAAAATGCTCCTCTGCATAAAAACGACCTACGGTACATTCCATAAAAGAAGAACCATCTTCCTTTTGCCACCATTGGTATTCCTTTTCATAATTCTGTGCGGTTTCTTTAGTAATTAAATTCAAATGCATCATTCGTGACAATACAAAATCCCAAGAATCTCCGATATTAATTCCCATACACCCGATAAGGTTTATGGTATCAATTGGGCTTCCAATATGACGCTTTATTTTAATCTTAAGATACACACAAAGTACCAAGATAATCACTGAAACAATAAGAAATGCCTTCATATATTTAGTTTATAATTTTATTGCTTGAGTAGTAGTTGGTACAACTTCTCCTTGTCGGCTTTGAGTTCTTCTACTTGTTGCTGTAGGTGGGCGTAATCAGCAGGGGAGATTGCTTGTGTGGCACAGCCTATATTCATACTATTATGATGCCCCATATTATTATGGTGCCCCATATGATTAGTATTTTTGATATTGACCTCTGTGGACTTGTCCGCATTACGCAACATCTCTCCCTCACCTCGCAACAACCATTCGGCTGATACCTGTGGGTATAGTTGGCAAAACTTAATTACCATAGACACATTCAAATCCGAAGCCATTGCTTCACCTGCAAAGTTCGACTTAGATATACCTAATTGTCGAGCAATCTCGGCTTTTGATAGTCCAATAGATTGGACAAACAAGAGAATTTTTTCTTTTACATTTTCCATAAATACATAGATTTTGCTACAAAGTACAAAAAAATGAATTTTTTTGTACAAAAATTTGTACAGTTCAAAATATTGCACTACCTTTGCATCGTCATTTGGTAGAGTTATACTTAAAGCGTCGCCATAGCGACAACCGACAGAAGTGTCTGCGGTTACAGTATAACCTCAGAGTTTGGTGTAGAATTTCAAACAAATTGGCGTTCGGATGAAATTCGTTGCAAAGGTACACATTATATATAACTCTACCAAATACTTTTTTGAAAGTGTAGTACTAAAAACAAACAAGGAAATGGAAAAATTTAAGAGCAGAAAGTGGCTATTGTCAATGTTCGAGGGCGAAGTTCGCCTGTTGCCTGCAAGCAAAGTGCAATACAAGAACATCAAGACTACAACGCATCAATTAAAAAGCATGGGTCTTGGAATATGGACTTGCAGTAAGAAGAGAATGGGCGATTACACTTGTATTACAAGACTAAAATAGCCAATATGAAAAAGCAGAAAAGTATCTCTTCCCCGTGGTTATTAGGAATGGAAGATGTCTGTACCTATTTGGGCAGTATTGATATACGAACTCTAAAGAAGTCGTTTATCAGTAGGGGACTACATCCCCGCAGCAGTATCGGCAAACTAAACTACTACCATAAAGACGATGTAGATAAGTTTTTGGCAAAGTACAACGAGTGGCAAAGTATAACGAGTGGCAATAATTATAAACAACAAAAATCACTATGAGAACAGCATTATCTATTTTTTCAAGTATGGCAGGCATTGTCCTGCTGATGTGCGAGACCGACAGTCTCACGGCATTCCTTATCTCCAAAGCGGTGGCAATCGTGCTGCTGATAATTGCCGCCTATTGTCTGGCAAAAGCAGACAGGCACGGCGAGTTGAACAACCTCAAAAAGCATTTCGACCATGAAGAATGAAGACCTATACCACATCTACCTCGAAACAGAACCGCGCGAGTATCACAACGATAACTCGGAATGCCTTCGACAATGGGGAAATATTGAACAAGTTCATCACGACCCCCTTACGAACTCCTAAGTAACTCCGAAGCAAACACGGCTCACCTCCGAGACACCTACGAGACACCTCCGAACTAAAGACACAATGAATATGGAAAGACAGACAAGCAAGACACAGGTTGGCAAGATTGCCATTACCCGACTGACCCTCGAGCATGGGGAGTTGCAAGAAGTGAAACTGTTCAAGAAAGTGAACACTATCACCGAAGCCCTTGCAGAGTATATGCTCCTTATCAAGAAATGGATGTTGATACGCCAAGCGGAGCAGGTGAATGTGCTGGCGCAGTACGACAAGCACAGCGACCGTCTCTCCGTCAATGTATGCGGTGTTACCTACATCTATTACGCAGAACCGCTGATAGAACAATAACAAACAAAAGACACAATGGACACAATGAAAGAACTGGTAGCCGTACAGGCTACACTGAAAGTCCCGAAAGGGCAGCAGAACGCCTATGCAGGGTTCAAGTACCGCTCGGCAGCCGACATCCTCGCAGCCGTCAAGCCGTTGCTTGCAGACCAGAAGGTATCTATCGTATTGAAAGACACGATAGAGGTTATCGGTGAGAAATACTTTCTCCGTGCAGAGGTCACTCTCCACCGGGAGGATGGCACGCAGGTGGCAGGTTCGTCCGCCTATGCACAACTCGATGAGCATAAGGGTATGAGCCTCGAGCAGGCAACGGGTGCGGCAAGCAGTTACGCACGCAAGTACGCTCTCTGCGGCTTGTTTGCTATCGACGACAGTGCCTACGACCCCGACAGCCTCGAACCCGACGACAAAGTCAAACGCACACGAGACTATTTAGCAAGAAACGAGAAAGCATTGCAGTACTACTTCGGCAAGTACCCACACTGTGGGGCGTTGGAGCATTTCAGCGATGCAGAACTATTAACCATATACAATGAACTGATAAGAGCAAAGAAACTATGATTACGAACGAACTCAGCCAAGCCGTAGCCGTTATTGCGGACGGCAACATGAACAAGCAGACCATAACGGCTGCAGCCGACGCTATCGTGAGCAATGTACTCGACGGTGGAGAGATTGACCCGCTGCTTGCCTACACTCAACTGAAAGCCTTGCAGGCTGTCATTGACGACGCCGTGAAGCGTTTGCAAGAGGCGGCTCTGAACGCTGCCGAGAAGTACGAGGGCAAGTCTTTCGCAGCCTACGGGGTGGACTACCAAATCAAAGAGGTAGGCGTCAAGTACGACTTTTCCGGTGACGAGACATGGCAAGGACTGAACGACACGCTCAAAGGCTTGCAAGCCGAGATAAAAGGGCGGGAGACGCAGTTGAAAGTGGCAGGATGGACGAACAAATCAAGCAGCACGCAGGTATGCGTGAATTTCAGAAAACAATAATAACAACTAAAACAACAACACAATGGGAAACGGAAAAACAAAATTGGTGTTGTTAGGCAGTATCTGCCTGACGGACATACCAAGAGAGAGTATCAAAGTAGTAGAGAAGAACGGCAAGAAGTATCTAAATCTTGCGGTCATAGAGATGAGCGAACCGTCCAAGTTCGGCGACACGCACTTCATATCGTGCGCCCCCAAGAAAGAGGAACGCAAAGAGGGTGTAAACTACATCATCGGCAATTTCCGCAAGTATGTAGAACGGACAGAGCATATCTCGCAGAGTGATATAGACAACAGTGCGTCGTTGGACGACAACGACGAGTTGCCGTTCTGATAACCCAAAACAATACTGGTAGAAGCCCTGCAAGGAACTGACAAAACATAACTTGCTATGACCTCCAAGAATATACGAATAGCAAATAGACATAAAGACACAAAAACCGTTATGGGGGCTGGTGTCGTGTAAAGCCAAGGACAGCCGTCTATTTTAATACAAACAAAATAACAGGATAAGACAGTAAAGGGGCTGCGGAGAACGAGGGAATAGCGTGCCGAAAGGCTAATAAGGAAAGGCTATAAGGCAAAGGCAGGGCGTAGGGTAACCGAGCCTGTAACATTAGCGACTGCCGACTTGCTGAATAGTAAAGGAAGGGCATAGGGAAACCGAGCCGGTAATTTCGCAATTTCCAACTTTCCGAATACTCGCAGAACGCTATATCGCATTGGAAAACCTGGAACCCGCCCTGTTATTTTTAATACAACAACAAAAGATACTTATATGCAATACTCCAACTTTGTATTTCGTGAGGACTGGTACCGGATTATCCGGCAGTTACCCCCCGATACATTCCTCGAGGTGATGGACACCATTTGCCGCTATGTCTTTGAGGGTATCGAGCCTAATCTCGATACGCCATCTATTGCGAATATGGCGGTGCAGTTCATTATCAAAGACATACAAGCCGACAAAGACAAGTACAATACTATCTGTGAGCGTCGTGCAGAGGCAGGTCGTAAAGGTGGGCAACGCAGAGTAACCCAAGCAAATCAAGCAAATGCTTCTTTTGCTTCCATCAATCAAGCAAATCAAGCAAATGCTTGTTTTGCTTCCGACGAACAAGCAAATCAAGCAAAGCCAAGCAAACGGAAGCAAACGGAAGCAAAACCAAGCAAATCAAGCGAGGCACTCTTTGAGATAAAGGATAAGGATAGGGATATAGGAGAAAATAATGATTTCTTTTTTTCTTCCGAAAAGGGCAGCGAGGACGCTGCCGAAAAAAAAGAAAAAGAGATTGAGGAGATTTCTCTTTGCTACCTATCCGACGGCAAGCCTAATGCTTACAACGAGGCAGAGGCGTTCTACAACTACAACAGTGCCTTATGCTGGGAGCGTACTATCTGCCGAAAGGACGGCACAGAGGTCAAGCAGCGTATTCGTGACCGTGTAGCCTACGGCAAGGGGTGGAAAACAAAAAGCGAGCAATGTTTCGCCCCCGCCGACGGCGCACTCATGGCAAGCATAGTGCGAGATATAGGCTACGACAAAGACATCGTGAACGCCTTTCGGGGTTTTCGAACACGAGACGGGACAGAGATACTTGTACTTTTTGCCAACGACAATGCTTGCAGAAAGTTCGGCACTTGGGTAGGGGCGCAAGCCGACATCGACAAGTTCTTCGCTGCAGTCACAAAACAATACTCCACCAAGATAACGAACGCTACACCACAACTAATCAACAACTTGCGAATATGAGAACAATACAGCACATCCAGAAAATAGACGGACAGGTACAAGACCGCGAGCGTTTATTGCGTTGGTTCAGCCGTTACCTCGACAAGATGCCCGATGGAGAGCAGTTGATAGAGTTTATCGAGACCAACCGCACGACCATGCAGAACAAGTACTACTGGGTAGTGTTGGGTATCATGGCTCAGTCGTTCGGCACGACAGCGGAGGACTTGCACGCCTATTTCAAAGCAGAGTATCTACCCTCGCAGGAGTACTTCACGCTCATCTCCAACAAGAAACTCAAATCAACGACAGAGCAGACAAAAGACCAAATGAGTATCTACATCGACAAGGTCATTCGCTTTGCAGCAGAACAGGGTATCGTAATACCCGATATTGAAGAATACAAACACCATTTCACTTCTAACAACTAACAACATGAAAACAAGAAATCAGACCCAGAGAGATGCCATCCGTAGTTGGTTAATGGACGGCAAGACAATCACCCCGATAGAGGCACTGAAAATGTTCGGTTGCTTTCGTCTGTCGGCAGTCATTTACACCTTGCGCCACAAAGAGGGCATACTCATCAACAGCGACCAGCCGGAGGCTTGCAGCGGCAGTCCATACTCTCGCTATTGGATAGACAAAGCGTGGCTCAAAAGAGAAAAGAAAGCCATAGAGGAATGGGCGGGTATGGAATAACTGACAAAACAACAAGAAACTAAGACACAATGGACAGAAAAGAAATGCAAGCGAGTTACGAACTCGCAAAGATGT
>CAVEIE010000002.1:0-283567 GCA_963615895.1 Bacteroidaceae bacterium | reverse complement strand
ACCGCCAATTTTCGGAGCCTCGAAGAATATTCTTCGAGGCTCTTTGTTTTTATTGCGGTTGGGCACTGTGAGTATGTTGGGTGGTGGGTATAGGTGAGGTCGTTGGTGGCTGTGAGTGGGGTGGTTGGTGGCTGTGAGAATGGAGGTCGGTTGCTATGAGTGGGGTGGTTGGTAGTAATAGTAATAAAGCATACAACTATTATCAATAATCTATCTATTATTTATCATCTGTCATCTATCCATTAAGCGTACTATGTTCTAATAAATTTTCAAGTAGTATTTGTGTGGTTGCAAAATATGTAGTACATTTGTCGGCGTAATGGTATTTATACCTACGAGAGCAGTAGAAGCATATACTATAGTTGGTCGGCAGATGGCATTTGTAGGTATGCTGTATGTAGGTTTCTCTTCTATTCTCTCTCTCTTTCTCTACCGATAAAGGGATAGCAGACATTTATAGCATGGTAAACAGGGGACTGTTTGCCATGTTTTGTTGTGTGCTACACCGCTCTTTTACTATAAAAACAACCAACAAATATGAATGCCTATGAAAAGAATCGTTCTAATTTTATGTAGCCTGATGGCTATGATGATGACTACACACGCACAGGAGGCAGAGAAAGACGCCGTCTATGCGTGGGTGAACGGCACAAGCAAGTGTTATCGGCTGACGGATATGCCGTCGCTGAGTTACGATAATGGTGCTGCTGTGCTGACTATACGCGGGGTAGAGCAGTTGCGTGTGCCTGCAGAGAACATCAGCCAACTGACTGTTGTCTATGGCGTGTATAAAGAAGACCCTACCTCTGTTGACCCTGCAGAGAGCGGAGAGAACAGCATAGTGCGTCAAGTGGGTAAGTATATTGTTAGCGGGCAACTGATTATTGTGGTCGATGGTGCGCAGTATGATGTACATGGCAGACGGATAGAGGCAACACAGTCTATTCGTTTAGATAACTAAAACAATAACTAATTAACACAAATGTATATGAAAAAAGTATTCTTCTTGTTGGCAGTGGTACTGGGTAGTATGCTGCTGAATGCACAAACCAATCAGATGGTTTGGAATAACGGTCTAGAAGATCTAGGGGTTTGGATGAGGTGTTGAGAGGCATAGCACTGTGTGGCTCTACGGTGGGCAATTTTCTATGGGTTTTATAGGTAGTTTGTAGGTTCATCCTATATTCATCCTATATTCGTCCTATATAGATCCTATATAAAACCTTCGAAATGGGTAGTGTTTATCGGGCTTGGGGAATAGTTGCAGGATCGGTCACTGAATAGACGAATAGAGGCAATCTAAAGTAGTTAGACTGCCTCTATTCTTTTTCTCACACTGAATTAAGATACCATTCTATACTGTTGCCTCTATATTCCAGACGAAGGCGCGTACACCGACTTCTTTGTTGCGAATGTCCAATTTTTCTACCGCCTCCAATAGCGAAGGTACTTTGTCGTCATCGACCACTGTGATGACACAGGAGTTCATTTCGGGCCATGCATGCGTTCCTCTGCGAGGGTCGCCATTGTTTGTGCCACGCCCTTGCACTTGTTCAAAGAAGGTAAAGCCCCGTATTTCCAACATATCGAGCATGTACTCTACACGCTCTGTGTTGGCTTGGTTGAAAACTATCATTACTGATTTCATAATCTAATTATGTTGGTACAGCAGAGAAGTGCCATTGAGTTGGCATTTCTCTGCTATGGGTTACTATTTCTGCTCTGTAGGCGTTGTATCAGGTGCCGAAGGTGTACTTGTTTCCTCTGCCGTGAGTGCTTTCTTGTTGTCTTTCTTCAGTTTGATATTCATGAAGATGAATCCCTTGCGCATGGAAGAAATACGGTCACGCTCGCCATGCTTCGACATGGCTGCATAGAGCGTCGGCACCATGAAGAATGTCAGGAATGTGGACACCGTCAGACCACCGATGACAACGATACCCATAGGCTGCCACATCTCGGAGCCTTCCCCCGACGACACTGCCATAGGTACCATACCGAGTATAGTAGTGAAAGCAGTCATCAGCACAGGTCGCATACGGCTACGACCGGCATCTACCACGGCTTTATTCAGTTCTACGCCTCGTTCCCGTAGCAGGTCGGTATAGTCAATCAGCACAATACCATTCTTCACAACAATACCGATCAACATGATAAGACCCAATGCTCCAATCATATCCAGCGAGCGTCCTGTCATCCAGAGTGCCATGACGACACCTGAAAGAGCAAATGGGATAGTGAACATGATGACGAACGGTTTCTTGAACGACTCGAACTGACTTGCCATAACGATATAGACCAGTATCACGATAAGTGCAGCCAGCAGTCCCATCTTCCCAAAGGTCTCTTGTTGGTCTTCATAATCACCTGCAAGTCGTATAGTAACTCCTTGTGGGATATTCAGTTGGTCAATGACTTGCGTTTGGATAGTCTGTGCTAATTCGCCCAGAGGCACATTATATGGAGTTACGGAAACCGTTACGATACGCTGGCGCAGTTTGCGCTCGATAGTCGGTGGTGTCCAATACTCGCCTATGCTGCACACCTCCGATAGTTTGACGCTCTTGCCCGTTGGGGTAGGGATAGTGAGGTCTTGTATCTTCTCGATGGTATTGCGGTCGTTCTCTTGCAGTCGGCATACGATGTTGTATTCAGAGCCATCCTCTTTAAGGTATCCGCACGACATCCCATTCACACGGTTGCGCAGATAGGTAGAGATCGTGGCAGGTGTCAATCCTAAGCGACTGGCTTTCTCTTTATTTACCACTATCTTTATCTCGGGACGCTCATCGTCACGCGAGATAGTAGCATCACGTGCACCTTTTACCTCGTGGTTGCATTTGGCTCGTATCTCTTCTGCCAACAGGGATGTTGCATCGAAGTCATATCCGTATATCTCTATATCTACAGAGTTAGAAGCCCCTGCCCCCATACCGGTTGATGTGCTTACTTTATAGTCCGTTATTTCCGGATAGCGGGCAATCTCTTGTCGCAACACCTCTGCAATATCGAAGATTGAACGGTCACGCTCATACTTCTTGTTACAACGTATAGTCATCGAGATGGTATTGTTCATCGTTGAAGAGAATAATGCCGATATACCAGAGTCGTCGTTTGAACCTGCTGAAGTAGATATCAGTTTTATCTCCGGTACGAGTTCTACGAAACGTGCTTCCAATGCCCGTGCAGTCTTCAATGTCTCCTCGATACGTGTACCACGCTGCAACTTAAGCGTGACAGACATACGACCGTTATCCTGCTGTTGCATAAAGTCGGTACCAATCCTACCTGTCAGTACAGGTATCATAGTGAGTGCAAAGAACAGGAACAGTCCGCCAAAAGCAACAGGCTTATGGTTCAAGCACCATGCCAAGCCTTTGGCGTACTTGTCATCTACCCAATTCAACGCACGAACGACAGTCTTATCATACCAAGTCTTATTGGCACCGTCATCCACCAAGTTCCCCTCCTCGTCGACATGTACCTTACGCGGCTTTAGCAGTTGGCTTGCCAACATAGGAGTCAGTGAGATAGCAATCAAAGTAGAGGTAGTGGTGACAATAGTCACAATCCAACCTAACTCTCGGAACATGATACCTGCCATACCCGTCAGTGTAGTCAACGGTACAAACACCGCTATCAAGACAAGAGTAGTTGCTATGACTGATATCCACACCTCATTGGTTGCATATATGGCTGCCTCACGAGGGTTCTCTCCACGGTCCACATGCTTGGTGATATTCTCCAATACCACAATGGCATCATCCACCACCATACCGATAGCCACCGTGAGCGAACAGAGTGAGATGATATTCAATGACGAATCTACTAACTTGAGGTAGATAAAGGCTACAATCAAGGATATGGGGATGGTCAGAGCAATGATGAGTGTTGCACGCCAGCGTCCGAGGAAGAACAATACCACCAATACCACGAAGAGCAGAGCATATGCGATAGATTCTTTCAACGAGTCGATAGAGTTGTTGATAGTCTCCGAAGAGTCGTAGATGAGTTTGAACTTCACATCTGATGGCAGAGTCTTCTGTATCTTCTCCACCTCCTTACGTACATCACGACATATCTGCACGGTGTTAGCACCCGTCTGCTTAGTGATCATCAGACGAGCACACTCGACACCGTCGGTTTTCTCGTCAAGTGACAACTCTTTGATAGTATCTTTGACAGTGGCTATATCACGCACATACACCTGACGACCATCGGCGGTAGTGGTAACCACCAAGTCGTTAATCTCCGAAGACTCGAGGAACTCGGAGCGTACTTCCATCTGATACTGCTCTTTCTTTAACTTAACAGTACCCGATGACATATTCAGGTTATTCGCAGAAATGACATTACCCACAGCCTCCACTGTCAGTCCATAAGCATCCAACTTCTGCTGGTCGAGATAGACATACACGTATCGGTTAGGAGCACCAGATACTGTCAGGTTACCGATACCATCTACACGGTTGAGTTGAGGGATAATCTCATCGTCCAACAACTTATCCAATGCCGGGTAGGTCTCGTTGGCTGTTACAGCGTACTGGATGACAGGCATCATAGAGGTGGTCAGACGCAAGATGATAGGATTCGAACAGCCGTCGGGTAGGTCGTCCTTTACAAGATCCACATAGGTACGCACATCGTTGATTATCTCATCGAGGTTTGTACCCCATTCAAACTCCATGGTTACCTGCGATATGTTATCCTTGGATTGCGAGGTGAGTTCTTTCAGGTGGTCAACTGAGTTCAATGAGTTCTCCATCACCTTGGTCACGTTGGTCTCCACTTCCGATGCGGATGCACCGGGGTAGGTTGTCATCACCGTGATATATGGTGGATCCATCTCCGGGTATTGGTCGATAGGCAACTGCACATAGCAGAACAGGCCGATGATGATCACTGCCACAAAGATGAGAGCAGTGGTAACGGGCTTTTGGACCGCTGATTTATATATAGCCATAATGCTTCTTCGTTAGAGGATTGGGATTATTTTGCAGTTTCACCGACACGAATCTTCACGCCATCTACTAGACGTGCCTCACCTTTGGTAACTAATTCTACACCGTCCACTATCTCTGGAGCAGATATCTCGACATCATCGCCGAAGCGTTGTCCCATCTCAACAGTTACACGCTTGGCATAGCCGTTGTCGTTGATGAAGACATAACGGTCATTAGCACCTACTAACTTCAGTACGGTGGAGTAAGGTGCGGTGATGACTTTCTCTTTGCCCAGACCAATTGTTGTCGTTATATACATACCGGGTCGGAGTAGACCGTTCTTGTTCGGTACTACAACCTTCACTTGGAAAGTGTGTGTGGATGCATCGACGGTAGGATAAACGACCTCAATCGTAGCAGGGAACACCTTATCGGGATATACCTCTGAACGGAGGTCCAAGCGCATACCCTGTTTTACGAGAGGAATGTAGGACTCAGGAATAGCGACCAATGTTTTCAGTTTGTCCACTTGTGTAAGAACTACAATAGGAGAGCCGCTATATAGTTCGCCGTCCTCGTAATTCTTAGCGGAGATAACACCGGAGAAGTTTGCTTTTACATAGGTGTTTTTTTGTAAGAAGTCGAGATTTTCTTTTGTCTGATCAAGTGACAACTTTGTTTGATCGTATTGCTGTTGTGATACAGAGCCTGTTTGTATCAAGCCCTCCATACGCATCATCTCTGTTTCGAGGTTTGCAATACTTAGTTTGGTAGTCTTATATTGCTGCTGGTCCATACGCACCAAGTCTGCTCCTTTCTGTACCCGATCTCCGACCTCGACATAGATATGCTCAATCTTGCCTGTGATAGACGGGGCAACATTGACGGTCTCATAGCCCATTAAGTTTGATGAGAGCGATATTTCCCGTTGTATTTCGCGAGTATGAAGCGTAGTTAGTTCTACGACCTCTATGCGCTCTGTAGTCTCCTCAGTGGTTACTGTTTTCTTGTTACCGCAACCGACTAATACCAATAATGCGGTTGCAAGAATAAATCCTTTTTTCATGCTTGTATATTACTATTTGACGATTTACAATTTGTAGTTATATGGTTTGTCTGACTTTGGTCAGTAGCAGGTGGTTTTAGTTATTCAAGAACTTTTGCAGTTCCACCTCTGCATTTACAAGGGTTAGTACGGCTTGCACATAGGTTGATTGTGCAGAGATGACATCGTTGCTTGCGTTTACTAGTTCGAGGTTGGAAGATGCGCCGTAGTTATATTTGTTGGTGGTTGATTGGAAGACACGCTGAGTTACTTCGAGGTTTTCTCTTTCGGTTAGGTAACTTTCGAAGGCGTTTTGTAGCGTGTAGCGCAGTTGTTGGTCTTGAATACCGAGATTATCGGTTGTTTCAGCCAAGGTGTTGCGTGCTTCTTCGAGGGCAATTTTCTTCTCCGTGACACTTGCGGCACGCTTTCCTGATGACCATAACGGTAGTGAGACTGTAACAGATACAGCGTGCGGGGGAGTCATACGGAAGCCTCCTTCCGCGTAGTAGTGTTGGTTGTTGTATTGATAGCCAACGCCTACTGTTGGTCCGTACGCCCATGCTGCCAGGTGTATGTTTGTTTTTGCCAAGTCTACATTTTTTTGCAAGGTCTGATAGTTCAGGTTGTTTGCGATATTGAAGTCTTCTCCTAACAGGTTCAGTACTGCCTCTGCCGACAGCATATCGTCGAGGGAAGTTGTGAGCGTCAGTTCTGTTTCCACCGGTACATCCAATAGCACTTTCAGAGAATTGATAGCCAATTGTGTAGAGCGTTTGTTAGAATTGATATTGTTTCGTAGGGTATTTACCCGTACTTTGATCTGGTCGGCACTTGTCTGTTCTGCTGCTCCCACATCAACAGATCGTTGTGTCATCTCTGCGAGTTTCTCTACATTCTGCAGGGAGGAGTCCAATAGAGCCACTACATCTTGCAGCACGAGTACAGATGCGTAGGATGTTTTGACATTAGCCCTTAGATTATCTTCAGATTGTTCCAAGGCTATTTTCTGCATTTCGATAGCGATAGTGTTCAGCACCGCCCCTACAACAGCCTGTCCGCTTATACCGACGGATGCCGTTACGCCTGTAGTAGAGTAGTTAGGCATGGCTATTTTCTGTGTCATCCCTGCGATTTGCATTTCCATTTCGTAGCCGCACATCGTGTTGTAGCCCCAACTTGCACTTACCTGCGGCAGCATCTCTGCGATAGTTTGCCATCTCTTTGCATACGCCTCTTGCACAGCAAGGTTGGCGTTGCGTAGTGTACGGTTGGCTTGTACGGCATAGTCTTGTGCTTCTTCGAGGCTAAGACTGAGCGAGGCAGGAACCTCCCGTGTGGGTGCTTTTTTTGTAGCCTCCATTACATGGTCTTCTGCTACTACGCTTGCGCTTAGCAAGAACGCAAGTGTTGGTAGTAAGAGTAGTTTCTTCATCTTTTGTTACCTTAATGGGTGTTCTATAAAATCCCTGTTTAACTATAAATTAACTAATAATGTATGTATAGATACTTTGTGTATGCTATTCGGTTAGTTTGCGGTGTTGTCCGGTGCGCTTCGATCGATGATGTCCTTTAATCTTTCGATGTTTTTCTTTTCGACCCGGTTTTGAAGTTCTTTTCTTCCGGAGTCGGATAACATTCCCAATATGATTAGTCCTAATCCGTGGCAGCACATTGCGGACAAGTTATCCATATTGTCGTCTCTTCGTGCGATTTCCTCTAAAAGTCCCTGATGGAGTCGTGCGAGGAACTCGGCAGTGAGCGGTACATTTATTCCCTTGTAGAATACTTCCTCGTCGATTCCCTGTTGCAAGAATTGCATAATATGCCGCTTGGTGGCGACAAAGACTACTTGTTTGTGTGCTTCGAATAGTTTGGGATAGTATTTTTGGAGGTCGTAGAGAAAAGGAACGGGTTGCAGTATGTTTTTCGTCCGTTCAACAATGAAGTCGATATTTTCCCCTATGATATCCATGACGGACTTTGCTTTTGCCAATTCCTTTTGTGCGTTTTGGTCGATTTGTTGTTCTTTGTCATACAAAACAGCCTTTACTACCTCGTCTTTGGTCGCAAAATGTACATAGAAGGTTTTTTTGCTGATACCTAACTCTTTGCAGATGTCGTCGATCGATACAGAGCGAATGCCCAATCGTATCATCTTGTGCTTTGCTGCCTGTACTATTTTTTCGCGTAAGTCTTCAGCCATGTTGTTCTATTCGCTTTGTACGAAATTCAGCATTGGAAAGGCAAAAGGTGTGCCAAAATATCGTTTGTGTGGAAACTTTTGTACTTTTTTAGTTTCCGAGTTCGATATAGGGTTTATAGTTGAAAGATGAGGGCGGTTTTATGTAGGAAAGTTGAAAGTTGGTGGGTGAAAGCAATTGTAGTAGGGGATGTAGGGGTACTAGACGGTCTAGGGGATCTAGGGGTTTTGATGAGGGGAAGAGAGCCATAGCATGGTGTGGCTCTACGGTGAGCAAAAACGCAGTAAGGAGTTATTGTAAATTAACAATTAAGGGTTAATGATAAATGTGCGGAGAGGGGTGTTTTGTGGGTGTTTTATAGGTAGTTGGTAGGGTCTTTCTATATTCGTCCTATATTCATCCTATATAGATCCTATATAAATCCTTTGGAATGGGTAGTAAATAGTATGCTTGGTGGAGGGTGGTCGGTTCGATTAGGGGTGGGAGGAGTTTCCTACTTCTTTTTGTTTTCTTTTGACTATTTTAAGAACGGGTATGCTATGTAGGTTGTTACAGGAAAGAAAAGAGAAGGGAGGAAAGGGCGAGGGGAGTAGGCGGGATAAAGGGAGAGTCGGGGTGTTGCAGGGAATCAGGCATACGAATAGAGCGCAGTGGTTGGCTGCGCTCTATGGGTAGGAATACGGATCGGTTTTACTCTTCTCCCTCGATTGCCACTGCGATAGAGTTGGCTATTTCCGCCATCTCATCTGCCTGCAAGTGAAGTTTAGGGTTGGAGAAAAGCATATCCGACTCTTTCTGAAGGGGGATGAGGTGGATGTGTACATGATTGACTTCCATGCCCAGAACCGCTACTCCTATACGCTTACAGTCGATGGCTTTTTTCATTCCGATAGCCACTTGCTTGGCAAACAGCATCATGTCTGCCAGTGTTTGGTCGTCCAAGTCGAAGATATAGTCCGTTTCAGGCTCTGGCAATTTAGGGATGACCAGCGTATGTCCCTTAGTCATAGGATTGATGTCTAAGAAAGCATAGAATCGGTCGTCTTCAGCCACCTTGAAACTTGGTATCTCGCCATTGATTATGCGTGTGAATAGTGTCATAGCGATATTTCGAGTATTTCAAATTCCATTATACCTGACGGCACGGATATTTTAGCGACATCGCCAACCTTTTTGCCGAGCAATCCTTTGGCAATGGGTGTGACGACGGACAACTTCCCTTCTTTGAAGTTGGCTTCGCTCTCGGTGACGAGTTGGTAAGATACAATAGCACCGGTTTTGATGTTTTTTATCTTCACCTTAGTAAGCACTTGTACTTCGTTGGTGCTGATACGCGACTCGTCGATCATTCGAGCCTCCATGATTTTGGTTTTCAGCAAGGCAATTTTAGATTCGAGTTTTCCTTGCTCTTCCTTAGCGGCATCGTATTCAGCATTTTCGCTAAGGTCTCCTTTGTCTCGCGCTTCTTGAATCGCCTGGATGACACGAGGGCGTTCGACCCCTTCCAAATAGATGAGTTCATCCTTTAGTTTCTGCAGTCCATCTGCAGTCATATACACTACAGCCATAGTTCTATGATATTTGTTATGGTTAATATTTTCTATCAAACAGTTCGGATGCTATGAATGCTTTGCGAGCATTGTCCACATCAGAGAGATTGAGTTCTTCTGCTATATTGTTGGCGGGAGCAGTTGTTTTGTTTTGCTTCCGGTTGGTTATTTGTTTGTTGACATTCAGCAGGTTTGACCCTGTTTTATTGTCGTTGTTTGTAGAGTTGTATTCAGGTTGTATCCGTTCCTGCCCGAGTGTGGTCGGAAAGGGCGTTGTGTCGTCGTCCTCGTCATACTCCGTGTGGTCGGGATGGGCAGGTTGTTGGTTTCTATATTGCCGATAGGCTTCTTCGTATTCTTTCCTTTGTTTTTTCAAAAAATCCTCTATTTGAATGCGTCGGTTGGTCATTTTGTTCGCTTTCTGCGAGGGTGTTCGCGCTGCATTCTTTCGTATGCGTTCCCACAGGACAGAGCCTATCCATCCCACGATGGTGAGAACAAGTAAGATTGTGATCGTGATGCCCATACTATGTCTTTTAATAAAAAGATTGAAAAACAACGAGAAACTTCCCAGCCTCTCGTTGCCATTAAACCTAAACCTTAACTATGAAAATTTTATTTGTTTTCGGTGGCAAAGGTAGTCCTTTTTTCTATACCGTGCAAGTATTGTCAATAAAAATGCTTAATAAAATGGAGAAAGTGGTTAGAAAAAGCATTTTTGTGTGCTATTTTGCAGGAATATCCGTAATTTTACGCAAAATTGCGCTACGATGGCGTAAGATTTCAGGAAGTTATGGAGAAACGGTTTTATATAGAGACTTATGGTTGCCAGATGAATGTGGCAGACTCGGAAGTAGTTGCCTCTATTATGCAGATGACGAACTACCAATTGGCAGAGAAAGAGGACGATGCGGATGTGATATTGCTGAATACTTGTTCCATCAGGGACAATGCAGAACAGAAGATTATTGCCCGGTTGAAGTGTTTGGGTTCTCAGAAGAAAGGCAGGAGGAAGGTTGTAGGTGTGATTGGTTGTATGGCAGAGAGGGTGGGTGCAGAGTTGATTGAAGATTATGGCGTGGACTTTGTTGCCGGTCCTGATGCATATTTGGATATACCAAATCTGTTGGCTCAATGCGAATTGGGAAAGCCAGCCATAAATGTGGAACTATCGAAGACGGAGACCTATCGTGAGATATTGCCATCCCGCATAGGAAATCCTATTTCCGGTTTTGTGAGTATTATGCGCGGATGCAATAACTTCTGCTCTTATTGCGTGGTGCCATATACCCGCGGGCGAGAGAGGAGCAGGGATATAGAAAGCATTTTGGTAGAACTGCGCGATCTGCAGGCGAAAGGGTATAAGGAAGTGACCTTGTTGGGACAGAATGTGAATTCTTATCATTACGAACAGGACGGGACGGTTATTGATTTTCCGAGTTTGTTGGAAAGCGTGGCACAGGCAGTACCCGATATGCGTGTTCGTTTTACTACTTCTCATCCAAAGGATATGTCAGACAGGACATTGGAAGTTATTGCGAAGTACGATAATCTGTGTAAGTTCATTCATTTGCCGGTGCAAAGTGGTAGCGACAGGATATTATCGTTGATGAACCGTAAATACACCCGTGAATGGTACTTGGGGCGTATTGCTGCAATCCGTCGTCTATTGCCGGAGGCGACAATAGGTACGGATGTATTTTGCGGCTTTCATAGTGAGAGCGAGGAAGACCATCAGCAGACCCTGTCTTTGATGCGTGAAGTGGGGTTTGACACGGCATTTATGTTCAAGTACTCGGAAAGACCCGGCACTTATGCGAGCAAGCATCTGCCTGACAATATCCCAGAAGAGACCAAGATACGGCGATTGAATGAGATTATTGCTTTGCAGAACCAATTATCGTTGGAGAGTAATCGGCGCGATGAAGGCAAAGTGTTTGAGGTATTGGTAGAGGGTTTCTCCAAACGCTCCAAGGAACAATTCTACGGGCGTACATCGGGCTACAAGACAGTAGTGTTCCCGCGTAAAGGACATCGCATAGGAGAGTTGATAAATGTGCGAGTAGTGTCTTTCTCTGCTGCAACATTGATAGGAGAGGTGGTGGAGGAAGGAGAACATTAGCCTCTTTTTTGCAGAAGCAGACGAGGGATATATCAAACAGGAAACAGAGTATATACTCGCTAAAAGGTAGAAAGGTTTACAGTAGATTCTTCGTCCACATCGAAAAATATGGATTGCATAGTACGCGGCTTTTAGGTGCGTACTAGTCTGCAAAGACCCCCAAAAAAGAGATATGCGAGTGTATCTGCACCAAGGCAGCCATACACCGTTTTGCATGTATTGTGATCGATCGGTTGCATATCATGCTTGCAGGGAATTAGGTTCGGGGATGGTTCGGCAGTCTATCGAAGGTGATTCGTTAATCACATAGGAATCACATAAGAATCACATAAGAATTACATAAGATTCTCATAAGAATTACATAGCTGTAAATTAGAGGCGACTCGAAGGTGATACGGGGGTGATACGGAAGAGTATGGGCGAAATTAAATGCATAGTAAATGCATGGTAAATGCATAGTAATAGCATAGTAATAGCATAGTAATAGCATAGTAATAGCATAGTAATAGCATAGTAATAGTAAGACAACAGCAGAGTAGCAGCAGGGTAGCAGCAGAGTAGCAGCAGGGTAGCCGCAAAGTAACAGTATGGTAACAGCAGAATAGCATCGGGATAAGACTATTTACGAATTTATGATGCTGAATTTACGAGGTACGATTTTTATCGTAATCCACACAGAATTGGGCATTTGCCGAGAACCAATAGGATATGCTCGGTACAGTCAATGTAAGCGGTGGAGTCGTATAATGCAACTTACAGTTACTCCAAGAGCAGCGATTCCCTCGCCGACACGATAGACATCTTCGGTTGGAGGGGTAGTACGGGGACAGTCAAGTGGGGTATCGGCACATCAACAAGCACACGGACTACTCGGGCGACTTTGTCGATTAGGGGACAAATACGATGTATAAGTCTAAAAACTGGCGTGATGTTCATTTTGCAGTCTGAAAAAATACAATAAAATTTGTGTATAAGGAAAATAAAGTGTAATTTTGCGAAGATAATTAGAAATGTACATTAATCAGTGCGTCTAAGTGCATACAAATTTGATAACGATTAATATGGAAAAGTGACCATTCGTCATTATAATTGGTTTATATAATTAAGTCTTGTCTTCGGACTTAAAATAGAAGACCGTTTTTGTGGATACGATACATCTGCAGAAAGCAAGCCTGCGTCGGGATTATGTTATAAACGGTGTGGGCTGAAGTAGAGAAGCGTCTCTACAAGACATAATAAAAGGCGTCTAATCACGCTTTGTTTCGAGCTTATTGAAACTTCGCAACTTTCATTTTACCAGTTTCGGAACATTGCAACGATAGATGTCCTCGGGGTATGTTTATCGCGCCTATTAAAGCATGTATGAAGGAATGGAATGTTCCTTTGCACATTGTATGGCGGTGTATTATCATATCGGCGTGGGCTTCGCGTTGCTTGTTTCTTCTGGTAAGGCAATGCGAAGGCCTCAATAAGCGGAACAAGCAAAGGTGCAAGTCCCGCTTTTTTTGTGTACCTATACATAAGAAGGGAGTAAGCCGAAAATCCCATCAAAGAGTAGGCAAGTAAAACATAATCTTATGAGTAAAACATTTTTTGGAACATGTATTCTTGTTTGTTCCATTGTTCTGTGTTCGTGTGGTGTACGAAAAACGACTGCGTATTCAACCACCAAAACCAGTTGTATTGCTACGGAATTAGATGGTTCGTTCACACTACGAGTAGAAGGGCGTGGGCGTAATGCGGTAGATGCCTATAACGAAGCAGGAAAGAAAGCTGTCTATGACATGCTGTTCACCACGATTCTATGGAGAAATGGAGCGACTAAAAACATCCAGCCTATATGTATCACAAAGCGTCGGGCATACAATGATCATGAAGCATATTTCAATGCCTTTTTTGCTGATGGAGGGGAATATAAAAACTATATGTCGATGAAAGAAAAACGCGAACTGACGAGTATATACCAAAGGACGAATGCACAAACGGTATGTACCACAACAGTGTGCGTTTTTAGAGATAAACTTCGTGATAAAATGATTCAAGATGGTATTCTTGAATACTAATAACAACTAAATAATCTAATTTATGAAGCAATTCAAAAAAAGTGTAGCCCTTATGCTACTAACAATGCCCATGCTTGCATTTGCAGATGGGCAAGTGAAAACGAAAGTAATCTCTTCTGATTACTCACGAAACAGTATCTCAAATGTCGTGGTTACCTATGGCGACCGTTGGGATAATGAAGTCGTTATGGGTATTAATGCTATTAATACCGGTGCTAAGTTTGATTTGAATGAAATCCAAACGAAAACGGTGCGCCTTACCGGTGCATATCGTACCGCTGAAGAACAGCAAAAAGCAGCTGCCGCTAATACAGAACAAAAATCAAGTTCTTTTAAGGAGATGTTTTCAGGGATAGGGGATTCATTTAAGAGTATGGGGAATGGTATTGCGGCTAAGCCGGATACATTAACCCAACGACTGCTAACCGAGTATATCAACAATAATAACATCGGTAAACAGATATTCGATTATGTGCTTGCGGTGGATAAGCAAGGTTGTTTTCACTACGATATTATGGTGGAGCGTAGTCGTTGGAATGCAACCGATGAGGATGTGCATTTGGATAATGCATCGCAGGTAAAGCAAATGGACGAGAATGGTCCTGCATTGTTGGCGAATAGTTATATTATTGTGTATGATGCCAAAGAAACAAAAATCGGAGAAGCCACAAAGAAAGATGGCACAAAGGTTCCGGTTTATATGGCGAATGTTTCTGCGTATGTTTTTGCTATTGACAGTGCAGAAAATGTCATAGGTAATATTCTTGGAAATATGTGGATAAATAATGATGAGCCTGCAGAAACGAAAGCGGCAAAGCGTAGTCTATATGCAAATGTGCATATTCCGATGAAGTGTGTTGCTGCGGTTAGCGCTTCGGCTTCGTCAGAGAAAAGTATGACGGATGCCATAACGGGTTCATATAATGAAATACTTCGTAAGGCAGAGAATAAAATTTCGGCTTGGGAAGTTAGTGCGACATTAGAGGATGTAAAACCATATATAACAGCCAAAATCGGTACAAAAGAGGGAATTAAAAATGCACAGCGTTTCAAAATATACGGCAATAAGGGAGATGCAGATGAAGGAACACTTCGCACAGTCAAGAAAGGTTATGCCCGTGCTACCGTCATTAATGACAACGATACTATTGCAGATGGAGAGACCGGTGTATCGTACTTCTATCAAATCTCCGGTGCTAAATTAAAAGGTACGGAGTTTATCAAGCAAAGCAACGATATTAAATTGGGTGTAAGTATTGATTATAACTACAATGGTTTGGGATGGCCGAATCAGAAGGTATTTGGTGCATTCTCTATGGTAGATGTTACCTTTGATTATCTTGCTTACATGCATAAAAATGGTATCAGCCATTATGCTCGCATCAATGTTGGCTATGATATTAAAACGAAGAGTATGTTGGCGCAAGGAATGGCAAAGCAGTTGGGCATCGAAAAAGAAGAGGCTGAAGAAGCACTTGGATACGAAGTAATTAACTATAATCATGGTGAAGCATCATATAACTCTGGTTTCTATCATTTGGATAAAGGTGTTTCATTCGTAAATGTTTCTGTGGGTTATATGTGCGGGTTAAAACTGAAACAAGTTATTGAATTCCAACCTATGCTGAATATAGGTGCAGACATGCCAGTTTATCATGGTAGCGTCAATTTAACGAAGGAGCAGAAGAAAACCAATTATGGTGTATTCATAGATCCAGGCATTCGCTTTGTCTTCAATTGCGGATATCCTTTCCAAATTTTTGTTCAGGGAGATTATTCAGTCATGGTTATGCAAGGTGATACCTATAAAGATTTGAATAGCACATTGAAATTCTGTGGCAATGAACGCAAGATGGGTCTGGGTCTTGCTGCAGGAGTAAAATGGACATTCTAAACTAATAAGGACTAGAGAGAGTGTGCCAAAATCATTTTGGCGCACTCTCTTCTAAATCTCAATTCTTATGAAAAAGACAATTATCTTTGCGTTGGCGGCTCTAATTGCTATGCCAATGTTTGCGGCAAAAGAAAAACATGCCGTAGTATTTGACTCTCCGGAATCATATTCTTGCGTCTTCATTAATGTAGCAGTTAGCGGAACCAAGAATATCAAAGTGTCCGGTATAGGAAAGAAAAAGGAACAAGCCGTGGAAAAAGCAACAATGAATGCTATCCATGCTGTAATTTTTAAGGGAATTGCCGGTGGTACCAATGGACAACCGACTCCTCCTCTTTACCCAAGTTCTTCTCCTTCTGCGGAACACCAGCAGTATTTCGATGATTTCTTTAATAATGGCGATTACAAGCAGTTCACTGCGCAAGTTGCAGCCCCCGCTTCAAAAGATATGTCCGAAGTGAAGGGTGGAATCAAAGTAAAGGTAGACATACAAGTTATGTACGATGCACTTCGCAAGAAATTAGTGCAGGATGGTATTATCCAAGGTGTGGCCGATGCACTTGAAGGTGCACAAAAGCCTGTTATAATGATTTTCCCGGATAAGAATTGGTGTTATAGCCAAAAATATGTAATGGATGATGACCCTAAAACAGTCGATTACAACAAAGCATTGGCAGATGTCAATATGATGGACTTGATCAATGAGTTCTCCAATTTCATGGCGAATACAGCAGGCTATGATAAAGTTGTGGATTTAGCCGCTACTCTTTCGGATTACAAAAATGAGAAAGCATGGGACGCTGCGGACGAAATTGATGACGGAGAAAGTGCCGCCAGTGGCGCACGCGAGTTGTTGGCTTCCACAGCCAGTGCTGATTTCATCATAGAGTTCTACCCGGAAACAAGAAGTGACGGCGGGAAGCAATATGTGGTGTTCCGTATAAAGGCAACAGATGCAAGTACCAATAAGTCGTTCTACTCCATCTCTGCACAAGGTACGGCTACCTATGGCAGTGGACAAATGGTTAATCAACTGAAAGAAGCCATATTGAATGTAAAGGACGAGTTCTTAAATGCTCTTCAAACCAAATTTACAAATATGGGAGAAACCGGTCGTGAGATTCGTATTACTCTCAAACGCAAGGAGAGTTGTCCTGTTAATTTCGCCAAAAAATACGATGGTGCCCCTCTGGCGAAGTATATTGAAGACTGGTTGCAGAGCGAAGTGCAAACTGCAGGTTTTTCATCAGGGAGAAATACGGCAAACAAACTAATGTATGAGCAGATTTATATACCGCTCTTCAAAGAGGAAAAGAACCTTGTGACAGGCAAAATTGACCGTAAGCCACAAAGCGCAGCAGACTTTGCACAATCTTTGGCAGATTTTATCACAGAAATATCCGGACAAGCATGCCGTGTTGATGGTCGTAGTATGGGATATGCTGTAATTACTCTCGGTCAAGATGATTCAGCAAGCATTGACGAATAAAATGGATGACTTATGAAAAAAAGTATTTTTCTATCCATATTATGCTTCTTTCTTTATGGAAGTATAGTAGCGCAAGATGCAAAACCTGCAATGGATGATGCGGCTCGAATATCGTTATCTACTTATATGGATTCCTCTTCCAAAATTCCCAATAATGCACGGAAGGTTCTCAAGGACAAGATGCAGAAGATAATCACGAAAAGTGGAATGGGGTCTGCAAAGAACACGCGCTTCATTATGACTGCAAATGTCCGGGAATTGAATTTGGAAAAAAGTGAGACTGCGCCAGTCGTTTACATCTATAACTTAGAGGTAAATCTTTATATCGGTGATGGTATTGATGGCACACTTTTTTCTAATTACTCTGTTGAAGTGAGTGCTGCAGGAGATTCCAAAGAGAAAGCATATTTGGCTGCTCTGAAGAAAATAAAAGTGAACGACCCCGCTTACCAGACTTTCATTGAAGAGGGGAAGAAAAGAATTGTGGATTATTATACTGCAAAATGTGACTTTATCATTGTTCAAGCACAGACCAAAGCAAAGAATCAAGACTTTGATGCGGCTATATCAGACTTGATGCAAGTTCCAGATATTTGCAAGGAGTGCTACGATAAATGTATGGCTGCGGCTCAGTCAATCTATCAAGAGAAGATTAACCAAGAGGGAGCAGCACTTCTCGCTGAGGCTCGCAATGTGTGGAAAGCAGGGCAAGATGAGGTTGCTGCAGACAACGCTGCGGCTATCCTATCGAAGATCAATCCACAGTCAACCGCATTTCCGGAGGCAGACAAATTAAGTGCTGAAATCGCAAAGCGAATACAAGAATTGGATAAGCGTGAATGGGATTTCAAGCTGAAGAAACAGCAAGATGAAGTTGATTTGGAGAAGGCTTCTATCAAAGCGATTCGCGACATTGGCGTTGCCTATGGAGAAAACCAGCAACCCGTTACTTACAATGTAGTTTGGTGGTAAACTGATACGACATCAGGTTCTATTAAAAGAGTTCCGCACTTCTGTAATCGAAGTAGCGGAATTCTTTTTAGGTTTGCAATGGTCGTTGCTTAATGGATAAAAGTCTGATGCGAGTATTGAGTATGCTCTGTCCTCGTTCGGCGTTGCTCTACTAGGAGGTGCCTCAGTGGGGCTATGCCTTTTCGAGGACGGCAACAAAGTCTTTGGGGAGGATGATATTGGTGAGCGGGAGAGCAGCACGGAAAAGTGGGGCTATCTCGCTGGTTGTGAAGCCGGCAATACCGCACGCTATTCGGGTGACAAGGAACTCTTTCTCCAGATGGTGCGCGGCGTAGTCGATGAAATCATCCACATACTTCTTGATATAGTCCACTCCACCCTCCATAGTGGAGACAGCATAGCATTGACCCGTCATGCCGACACCTTTGCCCCATTCGGCACCAAACCGGTCAAAGGCAATTCGAGCGGCACCACCTGCATGCGCCTCACAGATATTGCTGCCCAATACAAAGACTTGGTTGGATTGCAGACGGGTAATGCGTCCGGCGGTGTAGCTTCGATTATAGTGTGTGGTAGGTTATTCCTTCTGGAGTGCTTCGGGAACGGGGGCACAGATTGTCTTGGTATTGTTCAGTACCTCTTGATTGATTTTATGGTGATTAAACATATATTTTTCGCCTACTATTTAGTTGAGACTGTTGCGAACGGCAGCAATTGTAGTAAAACTGTTGCGAGTTACAACCATTGTGGTTGAAACTTTGTGATTTGAATCGATTACAATTAGTTTTGCGGGGTGAATTCGGGCTCACGAGAGCAGATGTCGAGGAAAGGACAATAGGACTTGCACTTGCCGTCATCGCACTGCGGGAATTCATCCGTTGACAATATCGAGCGGATCTTTTCACTAATGAGGGTAGGTATGCCCTTTTGCGTATCGCTATCGTCACGCAATGTGTTGTAGTCCGCAATAGGCTGCCCGTCGAGAGTAACTGCGGTATGGCTCAGATTCGACTGTGTGAAGAACAAGTTGGGCTGCAGAGGTAAGGTAGATATGCCCATCGTAGCCACTGCTTCGGAGTAGATAAGCGTCTGCAGCACATAGTGTTGTTTCGGGTTGGTGACTAATGGTATCTCGCCATTCTTGTCGCTAAGGAGCACATTCAGTTTATCTTTGCTATACCCGCCTGTCTTATAATCGACTATGCGTAGCGTTTCTCCACAGATATCCAAACGGTCTATTACGCCCCCTACCCGTATCTTCCCGCAAAGAGTCGGATCTGCATTTTCTATCTCAATATCGTAATAGCCCTTATGTTCCAATGCGACAATTTTGAGCTCTTGCGTGCGAGCGTCTTCGAGATCGTGCTTCAAAATTTTATGCACCAATTTCAGAATAACCAAATTCTCCGCAGGATGTTCCTTATAGTGGTAAACCATCGTACTTTGGGGAATCTCTATAGGTTGTTCTTCGTTCTCCTTCTTTTTTGCACTTGGGGCAGTCTTGTTTCTTTGTTGAATATTCTCGTTTATCTCATCGTACGCTTTATTCAGTATTTCGGTCAGCCGTTTTTCTTTTTTCTCCAAGGCGGCTAACTTGTCAGCATCAATCGTAACAGCATCAATCGTAACAGCATCCTTCGTAATGGGGAGCGTGTCCTTTTGGGAGCAGCCAAATTCGTTCCTATAGATGAGTTCCATGACTTTGTGTACGAATGTACCTATCTCATTCGCTTCGAAAATAGCGTGCGATTGGTCTTGGGAACGAAGGCCTTCGACATATTGGAGATAGAACCAACGAGGACAAGCAATATAGGTATTCAAGGCACTCGGGGAGAGGGTGAATTGCTGGTTCTTCTCTTCGTTCTTAGTTTCACCATTCTCGTCCTTATTATATTTGTGGCACTCACCCTTTTTATAATAAAGATAGCCGTCCTCATGTCTCTCAAGTTTGGACAGCATGCTTCGATTCGGTTCGACCACGGTAGGTGCAGGAAGGTTGGTGCTTTCTTGCAGAACAAAGCGGGCGGTGTCGAATTCGGAACTGGTCATGATTTGCATCAAGAACCGAGACATCGACTTGGCGCCCATACTGGTTTGTGCATTGGAAAATACAGCGGTAATGTGCTCTGCTCGATTGAGCAGGCGGAAGAAGTTGTAAGCATAGACGGAGGCCGCCTCCTCACGCGTCTGCATACGGAATACTTTACGAAGATAATACGGAATGAACGAACTGTCGCTCTCTTTGCGTGGCACAATACCCTCCTCCACATTGAGCAGCAGCAGGTTATCGAAATCGAGTGCACGCGTCTCCAACACACCCATCACCTGTATGTCGGTAATCGGCTCGCCGTGGAAAGGCAACGATACGCTCTCCATGGCACGGCGCACGATGCTGCGCAAGAGAGTGAGCGAATTGACCAAGCCACTGTAAGCAGGGTTGCTCAACATGGTATGTAGTTGATTGAGTTGGAGTTGCACCTGATAGATAGACTCCTCGATGAGCAAGCGCTGCCATGAAGCGTCCGCCGTCTTGCCTTGTTCTTTTTGCTTTTCTTTTTGGACGGAGACATAGCCGCTATATCTTTTGTCAGCACTAGTCACATCATCCAACACTCGTTGTACGACATCGGTATAAGTCTCGCCCTCGTGGCAGTCGTTTTTCTTGTCCGACAGGTAGGCTATCACATCGGAGTAGATTTGGGTGCTTGAGATAGGGAAACCCTTGGTGATATTGATATTCACGGCAGCGGGGTCGTCCTCGACGGTCAGGGCAGGCAACGCGTAGATGACGGGCTCCAACATTTGCTCGTCACATATCACGACGGCGGTGCGCTGACCCTTGGCAGTGTAGTGCTCCTGCAGCCATGGATTAACGAATTGGGCTTGGGCATTGGCTGACGAGGCGGCAACAATATCTACCTGCTTCTTTTCCCATGCAGTTGGTTCGGCAGCGTTCGGGAATTGTTGTATGTTCTGCTCAATAAATTTGTAGGCGTTCCGGTTGGTCGCAAAATCCTTCACATAGTCCCAATAGAAAAGGGAGAGCTTGTTCTCGTCTTTGTTCTCGTCCTCTCCTTGTATCAGGGCAAACAACTCTTTCTCAACGGGCAGCAAGTAGTTGAAACCGATGAAGATGTATTGCTGCTCAGCGCACTGCTCTTTCACCTCGTCCCAGTGATCTATCACCCAGCGTTTTTGCATACCGGTGGTTACCTTATCGTCCTGCGCCAACTCGGCATGGAATTGGTTGTAGATGGCCTCCATGCAGTGCCATATAGCCTCGTATTTTTTGCGGATGGCATCATCTTGCGATGCTTCGCTTTCCCCCTCGTGGAGCAGTGTATGCAGGCGCTCGCGCACCTCATCGTCTATCTCAAGCCCCTCCAACTTCTTTGCCTGAATGGCGTTGTCGAAAAATTTGTGTACCGAATCGGGAGTCTTGCCGGCATCACTGGAATCGATGTTGTTGAAATCGGATAGCAACTGGCGCCCCCAACTATAGAACACATCCAAATTGAAGGGTTTTACCATATCGTATTTCTTGCCCGGGTTCTTTGCCTCAAATTGAACCCTCTCCGCATCATAAAATTCCTTCGTTGTCGTCTCGTAAATTTTATACAGACGGAATACCGCCTCCAGTTCCTCGACGGGGGACATTGGGCAAAGGCTCTCGAACAAGTCGGGCAGCGTAGTGATATTAGGTAGCAGGATGGCACCACCCTTTTGTTCCTTATGATGCTGCTTGAGTAAGTCTTTGAAAACCAAGCCAGCACGCTGTGACGGGAACACGAGAGTGAGGTCGTCCATATTGCGCCAGCCGTGTTGAGCGATGATGGCAGATACGGTATCGTTTAGAAATCCTTTTTTCATAGTTGTACCTGTTTTAATGCTTCTGATTGTGAATTTTGTGCATACCATAGATAGCCGCTGACCTTCGTATAGCCGAGTTGCTGCATGGCTTTCATGTAATCTTGTACTTGCTTGCAGTGTTCCGATTTCTCGGCTCCGAATTTATAGTCGAGGACAATGGCTTCGTTTCCGCGTATCATGACGCGGTCGGGGCGACGCTCTTCTTCATTGATGAGAATGCCCTGCTCACACAGCAATTTCCACGAGCCATCGTACCACGCCGCCAATTGTTCGTTCTCCCAAATTTTGTTGATGTATTCCTTCGCCTGTGCGCATTGTTCCCGGCCGGCAAAGACACCTTTGTTCCAAGCAGTAGCCACCACTCGCTCTACATCGTTTCGAGTCTTGATTCTCGAAAGGAGGTCGTGACAGATTGTACCGATTTCTTTTCGATCTGTCACAATGTCGGAATCATCGCCCATCTTTGCGTGCAGGATGCCTTCCTGCGACTGACGGAATCGCACTTGGCTGCTGTCGCTTTGCAGAGTAGCACAGATAGCCTCAGCCGCCTCAAAACCAAAAGTAGATTGTGTAGCCTCTTTAGCGGCACGGATGGTGAGTGTGCCATATCCTCGCTCTACAAACGCCATGTTTTCGGGGTTGTCCTTTCCCGCGGCATAGGTTTTCAGAACTTCAACTTCTATACTCTCTTTGTTGATGAGCAGAGAACCGACACTGTTTTGGGTAAGTCCTTTCGAGGTTATTTCCGCATCTACATAGACAAACAGGTTGTCGGCCGCACGCGTGAGTGCGACATAGAGCAAGTTGAGATTGTCCACTTTCTGCTCCTTACATTCTTGGTCGTAGTCCATTTGGTAGGAGGTCCCTACGGTGTCATCTTTTATCTCTATCGGAATGTATTTGTCTGAATCTTGAGCCCGCCGGCACCACATCACGCCCTTGTCCTCGGTCAGCGGCCACGAGCAGAACGGAATAAAGAGGGTCTTGCTTTCCAGTCCCTTTGACGAATGGATAGTCATAATTTGGATAGCATCTGCTTGCGCCGACGGTATCGCCTTGTTGCACAAGAAGTCATCCCAGTATTGCAAAAAGGCTTTTCGGTTCGAACCGTTTTCCGATATATACGCACGCACATTGTCCAGCAGGCAGTTGACATAGGCAATGTCCTCCGTCGATTGGCCGCATAGCAGCAACCCCACAACGGTCTGCACCATTTCGTACAGCGGTAGGCTTTTATCTATGGCGTTCAGTCGGGAACAAACACCCGTCTGTGCGGTAGCTAATTCTACAAAGCGTCCTGCCACGGGGTCTTTGCTTTCTATATAGCGCAGGGCATTGATAACAGAAAGCACCGATTTGGATTGCTTCAGCACAAACGAGTCGCGCGAAACGAGACGGGTCTTGTTTAGGTTCGGGTAGTCGTCGGCATGATTCAGAATATTGTCCTGAAAATAGCGTGCTACTGCCATCGCCTCCTTATTCTTACGAATAAGAATCATTATGTCAGACGGGCGAATACCCTTGCTAATCAGTTCCTCCATGGTGCTGAACATATCGGCAATAATGCGTTGGGCTATCACTTTTCCCTTTTGGCGTGGCATGGGAAACACGCGCATACGAACATAGCCATCTGAGTGGCTTCCGTTATAGTAGTCACCCAGATGCTGCTCCTCGTATCCCTCGTCGTAGAGAGTGGCGTCCACATCCTTCACAGCGGGGTCTTTGGCGGCAGACAGCATAGCCTCGAGGTTGAATTTTACCACCTCTTTTTGCGAGCGGAAATTACGCTTCAATGGCTTTTCGTTGTAGTGGCGGCCTATTTTCTTGTCGCTCGACAGGCCTGCCATAATGTGCCAGTCGCCGTTGCGCCAACGGTAGATGCTCTGTTTGATATCGCCTACAATGAGTACGGTTTGTCGCCCAACGGAGAGTATCTCCTCCAATAGCGGAAGGAATACCTCCCATTGCAGTTTGCTCGTGTCTTGGAACTCGTCTATCATAATGTGGCGATAGCGGATTCCGGATTTTTCCAATATAAAATCGGCGTCACCCGGGGTGAGTGCATTGCGCAAGATAGAGGATGTCTCCGCCAGCAACACCTTATTCTGCTCATGGAGAGTTTCGTTGATGACATCCACCAGAGCTTGCGTCAGCCGCATATCGTTGAGATATTTGAGGGTGAGTTTAGCCTCAAAATACAATCCCCTACAAGTAATGCAGGAGTTTTGAAATGTAATCAGTTCTTGGCATAGCGCAGAACCTAAATTTTTGTCCCAATTGCCACTCTCTACTTTCTGAATTTGGTCTTTTGTGAAGCCTCTGAATATATTTTCTGTTTTTACTTCTTTGATGTTAGTAAATGATTGATTTACATATTTCAATGCCGACAAAACCGCACTCCGATTGGTGGTTTTCTCCGGCAATGCATCTATTACATTTTGTATAGAAGCACACTGTTTCTTTAGTTCCACAAACTCAGGCTGATTTTGCCACTCCGCAATTTTCCGGCGGTAGTCGTCTATCGCCTTCGGATCCATTTCTATCTGCCCCTCAGCGGCATAGACTTGCGCAGCCTCACTGTATAGGATTTCGGCAGTCTTGATGAGATTGGTACGGATGTCCCAGTTCTGCTCATCGTCCATGCGGCTGGAGATATAGTTCGAAATAATATTGGCGGTGGCAGCATCGCCCGTCATCGTCTCGCTGATAAGTCGATCTACCGCCTCGGTGAAGAGTTGCTTCTGGTCTAGTTCGGGAGCAAAGCCGATACGCTGATTCAGCAGTTGTGCCATACCCGACAACAGTGTTTGCAAAAATGAGTCGATGGTGCTGACATGCACATTATCGTAGTCTGCCAACATTTCCGTGAAGCATTTCTTAGCTATTTCGCGCAGTTTTGCATCCGATTTCTCCGCGTTTGCACAGCCTGGCAGCATATAGGTTTTGGCCTTAGCCAAGAAATCGTTAGCGCCCGGGGTGGATTGAGCAATGTCGTATAGATAGCCCATGATACGCACCTTCATTTCCTCGGTAGCCTTGTTGGTGAAGGTTACCGCCAGAATGTTTTTGTAACTTTCGCCACTCAGCAGCAGCCCTACATAGTAGGCAGCCAGCGTGAAGGTCTTGCCCGTTCCCGCCGAGGCCTTGTACACGCTCAGTCGTTTGTCTAAATCTATTCCGCTCATTTTGCTAAATTCTTGTGTGTGTCTTATTGATATATTCTACGCCAGTCGATGTGCTGTCGCTGTTCTAAATTTCGGACTATTCCTCTACTATGCGCGCCTCCTCAAATGCTTTCTTCATGGTAGGGTTGTCCTTGGCTGAGAATTTGATTGTATTCAGCCTCATCCATACGGATTTCCGCCCCGCAGTTGGGACATTTGATGGTAGTAATCATAGTTCTATGATGATTTAAGTAAATATTTCCGTCGTATTCCTGTTGTTATTTCTGTTCGTATTCCGTTGCGCTACAATATCCTGCAAATCTTGTCACAAGTTCTCTGGCATATTTCGGTCATAACAGCAATCACGAAACCCTGAGATTATTTATGCGTCATTTGGATTTATAGGATATATTTATGTCTTATGGTGTTATGCTCACAACTACTCTTTAAGATGGCTGCGTATGAAAAGTATGCAGTCGAAGCAGAATATGTTTATTCATAGTAGGTTTGATATTGTTCATTGACTATGCAAAGATAAGATAAATATTTGATATATGCAAGTATTTTTCAATGTTTTTTTATGAAAGTTATAATTAAACCCATCTGTACTGTCCGATAACAAATGCAATTTATGGTGCAAAGTCAGAGAACACCGTTGAAAAAGCACTCTTGTAGTGTATAACAGTTCCATTTCCTATCGGTCTTCGATTCCATTTCTTCCGTGTATTCTCGTCTCTTTTTGTACACACAAAATAAACCAACTATCAGCAGATTTATCTATAAAACTTGCCTCACTTCATGATTAGGAGAAGTATAGGACAATCAGCCTCGAATCTCGGTCGTATATCCATACCACACCCATAGCACTCCCATAGCACTCCCTTACCACCCATTACTTTTATAAGGGTTTTATAACCCTCTTGGTATGCCCATACTCCTACATTTAGTACTAAAAAACACGTTCCCAAATGGAAACCATATAATTTATCCCATCCTTCTAAATTTTTAGTTAAACAATACAGAATCACAGTTGATTCTACCTAAAGGACCTGTCGTTTTATATCATAATAGAGGATAAATGTTTTTTTACCAGATAGTAATTGTTTAAACTTATTGGTTGTTTTGTTTCCCGCAATACTTGTTTGATATATGCAAAGAGAATACAAAATACAACTAAATCGCTGGCTAACATACATTTCTGATATATAGATGTTCCTCTCTCCATGGTATAATAATTCTAAGAATCACTGATAAAATTCATATTGCTTGGTGAATTATGTTGTATGTATAACAAAAAGTATTAACTTTGTGGCGTAAAAAGCGATAAAATACGCTAAAAAATCATCCCGTATAGATATCCAAACCTATACGGGATGATTTTATACTATCGGATCTATAGTCTTTGTTGTTATAGGCAACAATAGGCTTAGTGGACAAGTGCTGCGGTGTCGGATGCAATCATCAACTCTTCATCGGTGGGGATAATACATACTTGTACTTTGCTCTCGGGAGTGGAAAGAAGTGCTTCCTTTCCACGAGTGGCAGCGTTGGTTTCTTCATTGAGTGTAATACCCAAGAACGATAATCCTTTGATGATTTCACCACGGATGAAGGTATCATTTTCTCCAATACCTCCAGTAAAGACAATAATATCCACACCATTCATTGCTGCTGCATAAGCACCAATATACTTGATGACACGGTAAATGAACATCTTTCGAGCGAGGTCTGCACGATAGTTACCTGCTTTAACTGCAGCGTCTATATCTCTTGCATCAGACGATACTCCAGAGACACCGGCAAGACCAGACTTTTTATTTACAAGCGTAGAAAATTCTGCCGTAGATAGATGTTCTTTGTCCATAATATACATAGCCGCACCTAAATCAAGGTCTCCAGCACGAGTACCCATCATAAGACCTTCTACAGGCGTAAGTCCCATACTGGTATCTACAGACTCTCCATATAGTACTGCTGCGCAACTGCCGCCATTACCGATATGTGCCGTGATAACTTTCTTTTCCTTTGGGTCAACTCCCAAAAACTCACATACTCGTTTCGACACATAGCGGTGGGAGGTGCCATGAAAACCATAGCGACGAATTGCATACTTCTCATAGAGTTCGTAAGGCAGAGCGTACATATATGCATAATTCGGCATCGTTTGATGAAAAGCCGTATCAAACACAGCCACCTGGGGCACATTGGGTAAAGTTTTACTAATAGCATCTATTCCCTTGAGGTTAGCAGGATTGTGAAGCGGTGCAAGGTCGGCGCATTTTTCTATCTCATGGTGTACTTCATCGGTAATAAGTACCGACTTGTTGAAGCGTTCGCCACCATGTACAACACGGTGTCCAACAGCATCTATCTCACTTAGACTTTTAATACAACCTATTTTTTCGTCAGTCAAGGCAGAGAGTATGAGTTCGATTCCTATTGTATGTTCAGGCATCGGTTTATTGATTTGTACGTTCTCTCCGTTGGGCAGTTTAACTACAAGGAAAGAATCGGGTAGCCCAATCTTTTCTACTCCTCCTTGTGCAATAACCTCTTTCTTTTCTATCTCGAACAATTTATACTTGATAGAGGAACTTCCGCAGTTTAATACTAATATCTTCATTGTATGGAATCTCTTACTGGTTTATTTGATAGCCTGATTGGCGGTGATTATAATCATTTGTACGATGTCATCTACTTTACACCCTCTACTAAGGTCGTTGACAGGTGCTGCAATACCTTGTAGAATAGGTCCAATAGCATTTGCTCCAGAGAATCGTTCTACCAATTTATATCCAATATTACCTGCTTGCAGGTCGGGGAATACTAATACATTGGCTTTCCCCGCGACTTTGGAACAAGGTGCCTTTGTTGCTGCAACGCGTTCAATAAGAGCAGCGTCTGCTTGTAGTTCACCATCGATATCGAGGTCGGGTGCAAGTTCTTTTGCAATTTGTGTAGCCTCTATCACTTTATCTACCAATTCATGTTTAGCCGAGCCTTTTGTAGAGAAAGAGAGCATAGCAATTTTAGGTTCTATCCCAGCTAATGCTCGTGCAGTTTCAGCAGTGGAGACGGCTATCTGTGCTAACTCCTGAGCATTAGGACAGGGGTTTACAGCACAGTCTGCGAATACTAAGAATCCGTTTTCTCCAAGTTGTGTTGCCGGTGTGAACATTAAGAATGCTCCAGATACGATAGAGACACCAGGCTTTGTTTTGAGTATTTGGAATGCAGGTCGTATGGTATCAGCCGTAGTTCCTCTTGCTCCAGCAAGTTCTCCATCAGCGTCACCATGTTTAATCATTAAGCATCCCAGATAGAGTGGATCTTGTGCTTTGTGGCGAGCCTCTTCTTCAGTCATTCCTTTTTTCTTACGGAGTTCGTAGAGTAATTGAGCATACTCTTCCATTCGAGAATCGTTTTTAGGGTCAAGAATCTCCGCTTCAGCGATATGGCTATATCCTTTTTCCCTTGCCATATCATTGATTGTTTTAGGATCACCTATTAGAATTAGTTTGGCTACTTTATCACGAAGGATGATATTTGCAGCCTCAAGAGTACGAGGTTCGTCCCCTTCGGGTAATACGATGCGTTGCGGATTGGCTTGCGCTCGTTTAAGCATTTGTTGTAATATGTCCATTGCTAAAAATGTATAAAGTTATGTTTTGTATTATGCTTTGTTTTTCTGTTTTAGTTTCTTGATTTCTATTTCTAACTTTGCAATCTCTTTTTCCTGGTTATTGATAGTGGTAAGCAATTCATTCAGTTCCTCATTATCAATGGTTGTTGGGTATTGCTCATCGACAAGTTGCAAGAAATCTGCCAATACATTCATATAGTTGGTAAAGGCTTCGTAAGCAGACTCGTAGTTAGTACCTTCGGCATCTATATGGTTCATGAAGCGTAGATGGTCGACGGCTTGTAGGAATAGCCAGTCTCTTTTAAGGCGTTTATCTTGGCAGAGATGTACTCGTTCTGCCACGGCATATAGTTTATGTAAGGCCTCTTGTTGCAAGTCATTGCCATTGTAGGGCGTTAGGTCTTTGGCTTCTCCTGCCCATGTGATAGGATAAGGTACGGAGACCGCATCTACAGCAGACAGTTTTTTGGCGATGTCTTGAGGTGTCATAAAGCCAATATTCTTCTCGAGAAGATAGTAGGGCAATGCTTTCATAAAGTCGAATATACCCGTCTGTGCTTGTTGTCGTATGCCGAAAGTTTCGGCTCCCATCCATATATTGACGATAGGCTCTTCTTGTGGAATCTCGTCTATTATCTGTGCGAATTTAGGTGCATCCATTGGATAGTGATGCCATGTATAGTCAGAGAAGTGAAAAGCAAGTTCATCGCTTAAAGTGGTATTGCGTAGTAATACTTTGAGTTTCGGAGCAGCCACAGAGGAATAAAGGTAGTTCGGTGATTTCCAACTTAATATATGTTTAGCCCCCTCAGTCATTACTGCCTTATATCCGAGTTTTGTGAGCATTTCTGCTATCTCGTCAGAATAGAGCAACTCTGTATTCCATACTGTAGTTGATTTCTGTGCAAATAGTTCTTGTGTGAGATGTTGGTGATGTTTGAGTTGTTCTTCGAACTCGTTTTGGTTGTAAACGGCAGCAAGTGAGTAAGCATAAGGCGTAGCAACGAATTCGACGCACTTGGTATCTGCAAGTTCTTTGAGAATATCAATCATCTCCGGTACAAACTGTTCAAGCATTTCGAGCATTATTCCGGACACGCTGATAGCACATTTGAAGTTTCCATTAGATACCTGTATCATTTCTTTGATCGTGCGGCACAGGGGAATATATGATGTTTGGCAGAGCCATGAGATATTATCTTCGGTCTGCATATCATCATAGTAATAATGGTCTTGCCCTATTTCAAAGAATCGATATCGTTTCAGCCGATACGGTGCGTGTAGGCTGAAACAGAAGCATGTATTTTTCATAATGTTGTGATTTACATTGTTCATAGTGTATGATTGATTACTCCATCGTAGATGGCTCTTACTTTGAGCCCTGCATCGTACCATTTGATATTTGCGACTTCTTCTCGCCCGAGTTCCCTTAGGCTCTTGTACATAGCAGGATATTTAACTATAGAATAGATGGCGTCTGCCATAGCGTCGATGTCCCAATAGTCGGTTTTGATAGCATGTTGCAATATTTCTGCGCACCCTGACTGTTTGGAGATGATAGATGGTGTTCCCACTTGCATTGCCTCGAGTGGTGAGATACCAAAGGGTTCTGATACGGAGGGCATAATATATACATCGCTTTCGGCAAGCATTTCCTGTACTTGTCGTCCGCGTAAGAATCCGGTAAAGTGAAATCTGTCTGCGATACCTCGTTGTGCGACGAGATCTATCATCTGGTTCATCATATCTCCTGAGCCTGCCATTACAAAGCGTACACCATTGGTTTTCTGTAGTACTCGTGCTGCGGCTTCTACGAAGTACTCCGGTCCTTTCTGCATTGTGATACGCCCAAGGAATGTAACCACCTTGTCTTTTCTTGGTGTTTTGACAAATGAGTCGATGTCTTTGAGTGGTTCTACGGCATTATGTACAGTTGATACTTTTCGGGGGTCTTGACCATACTTGTCGATGACTGTTTGCCGTGTCAAGTTACTTACACACATAATATGATCGGCTTCGTCCATTCCACGTTTCTCAATGGCATAGACGGATGGATTTACATTCCCCCTTGAACGGTCGAAGTCGGTTGCATGAACATGTATGACAAGTGGTTTGCCGGATATATGTTTGGCGAATACTCCTGCGGGATAGGTAAGCCAATCGTGGGAGTGAATGATATCGAAGTTCAGTTGATGTGCGAGTACACTTGCGACCGCCTCGTAGTTTCCTATCTCTTCGAGAAGGTTGTCGGGATATCGTCCGGAGAAGTTTACACAGCCGAGGTCATCTGTTCCTATGCGTCGATAATCGTAGTGAATACCTTGTCGCAGGTAGAAATATTCGTCGGCACTCATTCGTCCTTGTAGTCGTTGGTTGACATACTCCCATGAGTTTTCTTTCCATACGATAGGGACGGTATTTGCTCCTATTATTCGTAAGAAGGATTGGTCTTCGTCGCCCCATGGTTTAGGTATTACGAAGGTGATGTGCATATCCGGTTGTTGTGCCATTCCTTTAGTCAATCCGTAACTGGCAGTACCTAATCCTCCTAATATGTGCGGTGGGAATTCCCACCCGAACATTAGTGCTTGCATCGTATTGGTCTTCTATTTAGGGTTGTTATCATCATTCCATTGTCGGAGTGTGTGCATGACGCTGATTACTGCGGCTACGCTGGGTGCATAACTCATACCTCCGTGTCCTTTGTAAGGAGGGTTGCCGTCGTATAGTTCGTTGAGTGTTCCAATACAGAGTTCGGACATTTCCACTTCGTATCCGACAAGGAGTCTCTCTATAAAGTTCCTCCCGCTTTGTTTGTAGAGGTCGAGGTATGCATTTACATAGGCTGCGATGGTGCAAGGCCATACCGGTCCATTATGGAAGTTTCTGTCTCGTTCGAGTTGCCCTCCTACATAGACTGGTCTATAGTTTCCGCTTTTCGGGGATAGTGTTCTGAGCCCTCGTGGTGTGAGTAACTCTTTAGTACAGATGTCAACTACTGCCTTTCTTTGTTTTTTGTCGAGTGGAGAAAAAGGCAATGAGGCAGCCCATATCTGGTTAGGTCTGACCTCTTTGTCTTTGTAGGCGTCGATAACATAGTCGTAGAGGTATAGTCCGTTCCAGAAGGTAGCGACGAATGAGTTTTTGGCGAGCCCTGCTTGTGATTCGAGCAGGTCTGCTTCGTGTGCCCGTTGTAGTTGCCTTAAGAGTTCTGCAGTGAAGCAGAGTGCGTTGTACCAGAGAGCATTGATTTCTACTACATATCCGGTTCTGGGTGTAATAGGTTTCCCGTCTTCGACGGCGTTCATCCATGTTGCAGGTCTTTCTAGTCCGTTGACGAATACCAGTCCGTTGGCATGTACCCAGATTCTCGGATGTCGTTGTTTGCGAATAAAGTCCATTATCTCTGTGCAGATGTTGCCATATTTGTCGGCAGCCTCTTGTAGAGAGTAGTGCAGTGCATACTGTTGTATTGCCCTGATGAACCACAATAGTACATCGGGCTCATCAAGTCCTTCGAGTGGTGATTGGGTAGCAGGATTATTGAGGAATGCTCTGACTTCGTCGAGGGCCGTTTGGTCCATGATAGCCTCCCAGTATTCGGGTCGGTTAATCATCAGTGTACATGAGGGCAAGGAAAAGAACTGCTCTCTTGCTGTAGAGTGGAACCAAGGGTATCCCGCTAATAAATGACACTTATCCCCTTCTCTTTTGTAGAATTGTCCTGCGGAGTTCTTAAGACAGGCGAACATATCTGTTCGGACGATGCGTCGTTTGAGTTCCGTATCCCATATAGATTTGAGTTTGTTAGGGGTTGCTTGAGTGATGCCTGCAGCGAAGATTACAGATTCTCCTTTCTTCATGGGCAGTTCGAAGTAACCCGGTACGAGCAAGTCTTCTTTGTAGTCGAAGCCTCGTTCCCGCTCTTTCATGTATTCGATATTCTTATACCAGAGTGGGTCGTGTTGGTAGTCGACAGATTTGGAGAACTGCATATACAGTATAGGGAAGTCAGGGTAGAGTTGGCATGCTCCCCCGTTGGTGACGGGTGTGCAGTTGGTGTTTGCCCTGTTGTTCTCTACCGTGAGGTCGTTTACACTACGGAAGGCGAGAAATGGTCGGAAGCGGAGTCTTGTGGGCGAGTGTGCTTCGATGAGCGTGTATCGGATTAGCACTCGAGGTTCGAAACTTACGAGCATACGCTCTTTGGAAAGAATGACCCCGCCGACCCGATAGATGGTCCGACTGATGAGTTCGCAATCAAATTGGCGGATGTATTTATGTCCGTTGGGTGCGAAATTGTTGTCGCCATACTGGTGGATGCCGAGATTGAACTCTGCTCCATGTTGTATGACTGTTTCATCGAGGGAACTGAGCAGAACATAGTTGTCGTTGCTTAGTTCGGGCAGAGGGATGACCAATTGTCCGTGGTACTTCCTTGTATTGCAGTCGATGAGTGTCGTGCTGTTGTATGCTCCTGCGCGGTTTGTTCGAATCATCTCTTTGCTTAGCGATCGTTCGAGATTATTGAGGAGCGTCTTATCGAAATTCAAGTAAGACATAGGCTATACAGGGTCTATATTAGTTATACTTCCCATTGAATTGCATTTGTGCATCATTGACGAATTGCCGTATTTGCTGTTCACATTCTTTCCGACAGATAAGAAGAACATTGTCGGATTCGGCGACGATGTATTCGTTGAGTCCCTGCACAACTGCGAGTTTGCCTTGTGGCAAGACTATTATATTGTTGTGGCTGTCATAGAGAGCTGTTTCGCATCGCAGGGCGACATTTCCTTTGTCGTCTTTTTCGGATTGCTCGTAGAGAGAGCCCCATGTGCCTAAATCACTCCATCCGAAATCTGCCTCGAGTACATAGACATTGTTTGCCTTTTCCATTAGTCCGTAATCTATAGAGATGTTGGCACAAGCGGGGAACATATCCTGAATGAATGTGTCTTCTTCTGGTGTCGCCATATATTGGATGCCGGCTTGGAATTTGTCCCAAACAGAAGGGATGTAGGTATGTAGTGCGGTTGTGATTGCATCGAGGTTCCAAAGGAACATTCCTGAATTCCACAGGAATTCCCCTGTACGGAGGAACATTTCCGCAAGTTCTCTGTTTGGTTTCTCGGTGAATGTTTTGACCTTGTAGATACCTTGCAATTGGTTATCGGGGTCGATTTGGATATATCCGTAGCCTGTTTCTGGTCGGGTTGCCTTTATTCCCAGCGTCAGCAGTGCATTGTTATTGGCAATGAATTCAATTCCTGTTTCGATGGTTTTCCGAAAGGCGTCTTCTTGCAGTACGAGGTGGTCGGACGGTGCGATGATGATATTCGCATGGTTGGTGATAGCCTTTATTCTTGCGACAGCGTAGGCGATGCAAGGTGCAGTGTTGCGTCGTACGGGTTCGCAGAGAACTTGCTGCTCTTTCATCCAAGTGAAGGTTTCAAGTACGAGGGATTTGTATTGTACATTGGTGACAATGAGTATATTGTCTTTTGGTACGAGCGGGAGCAGTCGTTCGACAGTCAGTTGCAAGAGAGATTTACCTGTTCCAAAGAAATCCAAGAACTGTTTGGGTTTATCTTGTCTGCTATATGGCCAAAAGCGGCTACCTATTCCTCCTGCCATTATGACGCAGAAGTTATTTTGGATGTTGTTTGACATATTAAGGTACTATTGTTAATGGTTAAACATCTGTTTTACAATGACTAATACCTTTATTAAATGGATATGGTCGGAGCCATTCCTTTGCCTTGTTATTCTCACCGCTAAAGTAGTACATTTTTTTGGAAGGACAAGGGTTTGATATAGATTTTTTTGCGATGTTTTATAACAGAAAATGTGTAGATTTTGTTGTATTGGCTGTTTTGAGGGGAGTTGTTAGGTTGATTGGTTGATGAGTTTATGAGTTTATGCGTGGGTTAATGGGTAGAGGAACTAGATAATCTAGAAAATCTAGGGGATCTAGTTGTTTTGGGGAGGTGTTGAGAGCCATAGGACGGTGTTCTTCATTTCTTTTGCCTGAACAATGGGTGAGCGTGATGGTTTGTCCGCAGGCGGGTCGCCCGCGTCCCCGGTGTCTTTTAGTTGAAGGTTGAGAGCCATAGCACGCTATGGCTCTACGGAGAGCATAAGCGCAGTAACAAGCCATTATGAGCGCAGAAAGTGGTAATTATAAATTAAGAATTAAGGGTTAATGACTAATGCGGGGAGAGAGGTGGTTAGGAGGGGGATTGGAGGTGGTTTGTAGGGTGTTCCTATAGTCATCCTATATTCGTCCTATATTCATCCTATATAGAACCTTCGAAACGGGTAGTAAATACAGGGCTTGGCGGAAGGTATTCGGAGGGAGAAAGTATGCAACGGCGTTGCTAACAATATAAAAATGCACAAGAAATATATTAACAGTTGATAGCATGTTCTTTGTTTCTTTCTGTTGAGCGTTTAGTGCAGAGGGATGAATATTGTCGGGAGTTGAGTGGTGGTGGTGAGTTGGCAGGAATCTGAGGGTGGGGTAGGTGGGATGGTGTTGTAAAAAAACGGATTATATACAGAATCAATTGCATAATTATAGGAAAAGCCGTATCTTTGCCCCTTAAAAGGTATTTTTGCTGAAAAAGGAAGGAATTATTACAGAAAGGGATATGCTATGATAGACTATATAAAGGGGACTTTGACCGAACTGACACCGACTTACGCTATTATTGAGGCTTGTGGTGTAGGTTACGATATAAATATCTCGCTGCCGACTTTTACGGCGTTGTCGGACAAGAAAGATGATGTTCGTTTGTATGTGAGTGAGATTATCCGTGAAGATGCCCATTTGCTGTATGGTTTTATGAGTAAGCCTGAACGCTCGTTGTTTTTGTTGTTGATCAGTGTTTCGGGCATAGGTGCCAATACTGCCCGTATGATTATGTCGTCGTACACTGCATCGGAGGTGCGTCAGATTATTGCGACGGGTAATGCTCATGCGTTGTCGAGTATCAAGGGCATAGGTGCCAAGACGGCTCAGCGTATCATTGTGGAGTTGAAAGACAAGGTATTGAAGATAGAGTTGGAAGGCGGGTCGCCGGATAGTGTTGTACTGGTGGATGCGGTTGATAACGAATTGAAGCAGGAGGCAGTATCCGCCTTGATGATGCTTGGATTTCAGTCGTCTGCATCGTCGAAGGTGGTGGACAAGATATTGTCAGATGACCCTCATTGTCCTGTAGAGAAGGTTATCCGTATTGCGTTGAAGATGTTATAATCGTTGTAAGTCTGAAGCGTTTATTCCCCATAGGATTGTTGCTTTTGTCGGTACCTGTATTCTGTCAGGTTCCTGAGGATTCCGTTGCCTTGCCGAAGTCGAATCTTTCGGACAGTGTGTTGTTTGCTCCTACCCGCGTAAAGCAGTATGAGGCGACAGATTATGAAGTTTTGTCGTCTCCCGCCTCATCGATGGATTTGCAGGATCCGAACAACATCAAGACGGAGGTGGAATATCAGCCGTCGACGGGTTATTATATTATTCATACGAAGATAGGGGATGTAGATATAGCCACGCCTTATCTGATGACAGAGAGTGAGTATGGCGAGTACTCGGCCCAGCAGGCGATGTCTCGTTATTGGCAAGAGAAGATAAGCAAGGTGGAGCATAGTAACGAGAAGAAGTTCGACATCACGGATATGAAGTTTAACATTGGTCCGGCGGACAAAGTGTTTGGTCCTGGTGGTGTACAGTTGAAGTTACAGGGTTCTGCCGAATTGATATTCGCCTTTAAGCATCAGTACTTGGACAATCCTGCGTTGACCCAACGGGGAAGGAACAACAATGTATTTGACTTTGACGAGAAGATTCAGTTGAATGTGAACGCCTCTGTAGGTGACAAGTTGAAGTTCAATATGAACTACAACACGGAGGCCTCTTTTGATTTTGACCGACAGAATTTGAAGTTGAATTATCAAGGGAAGGAGGATGATATTATTCAGTCGTTGGAGGCTGGCAATGTGTCGATGAGTTTGAATAGTTCTCTTATCTCTGGTAGTCAGGCATTGTTCGGAATCAAAGCGAACTTGAAATTTGGGAAGTTGAGTATTCAAGCGTTGGTGTCGCAACAGAACTCGCAGAGTCAGACGGTATCGTCAAAGGGAGGTGCGCAGACGACAGAGTTCGAGGTATCGGCAGACAGTTACGATGAGAACCGTCACTTCTTTTTAGGTCATTATTTTCGTGACACATACGAAAAGAACATGGCTCAATTGCCATTTATTGCGTCGGGTGTGAACATTACCCGTATAGAGGTATGGATAACGAACAAGCGGGGACAGTATGACAATGCGCGTAATATCATTGCCTTTACGGATTTGGGAGAGAACTCGGCGTCTCATATCAGCAGTACGCATTGGGTTCCGACGGAAGGTGTATCTGTTCCGTACAACAGGGCTAACAGTTTGTATCGTGAAGTGACGGGGTTGAGCGGTGTGCGTGACATACAACAGACGAATGTAGTATTGAGCAGTTTGGCGGGTTACGGTGTGATAGGAGGAGAGGATTACGAAAAGATAGAGTCGGCTCGTTTGTTGTCGAGTTCGGAATACACTTTGAATGCTTCGTTGGGTTATATTTCGCTGAAGAGTGCATTGAATCAGGACGAGGTGCTGTGCGTTGCATACGAATACACCTATAACGGTCAGGTGTATCAGGTGGGAGAGTTTTCGACAGATGGAGGGGAGGAGTTGAAGACTCCCAATGCATTGATACTGAAGATGCTCAAGACCAGTTCGAACGCTCCTACGCAGAAGGGAAAGGGTACATGGGACTTGATGATGAAGAATGTCTATTCGATAGGTGCAATGCAAATGAGCCAGGAAAAGTTCGAGTTGTATGTGATGTACAAGAACGACTCTGTGGGTACGAGTATGCAATACATATCGGAAGGTGATATAAAGGGACAGCAACTCCTTCGGGTAATGAATCTTGACCGTTTGGATCAGAAGAACAATGCCAATCCGGATGGCAAGTTTGACTATGTGGAAGGTTACACGGCGTTATCTTCCAACGGGCGCATTATATTCCCTGTGTTGGAGCCATTCGGAAGCCATCTTAAGAAGAAAATAAACAATCCCACGATAGCAGAGAAGTACATTTTTCAGGAACTGTACGACTCCACTTTGGTGATGGCACAGGAAGTGTCGGAGAAGAACAAGTTTGTATTGGCAGGTAAGTACAAGGGTTCGTCGGGCAACGAGATCCGTTTGAATGCGATGAATGTCCCTCGCGGGAGTGTAAAGGTGACGGCAGGTGGAGCGGAGTTGGTAGAGAATGTGGACTATACGGTGGATTATGTGATGGGAACGGTGACGATACTTAACCAGTCGATATTGGATGCGGGAACGAATGTGGATGTGAAGTTAGAGAATCAGTCGACCTTCTCTATGCAGCGTAAATCGCTATACGGTACGCATATTGAGTATGCCTTTTCTCCAGACTTTACGGTAGGTGGTACATTGATGCACCTTACGGAGCGTCCTTTGACGACGAAGGTGAATACAGGCAGTGAGCCATTATCGAACACTATATGGGGACTGAACACCTCGTACAAGACAGAGTTTATGTGGTTGAGCAATGCTTTGGACCGTATTCCGTGGATAACGGCGACGGCTCCATCGACCTTGCAAGTGAATGCCGAGTTCGCCCATTTGATCCCCGGTCATACTCGCGATGTGGGTAAGGCTGGGTTGGCATATATAGACGATTTTGAATCTACCAAGACCAATGTGGATATACACTATCCTACTTTCTGGAAGTTGAGTTCCACCCCATCGTTCTTTGAAGAGTCGCAACTGAGCAACAACATTGAATACGGCAAGAACAGGGCTCGTATGGCGTGGTATATTGTAGACCCTATATTTGGACACGCACAGAACAATACGCCTCAGCATATTCGTGACGATGTGAATATGTTGTCGGATCACAGGACCCGCATTGTGTATGAGCAGGAGATTTACCCGAACAAGGAGGTGTTAGCCACAGAGGATACGCGTTTGTCGATAATGAACATTTCTTATTACCCCACCGAACGGGGTCCGTATAATATCGTTGCCGATGAGATAGGCTCGGACGGTCGGTTGACCAATCCTGAGAAGCGCTGGGGAGGTATGATGCGCAAGTTGGATAATACCGATTTTGAGACTTCCAATATCGAATACATAGAGTTCTGGATAATGGATCCGTTCCTTACAAATCCGGGAGCAGACTATGAGGGAGGCGATATATATATCAACTTGGGAGATGTGAGTGAGGATATTCTGAAGGACGGTAAGAAGTCGTTTGAGCATGGTCTTCCTATTAGTGATGCGGATGTGAATAGTACAGAGAATACTGTCTGGGGTCGTGTGCCTAAGACGACCAGCACGGTGATGGCATTCTCGAACGAGAGTGGTGCGCGCGAGAAACAGGATGTGGGTCTGAATGGTCTGTCGACGGCAGACGAGTTCCTGTTTGAGTATAACGGAACGCATCCTTATGCCGATTATGTGAGTGCGTTGCGGGATAAGGTCTCTGCCGATGTGCGTAGCGCATGGGAGGCTGACCAGTTCTCGCCTCTTAACGACCCTGCAGGTGATAATTTCCACTATTACCGCGGAAGTGATTGGGACGAGAAAGAGGCGGATATTTTGACTCGATACAAGTACTTCAACGGGACAGAGGGGAACTCTCCTTCGACCGAGAACAGTTCGGAGACTTATGGTACTGCTGCTACGCTACAGCCTGATGTGGAGGATGTGAACATGGATAATACACTGAACGAGTACGAAAAGTATTATCAGTATCGTGTTCAGATTCGTCCTGGTATGTTGGAGGTAGGTCAGCAGCATATCACAGAGAAGTTGGTGACCAAAGTTACTTTAGAGAATGGAAATACGGAGGAGGTAACATGGTATCAGTTTAAGATTCCTGTTCGTGAATATGACGACCGAGTAGGTACGATCCGTAACTTCAAATCGATACGCTTTATTCGTCTTTTCCTAACCAACTTCAAGCAGGAAACACACTTGCGTTTTGCGTCGCTTGACCTTGTTCGTGGGGAATGGCGTTCTTATACCAAAGACTTGTATTCGACAACTGAACCACCCAAGAGTTCGGCATATATGGATGTGGAAGCCGTAAACATCGAGGAAAATGCCTCTCGCAGTCCGGTGAACTATGTGTTACCTCCCGGTGTAAGTCGTCAGACCGACCCTGGTCAAGCGCAGTTGATTTCACAGAACGAACAGGCAATGGTATTGCGCGTTCATGAACTCTCCCCTGGTGATGCGCGTGCCGTATATAAGTCCACAGGATACGATATGCGTAATTATAAGCGTCTGCAGATGTTTGTTCATGCTGAGGCACTGCGCGATGTACCCGATCTTGCAGACCACGACTTGACCTGCTTCATCCGATTGGGCAGCGACCTGAAGAATAACTATTACGAATATGAGATTCCGCTTGTTCTAACGCCAGAAGGTATATACAACAATGATGAGACTTCCGACCGAGAAAAAGTGTGGCCAACGGCTAATATGTTCGATTTTGCTTTTGATGTGTTGACCAATACGAAGTTGAAGCGCAACAAAGCCAAACGAGCCGGGAACACGAATGTGAGCAACTCTATCCCCTATTCGGAATATGATACCGACTCCAACAAACCTGATAACAAGATTACCGTTATGGGTAACCCAACTTTAGGCGAAGTGGAAAATATCATGATAGGTATTCGTAACAGAGGGCAGACTGTCACCTCCGGCGAAATATGGGTAAACGAACTGCGCATGTCCGAATACAATGAAGATGGTGGTGTTGCTGCTATGGCAAATGTAGCCTTAGGCATCTCTGACATTGCGCAACTCAATATGGCAGGACGAATAGAGACTGCTGGTTACGGTTCGATTGAGAGTAATGTCTTAGACCGTAACATGGACAACAGTTATCAATTCTCCGTCAGTGCGGCTTTGGAAGGTGGGCGATTGTTTCCCGAACAAGCCAAGTTGCAGATCCCTCTCTATGTGTCTTACTCCAATGAGACCCTCTCTCCAAAGTACGACCCGTTAGACACCGACATAGAACTTAATGAGAGTCTCGATACCTACAATACAAAAGCAGAGAGAGACTCAGTCAAGAATATGTCGAACACGGTGCAGAAGAGTACAAACTTCTCGTTGAGTAGTGCAAAAATAAATATCCGCAGCAAGAAAAGAGATATGTTCTACGACCCTGCTAACTTCAACATATCCTATTCCTACGCCTTGCAAGATAAGCATAGTCCGGAAACGGAACACGACTTGATGAAAGAGGAAAAAGGATCGTTGAACTATTCATATAATTTCAATCCCAAACCATGGGAACCCTTTAAGAATAGCAAGAAGGTTGAGAAACTGAAATGGATAAAGGAACTGAATATCTACTACCTGCCACAGAGTTGGGCGTTCTCTACCGATATGCAGCGTAGTTTCACCCAGATGAAGATGCGCGACCTGACAGGTGGAATGTCCTCCGACCCTATATTCTCCAAAGACTGGATGTGGAATCGCAATTTTGACCTCAAATATGACCTTACCAAAACTCTAAAGTTCTCCTTCCAAAGTGCGATGAACTCCACCGTAGAAGAAGGTGCTCTTACTCCCGAAATCATCAAGGACTATAACTTTACCAACGACTACTACGAAGCGTGGAAAGACACTGTCCTGCGGAGTCTGCGTACCATGGGATCTCCTTACTCCTACCAGCAAATATTCACAGCCTCCTATAGTGTACCCTTCAATCGTTTCAAGGCTTTCGATTGGATGACTGCCACAGGAACTTACAATGCCACATACAACTGGAATCGAACAGCACAAACGAGCGATGAGAGTGTCGACTATGGTAATGTCATATCCTCTATGGCATCATGGCAGGTGGACGGAGCAATGAATTTCGAGTCGCTCTACAACAAGTCCAAATACCTTAAGGGTATCAATCAACGCTTCTCCGGTCGGAATACACGACGCGCTTTCCGCCCTAAAACCTACACGCAAACTGTTGTCGCAAAGGCTGACTCCACCATCGAGATTAACCACCGACTCAACTCCGAAAAACTAAAGGTACAAGCAGTCGATGCTAACGGCAAGAATGTAAGTATCAAGTACAAAACTGACGGTAACGGTAAGATTCTACTGACCCCTAAAAAGAATTGCCAAGACCTGTCCATCACCATCACTACCCAAGACCCGAACTCCCGCACACCGGCTCAAATTGCCGGCGATCTAAGTGTACGCTTCCTAATGTTGGTTCGCAAAGCACAGATAACCTATCGTGAGACCAACTCCCTTACCGTTCCAGGATTCTCTCCTCAGGTGGGCTTTATGGGAGAACGGAAAGTAGGAGACTACTACGCTCCGGGCTTTGACTTTGCCTTTGGCTTTATCCCGACAGATTTTGTCGAGAAAGCAAAGGAACACTATTGGTTGTCGCCCGACACATCTGTTGTACAGCCTGCTACACAAGCCAAGACAACTGACTTCAACCTCCGTCTTACCCTCGAACCCCTACCAGGATTGAAAATACAGATGAACGGCCAACGATACACATCTTCGGCTTCTTCCATCATCTATTCTTACGAACAACTTCAAGAAACCTTCACCGGTTCATACAACATCACACAAGTTGCCATTGCCACTGCTTTTGACAAGATTGGTTCTGCCGAACAGAACTACAACACGAAGTCTTTCGAACGATTCCTCAACTATCGCTCCACCATGCAACAGCGATTAGAAAACGAATACACCTCCCTCTCCTATCCAGATGCCGGCTTTTTGAAAGGGACACCTACTGCCAACACACCGTATAACCCCGCCAAAGGAAGTGTCAATATCAACTCTGCCGATGTGCTTATTCCTTCCTTCTTGGCGGCATACACAGGAAAAGACATCAACAAGATACAATCTAACCCCTTCCTGTCTATCTTGCAGATTCTGCCTAACTGGAGCGTTACTTTTGATGGACTGACTAAACTCCCGTGGATAAAAGACCACTTCCGTTCTGTCAACATCACCCATGCCTATACCTGCAAATACAATATCGGGGCATACAGCAGTTACTCCACATGGGTTCCTGCTATCGATAATAATCACAAGTCCTACGGCTTCGTGCGCGATGTCACTACCGACAATCCTGTTCCCTCCTCCGCTTACGACATATCGAACATAAGCATCACCGAGCAGTTCTCACCGCTCATCGGTCTTAATGTTGCCATGAAGAATTCACTCACCGCAAAGGTCGAGTACCGTAAACAACGCAACCTCACACTGAATGTTACCTCTGTACAACTTATGGAGGGGGCTACCAACGAGTTGGTAATAGGATTCGGATATACTATCAAGGACTTCGATGTGATTATGAAACTGAAAAGCCAGAAGCAAACTAAGGTAAAGAACGACCTTAAGTTGAATGTCGATTTTTCCTACAAAGATGTCAAGACCTTGCTACGGAAAGTAGAGGAGAATATCACCCAAGCCTCATCCGGTAACAAAGTCTTAGGCGTCAAGGTGTCTATCGATTATGTCCTCTCAAGTAAGGTCAACCTGCAACTCTTCTACGATCATCAAGGAACCACCCCTCTCATATCATCATCCTATCCTGTCAAGGCGGATAATGTCGGACTGAACATCAAACTCATGCTCACACGATAAACCCATCCGCAACTTCCTCCTGCCGATAGACATAAACAAGCGGAAGACTGTTCTGTAATAACAACAGACCTCCCGCTTCGTTGGTATTCCAAAAGATTGGCATCAAATGAATATAGGCGTAATGTTTATTCTACAATCTGAAAGATGAACATCACGCCCGCTTCTCCCTGCCTGTTATTTAGGAGATGGAATCAAACTCAAATGCTTATCCGAAATCCTGTAGGTAATGTACTTGTCAAGAACCAATTCTGCTCCATACTCATGCATTAGTTTCCCCACTTCGGGATAATGCTTGATATGGACCGTTTCCAACACAGGATACGGAATGTCTTTATAGCGTTCCGCTACAATCTCACCAATCGGACAATACTTTTTCAGGCAAGTATCTTGATTGTTCTGTGCCTGTTCCGACTCTGATTTTGCAGATTATTCTATCGTCACGCCAAGCCTTTCTCCCGAGCCAGTTGCATCAGATATTCCTTTGCCGACTCATATTCGTTCGGAATCACACCGTCTAATATCGCATCTTTGAGCGCATTCTTCAACTCTCCCACTACGGCACTGGGATGCAAATGTAGCAACTCCATAATCTCTTCACCACGAACAGGTGGCTGAAACTGACGCAGACGGTCTTTCTCTTCTATCTCGCACATCTTCTGACGCACAATCTGATAGTTGTGTTTGTATCGCTGAACCTTCTCCTCGTTTCTGGAAGTTATATCCGCCTCGCACAACAACATCAGGTCGTCTATGTCCTCTCCCGCCTCAAACAACAACCTGCGCACGGCAGAATCAGTCACATTCTCTTCTATCAGGCTTATCGGACGCATATGCAAGTCCACCAACTTCATAACATATTTCATCTTCTCGTTTTGCGGCAACTTCATACGGGCGAAAATACGAGGGATCATCTTGCTACCCACATAATTATGATTATGAAAAGTCCAGCCTGCACTGTAATCCCAACTCTTTGTACGGGGCTTGCCTATATCATGCAACAATGCAGCCCAACGCAACCACAAATTATCCGACTTTGCTGACACCGAGTCCAACACTTGCATCGTATGCCGGAATATATCCTTATGCCCTTTGCCGTCCTTCGTTTCCACGCCCTTGAGAGCCGACAACTCCGGAAAGATGATGTTCAACAGACCTGTCTTGTCCAACAAACCCCAACCCACAGAAGGACGCCTCGAAAGCATAATCTTGTTCAGTTCATCTACGATACGCTCTTTGGTAATGATGTTTATCCGCTCACGATTGCGTTCTATCGCCTCAAAAGTCGTCAGATTCAAATAAAATCCCAACTGCGATGCAAAACGAATACCCCTCAACATCCGCAACGGATCGTCCGAGAAAGTAATATCTGGGTCTAACGGGGTACGGATAATGCACTCGTCCATGTCGTGCAATCCGTCAAAAGGATCCAATAATTCTCCGTAATGGTCTTTGTTCAAACAGATGGCTAACGCATTGATAGTGAAATCACGACGCCTCTGGTCATCCTCCAATGTCCCGTCCTCCACAATAGGATTACGGGAATCTGAATGATACGACTCCTTGCGAGCCCCCACAAACTCAAGTTCCATATTCCCCCTTTTCACCTGCGCTGTACCGTATGTCCTGAATACTGACAAGTGCGCACCACGACCCAACACCTCCTTTACAGACTCAGCAAGACGAATACCGCTACCCACTACCACGATGTCTATATCGTCACTCTCCCTTTGAAGAAACAAGTCACGAACCCAACCGCCAATAACATAGCACGGCATCCCAAGAGCATCAGCCTGCTCTCCAACCAAGCGAAGAATTGGAGCGTTTATTTTATCATTCTCAATAACCATTACCTCACTGCATTATTACTTGCAAAGATAATGTATTTTTTGGTTTGGCACAAATCTTGTCGCTCCGTCATTTGTTATGAAACGCATTGTCGGTATTCTCCTTATATTGTCAGCCGCCCTTACTGTTTCCCCTGTCTATGCAGTACGACCCGATTCCTGCCTCGTGCAAATTCACGAGGGAGACACCATCTACCTCGCATCCTTGCGTACCGTATATGTTTACCCGCCTATGCGCTTCAAAAACAAAAAGCAGGAGCGATTCTATTGGAAAACCGTTCGTGATGTCAAGAAAACCCTTCCTATCGCCAAAGTACTCACACAGGAAATGAACCGCACCTACGATATTATGAGCAAGATGAACCGCCGAGAGCAACGCAAATTCTGGAAGCAATACGAGAAAAATCTCTATGCACAGTACGAGGACCAATTCCGCAACATGACCGCTTCGCAAGGGCAAATGCTCATGAAACTACTCAATCGGGAATGTGGACAAACATCCTACGATGTCATCAAGTTCTACAAAGGCTCTCTAACCGCCTCCTTTTGGCAGATGATTGCTAAAATGGTAGGCAACGACCTCAAAGCCGAATACGACGGCAACGACAAAGACCAAATCACCGAACGAATCATCACACTCGTAGAAGCAGGACAACTATAACGCCCAATTGTCCGCCCTACCGGCATCCTCTCCACACCCTACACCCTCACTTTTCCCTTCCTTCACCCTCCCATCCCCCTCCGATACCTCTGCCTTTCCCGCTCATTCCAGTAAGAACACACATCGCACACTGATTCTTAAAATTACCAAAGGAAAATAAAAGAGAATAGGTTGTTCCTCCCTCCCCTTATCGAACTGCTCTCCCTCCGCCAAGCCCGATAAATACTACCCATTTCGAAGGTTTTATATAGGATGAACATAGGACGAATATAGGATGAATATAGGAATATCCTATAAAACACCTATAAAACACCCACGAAACACTTATCTCCCCACATTAGTCATTATTTCTCAAATGTTAATTTATAATAACTACTCCCTGCGTTTTTGCCCACTGTAGAGCCATAGCGTGCTATGGCTCTCAATACCTCATCCAAACCCATAGATCCTCTATACCATCTAATTCCCCTATATCCCCTACTACAATTGCTTTCAACTTTCAACTCTCAACTTTCAACTCTCAACTCCCCTTCGCAGACAAAACAATATGTCACCCTCCCACCTAATAAACCCTTTCAACCCATTAAACCACGCATAAACTCATAAACTCCTCAACCCCAAACTTCTATCACCTCCAAAACACATAAACTATAAAACTGTCAAAAACTCTTGCACAATTAAAAAACTTGCACTAACTTTGCAGCCCGTTCTTGATAGATACAACCTGTCCAAGAACGGACATATAAGACAAATTTATAATTAACAACATAATTATCAACCTATTAACATGATTGTAGTACCTGTAAAAGAAGGCGAAAACATTGAGAGAGCACTCAAAAAATTCAAACGCAAATTCGAGAAGACTGGCGTCGTAAAAGAACTACGCCGTCGTCAACAATTCGAAAAACCTTCCGAATTGAAGCGTGAGAAAATGATGCATGCTATCTATGTACAGCAGATGCATGCACACGACGAGATTTAATCTCAAGTAGTGCCTACATCTTACGACCTATAATGAGTATCTGCCAATGAGTAGGTACTCTTTTGTTGTGCCCATCTATCTCTAAATGTCAATTAGGAAAAATACACACCATAAAGCAATTCTTAATTATTATATCAAGAAAAACAACACGACTCTTGCAGTACAAGAAAAAAACTGTACCTTTGCGACTTGTAAAGATAATCCACGAAAAACAGTATAGTTATGTCCACTGACAATCTATCAAATGTCGTTGTGCGTTTTTGCGGCGACTCAGGAGATGGAATGCAACTTACAGGAACACTCTTCTCCAATCTATCAGCCATTTTAGGTAACGACATCTCTACTTTCCCAGACTTCCCTGCAGAAATACGCGCACCTCAAGGAACACTCGGAGGCGTAAGCGGTTTTCAAGTCAATCTCGGAGAAGGCAGAATATACACACCAGGAGACAAGGCAGATGTATTAATTGCTATGAATCCGGCGGCGCTTAAAGTCAATGTCAAAAATATACACAAGCACTCTGTTATCATCATCGACACCGACTCTTTCACCGACAAAGACCTGCAAAAAGCACAATACACCACCGACAATCCTTTCACCGAACTATCTATACCCGAAACAGTACAAATAGTACCGGTCGCTCTGACAACCCTCACCAAAGAGAGCCTCAAAGATTCCGGATTGGATAACAAATCAATACTGCGATGCAAGAATATGTTTGCACTCGGCTTGGTATCTTGGCTATTCCAGCGACCTATCGACAAAGCAATACATTTCGTCGAGAAAAAATTCAAGAAAAAACCTGATTTGTTCCAAGCAAATGCAAAGGTGCTAACCGATGGCTATCACTATGCAAGCAACTTGCATCTCAATATCAATACCTTTGTAATCGGACACTCTAAAAGTCTCGATCACGGACGATATACATCCATCGCAGGCAATAAAGCCACCGCTTGGGGCTTGATAGCAGCAGCGGAAAAAGCAGGAAAGAAACTCTTTCTTGGTTCCTATCCTATCACTCCTGCAACCGACATAATGCAGGAACTCGCACTACGCAAAGATGTCGGAGTCACCGTCGTGCAAGCAGAAGACGAGATTGCAGGTGTGTGTACCGCTATCGGAGCGTCGTTCGCAGGATGCCTCGCCGTTACAACCACATCCGGACCTGGATTGTCACTCAAAAGTGAGGCAATCGGACTGGCTGTCATTGCCGAACTGCCATTGGTAGTAATAGATGTCCAACGAGGAGGACCCAGCACCGGACTTCCCACCAAAACCGAACAAGCAGACTTGCTGCAAGCATTGTACGGGCGTAATGGAGAGGCACCATTAGTAGTAATGGCCGCTACTACCCCGTCCGACTGCTTTCAGTCCGCCTATACTGCCGCCAAACTCGCAATGGAGAATATGACACCTGTCATATTGCTATCCGATACCTACCTCGCCAATGGTACATCACTGTGGAAATTGCCCAAACTATCGGAACTACCCGAAATACATCCGCAAACAACACCTGAAACAACCGGCACACCGTTCAATACCGCATCCCGCAACTGGGAAACACTTGTGCGCTATTGGGCTATCCCAGGCGACGAAGGTTTCGAACACCGTAATATGGGGTTGGAAAGAGATGCAACAACGGGTGCTATTTCAACCAATCCGGCTAACCACGCCAAAATGATTACTATACGACAAGAAAAAATCAATCGTATAGCAAAACAAATACCTCTGCAAAAGGTCTATGGAGACGAACAAGCCGATACTCTGCTCGTCGGATTTGGATCAACAGAAGGACATCTCAAACAAGCAACAGACGAACTCAACAAGCAAGGGATAAAAACTGCTACAGCCAACTTCAAATACATAATGCCGCTACCAAGCAACACCGAAGAACTGCTACGGCACTACCGACGCATTATCGTATGCGAACTCAACAACGGACAATTTGCATCCTATCTGCGTAGCCACTTCGATAGTCTGCCTATCGAACAATACAATAAGTTGGAAGCACAACCATTCCAAGTAAATGAGATCGTCGAATATGTTCTTATGCATAACCGCTAAATCTACCTGTTTATGGAATCAGCACAATTTAAGTCAGACCAATATGTAAGGTTCTGCCCGGGTTGCGGAGACCACGCTATTAACACGGCACTACAAAAAGCAATGGCACAAATAGGCATCCCTACCAGTCAAACGGTCGTCATTTCCGGCATAGGATGTTCAAGCAGAATGCCACATTATATAAACACCTATGGTTTCAATACCATACATGGAAGAGGACTGGCTATTGCTACGGGCGTAAAAACAGCAAGACCCGATCTAACGGTCTGGGATATGTCAGGCGATGGCGATTGTCTCGCAATTGGAGGAAACCACTTCATACATGCACTGAGAAGAAATATAGACATCAACCTGTGTCTGTTCAATAACCGTATATATGGCTTGACCAAAGGACAATACTCCCCGACATCACCTAAGGGCTTCGTATCAAAATCGTCACCCTATGGTACAGTCGAGCGACCTTTCATACCGGCAGAACTGGTCATGGGCGCAAGAGGAACATTCTTCGCACGAACGCTCGATGTGGATATGCCTACCACAGTTAATTGCATGGTCGCTGCTCAACAACACAAAGGAACAAGTGTCATCGAATGTCTTGTAAACTGCGTCATATTCAACAACGGTACACATAGCCAAATATCAGATAGGGCAACACGGGCTGAAAGGACAATCTTGTTAGAGCAAGGCAAACCTATGCTCTTTGGCGAAAATAAGGATAAGGGATTAATCTTAGACGGATGGAATTTGTGCGTCGTACAACTCGGCAAAGACGGTATTACTGAAAAAGATATTCTCATACACGACGCAACAACCCAAGACGATACACTGCACCGCAAACTATCTATGATGCAAGGACCTGAATTCCCTGTCGCATTAGGTGTAATACGAAGTGTAGAATGTGAAACCTATGACTCCGCCGTACATCAACAAATCACCGACATACAAGCCAAGAGCAAATGCCATACTTTCGACGACCTTATCGCCTCCTGCGAACAATGGGATATGTAGGTGTATTCTACCAACCTGTCAACCTCCATTGCAGAATAACATATAAAAAGAGCCATAGCATACTATGGCTCTTTTTATATGTTAGTTCCGAACACCCTGTCTTTATTCTTTGTCCCTTGTTCCTTGCTCCTGATTTCCCTAAACATTCCCGTTATGTCTCCTATACTTTTTCCCTGCAATACACCCGTAAATCAACGCCAATACGCTAAGGAAATACCCCCCGTCTGTCATAGGAAGCCATTCGCCGGTCGCAGGTCCACCCTTACCGGGAGGGGCTTTCTTTATAGAAACGGCAAAAGCAGCACCATCAATATGGTATCCTGCCACCTCATAATCCATTTCCTTCTGCCTATAATGCGAGGTGGAAGAAAAACCGATCTCGCTAAGTAATCCGCCATTATATACATAAGACGACCTGCCTTTTCTCAAAGATTTACCTATTGAGTACATCTCTCGTGCAACATACGGACTAACAGCCGAACTCTCAATAGAGTATGTATTACCCAATGTCCTGATAGGAACATACACCATACTTACTGACGGAATACTGACAGGAGAATAAGAATAATCTGACAGATACGGACAAACTCCCGAATAGACATTTATTGCCTGTGTTGCCAAATTAAACAACATCGCAAGCAGGAGGATAAAATATCTCTTCATAGTTCTTTCCAAGTTACAACCTATAAGGGAGTTCCCTCTAAGCCCCCTCGTAGTGATAAGGGGTCTTAGTCCGACTCCCCTTAATATATCAGTGTTCTAAGCATAGTCCATTCATTATTCACCAACACTCTTACTACATAAATACCGGCAGGAAGAGAGCATCGTACCTCGTGCCCCGATGATGAAGAGATACTTACCTCTCGCCCCAATGCATCATAAACAATATAATGTTCTATATTATTATCAGCATACAACCGCATCTCTCCTATGCCACCGACTGCATACACCTTCGAAGATGACACATCCTGCACATCTGTCTCAATCTCTCCACGGGCAATACGCCTTAAATAATACCTCACACTACCATCCTTTGGCGCATAAAACGCCATCGCCTGCCCATCCTCCAGAGGTATTGCCGTCAATGTCTGAGAATCATACAACTCCCAATCTTCCGTACCACTACCTCCAAAGCGAATACTCATCGCCCCTATACTATGTTGCGCATACACACAAAGGGGTATCGTATCTTGATGGGATTGTGCATTAATGCTCAACGGTTGTTTATCCTCCGACATAGTAAACACGCCAAATGGAGTCTTCCACTCATCAAGAAGCAAGAATGTTGCATCCTCATCCTGCCGTGCATCATCCGACAACCCTCTATCAGTCACAATAGCAGCACGAGAGGTAAATACACCACCATAACTATCATCGTTGGCAGATACAGCCACATAAAGAACCTCTTTCTCCAACAAAGGTGCTTCCTTTCTCGCAGGTAGCCCCGACGAAACGCTCTTGTTACTCGAACATAGCATATCCGGTGTAAGATGCAGTGTCACAGATTGCGCTGCCGTACTTGTCTGCACCAAAACACCACGCATCGGGGCTAAATAACGATACTCTCCGCCATCAACAGATATATCCTTCACAGTGGCTGTCAATTCCTGCGTACCCTCTGTAAGCACATAATACGATGCCTGCAACTCTGCATTACCATCCAGGAGTTTTTCCATATCAATATATGCCCAAGTCGGATTGCCAAACAAGAACAAGTTACCTGCAGCATCATAATTACTCAACACCATCGACATCCCATCCTCCGCCGCAGAGTATTCAAATGCAGGACGACCGTAACCCGAACCACGAGCAATCGACACGACAGGCGACGACTTCCAAAGATTGTTATAATACCATTTATATTGGCTATCAGACTTAGGCAAACGGAAACTCACCGTCGATGCACCCGCACTGCTTTCCACCCACAACGCAACACCTACTCCCGCAGGATAGGCTGTATTGAGCGCATTAAGAGGCTCTGTCCATTCAGAACTGATGACAGGTACATCGTAGTCCCCGTAGTTAACCATCGACTTATTATAAAGCGACTGCCATACCGTATTGTCTAATCGGTCGGAGGCATAAGCACCATCCACCTGTTCTATTGTCTTCACAGCAAACACATCCGTCGAACTCTCTCCCGATGATGGTGCCCAGAAATCGCCGGATACTCCCTCTGCAAGAGGCATGGAGCAAATCACCCAACGGTTCGTCGGTACTTCCATATCCACCACTGCCTTACCACCGATACTTACGAAATGCTGATTAAGAAGAGTCGTTCCTGCTGGCAAGTAAATATTCCGACAAGTGAAAGGTACAAAGTTTATGTCAAAAGAGATATACTTTGCAGCATCTTTCTCCATACGGACACCCGTCTTCTGTGTCTCGTCAGATACAAGCATCGACATCGGAACAACATTATCGCCCGCCTGCAAAATAACATCTGTCTCGGCCAACGGACAGAAGGCAGTCTTGCCTTCTTCTGTCTTCCAGTTATCATCATCGTTCCATGCATCACTACCCGATAAAGGCGACCACACTACACGGTCTGGAACAATAGCCAACGAGAACACAGTCTCTGTAGAAAGCGAACAGTCACTCAAGTCATAATCATCCTCCCGCAATCGGAACGAATAGGTATATCCTTCCTTCAACTGTTCTACACCCGTGAGAGTAATCTCCGTATCCGTCTTTTCCACGGTCGTATTTTGCAATGGCAAACTCAATACGCCCACCATTGCACTCTGATCGTCCGTAGCATACAGAACAGCAGACTCGAAATGGAAAGTCTTATCCCCCGCAAAGTTGCAGAAGATAGGAATATCTACCTCTCCCGTCTTCGCCTGCGTTGCACTCACACGCACAACTCGGGGACGGGAGGTCACAAAGTCTGGAAGAGTATCTGTCCCCGCATAATCAAGTTCAGTACCTATACGAATCGCTTTCAATTCCACACTACGAATCATTACTTCCCCGTAAACAGGATCTGTACAAACATCAACAGCCTCGGTGGTTACATTCCCGTTATCGTCCAACATCAAACCCGTTCCCGGAATAGGGAATGCAACATACATCAACGAACGAATCAGTTTGTCAGCCGATAGATATACCTCCATACTTTGCATATCTGTCGTCAGATAATGCGCTTTGGTCAGACTGTTCAACAATGCCGTCTGCGCAGCACTCGCACTTCCAGCCCGTCTGGACTCTATTGCCGCACGAATCTCTGCAAAACTCGCATGATAAAGAGAATAATTGGCATCAATATACTCCGGCGTACCCCACAGGAAGTCCGCACTGCATATCGCCCTCTTTCTCACGATACTCGTCGCATCGTTGCTGATAAAAAGACGCTCCACCCCAAAACGAATCAAGCGATTACTGCAATAATCTATCCTATGGTCGTCCCGTATCCGCTCATCATCCACTGTCAGGTACATCGAACCTTCCACCTGCAACTCTGTTCGCAAACCGCATGTCGCATTGCGCAACTGCGATGGGTCGGTCGCTACATATCCTACATAATACTTGTCCGGAACCAATCTGGCACGGGTCGCAACATATAGCACCTGTGTACCATTCTCCTCCACATAACCTACCGTTGGCGTTTTCGTTGCATCAGAGGCATACGCGTCAAACGATACAAGCGATGAATAGACAGGATAGTTCGCTATCGAACCTTTCACGGGAATACTACCGTACGACTCTCCCCCTTGCTCCTCTTTCCCATAATAATCCATATCAATCGCTATATCCGAATCATCCGTCCACTGATAATATAGATGACTGACATTGTTCAGATTCTGATTGTCTAAGGTAATCCTTAAATAGGTCGTCAGTTCATCACCCATCGGGTCAATACATGCCTGACTCGAGGCTTGCAACGAACGAACAGGTGGTTTCGAAGCCAATATCTGGAAGTCATCAAAGATGAAGTCATTACCGCTTATGTTGTTCCCTTTGTTCGTTATCACAAGCGAATACGACTCATAGTCCTCTTCCATCTCGATTGGCACTACAATACGCTGCCACACACCTGCCGTCTTAATCTCACCCGTAGCATAAGTAAGTATCGTCTTCGTCTGACCATTAACAACACCCGACAGGGTGAAGTCAAACTGTGGATTCGACCCCGATTTCTGTATCGCTGCAAAATAAGCAGACAAATACATCACTGCGCCGGGACAGAGGTTCGTGTCCACTTTTATGGTGAACAACTTACCGGGCTCAGGAGCACCGTCCACATAAAGGAAATAACCCTCCTTCGCATCTTCTATCGTACCACTCGAACCATGATTATATACATTGTCGATAAAATAATCGTGCAAACCGTTTGTCGAGTTCAGTAGGGCATAATCCGACCAAGTCGGATCTAATGTTCCACTATGCACCAAACGCTTATCCGGCGTCAGAGCCGAATAGAAGAAACCGTATGTCGACTCCGTCCAGTCCAGAGGAGTCTGACAATAGGTCGGCGTAGTCGTCTGCGGAGCATTCGCATTAAAACGCTCTTCATATAGCGTGTCCAAATCATTCAGATTCAATGCCTCCGTAGGCGACTCTGTTGGACCGTATCGAGAAGGGTCAACAAAACGCACAGTGAACTTCGCTATATAATAATAGGTCGAACTTTGTCCTCTTCTACCTTGTCTTACCCGTGCCGCCAAAGTATAGGTCTGTGTACCTACACGGTTTGACTCTACCTTGATATACTGATTGTTTACTATATCAGCCGCCTTGGGAGCAGTGCCATTCCATAGCCATGTAGCATTCGAAAGACTATTTATCGAAGACGAACCCTGATAGTAATAATTCGGATAATTACCACCATTAAACTGATACGAAGGACCTATATACAATGTACTCCCTGTCGGAGCCATTAGCGTATATTCTTCCATGTAATTGCCTGTATAACTACCGGGTGCCGTTGTCCCCTTGTAATTCTCCACCTCTGCCGCCATTTCCGATGCGGGACGAATATCAAAAATAATACGCTGCGACAAGGTAGGCTCCGTAATACGCTTGGTGTTGGTTTTTATCACAAAATCTTTGTAACACGACTGCTCGCACACTATCGTCCGACGGACATCGCTTTCCTGACAAGTATAAACAGGGTAATTACTGCTTCCCTCATTCCCGTCACTGTTAACCACCACCAATCCCTTGTCCGTTTCATAATAAGTCGCATTGTTATATTTCGTACCTATACCGACACTCGACGGACTTAGCGAAGATAACTTACCCTCCGTACCGCTACTGTAAACAAACCAACGACGATAAGCATAACGGGAATTCGCAGCCAACGGAACAAGACGCACACTGCTGCCCGATGTCACATAAACAACCTGAGTCTGCTCATGCACACCCTGTAAACCATCAACAAACGACCGTTGGGATTGACCTTCAGAATGAATAAATGTGTAGCCAGTATAAGTCGCAGAGTAGAGGGATACAAGGGGCGCATTCATCAGGAGAATGCATAGTAGCAATATACTTTTGCAATAAGTGTTTGCTCTGTTATCCACCGATTATAGATTTAACTGTTCTTTCTTACGATAGTCACGCATCAACAGATCCTATTTTGCACCTTATCTTTTCCTATCTACCACCTACTACCTTATTTTCACACTATTTCTTCATACATCCACTTTCTATTATTTTCTTTTTCAGAACAACTACAAGCAAGTATTGTTCCTCTTACTTGTACCTTAACGACCACAAAGATACAAAAATATCCGTCCCTATACAAACAAAACGCAGAAAAATCATCTTTTTTCTTTTGACCTTCCGCAAAGCCCGATAAATACTACCTATTCCAAAGGTTTTATATAGGATCTACATAGGATGAATATAGGACGAATATAGGATGAATATAGGAAGACCCTACCAAAATGTAACGGCGCAGCCCACAAACGCATAACCATCAACGCGAAGCCACTAACGCCCGCCCATCAACGGCGTAGCCTTCATGCTCACCGCATACCCACACCGTCCTATGCCACTCATCTCCTCCTCTAAACCCCTCGATCCTCTAGCCCGTCTAGTTCCCCTATCTACCCCTACAAAACCACCACCTCCTCCAACCCCTAAACAATGGAGACGCGAGCGTCCCGCCTGCGGACAAGCCGTTAGGCTTATCTTAATTCCATGGGATAACGCTCACCTCTAAACGCTCAACCTCTCTCCACAATCAACTAAAAATCTCACAATTGCTTCAATAGAATAAAATATGTATCTTTGTGGGCAATATCAAAACTATAAGACCATGAAAGAGTATGACTTGCTGATCGTAGGGGCGGGGCTGTATGGAGCAGTGGTCGCTTATCGGGCTATCCATGCAGGCAAAAGGGTGCTTGTTGTGGATAAGCGTACACACACGGGCGGCAATCTGTATTGCGAGAACATCGAGGGCATCCATGTACATAAATACGGCGCACATATATTCCATACAGACAGCAAGGAAGTGTGGAAGTTCGTCAATTCACTCGTCGAGTTCAATCGTTACACCAACTGCCCTGTGGCAAACTACCAAGGTAGGCTCTACAATCTGCCGTTCAACATGAACACTTTCTCGCAGATGTGGGGAATAACCACACCCGCTGAGGCGCAGGAAAAAATAAACGAACAACGGGCTGAAGCGATAAAGGCACTCAATGGACGCGAACCTCAGAACCTCGAAGAGCAAGCATTGACCCTCGTCGGACAAGACATCTACCAACGACTCATCAAGGGATATACCGAGAAGCAGTGGGGTCGCTCATGCAAAGAACTACCTACCTTCATCATCCGACGACTACCCGTACGATTTATCTTCGACAATAACTATTTCAACGACCCCTATCAGGGAATACCCATTGGCGGCTACAACCTTCTTATTGAGAAACTGTTAGAAGGCTGCGATGTACGACTCAACATCGATTATCTGTCTTCCAAGGCACAATGGGATGCGCTGGCAAAGCGCATAGTCTATACTGGGGCAATAGATGCCTATTTCGGCTATCGTCTTGGGAAACTCCAATACCGTACGGTACGCTTCGATACGGAGATCCTGCCCACACCAAACTATCAAGGGAACGCCGTCGTAAACTACACCGACGCTGCAGTACCATACACGCGTATAATCGAACACAAACACTTTGAGATGTTCGGACAAGCCATCTACAACACACCCAAAACCGTCATCTCACGCGAATACTCTGCAGAATGGCAAGACGGTATGGAACCCTACTATCCTGTAAACGATGCACGAAACACGATGCTATATGCCGAGTACGCAGCCCTTGCAACGCAAGAGAAACAAGTCTTGTTCGGAGGACGGCTGGCAGAATATAAATACTACGACATGGATGACTGTATCGCCCGTGCATTGGAAGTGAAAATAGAGTAGAACATACAATATACCATCCTTCCTTTTCATAAGGTATAAGCATTCCCGCATCATCCTATAAGGACGCAGCATAGAAACAAGCACATTTTACGAAGACAAAAACAACAAACGACCTCCACTCTTCGTGAAAGCCGTTTAAGAATATCGAAAGTCAAACCATTTGCGTTCCTTCCATAACGCTCCTCTGTTTCAACCTCAGCGGTGCGGACGAGACTCGAACTCGCGATGCTCGTCCTTATTTTCCTATTGTTCTGACATTCAATGAATTGGTTGTTAAACAATTCAAATTTTGTTCGTCATTTGGGTACATTTCTGTATCATTGATGGTACAAAGATAGTACAAAATTTGGACTTTACCAAATTTATTTTTATTTTTTTCTCAATTTTGTTATCAAAACTATTTATGGCAGATTGCAGGTGTGTTTTTTAATACTGTTTGCAATCTGTTTTTTGTCTTGGACTCAATCCAAAAATAGTCTATTGAGTGTGTAAAAAATAGAGATAACTCATTTGCATATTTTTTGTGGCTCTATTTTTGGTTACAAAAAAGATGTGTTTATCTTATCTATTCCGTACAAAATGGGATTTTTTGTAAGTTCAAGTGCATTTGGCACTTGAAAAAATTGTATGCACCTATTTCAAGTGCTTTTGTTTTAGTCTCATATACTTGTGGAATCAAGACGATTGCACGATAGTCCACCAATTAGACTACCACGCACTACCATTTGATTTGATGGGCAGAGAATTGTAATTTTGCATAACAGAATTGCATATTATCAACAAGTTATAATACCTTGAAAGTATGAGTATACCTATTACATGGAGAGATTGTTTCGCCAATTTTTGGAATCAATTATCTCAAAACGATAAAATCGTTTTTCGTATGAGGGTGATGAATAATTGTGGAGTTAGTTCTTCAACTTTTTATCGTTGGCGTAGAGGACAATCTCTACTTTCATATCTTCGTAGGAAGAAGATAAATCATATAGTCACACTATGGGCTTGAAGAACATATTTCCGCCCAAAAAAAAAATTATTAAGCGTATGAAAGAAAAAGTTGATGCGTTATACTATTTGAAGCAGTATAATGCTATTGAAGATGAAAGTCGAATGAGAGAGTTTCGTGAAGAACTCTGTGCCGAATGTGGCTGGGGTCGTTCAACATTCTATAATCGTATTAAAGATGGATGCCTGAAACCAGTTGAGCAAAAAGCCTTTATACGCATTATCCGATTATATCTCAATAAAATCTAAATAATAATCTTATGAAAAGAGTTTATCCAGATTTCCTTGTGTTCACTTCTCCCATTATAGATGAAAACGAGGAACAAAACAATTCTTGTTACATTGCCATTGAAGGTGAGAAATTAGATGTAACAGAGTTTGCTGATCATTTGGACGCAAACTCATTGTTAAAGGTGAAGGGTTTTTACAAACTCCATAACTTCTTTTGGACTTATGGCAATATGTATCACTGCACTATCTTTGATGTATGCCTCAAAGACACGGCTAATGCTTTGCGATTGGAACTTGAACAAATAGCAATCGCAGAAACATATACATATCTTCAGCGACTTGATTTGAGAAATGAATAGTAATCAAAATACTACATCAGAGCAAGAGCCTCAAAAATCGTACTTGCAGCAACGAGTATTTGAGGGTATAGGGTTGTCAGAACAAGACAACCTTATTACACTTAAATACACTGGTCGTTGGGGAATGTCATCTGAATACGAAGCAAAGATATTTTCATCTGACGAACATGACAATATTCGCATTTTAGTATATGACCTTGACCGCAATGTCATAGAGTATGACGACCCCAATCCTCCAAAAACGGCTGCTCATTCAGACCTTGAAAGGGTAAAAACTTACTATGTAACTCGGCGTAATCCAAAGAACATACCTGAAGGCGATGATGCTAAATACCTTTTCCCAAAAGGGCAAGGTATTTACCCTTTTATTCCACCTCGTTTGTTGGTTAAGTTTGAAAAGCAGGAGGAAGTGCCAATGCTTGTCCTTACAGAAGGCTATTTCAAGGCGATGTGTGCTTCTTTGCATGGTTTTGATATTATAGGCTTATCGTCTATTACTCATTATGCCGATAGCAAAGCCAAGAAACTTCATCGAGATATTCGGCGCATTATTGATGTTTGCAAGGTTAAGACTGTCGTCATACTTTATGATGGTGACTGTTTGAATATCTCGTTAAAAGACTTGCAACGCCGTGAAGAACTTACACGCCGCCCACAAGTTTTTTACAATGCACTTATTCATACACGCGAGTTGCTTCTCAATGAAGATGTTGAGATATTCTTTGCTCATATCAATTCGGATGAATTGAAGAACCATCCCAAAGGGCTTGATGATCTTTTGCTTGATGAAGCATACAAGGACAAGAGCAAAGAGATTTTGGAAGATCTTGAATATCTTGGCAAAGGAGGGACATATTTTCATAAGATAAATCTTAAAGCACATGTTGGCAAGTTGCAGGCATATTTCAATTTGAAGACTGTAAATATGTTCTACAATGCTTGGCAGGAAATCATCAAGGACCAACCCTTTGTGTATTTTGGTTCTACATACCAGTATAACTCCAAAGATAATATCTTGGTGCGTACAGTGCCAAGAGAGTTGAAGAATTATATTTGTGTTGGAGATGATTACTTTGAAAAGATATGGATACCCTCTATTCGTGGAGGAGAAGACCACAAAGAATTTCGTCTCGCCCCACGACAGAAAGGTACAATCAAAGATGATTTCGGTTCTGCTTCTTTGGCGCATATTCCAAAATTCAAAGCGTTTATTAACTACCCTTCGCACACAAATTATCAAGACATAATCGATAATTGTTTCAATCTCTATTCGCCATTGAATTACCAACCCTTTAAGGGACAATGGGAACACATCGACTTTATGCTACACCACATTTTTGGTGGCGATAGCGAAGAAAGTGACCAATACCAACTCGGTTTGGACTATATGCAACTTTTGTATCAACAACCAACTCAAATGTTGCCAATTCTTTGTTTGGTTAGTCAAGAAAGAGGCACTGGCAAAACATCGTTCCTTGATTTGTTGCGCGAGATATTTGGTGCAAATGCTATCACTGTCGGTAACTCCGAAATAATGTCGGAGTTTAATGCCTTGATTTCAGGGAAACTGATTGTCGGCGTTGATGAAACATCGCTTGACGACAATACAAAAGTTACAGAACGACTGAAGATGATGTCAACGGCAAAAAAGTCACCTGTGCAGAAGAAAGGGAAAGACCATGTGGAAGTTGAAAATTTTACCAAGTATATTCTTTGCTCGAACAATGAAACGCGTTTTATCTATACCCAACAAGATGAAATCCGATTTTGGGTAAGGCGTATTCCCAAAATACCTGATGATAAACTCGTGCCGAATATACTTGAATTGCTCTATGATGAAATACCTGGATTTTTGTATTTCCTCAATAATCGCAAATTGTTTGTCAGAGAAGCCAAATCAAGAATGTGGTTCTCTGCCGATGATATTAAGACGAAAGCATTGGAACGGCTGCAACTCAATCAGCGTCCAGCAGTAGTGAAAGAAATTGAAACAGAACTAAAAACTTTGTTTTTGTCATTTCCTGCTATGGAATACACTTTCTCGGTCAAGATACTCAAAGAGATGATTGATGAAATCAGGCACACATCAAATGACTATATCCGCTCGTTGTTACGAGATTATTTTGGAGCGAAAGATACTGTAAATGAGAAAGGCATTAGCAAAGTATCATACATTAAGATACCATATATGCTTGGTGAACAGATAAGTTATAGGACGGATAAAAATCGAGGCTTTATTATCAAAGCAGATACCGTGCTAACACCTTCGGAACTCGCAGAGATGAAAGCGATGTTACCTACTGACAATGTGCCACCACAAGATACGCAAGGTGTTTTAGATTTTCAGAATAAAGAAGATGACCAACCATGGTGAGATGGTGGGGCTGTTACAGATTGTTTTAACACGCTTTTGATTGTATATCGAGAGCGTGTTTTTTTTTGTTAAGAAATGTTCAGAATTATTTTGTTGAGTTACATTATGTTACTTTTTGTTACCTCACTACATACTGTATTTATTTTTAGTTATTTATAAAGTAACATAGTTTGTTACCTTTTGTTACTCTTTGTTACCTTATATTACCTATTGTCACTTGTTGTTACAGCGATGTTACTCTATAAATCAACATATTAGGCAAGGGTGACAGAGGTGACATTTTTTTTGAGTTTTCAAATTTTATTACAATTTTAAGGGACACGGGGATTAGTTTTATATTTTTCTTTTGGGCGTTACCCTATCGGGTCGGGCTATGCAGGGGTAACCGTCATTGCAGACAGTTTTTTCAAAACTTCCTTTCTATCCCTAACGCATTAAAGCACCCACAACCATTTGCTGGGACACGCCACTGCAAGAGGTTGTAGGCAGAGCGGTATAACAGGCAATAGACCACGGCTACACTGCATTACGCTGTGGACTATTGCTTTCTGTTATGGTGTTGCGCTTTTTCTGTGATGAGGCTCTACTGTGCCTTGCGTTCATCTGTTGGCTTGCGGTCTAACTGCCTCATATCTATTCTTTAATTTTCTTGACGAGTTACTTGTTGCCGTAATAGTTCAGTCATCGAGTTTGTTGAGATTGTTTTCGCACTGCGAAGTTAAGTCGTACTCGCTCACGCTTTGCAAGGTCAGGCACGCTGTGGTTTGCAAAAAAAATCTTCCTTTTCTTTTTCCGCAGGCTACTCAACAAAAGAGTATTTTTTAGTCAAAAATCTTGCACGCTGCAACCACTACCTTCTGATTGCAGTGGAAAACAACTCAACTCGATAACTACTTTATACGCAAGTAACTTCTAAAAATTAAAGAATATGAAACAGTTAGTATTATTTCAGATGAACGCAGAGGCACAGAGCCTTAACATCACAGGAAAAGCAAATTTGGAGAAACAATCTAATCTCTCCTCCAACATTACCGCAAGTAACTCCCGAATAGATAGCGAGGACGAAAGCCCTGTACCATTTAGTTGGGAATACAACGAGGAAATGAATTATAACGGCATTTATGATGAATACGAAGATTTCGATGTATGCTCAAAGAGTTGGCATTAAATCAACATAACAAACTATTTACTTATTAACATTTTAATTTTCAAAACAATGAAAGCAAATCAAAAGAAAGTCGCAGAAAGCGCACAGGCAACCCAAGTAATTAACGCCGTAGTAAACGAGCAGGTATTTAACGATGTAGCAGAGAACGCCACGAAAGCAAAGACCGCCAAGCAAAAGGCAGCACAAGAGCGCAGGGACTGGCTCAGGGGCATTTCAGCACAATTTCAGGCAAAGCAAGAACTTATGGAACTTATGGGAGTAGAACCAATCCCAACGATAAATGAGATGTTGCACGAGTACTACCGAAAGGAAAACGAAATTACCGAACTGAATACTTTTGACCAGTGGAAGAAGAAAGGTTATTCAGTCCGCAGAGGTGAAAAAGCCTATCTATTTTGGGGCAAGCCACGCAGAAAAGAAACCGAAGAGCTCACAGACGAGGCAAAGGAACAAGGCGTAACAATAGAAAACGCCACCCCCGAACAACTGAAAAAGACATCTTCAAAAGATGAGTATTACCCACTATGTTACTTGTTTGATATTTCGCAGTGCCACAAGCAAGAACAAGGGACAAAGAGCCAAGAGCAAAGACCAAACGCTGTTGCATAAAGACGAACCAAGCCAAGCAGGGGACGGCAGAAATGCCAACCCTTGCAAGGCTAACAAAACAAGAAAGTATAACTAATTAAAACATTTACAGCAATGAAAAATTATTCTAATTTCCGAAATGTTGAAGAACTGAAAGCGTACACCGCACGAGTTGAGAAAGCTACCGAGCAAGCGAACCAAGTGTTTGAAACAGCCAAAGGCTTAATGACAAAGTGGGACGGCAAGATGTTGAACAAACGATTTGCCACACAACTACAAGACCTATTCCCAGAAACCTACACCGAGAAAGGCAACGGCTGGAGAGAGGACGAAATCTACATATATAAGTATATATCAATCTATTATGGGCAAGAGTGGGAAAATAAGAATTTCCACATATCTATTGCCAAGTGTGGGTATGATGTGCAAGACGAGATAAACACGATGTTTGTTTTTCGCAAGACAAGCAACTATTATACAGGCGTTTTGACAAGTGATGACCGCATAAAGGCGGACGAGTGTATAAAAGAGTTACAACGACTGCAAGGCCATAACAATGAACTTGTGTGGCGATATAATGACGCTATAAAGAATTGGAACAAGTACACAAAGGCATATAACCTTGCACTTGAAAACCTTTGGGCAACAATCCGAATGATGAACCCATTTTTTGTGCCGTACTAAATAAACACCTATAACGCAGGCAAAAGCGAGTGGGAAGAGATGATGAAAAAGGCACTGAATAAGGAGTAAGAGAGCCACCAAGAGCCAAGCCCCTCACAAGGTGGCAAGGCTTTTGGGGACACTCAAAGCGTGATGTCGCAGGGACACTCACGCGGCTCGCTCGGTCTTACAGACACTCGCTCGAAATTATATTGTTTTGAGAACTTGGGCTATCTGCTCAAACGCTTTAGCCACCTTGTCTGATGATGGTATGGGTTTAATGTATGCTAATGGCGGTATGTTCGTTTCGTAAGTGTTACGCAGAATTTGCCATATTGTATCAAAATCCGTCAGCAATGGAGATAATGTATGCCGCTGGGTGTTCCACCCTAAAGGATTATCAAACTCGCCTTGGTCGTGAGCATATAGTTCAACGAATTCTTGTTGGAACTTGTCAGAGTGCAGATATTGCGCACATTCACCGTCATTTACCAAGAAATAAAGGTCATAGAAGTGGCGTATTTTTGCCGTTAATTCGTTGATATCCTTCGCAAAAGAGAAACGCAGTAACGAAACAGTCTTTTCTAACAGCGTGCGACGCTTGTCAAGCACATTGATGGTAAAGGGTTGTAAATCATATTCATCTATGAGATTTATGAATCGTTCCTGCGTTTGTAGAAACTCTGTGATAAAACTCTGAATTTGTATAGGCACATACGGATATGGGTTGCCAAATGAGTTGATTTCCAACAAAATCTGACCTTCACGGATAGGCAATGAACTTGTCATACTTTTTGAAGTTGGGAACAAGTATAGTTGCTTGTAGTATGCTGATGTCTTGCGTGTTATAGGGTCGCCAATCACTTCTTCTAATCCTTCACTCATAACATGCGCCGAGCGATGGATAAGGTGTTTCAGTTGGTTTTGCGAATACTGATTGGCATTGACAACGGCTACATCAATGTCTTCGGAGAAACGATGTGTCAATCCGTAGGCTTTGCTCAATGATGTGCCGCCTTTGAATACCATCTTGTCACTGTACTGACTGCGTGCTAACTGTGCCAACGACCGTGTAATCCAATAGTCCTTCTCCACAAAAAGGCGGTCAATGTTTTGTGCTTGTGCCGTTGCCAGTACAACTTGACGGAAAATCAATTTGTTTTCATGTAATTCACTCATCTTATTTTCCAGTTTGATATGGTAGGTAATGTTTCTCTTGAAATAAATAATTTATAGTGTGTCTGTGCATTAAGCGATTCTTTAAGAACTTTTGTTTGTTCATCACTCATGCCGATTTGTTCTAATATCGCACCCAACAGCGCACGCACATATGGCGAATAGCGCAGTGCCAAACCTATAATGCGTTGCTGTTGCTCTTTCTGTAACTTGCCGATTAAATATATTATACGCGACACTGCCTCATTTGGAGTGGTCGCTGGTATAGCATTGAAGAACCGAAGTGCATCTAACAATCGTAACAAATAGATGTTATCGCGTGTGATAGCATTCGGCTGGAGAATAAATGAGATAGAGTACAGACCACGCTGGATAGTGCGACGATATTTGCGAACTCCTATCTGTACCTGCGAACAGACTTGTGTGGTTAGCCCGAGTTGATTGAAGGCAATAGTGCCAGTCAGATAACCAATTGGCTGATGCGTTTTGCTTTCAACAAGGTCGGTTATCACCTGCTCTATGGTAGGGGCTATTTCGCCAAACATCGATTGTTCAGGCTTGTAATAACGCCCCTTGCTTAATTTGCGGATCTTGCCTTCTGACACCATCCGTTCCAACGCCATGCGTGCTGCATCGGAAGATATGGTGTCAGTTACGAAAGTGTTTGCAGTGAAAATCTTGTTAGTTTTCAAGCGGTTAATGTAGTTCGTAATATAACTTTTAGTGCCGTTTCTCATATTGTGTCGTACTCTTACTGTTCGGTTTATTTCGTAAAAAACCGCACAAAAGTACAACTATTTTTTCTAATATACAAATTTTCTCAAAGAAAAAATCATTTTGCTGCATTTATTTGCTCGACAATAAGGTATAACAAGCCTATATTATCATAGTTGCACTCTGTTTCACTATGAGATATAGACTGCTGTTATGACTTTGTGCAAGTGATTTCCGACAGGCTGCAATCACGCTTGAAGCACCTATAACCATTTGCAGGGACACGCCACTGCAAGAGGTTATAGGCAGAGCGGTATAACAGAGCAATAGACCACGGCTACACTGCGTTACGCTGTGGACTATTGCTTTCTGTTATGACGGGGCTTGATTTTCAACTGCTCTTTGTGCTACCGAATAATCATAAGGTACTGCCTCATATCGAATTTTTCTTAACGCTGCCACTCGCTAAAGTCTTGTTTCCGAGTTTCTTGAGATTGTTTTCGCACTGCGAAGGTAAGTCGTGGTCGCTACGCTTTGCAAGGTCAAGCAGTCCCTGTTTTGCAAAAAAAAATCTCCACACTCTGCGAGGTAGTATTTTTTTAGTCAAAAAACTTGCACGATGCTACCACTACCTTCTGATTGCAGTGGAAAACAACTCAACTCGAAAACGACTTTATACGCAAGTAACAACTAAAAAATTTTATCAATATGAAACAGTTAGATTTATATGATTTATTATTCGGTGAGGCACAGAGCCTTGTTGTTGAAAATCAAGCAAAATTGGAAAAACAATCTAATCTCTCCTCCAATATTACCGCAAGTAACAACAGCGAGAGTGAGAGCGAGCAGGCATTGAGAGTTACGCCGATTTTTACGCAGTGGCATAACATCAAAAATACATATCCCGACGCACTTTTGCTTTTTCGTGTTGGTGAGTTTTACGAGGCATATTACCAAGACGCAAAAGATGTTTGCAACATTACGGGTATTACCTTGACGCACCACGCAAAAGCAGGTTTCGAGATGTGTGGATTTCCATTTCACGCACTTGATAACTACTTGCCACGCCTTGTAAGAGCAGGCAGACGAGTTGCAATATGTGACCAATTAGAAGAACCAAGATTGAGAAAGAAACTTGTAAAAGAGGTTGTACAACAGCCCAAATAGTTTAATTATTAAATACTTATCATTATGGAACTGAAAAAGATTTTAGCCCATTTCACGGCAGTCGAACTTGAAGAACTTAACGCCAACTTGACAAATGTATTAGTGCTTTTTAAATGCAATATGCCAAGTACTTATTCAGAGGTTGAGCGTATGATGTACTCAAAAGAGTATATGCAACTGATTTATCTAAACACGATGACTTTTACCGAGTTATCACAAAGACAACTAAACAAACAAAAGGAGGTACAACAATGAAAACGGAAAGAACTTGTTACTACTGCAAGCACCTTTGTAGTTTTGGCTACCATTTTTGGGGGTGCAGGCTGACAGACGAACCAACGGACAGAAACGCCACTTGTGCGAGTTACGAAGAAGATGTATAACTTTTTAATTGCTGTGCTATCGGCAGGACGGGCAATAATATGACAACAAGAGAACAACAAATTGAAAAACAAGCAAGGCAATGTTTTAAGATTGGCTTTGCACAAGACATTTTTACGATGGGTGCATTTTGGGCAGATAGCACACGCACCAAGTTTTATGTACTTTTAGGACAAGTAGAAACCGACAATGAGGAAATAAAGGGCTTGTGGCTAAACATTTGCGGCAAGTACTTTTTCAGTAAAGAGCAGGCGGAACAATATGCCGAACAATTTCCACACGCCTATCGCAAGAGGCAGTATAACATTGTAGAGGTCGAACCGTATTACAGTGCAGAGGACGGTGACATCTTGCACCGCCTTTCCACTCGCCCAATAAAATAACCAACCCGCCCCGACCTCATCGCTACAAAGGTGGTGAGGTCTTGGGGACACTCGCCGACGAGCCGTTAGGTCACAAGGACACTAACGGCTTTTATTTGTGTGCATTTCGTGTGGAATAAAAATAGTCTGTATTTCAATCATTTATGACTACATTGCATTTCTTGTGAAAATAAGAGTAACACTCTGTTTATAGCCACATAAACGAGCGTGAAAATAAAAAAACGGATTTTCTTTGCAAATAAAAACTCACTGAATAATAGCGAGTTAATGACAAGACGGATTTTCTCTGCAAATAAAATCATCCATAGAATGGTATATATGTGGAGAATTTTTTTGATTCATTTTCTGTGCTGGCTGCCTTTATCAATCCGCACGCTATTGTTTCAGAGATTATGCGCGATGCCACAGAAGATTTATTCTTTTCTAAATTAAATCGTTCACGCAAGGTTTGATTATTCAACTCTTCACCATTTTCATACAACAGACAAGCATGTTGGTAGCTAGCCAAAACCTTTTCTTGCATTGTCATTGTCTTAAAAACTTTCTTCGGGAACAAAGTAATTCTTGTGAAGTTAGTACCATTTTCTGCTTTATATGGTGGCAGATACATAGCCTCAATAGCCTCTACAGCACGGTCGTAGCCACTTCCCCGACGCTCGCACAAATCAATCTGTAACATTGCTTGCGCTAAATCCTCATTGCGCGGGTAGCAAATCTATCAAACGGTTAACATCGTTCAAAAGTGACCCCGGGTTAGTAAATACTAGTCTATTTGCGAAGATTTCCACAGTCAGTGGCATACCCTTTATACTAAAATCTTGATGTACCATAAGATTTGCAAGGAACTCACGAATAGCAACACGAGGATAAGTTACTTCTCTTGTGCGAGTTGTTAGTATCTTTTCCTTGCTCGTGTTATTTTCTATCCAATCTAACAAATCCTCAAAATCAACCGCATAGCCAGCCTCACTTTGCTTTTCGGCAATCATAATCAGATTATTATTGCCCTCATACCGCCTAATGATAATACCACGATGACGCAGTCCATCAAAATCTGATAGTTTATTTGCAAACAAGATAGCACCCATATTGGTAATTACCCAAGTACCATTTATTTCAGTAGCAAAACCATATTCTTTGAGTAGGTCAAGTATAACATTATCATCGTTAGGCACACGGCGGTTTATACGCTCATAGAGTTTTTTATAGTTATGTAATTGCAGAACCTGACTACCTGTCAGCATTGACATTGCAGACATTTTCTCAAAGTTACTGCTTACACGCTGACTTCTAATTTTCTCAATCTCCTGTAAGTTCAACGCCACCAAAGATTCGCCATCACGACCATAGTAATGTCCCTTATATGCCATTGGAATACCTTGTGGAGTGGCTGGTATTTGGAACATCACAACGCGCTTTCCATCAACCACAAAATCGTATATTTCTTCAAATGTAATACGATTGGTTGTTTGGTCGCCAATCTTCTTTTTCATCTCATCTAATGACGGACGAGAAATTTTGTATTGAGAATTAGTTAGTTCGTGAGTGGCATTATCCATACCAAAAAACAACCACGCATAATCCAATCCTTTCAAATTGGCTTCGTTACTCAATGCAGAGAAATACTTTCCCAACTCTGAATCATCAAAATTAGTTGCAGCCCTCTTGAACTCAACTATTTCTGTTTCTGCTGGTTTGCTTATAAGTCCTCGCAAGATTTCAACTAATTCTTGTTCTGTGTACAGAAGTCAAGAAATTTTGCGCAAAAGTACAACTTTTTCACGACATTTACAACTAATTTGTAAGATTTTACATCAAAATTGGCAAGTTGATGAGATACTCTAAAATTTGTAATAATGCGATAAGGTCTTTCTAATCCGACGCAAATTGACTAATTTTGTATTGTTTTACAAGCCGATACCTATGACAGACCGCATTTGCATTTATCTCACTCTGCCCAACTATCTTGCCCAATGGTATGCCCACGAGTGCCGACAAATTCAGCATCGTGAAGATGATATTGTGCCTCATCTGGTTTACAAGCCCCTTGAACCTGTGGTTATCCCTCGTGGCTCGCAAGAGTGCCGCGTGTTGCAGTATTTCCTGCAAAAGCAACCCTCTCACATTGTCAGCGAACCCGATGATGCCAATCTTGCAATCATCATACCCTATTTTCGTGACAAAAACCCACTCTATTATAACTACCTCGGTCAGCACGGCAGGCAGAAACTTGCGGACACTATCCGCAATCGTTTCCTGCTCAATCTGTGGGACGAGTTGCACTCGTTTCCGCACGCCCTCTCACGACAAGACAATGCCATTTATGCTTTTATGGAAGCCCACGGTATTGAGTATGATGAGAAGAATTGGAATGCTCTCGCCAAAATCTACCAACGGCAGAGAAATGTGTATTACAAAGAAAAATCAAGAAAAAAGACATTGACATCTAACCACAAAAACGGATAGTTGTCAGATGTGGTAAGATTTTGCCCTAAAACGAATAATTATGTCTTGTCCTTCATACCCCGGTATCATCGAAATCGGTTATCTCAAAGCCGACATCTTGCCTGCCAATACCACCTACAATGCCCTTGCAGGTGTGCCGATAGTACTGTTTGTCCGTCCGACTGTCGTTCCGCTGTCAAGCAATGCTTCCCTTGAAGTTGAGCAGACGAACGAGCGGAACGGCACGGTGGAAAGTCTGACCCTCACATTTCGCAGCGCAACAAGACTTCCACGCCACTGTGCTGTTGCCTTCGTTATTCGTACTGCCAACGGCCAGTATTACCTTATCGGACAGTCGGAACGCCTTTACCTCGCTATCACTGCTACACAGATGACGGGGACACCCGATGGCGACCCTGCTGTGTATCAGTATGAAGTCAAACATACCGCCTCCATCGTCCTCAAACCGTGCAATAATGATGGTGTAAAAGCCACTGCATAGTCTCTTACTGCCTGTATCATCGGTCGTACTTTTGCGTAGAAAATCTATTCTACAATGAAGTACGACCTTTATTTGCGCGGTTATGTAGGTGGTCAAGATTTCGATGCCGACCTCGTTTCGCGCACGCTCACAAAATACAAAGACCGCCCCGTGACCGTCCTCATCGATTCACTCGGTGGGTCACTTGCAACGGCATTGAGCATCGCTTCGTGTTTCAAGAACCACGGCGATGTGACTGTACATTTCGTAGGTATGAATGCTTCGGCAGCCACCATTGCCTCTATGGGTGCAGCGCACATCACGATGGACGAGTGTGCGATGTACCTTGTGCATAAATGCAGTGCCGAGTTCTTCCAATGGGCATTGCTCAATGCTGACCAACTGCAATCGCAGATTGACGAACTCGCACAAATCAAGTCCGACCTTGAGAAAATGGATCTGAATATCGCAAAGATGTACGCTGGCAAATGCAGCAAGTCAACAGACGACTTGCTTGGCTTGATGAAGACAGGCGGCTGGCTGACTGCCGATGAAGCCTTGCAGTGGGGTTTCGTTGATAGTCTGACGGACAACAATGAAGATGCAGAACCTGTGCTGACAGAGGACATCGCAGCCTCACTGCAAGCCAATGGTATGCCACTGCCCAACCTGCCTATACAGCAGGCACACACGCCAAAAGGTTTTCAGAAACTTGTGGAAATGCTTTCCACTTTCTTCCAACGAAAAGAGCAGGACAATCCCAAAACTCACAAAGATATGAACAAGTTACTACCATTTCTCGCTGTGGCATTGGCTATGCAACAGCAAGAGTTTACGCTGACAGATGAGTATCTCTCACTGACAGCCGAACAAGCCGATACGCTTGAAGCGTACCTGAAGAACCTGACGGACAAGATAACAATGCTTGAGAGCCAAGTCAAGAGCAAGGACGCTTGCATCACTGCTCTTGAGAAACAACTTGCAGACCAACCAGCCGAACAGACGCAGCAGGTCATCAATCAGACACACAAGGACGAGCCAACAACGCCTGAAGCCGAGTTTGCTCGCACAATGGCAAGCGCACAGGAACTATACAAGTCCTTGCCCACACTCTAACTTTGTTAACCCCACTTAATAATTATCAATATGGCATACGGAAAATTAGTATTCACACCCGAAGAGTGGCAGGAAGCCGCTCATCTGTACCGCAAAGAGTTGCTTATGTTGCCCCTGCTTGGTTGCAACGATACTCTGCAATACATGACAGGTCGCCCTGGCATACGCTACAAAGAGTCGGTCGGCACAATAGGTCTTGACGCACAGTTCGCGCCCTACAAGGCAGACCGTCGCAGTAATGCCGACCTCAATCTGTCGTTCCGCACATTAGAAACTTATTTCGGCAATGTGGTTAAGGACTTTGAGCCTAACAGTGCTATTCGCACTCTATTAGGCACAGGCGCAACGAAAGGTGAGGGGCAAGCCTCTACACCTACCGACAAGCATGTCCTCGCACTCATTGCCAAGTCGCTGTCGTACAATCTCAATAATGCCATCTGGGCAGCCACACGCAACGACAACGGCGAAACAACCATGGAACTGTTCAACGGCTTTGATACCATTACCACCGCGGAAATAACTGCTGGTAATATCGCTGCCTCAAAGAACAACTATCAGCAACTGACTGACGACATCACAACCGAGAACGCTTGCGACATCGCCAAGGATATTCTCTTTCATCTTGACCCACACTTGCGTGCGCAAGAGTTGAATATGTACTGCTCGCAAGACTTCTACGACAAGTATAGTGAGAGTTTCCAAAAGACGCACGGCGGCTTGATATACAACACACAGTACCAACAGAATGTTGTAGAAGGCTCGCAAGGTCGGCTGAAACTCGTGCCTCTCGCTAATAAAGCCGACAGTAAGTATATCCACATCGCACCAAAGAGCAATATGCTCTATGGTTACGACAATATGTCTGATGTGGAAAGTATAGAAGTGGCTCGTTTCGCACCATTCGTGCTGACCTACATCGCCACTATGTTCTTCGGTGTACAGTTCGAGAGCCTCGACAAGTCACGCCTCAAAGTGATAGAGTTGAAATCTGATACCACAAGTTCAGAAGAAACAGCGAACGACTAATCTCTAAAACATTGACGATATGGCAAACACATGTTCAAGCATTCAGAAATCGCTTTCTTGGTGTCAGGAAACGCCCGAGTACCCTGACATCAAAAGGCGTATCTATTACATTGTAAAGTCAGACATCGCTAATTGGCCGACTTTGCCCACAGATGAGAACGGCAGACCGACGGCTGCAAAGTACACAGGCAGTTTCACCCTTGCTGCCGACAAATATTGGCATCATATTGATGTACTACCCGACAAGTGTCAGGTTACATCGGAGGCACAAGGTGAATTGCCTTCTCAAACGCAACTCAACAAACTCACAGCCATACACCCGTGTGTGGGTGAAGATTCATCGGCAGCCGCTGCCTATATCAACAACACCGACAATGTGTTCCTTGTTGAAGATATGAAAGGCAAGTATCGCGTCATCGACTCGGAGCGTTGGGACACCAAATCCACTGTTGCACAGGATTTGGGTCAAGGTGCTACCGGCACAGCATCTACCACCATCAACGCCGAAGCCTCTGATGTCGTACCTGCACCATTCTATGAAGGCAAGATAGAACTCGAAGATGGCACAACCATCAACGATGATGCCGCCGACGGGGGCGGCGATGACTGACGAAAGTGCAGTGAAAGTGTGGGACTTCTCGGAATTTACCGAGAAAGTCCTACTTACAGACGCATCATTAGCACCACAGGTAGAATATGACGGCTTGACGATAGTTGGTGCTGTAACTTCCGAAACGAAAGATTACATCACAACCGAGGGCGTGCATTTCAACGGCGTGACCAAGAGCGGTAGTCGCTATATTATGCTCACCCTCATAAAGGCAGGGACGCTCGTGGTCACTTTCCACTCTAATAGCACCAGCACGCGCCGAAGAGACTTTTTACAATGACTACGGTCGTTCGTTGATGCAACAATGGGGTGTCCCAGAGGGTTATGCACCGCGTTGTTTCGTGTTGCTTGGCTACTGCCGTGGCGACTATCCGAAAGAGAAACCGCGCAAGCCAAACAGGACATTGGTGGTGGAGTAAGACCACTTATTAAGACCGCTTCGCTGTAAGAGGTAAGACCATTAAATTGTAAGACCAGTTCACTATAAGATGTTGGATAACTTATTTTATTAACAATTTAATTTTCAGACATTACGAAAAGAGTAAATGATCTCTATGTTCCTCATAGCGCACAAGGTGTGCTTTGCGAGGAGAAACCCGCTGCTTGTGGTAGTGCTTGTGGTGCAGGCGATAAGTAATTAGCACATTATCAACAAAAAGGCAAGGGATAGTTCTTGCCTTTTTTTGTATTTATTTGTAGCACAATGAAAGACTATTTCGCTTTCCATTGGCATATAACTGACGAATGTGACCAGCGGTGCAAACATTGTTATTTGTTTGCCGAAGGGCATCCCGTGATGTATGAGATGCCTTGGAACAAACTGCTGCAAACGCTTGATAATATATGCAATATGGCAGAGCGTATGAACCGCACGCCATATCTTTATATCACTGGTGGCGACCCTATTCTTCATAAGCGTTTCTGGGATTTACTCGCTGTCATTCATGAGCGCAATATCCCTTTCGCCCTGAGAGGCAATCCGTTCCATCTAACAAGTGAAGTGTGCGAGCGTATGCACGCCCTTGGTTGCCGTAAATACCAACTCTCACTCGATGGTTTGCGCACAATGCACGACTATTTTCGTAAGCGTGGTTCATTTGATGCGACCCTTGCCGCCATTCCTCTCGTTCGCAACGCAGGTATGTACTGCGCCATTATGAGTACCGCGTCCGCCACCAATATTGATGAACTGCCGTCACTCATAGATGTCGTCGTTGAGCATCAATCAGATATATTTGCTTTCGGGCGATATTGCCCAACCAATGAGGACAAGGCACATCGCGACACATGGCACATTGAGCCATGGCAATACCGCGAGTTCCTCGACCGCTGTTGGCAGAAATTTAAGCAATACGAGCATAGCGGTACAACTTTCAACCTCAAAGACCATCTCTGGACTTTATATCTCTATGAACAAGGTATTGGGAAAATTCCCGATGCACTTGATGAGGACACTATCTACGATGGTTGCAACTGTGGCAACTGTCATTTCACCATTCCTGCGGAAGGCAGACTGATGGCTTGCAGGCGGTTCGAGAGTTATGTGGGTACGGTGAACGAGGATATGTACACGGTTTATCATAGTGATAAGATGAACCAATTTCGACAGTATGAGCGTTTTGAGAAGTGCGCCCACTGTGAACTCTTGCGTTTCTGTCGTGGTTGTCCTGCTGTGTCTTTCGGCTACACTCACCGCTTCTACGCCCTCGACCCGCAATGCTGGAAAGAGGCGTAAACAATATAAACAAAAGGCACTCCAAATATAGAAAGGCACTCTCACAATGAGAATGCTTTTTTTTGTCTATATTCCCCCACTGCGCAGGTTTGTGGGGACACCGCTCCAGCATTGGGTGTTTGCCCTCAAGTTTCAACTCGCAAGCAGCGAAGAGGATGGCACGCGTCTGCATAGCAGTAATCTCTGGGAAACCGTCCATAGCATCAAGATTCCCCCACAAAGCATCCAAATATCAATAATACAGCGTAAAATCACAAAAAATCCATTTTTTTGCTATTCAAAATAATTTTTATAACTTTGCAGGCAATATTGAAGAAGTACAATACACTAACTAACAAAAAACAATGCAACAATGGCAACAGCAATCAAAGCAATCCCGACCCTCTACGGTGAAGAGGCAACACGCTTCCGCAAGTTGGCAGAGGATGCTGAACGCCGCTATGAGGCTAATCCTCAACGCAATAGCGACAGCGACCCATTCGTTATCAGTATGCGAAATATGCTGCGCCGTAGCGGTATGTCAGTGGCACGATGATGGATTTACTTCAAGACTGCACATTGCACATTCTGACCGATAGCGTTCTAAATGACTGCTATCCTTTTAGTTGTGGGCAAGACGATAATATGGATGAGTTCTTCCGAGTCGATGCTTTGGAGTATGCCCGTTTCCGTATGGGCAAGTCCTATTGTTTCCGTCTAATCAGCGACCCCAAGCAGATTGTGTGCCGTTTCACACTTTCAAGCGACAGCATTCGCATCTACGACCTGCCTAATTCTCGCAAAAATCAAATGTGGGGCATCACCAACAGAGAAAAGATGTTGAGCCGATACCCAGGCGTACTGATAGGTCGTTTAGCGGTAGATGCCAAATTTGCTCGGCAAGGTGTTGGTTCACAAGTACTTTATTTCATACAAAGGTGGATAATGGAGGATGATTCAAAGATGGCAAACCGTTTGGCGATAGTGGATGCTGTGAACAAACCAGAAGTGATGCGTTTTTATGAAAAGAACGGCTTTATACCTTTGTTCTCATCGGAATTGCAGGAGGACTTATATACCAAACGCCCAAAAGACGAAGCTGACCGCCAAGACCGTGAGCGCAATCCTCGCCACCTCAACACCCGCCTCATGTATTTCGACCTCCTCAACCTCAAAGAAACCTCAAAGAGAATCTAAAAGAAAATCTAACAGAGAACCTCAAAAATAAACAACAAACATATTTAACAACTAAAACCATAATCCGCCTATGAATAAACACAACTAAAAGGCAACATACATAAATATAGCGTTTTTGCTTCAATACTTGGAAACTTAAAAATCGGACACTTTTAAGTAACCTAAATAATACATCGAGGAACAAGCCAAAAATGCTCGCGTGAAGGCGTGGGCTTTGTTCACATAGATTTGGTGTATTAAGGTAGTCCGATAAATCCTAAGTTTCCAAATGAAAGCGATATAGCACCACGCTATTTTTATGTGCCTACATCACGAATCACACTAAATGGTGCTAACGGAGGAAGCCAAAGAGCCGTAAAATGAGTAGGTAGAAAATAAAGGATTTAATTACAATGGAAGCAAACAAAATTGATATGTTTCTGGCTCAAAATGCCAATATGTTTCCTGCACAAAAGACGATGTTGATTAAAGATGCATTGTCAAAGTTGGACGAGAACAAATTTATATATGTTCAAACCACTCAATTCAAAGACCCTTCAACCATACTTATTCTCTCTATCTTGGTGGGGTCTTTGGGAGTTGATAGATTTATGCTCGGCGATACTGGTATGGGAGTACTTAAATTGTTGACTTGTGGAGGTGTTTATATCTGGTGGATAGTTGACATGATTTCTGCACAAGATAGAGCAAAAGAATATAACTATAAACTCCTTATGCAAACACTCTCATTTCAAGGTATTCAAGGTTAAATTTATTAAATAACAACAATATGGAACAAAGTAAAATCGATATGTTTGTTATGCAGCATAACAAACATATCGCCGCAAAAGACATGATGATTATCCGTCAGCGGCTTGAACAAATGAATGATGATGACTTTATCAGAGTCTCTGCAATAAGTTTCAAGAACCCAACTATTACACTCGTGTTTGCGTGGTTTTTGGGTGCTTTCGGTGTAGATGGATTTTATTGTGGTAAAATAGGCTTGGGTGTTGCTAAACTTCTACTATGGATACTCTATATGATTTTTTACATCATATTTTTAAGCACCTACGAAGATTGTTTGGCTATAATTTTTGGCATCATTGCTATCGCTATGTTTGTTCTTTTCCTCGTTAGTATTATCAATGGCGCAAAATGGACAAGACGATACAACTTTAAGAAGTTTATGGAAGCGACTTAAATGCTTTAAGGATTTCTTCTTTTCAGCGTTGATTCTTGTAATAGGAACGCTCTGGGTTTATTATTCAGAGCGTTTGCCTATACATCCCACTTGCCCCTTCCGCACCATAACGCATATCCCATGCCCCGGCTGTGGTGGCACAAGAACAATAGCGTTATTATTGCATGGTCATTTCTATGAAGCAATCACTATGAACCCTTTGTCAATAATAGTGTTCCTATTTCTGTTAGTCACTCCTGTTTGGACTTTTATTGATGGTTATAGACAAACCAACACTTTGAGAAAAGCACTAACTACACCGTGGAATAACAAAGCATTATACATCCTATTCTTTGTTATCATCTTACAATGGATATGGAATTGCGTGAGAGATATCGCAACTGATGGTATGCAACTTCCCTTCTAAATTCCTATTCCGCCCTGCGCATATATGCGCAGTCAGTTTTATTTATTGTTGCGGATACTAACCACAGCACCTCCCCCTCTAAATTAGAGGGGGGCAGGGGGCGCGTGTTTCGCTTAATTCGCTGAGAGCCTTATGCTTCAACATTGCTTCGCAACATTGCCAACATAGGCTGCGGTGAGAAGTCTTACCTCTTACAACGAAGTGGTCTTACCTCTTACAGCGCAGCGGTCTGCACTATGCTTCGTCTTCGACGGCGGCTTGGGCGGCATCGTTGTTCCCTCCTTCAAGCATGGCTTGACGAACACTATCCCCGGATTACTCGCAGCGTGGCGCAGGTGGGGCTTTCTCAATGGCATTCATTATGTCATCGGTCGCCGACCACCCAAAGGCTTTCAGTCCGCTATTATTGAACCAACCGACTACGAGCATGTAATCTCGTCCTACAACGGCTCACGCGCTATCATCATCTCACAAGACCGACCGGGCAGCAGCAATTCACTTACATTGAGTTGGCTACTCATTGACGAAGCCAAGTTCATCGATTACGAACGCCTCAAGAATGAGACACCGCCTGCCAATGGTGGATTAAGTCCTATTTCGGCAAGCACTCGTTCAACCACTCTATCCTTATCCATTCCGATATGCCACAGACCAAGCGTGGCTCGTGGTTCTTGCACTACAAAGACAAGATGGATAGCGACCTCATCGCCACCATCGAACCCACCATTTACGAGATTTGGCGCATCAAACAGCGCATCAGCACCGGCCGCAAGGCAGGCAGGACACCGCCCGACTATCTGCGCAAACAACTGCGACATCTTGACCGACAACTCAATCAAATACGCTCTGTGGCAGTCTATTACAAAGAGTACTCTTCAATTGAGAACCTGCAAGTCCTCGGCGAGAGTTACATTAAACAGATGAAGCGCGACCTCACGCCGCTCACTTTCCAAACCTCTATCCTTTGCCAACGCATCGGCATTGCCAAAGACGGTTTCTATTCCTCAATGCGTGAGTTGCACTTCTACGACGCAAGCAACTTCGCCTACCTCGACAAAATGTGGGCAGAAGCCTGCGTCAATGGGTACGCAGGTGTGCCACCTGCGGTCAGCCGTGAGGCTGAAAATTCCCCCTCTAAGTTAGAGGGGGGGGCAGGGGGCGTGTGTCTGCATTTACTTCTGAAGCCGATGCCGACCTCATCGCCGACGCACCCATCCGTATCGGTATGGACTACAACGCCAATATCAATTGGATAGTGGCAGGGCAACCCATCGGCAGTCGCCTCAATGTAATAAAGTCCTTCTACACCAAGTTTGAGCGCAAAATCCCTGCCTTGATAGATGACTTCTGCGCATACTATCAGCACCACTACAACAAGACCGTCATCTATTATTACGACACCACCGCCCTTGACTCGAACTATGCTGTCAATCAGCAAGATTTCCATTGGGTCGTCTGTCACGAGTTCGAGCGACACGGCTGGGCAGTGCGTGATGTCTATATCGGCAACCCTATGAAGCATCACGAGAAGTATCTTGAAATCAACGAAGCCTTTGCAGGTCGTCGCCGACTGGTGCCATTTCTCAATCGCCACAACAACGAAGACCTTATCCTTGCTTTGCAGACCGCAGGTGTCTCACGCGGTCGCAACGGTTTTCGCAAGGACAAAGGTGGCGAGAAACTTGCCGAAACAGAAGAAGACCTCTTACAGCACCGCACCGACGGCACAGATGCTTTCGACACCCTCTACATCGGCTGTGCCAAATTCCCCCAATCTACCACCACACCAATCATTATCAGTGGCGTATCATAGAAAGTATAAGCATTCCTCTCGATGTTAATCTCGAAAATGACACGGCAAAAGGACGGCAAAAAGAGCAGACAGAGTACCAACAATACCCCATCAAAAATTGCACGACCTCGTGCATTTTTTTTTGATTCTGACTTGTTGTGGCAGTTTGTTGTATTACTTTTGTGACCTTGATTCAATGTCCTCAAATGCAAAAGTTTATGATTATAAACTTTTTATAATCTAAAATTTGTACAAGTGAGTTTGTTTTTGTAAATTTGCAGCCTATTTTGGTAGGGTCTAACTTCCTGAAAAAGACAATAAATAAACTTAAAAATATATGGATTCCAATCAAGTTAATAATCCACCTGTGCGTGAGATAGAGAAAGAGGAAAAGAAGCAAAAACTCGGTTTTAACAATTTGACACCGAGTGAATGGGCTTTGTTGTCGAAAAATGTCATTACATCTGAAGATTTGTTCAATCCTGTTTGGAACGACCTATCATCACCGCGCAACGAATACCAAAAAGAACATGGCGCAGTATTCCCTGTCAAATTGGCGGAACGACTTATTATGATGTACTCAAAAGAGAACGATACCGTATTTGACCCATTTTTAGGTATTGGCTCAACTCTTATTGCGGCTCATAATCTTAATCGACACGCACTTGGCATTGAACTAAATCCCAAGTTCGCGGCTATTGCAGAAAAATGGTTAGAAGATGTAAGTGGTTTATTCACAAGTGAACGAATATATAAAATTGTGAATGATGATTGTCGAAATATGCTTAAATATGCTCACGAAAATAAGGTACAAATTACAGTAACTTCGCCCCCTTATGCAGATTTCATTCAACGCTCACTAAAAGACCGTGCGACGACACACAAGACTTCTGTTATTCAGCACGAAAACAATAGTACGGTTAAGCAATATAGTGAAAGTGAAAATGACTTTGGCAATCTTCCGTATGATGAATTTTTAATACAGATAAAGCAGATATTAAAAGATAATTTAACGATAACCAAGTCGGGGGGGTATTCGGCATGGATCGTTAAGGATTATAGAGACACAAAAAACAAAATACCTTATGTTCCTTTCCATTCTGATTTAGCAAGAGCAGGCGAAGAAGTTGGTTGGAAATATCACGACTTGATTATATGGGATCAAACGGGACAACGCCGTTTGGTGTTGCTTGGCTATCCGAGTGTATTATACACCAACCAAAATTGTTCATTTATAGTTGTATTTAGAAAACCTTTGAAATAATGGATTTTAATCTGCAATTTGATTATGGTGATGGAGATACAATGTATCTCACACATTCATTGCACCCATACCCAGCAAAGTTTCCACCACTATTGCCTAAAACGCTACTTGAAAAGTATGGTACTAAAGGACAAACAGTGCTTGACCCATTTTGTGGTTCTGGAACTACTCTTGTGGAGGCTCGGTTACAAGGTTTTAATGCTATCGGAGTTGATGTTAATGGGTTGTCCTCACTTTTATCGAAAGTAAAAGCGACGCCTCTATCTGAAAAGCAACTTAATGATGTTAAAGATTTCATAGAACAAGTAGCAAATGAAGATTTCATTTGGTCTATGTCAAGACCTTATATTGAAGTCAAACAAATAGAGGGATTAGAACATTGGTTTCAGCACAATGTTGCTGAAGAACTTACACACTTGCTAAATTTAATCAGTGATTTAGACGATGATGATGTAAAAGACTTTTTGAAAATAATCCTTTCGTCTATCATTGTAAAAGTATCTAACCAAGAAAGCGATACAAGATTTGTCGCTAAAAATAAAAATATACCAAATAACTATACTTTCCAACAATTCGTAAGTAGAGGCAAGGAGTATCTATCTCGTATTACTGATTTTTCAACACAAGTACCTAAACAAGGATATTTAAGGCTTATCAATGCTGACAGCCGCTACTTAACAATGTTAGATGATGAAAGTATAGACATTATAATTACTTCGCCACCATATGCCAACACTTATGATTATTATCTTTACCACAAATTTAGAAAACGCTGGTTAGATATTGATGTTAAATTTGCACAGAATAATGAAATAGGGTCCAGGCGTGAGTATTCAAGTTTGAAAAAGCCTGCCGAACAGTGGACGAAAGATCTCAAACTTTGTTTTAATGAAATGTATAGACTATTGAAAAAAAATGGTTTGGCTTTTATTGTTATTGGAGATAGTGTAATAAATAAGCAGTTGATAAAGATAAATGAAGTTATATGCGACTTTGCACCAGAAATCGGTTTTGAAGTGTGTAATGTAATTTCGACAAACTTATCAGAACATTCAAGGATGTTCAATCCTTCTTTTACCCAAAGAGACAAAAAGGAACATTTGATAATACTCAAAAAATAACTGATATGAAACAGATTAGAATTTATTATGAGAGTCTGGAGCAAGGCGCAAATTACATCAAGCCCATAGTTGATGTTGTAATAACAAGAGATGTAGAGGTACAACTTGTTAAACGCCCCAAATCATCAACTGATTTGAATCAAGGTTCTATATCTGCGTTATTGTCTATGATAACTCCTGATGCATTAGTAACGGGTATTGTAAATAATGTAGAAATACCACTCGCACTAATTGAGTTCACAGAAGCAGTTTCTACAGAAGACCATGAATTGCAAAGAACTTATGGCGCAATAGCGGCTTATCTTTCTGGGGCATATTACATAAAAATATGTGGTGAAAAGCAGTCAGAGAAAGAATTTGGAGGTGCAAAATATAATCCATATTCAACTCCTAAAATTTTCATAGATAGAGTTGGATATGAAGGTTATATAATAGCAAAGTGGGAAACGGAAAAGAATAATAAGTACACTCTAAAAAGAAATCCCAAATATCCTTCATGCCCACCAGATATAGCAATTCTAACTGATACCATACAACAGGCAATTATTGCGTTTCTTAATGATGAAACAAGTTGGCAGAAGAAAAGTATTCAAGCATTAAAGAAGAAAGCGTCTTATATCGCATATCGTAAAAGAGTTGATGTCGCTACAGGGGCAACAGAACTTATAAAGTCTTGGAAAGTGAGGAAGGATTCAAATCTGAATAAACTTCGCTATTTTGTTACTCCTAATTGGATAGGTGCAAAAATCAATCGTTTTAGTCATTCAATGGATCCTGATAAAGGCATTCTTACTTTTATATCTTTCCTCTTTTCAGAACAGACAAAAGTATATGGTATATATGCGCTTGTAAGACCACGCGGGAACGACAAGATGAAAGCAGATATGCATACAATAACAGATATGCGCACAAAATTGGACATTGCATTTTCAATGGATAAGGCAGGCATACCTGAATGGTTAGAAAATGAAATTAGGAAAGTTGCCAAGCAAGCAAAAACTCTTAATGATGTGATAAATTTCCAACCCATATGGGAAAAACACATCAAAGAGATTACCGAAAATAAGGTTGTGATGACCCTTGCATTTTTCCTTGATGGTATGAAATTAAATCACAATGGGATTACACTTGTTTGGGATAAGAGAAAACTTGTAAATACCAACCACCGCAATTTTATACCTGCATTTGCAAAGCATTTTCATTTTGCTCAATATACAAAGCCGACACCGATTGTTGAAGTTTGTGGAGAAGTTGATGAGGACGAAGTTACATACGCCATAGTCCATAGGGTTCTCATACCAAATGGATTTAAGATTGTTTCAGTGTCTTATCCTGGCTCTCAAGGCGGTAACGCTGTTTTACCTAATCCCGAACTTGGCAAGGCGCAACCTCGTGAATATCCAGATGTGATAGCAATGCCACCGACAGGCTCTAACATCGATGTACTATTAAACGAAAGTAAAGGTATGTTTTCACGAACTGCCGTTGAGACTGATTTGCGAAAATTGTTACTATACAAAACGGACTCCGTACATAAAGCCGCATTAAAGGAAACATTGTTTGTCGCGCAAGTGATTGACAGGAACAAACAATTAAGAAACATCGTTGTTGGAGTATCATTTGGTGTAAACAATGAAATTTCGTGGAATCCTGCCGATGTCGATTTTATATTTGTTGTTAAGAATCGCAAGAAATGGTCAATATTGTATAACAAGAAACTATCAAAGGTAATTGACAAGACAGAGGGACAAACAAGATTTCCACAAGTTTTCAAATGCAATAAATTTAACACTCCAAGATTATTTTAGATTACTTAACTTATAATCATATAGCAATGAAAAACGAAGAAGAATCTGCCAAATACCCGCATTTGCTTGACAATCACCCGTGCGGCGAGGATTTATTCAAGGGTAAATCTCACGAAACAATAGCCAATCAGATTGAGAAATTGTTAAAGTCAGAAAACGCACCATATACCATTGGTATTGAAGGAGAATGGGGAAGTGGTAAGTCTAATTTAGTAAGTATATTAAAGAAAAAGATGGCAACTAAAGATTACCATATCTTTATATACGATGCTTGGGGACATCAAGACGATTTACAGAGGCGTTCTATTTTAGAAGAACTCACGACATTCTTAACAGACAAGAAACACCAAGTTCTTGCTGGTAAATGGAATGAAAGACGCAAAGACTTGATTGCAAAAAAGCAAGAAACAACGACCAAAAATATCCCACGATTAAGTGTGGGTATCATTGTTTCTTTCTTGGTGTTAGTACTCACACCAGTATTTAGTATAATTTCAGAAAATTTCACAGAGATTAGAAGTAAAGTTTTATTCTCACTTATTCCTTTCGGGTTCCTAATCTTATCAATTATTATAATTTTAGTGGTTAATCTATGTCGTAATAAAAACAATTCGTTCAAAACAATTGTCTGTGATTCATTGAGTGAAGCATTTCAAATTTATTCAAAAGACAAATTAGAATATAAAACTATTGAGAGTATATGCGAAGAAGAACCATCATCTATCCAATTTAAGAAGTGGTTGCACGATATTGATGATGACTTGCAGCCGCAACATCTTATTCTTGTTTTTGATAATATGGATAGGTTGCCTCAAGTAAAAGTGCAAGAATTGTGGGCGGCAATACATTCTTTCTTTGCTGATGAAACATATAAAAATATAAGTGTTATAGTACCTTTTGATAGAGAACATATAAGAACTGCATTCAGCAATGAAGATGAAAAAAGAGAAAACGCCAAAGAAGGGGAACAAATAAAGTATTATGGGGATGATTTTATAAATAAAACATTTGATGTAGTCTACCGTGTTTCACCGCCCATAATGTCCGATTGGAAATCATATTTCGAACTTCAATGGAAAAAAGCGTTCGGAGATGATTACAAACTTGATGAAAACATAACACAAATATACGATTTACTATCAAATGACAAGGCTAATACACCAAGAAACATTACCGCCTTTATCAATCATTTTGTCACTATTAAGCAAATATCAGGTGATAAGATTCCCGATAAGTATATTGCATTATACATCTTTGGTGAGGATAGAATTAGACAAAATCCGTTTGAACAATTGATACAACCCAAGTATTTAGGTGGTTTACAGTTTATGTATGAGAACGATGAAGATTTACCAAAATATACTGCTGCCTTATATTATCAGTTAGACCCCACAATATCAATACAAGCGGTTTATCTTGACAAGTTAAGGAAAGCACTAGACACTAATAGCGTTGATGATATAAAGAAAATTAGCGAATTACCTTCTTTTTATGACTTGTTAGAGAACGCCATTACTAAAGTAACTAATATATCAAATACTGTAATGGCACTCAATGAATGTGGTATCGAAATTTCAACAAGACATTGGGATTGTGTATATAAAAAGGTGACAACAACGGACACATTACAAGATTACCAAAAGATACTAATAACAAAAATCACCTCAAAAGAAGAATACCTACAGAAGATGATAGATAATTTCTACAATGCTAATAATTTCTCTGCTATTGATTTTTATGAGAGTATTGCAGAACTATCTCGAATAGATAATATAAATCCATATCGTTATCTTAAAGATAAAGAGGTAGAACCAAGTATGTATCTTGAATTTGTCGGTTATGTGGGTAATAAAGATTTTACGAGATACAAAATAATATGCGATTTTAACAAACTTGATGATTATCTGAATACATTAGAAATAGATAAAATAAGAGAGTTGATAGCAATGCCATATATTTTAACAATCTGTAAAGATTTCCCTCTATACAAATCACATCTTTATGAACTTTTTAATAATAATTTTACAGAAATTGATATATTGAGCATTTGTATAGAAAGATTAAAAGAACTCTTCGATGGTGATGATAAGGATGAACTTATTACTATAAATCTTAATCCACAACAATGGCAGAATTTGTACAACGCTTGCCCTATAGATAATTCTTTCCGTAATGACCTTATAGCAATACGAATGGCAAAATTTAATAATTTACAAGCAGGTTCATCAGCACAAATTTTTATGTCTGATGATATGGGAATGGTTGAACTTGTCGCCGAAAGATTAGAATACTATGTAGATTTGAATGAAATTCTTCTAAATTTATCCAAATTCCCTAACATTAAATTTTTGAAAGCAGTAGCATCATATATTATTAAAGTTCAACCCAAAGAATCAAGAATAGATCTTGCAAAAATACTTGCACATTATTCTGATATTATACAAAACATTTCAGTTGAACCTTCTGAATTTATAGTCTTCTTGAATAAGTGGGAAGCAAGTGAATTATCCAAAGAAGATATAAAGGCTATTCCTGTAAAATTCTTTGAAGATGGCACTAATATCAACAATGGTTTAATGAAGTACAGTAGGAAAAAATATATAAATGTGTTAAATAATGTTACCACTGATGATTGGTTGCTACATATTCAAAAAGAAGATAAAGAATACCAATTATTAGAATTTCTTGGTATAGAAAAAATACAGTCTGCATTTGATGCCTTCAAGAAATTATTAGTTGATTATGCGACAGGTGAAAATCAAATTTTGAGTACTGATAAGCGAAACTATTTATTAGAAATTTTCAAAAATAAAGGGCATCAATTTAAGGCTGCATTTAATAATGTAAGTGATGTCTTTGTTAGTAAAGGCGAGCAGATGACACTATCATTATTCAAATACTTTGCAGATTTGCTACTCGAATATGCAACACTTGATGACAAAAAAACTTTACGAACAATTTTCAAACCTGAATTTTTAGATGACACTGAATGTATAAACATCATATTAAAGCATAAAGAAAAGGTTAAAAAGATATATGAGAACGCTGGTGATGAAAACGCTGACTTTAAGGATAAAATGCAAATACTTGTGGAAAATAAATATAAGGACAATAGTGATTTCGTAGAATTTGCGGAATCAATAGGCATCACTAAACGCAACTTTATAGAAAAGGGAATAGATAAATTAAAGGAGAAATTATAACTATACAAATCTTCATATTTAGTGTAGAATTGAATTATATTAAGAACATCGCATATGATTCTAAACACTATGACATACGAGGAAATATATCGTGAAATTAGTGATGACTTTCGCGATGTTGTTGATTATCATAAAATAGCCCTCGAACCTAAAATTAAAAAGATTGCGCTCAAATCTAAAAAATATCCATACTATCGTATAGATGACTATACGCACCCGAGAAGTCGGAATAAGTATCATTTTTTAAGTATAGTCAAAAAACATTCACTTTGGGATAGACCAGAAATGACATTATATTGCGATTATGAGAGCAAGTATGGCAAAGAAATAATAACCGCGGCAATAGGTAATGATATACGAACATTTAGACCTGCCATAATGATAAGCGTATTTCAATCACATTTTATAAAAAGATATAGCGAACGATTCCTAAAAGATAGTAGTTCTGGACCTTTTAGAATTGAAATTTTATTGGCAAGAAACACTGGTTCATTTCCAATAGATAGAAATGCTGTTAGCCCAAAAGAACTTGCCAAAGAAGACCCTGACTATTACGATGAAGCACTTCTAAATTTGGATGGGCTATGTCTTTGCAAAAGGAATAAGAAAAACCCTAATATCATATTATACAAGACCTTTATAGCAGGAGAAAATATATTTTTGTCACAATTTGAAAAGGTAATACCATACTATATTCAGTTATTAGCACATCAAGCGGCTATTGATTATCCACAATGTGAGAAAACAATTGACAAGATTTATAGGGAAGGAGTGCAAAGATGTCGAGAAGTATTTACGGGAGGGAATGATCTATCTCAAGAGGAACAAATCCAAACATTTCTAAAAGAGTATAAAGATGCATGTATAGAATTATCAAAATACATTATCATATAAAATAGTCCCTGTCTTTTACCACCGCTCGCAACTGCCATATCTTTGCGTTAAATAAGTCGCATTGATATGGCAGTTTCTATTGTGTCGCCGTCGATGACGGAGAAGTTGTACTTGACGGCGGATTTGCAGGATTTGAAAATAAAAGCATCGAGTGAGACGGTTGTGCTTACAGTGAGTTGTAAGTACCGCTTGCAGACGACCTACAAGCAGGTATTCCAATCAACCTATTACCCGTATGGTAACAGTTTGCACATCTACGATATATCAGACATCATCGAGCAGTATATGCTTGAGAACGAGTATTGTACGCTTGCTACCGTACAACTCTCGTTGGTGGCAGGTAGCGACACGGCGAGTTACGAGTTGCAGGTTATCCGTTGCAAACGCAGGCTTAATGGTCAGACGGCGTTCGCGTTCTCGTGGTATAATTTCCTGACAAACACGCCGAACAGGGTTGTGCCATCGAACGACTTCTCATCGGTGTTATATTATTTTGTACATTCCGTGCCACGCATGCAAGAGTGTGAGATAAACCTGACGATGCGCTTGAAATCGGGTGAATTGACCACATACACTCGCTATTTCACAGAAGAAAACGATGTTGCAGGTGTGTGGGAATTTCCTGCTGATTATGGGTCGCTTATCTCGGATGAGCGTTTCACATTTCCTTACGAGGACGGCGACCCTGTGGCATATACGATACGAGTTGGCAACCGCAAGGCTCGGTTTTACATTGCAGATTTCCCACATGGTCTGAAGATACGCTTCAGCAACTGCTTCAATCTGTATGAAGATTTGTATTTGCCTGTGAGCGTGGTGCAAAAGACGACTACCAAGCAGAGTCTTGCCGAAACACCGTCAGAGGTGCTTGCCTACGATGTACAACACACAGATGAGTTCGAGTGCGAGACTATGCCGCTCACCATCGAACACGCCCACCAAGTTACCGAGATGTTGCAGTCGCCACTCATCAAGTTACAGACCACAAACGCAGCGTCCAATGCCTATCAAATAATCATAACCGACTACACAGCAGATGTTTCGGACAACACAGGCACAAGCAACAAAATAAAGTTCACTTTCCGTCTTGCCGACAAGCATCTCAACTCACAGGACATCATCGCCGACATCTTCGATGGCATCTTCACATCTGAATACAAAGAGCCTTTTGAGTAATGGAAACCACTGCCCAATCAGCGCAAGAGCAAAGAGAGAAGTATATCCTCGCCTTCAATAAGACGATGGTACAGATTTGGCAAGAGCGGATCACCCTGCTTGATGTCATCGACACTGGTGCGCTCTTGCGCTCGCCACTCGCCTTGCCCGTCCGTGCCGATGGTCGGTTCTTCGAGGTAACTCTCTCACAAGAGTTTCTCGAATACGGCTTGTGGCAAGACTACGGCGTAGGCAAAGAAACACCACGAGGGAACAGCGGCGACATCGGTCGTGCCAAAGTGCGAAAGCGAAGACCATGGTTCTCAAAGAAATACTATGCCTCTGTCCTCAATCTGCGCGACTTCCTCGCGGACAACATCGGACAAGAGTTCATCGGCATAGTCGCTGATACTTTCAAGCGCACCAACCGACTTTGATGTGTCTTTTACCAACGCTCAAACACCACCTATTTTTGCAACATCAAATTCAAAATAACTATGGCACAGACCTTAAAATATCTTGAAGGTGTCGAGGAACAACTGACTGAATGTGGTGAGATAAGCGAAGTCAACTCTATCTCACCGCAGACCATCGCCGACCTATTGCGCTCTATCTTTCAGACAGTTGATAATAATATCGGTTACATCTACGATGAAGCCGACGAACTGCATGTCAATTCGCGCATCGGCACAACACTCGCCACGCACCTTGACACCATATGCGACAAACTCTTTATGTTTGATTCCGTCATTGAGAACCTGAAACAAGCGGGCGTATTGCTCGAAAGTGTAACCGTCTATGTGCCTTTGTCACAAGGTGTTTACGACAGCGACAACAAAGACATACATTGGTATACCGCCAACGGCAAAATCGTTGTCCGTCAGTGGAAAGCCAATTCCACAACCAATGTCAATTCATCTTACATCGCCTTGCCTCGCATCTACAAAGAGCATATCCTACATTTTCAAGCCCTTGCAGGTTACAAGTTGCTGTCCGTCACTATCAATTATGATGGTCAGTACAAAGGCGATAGTCTTATTGCAGGTACAGAACTCGATGAATCCACATCAAATGTGGTAGATGATGAGGTTGTTATTGCTCGCACTTGGGGTACTGCCAACAGTGGCTCACATACCTTGTCGGTAGTCAGTAATGAAGGCGTTTCCGACATCTACTTGCAGAATGTCGCAACCACAGTCGTACAACTTCGTATAACTTCAATTTCAATAACATATCGCAATGAAATCTAATAAGACAAAGCAAGAACGGCGGTTGACTGTTCAGTTGGTGTTGGCAGTGAGCATAGCGTTGTTTGGTTGTGCTATGATAGTGGCAGCGTTTATAGTACCGCCGACAGGTGAGATACATCCATCGGTGCTGACGGCATTAGGTGAGTTACTGACCTTTGCTGGTGCAGTGATGGGGATAGATTACAGGTACAATTACAGGCAGTTGAATAATGACCGCAACCGAGACGGTCGCGTACCCAAGGACGATGAGAGCGATAAATGAGATAATAATGCATTGCACGGCAACGCGTGAGGGTCAGTGGGTGAGCGTTGCAGACATTGACCGTTGGCACAGACAGAGAGGCTTTCGGTGCATTGGTTATCATTTCGTTGTGCTGCTTGACGGCACGATGTGCAAAGGCAGAGAGATAGACGAGGTGGGGGCGCATTGCAAAGGACATAATGCTCATTCGATAGGTGTGTGTTATGTGGGTGGATTGTCCCGAGATGGAAAGCCAAAAGACACCCGAACACAAGAGCACCGCACCGCACTTTGGGAACTACTTACGGAACTTCGAGAGCAGTTTCCGCAGGCTATTATTCACAGTCACAAGGACTTTGCCCGAAAGGCTTGTCCTTGCTTTGACGCAACAAAAGAGTATGAGAGTTTATGAAGAAAGCAATTATTTTGTCAATAATCACAGGCGTGTTACTTTGCGCTTGCAGTGTAAAGAAACACGCCGTTTTAGATAGCGAGCAACACACATCAGACTTTCGACTGCAAACAGGCTTGCAGACGAAAGTCTTTGTTGATAGTGTGTTGCAGAGTATATCAATGCGTGCAGACAGCGTTGTAATAATTGTAACGCCGTCAGCACAAAGAGTTGGCGAAGAAATAGAAACAACAACTATTGGCAATTCTGTTTTATCTTCGCCACAAGTCAAAATAACCGCTTATAATCCACAAGCGAGTTCCACGAAAGAGCGTAATAATCTTGCGATTGTGCAGACGGTGGAGCGGGACTCGACGGCAGGGGCAGCACACTTCAGCACCCACGCCGACAACTCAAAAGAAGTTGTGAATGTGGCAAAGCCGATGAACGGAACAGTGGTCATCGTCTTGCTCGCGGTGCTACTTGTCGTTGCCATAGTCCTTTTGCTCTACCTGCACAAACGCAAGATTATATAATACGGTGTTTGCGAGCAGCGGAACGGGGACAAGCCCCGCCCCTACATTGCACGCAAACGGCTCAATACCGCTCAATCCGCTCATCGCAAGTTTTTGCGGTGGGCGGTTGCTTTGTGCAAGTAGGGACACCAAAAGGCTCACGAATAAGTAATGACACTCGCAAAATTTTACAGAAGTAAGGGACACCATTTGGCTCATCGGGAACAGATAGACTGACAAAGGCACTCACGCAGTGGGGACACTCGCAAGGCTTTTCGGAAGTTAGGTACACCGTTTGGCTCATCGCAAACAGATAGACTGACAAAGGCACTCACACAGTAGGGACACTTGCAAGGCTTTTCGAAAGTTAGGGACACCGCTTGGCTCATCGGAAACAGATAGACTGACAAAAGCACTCACGCAATAGGGACACTCGCATATTCTGCAAAAAGCAGAGCCGACAAGCAGGCACACAAAGCAGGGCGGTCGGGGGGTCTTTTGACTGAAATGCAAAGGGAAAATCCCTTTGCAAACCCTTAAACAACACAAATACAAGCACTTGATTATTTTATTCGCGGAAAAATCGTAAGACAAGGGAATACGGCATTATGTATATTGTTGAATATCTGTATATTATAAAACAAGCATTTTCAGGGTAAAATAGCAAGCGAAGCCCGATAAATTCACGGAAAGGCGGAAAACTTTTTCACTACCACAAAAGGGGCATTTTTAGCGTCTTTTATGCTACTTTGATGAGGTCGTAATTTTGCGTAAAACAAGTGAGGTCTTGGGGACACTCACCAAATAAAAATACTATGTCAGATAGAGTAAGTAATACAACTGTCAATTTACAGGTCAATGGTCAGCAGGCGGAAGAAACTTTGCAGAACTTGCGCAAGCGTGCAAGCGACTTGCAGGCGGAGATAGCCAAAGTGGCAGCCGCAGGCGATAAGGTACAATTCAAAAAACTCAAACGAGAGTTTAATGATGTCAATCGCCAAATCAAGCAGATAGAGAGCAGCACGCAGCAGGCGGAGAATGTGTTGCGTCGGCTTGACAAAGCCACACCGCAGGAGTTGCAGAAGGCTTTGGGGACACTCACCAAGCAACTCAATTACATTGAGCGTGGTTCGGTCGCGTGGGACAAGCAGACGCAGAAAATCCGTGCCGTGAAAGATGAACTTGCACGCGTCAATCAGGAGTTGGCTCGTTCTACCACTTTTGTGGAACGCTTCAACAACGCTTTCCAGAAGTGGCAGACCATAGGTGCAGGCGTTATTGGCGCAGTTACAGGCTTGACCCTTGCAGGGCGCAAGGCTGTAAATAACTTCGCCGAGATGGACGAGCAGATGGCGAATGCTCGCAAATATACGGGTATGACCGTCAAGCAGGTCGAGCAACTGAATGAGACATTTCAGAAGATATCCACTCGCACACCACGCACACAACTCAACGAGTTGGCGCAGGAGGCAGGACGATTGGGCAAGACGACAATGGAAGATGTGCAGGGGTATGTAGAGGCAGCAGACATCATCAATGTGGCACTCGTGGATTTGGGTGAGGGTGCAACACAAGTCATTGCCAAACTGGCAAATATCTTCGGTGTGGAGGAGGCTTTGGGGACACGCGACGCTATGCTTGCGGTCGGGTCAGCCGTCAATGTCTTGTCGCAAAACTGTACGGCGGACAAGAAGTATCTCGTTGAGTTTGCCCAGCGAATGGTAGGTATCGGGTCGGTGAGCAAGATGACTATCCCCGAGATACTTGCTTTTGGTGCTACACTTGACGCTAATGGGCAGAAGTGCGAAATGTCAGCAAGTAATCTCGGCAAGTTGATAATGAAACTCTACCAACAGCCAGCGGAGATGGCACGGCAGGTGGGACTTGATGTGACAGAGTTTACTGAAACGATACAGCGTAGCACCAACGAGGGGTTGCTGATGTTCTTGCAAAGGATAAAAGAGATAGGCAGTAAGGACGCTCTTTCGACCCTTGCTCCCCTGTTCAAAGAGTTGGGTGTGGACGGTGTGCGTATGTCGCAGGTCTTGGCGACACTTGCCGACAAACTTGATATGGTGCGCTGGGAACAGGAAGAAGCGAACAAAGCGTTTACTGAAGCCACATCAGCAACCAATGAATATAATATCTTCAACAACACAGCGCAGGCAGGCATTGACAAGACTCGCAAACGCTTTCAGGAACTCACAATCCAACTCGGTGAGAAACTGTTGCCTGTGATGAGGCATGTTCTCACCACATCATCGCTGACGATGCGAGGGCTGAATATGCTCGTTGATTTCGTGATAAAGTATTGGCGCGAGTTAGTGTCTTTGACTGCCGTTGTGACGGCTTATTACATTGCCGTTAATGTGGCTATTATCAAAGAGAAAGCACACGATGCACATGTAACGCTGCCGTCAAGACGGCAGCGTTACATGTGCATCGTGTGACAGTGCTTGCCGCGTCAGTGGCTTATAACCGACTGACAGACAATGTTACTCGTGCCAATGCTGCAATGAAACTGTTGCGTGCCACTATGCTCACTAATCCGTGGGGCTTGTTAGCAGCAGCCGTGACGGCAGTTGTGGCAGCAATAGTGATATTTGTCAAACGACAAAAAGAGGCGACAAAGGAACTGACGACGCAAGAGCAGATACAGAAACGCCTTGAAGATGTGGGAAAGCGGGCAGCAGATAGGTATCAGAAAGAGAGTGCAGAGATTGCTACATTGAATGAGGTGGTACATAATAATGCCTTGTCGCTTGATACAAGGCGCAAGGCATTAGAGAAATTGCAGCAGTTAGTGCCTGACTATCACGCAGCACTAACAAAAGAGGGCGAACTCATCAATGACAACACCGATGCCATTGACAGTTACTTGCAGAAGTTGGAAGAAAAGGTCAAGTTTCAAGCCTTTGAAGAAGAACTGACAGCGGCAATAAGAGAGAAAGTGCAGGCAGAGAAAGACCTTATCAAGGCGCAGGAGGGATTGGAGAATGCCGCTAGTTATAAGTCGGATATTCAGGACAACCCCTACGAGCAGCAGATGAAAGAACAGGCACAAAGGATGGCAGAGTTGTCGGACGCTGTGGCAAAGGCGCAACTTGAAAAGGCAGAAGAAACTATCCGTAAGATTACGGAGGTGATGAACAAACTTAATGTTAAGCCCATTTCGTTGATTGAAACGGACGATGTTACAGTGCCGTCAGGGGACACTGACGACAAGAATAACAAGGGTAAGACGAACAAGTTTCAGGCAGAAGATGATTGGCGGGAACGAGAGCAAGCCTTGAACCGCATTGCATACGCCAAAGGTGAGAGCGACTTCGATGCCTACACCAAGCGTATGCTCGATATTGAGGTTGAGTACAACAAGAAGAAGTTGGAACATACCGACCTTGTGGGCAATGAGCAGGTTACTATTGAGGCAGCATACTATGAGGTATTGAAGAAGCAACAGGAGAATGCCTTGAAAGGCACTGTGGAAGATGAGAACAAGGCTTACGATGAATTGCTCATTCAGTTGCAACAGCGGTATGTGAATGGTGAGATGACGGCAAAGCAGTATCAAAGTGCGACCGAGTTGGCAGAGTTGCAACATCTGCAAAATCTTGTCAATCTGTATGAAGAAGGGTCGAAAGAGCGACTGAAAGCCGAGCAACAGTATCATCGCACATCGCTCAAGTATCAGCAAAAGCATATCCAAGAGGACAAGCGTTTGCAAGAGCAGTTGCAGTCGCAGTACTTCACAAAGCAGTTCCATATTGCCGACCCCGATAGTTACGAACGCGACTTGCGCAATTTGGATATTGTGTATCAGCAGATGTTGCAAGCGGCAGGAGACAACGCCAAAGACCGTTTGCAAGTGGAAAAGGCTTTCCAAGAAGCCAAGTACCAACTCGCTCGCAAGTACAATATGAAAGCGGAAGCAGATAGTATCAATTCGTTTCGCAACGCCATAGATACATCGGTTGAGTGGCTCAATTCGGACGGCGGACAGGCAATGGTGCAGACCTTTGATACGCTTGTCAGTCAGATGTCGCAGATATTCTCTTCTTTGTCTGAAATCATACAAGCCGAGTTGGATTTACAGACGGCGCAGATTGAGAAGAAATATGAACAGGCGACATCTGACGCAGAGGGCAATAAATATCGGGAGGTTCAAATCGAAAAGCAGAAAGAGAAGGAGATAGCCAAAGCCAAACAGGAAGCCAACCGCAAAATGTTCGCAATGCAGGTGATACAAGCCGTGGCACAGACAGCCACTTCGGCTATTGCAGCCTATTCATCGGCAGCCGCAATACCTATGGTCGGTTTTATTATGGCACCAATAGCGGCAGCGATGGCTATTGCAGCAGGTGCGATACAGATTGCGTCTATCAAGAAGCAACAGCAGGCATCGGAAGCCACAGGGTATATGCAAGGTGGCTTTACGAAAAAGGGTAGGAAAGATGAAGTGGCAGGCGTAGTCCACGATGGTGAGTGGGTAGCAAGTCAGGCACTCGTCAATTCACCTGAAGCACGCCCACTTATAAATGCCCTTGACTATGCACAACGCACGAACTCAACGGCAAGTCTGCGGGCAGAAGATGTCAGTCGCTCAATAACAGCACCAACAGTCATTGCCTCTGCGTTGAGTAATCCGCAGAAACCGCTAACGGTGCGGCAGATAGGCAGTGAGCCAAAGCAGTCCGACCGCCTCGAAGAACTCACGGACATTTTGGCTCTGCTGAAGACGTGACTGAATGAGCCTTTTGTGACGGTTAATACCGTCAGTGGTGATGTGGGCATTCGTCGCGCACAAGATGAGTATGAGCAGTTAATCAAGAACAAAACACCTAAATCCAAACGATAATGCAAATCTATATCAATAACCAACTTGCAGCCATCAAGCAAGGCAGCAGTTTTGATTATGTTGCAGAAAACCGATATTTCTCTGGTGCAGACAGTTATACTTTGGCTATTACTTTTCCGCTCAAAGACTGTCCGCAGAACCTCGCCATCTTCGGGCATATCAACCGCAAAGATGTGGCAACAGAGCAAATCCTGTTCGATTGTGAAATCCGTGATAAAGCCTTTGTGCAATACGGCTCTCTCACGATTACGGAGATAAGTGAAACAGAAGTCAAGTGCCAATTTCTTGAAGGTAGGTCGGTGCAAAACTACGATGCCACCTTTGATGAAGTCTATATCAATGAGTTAGAACTTGGCTACCCTGACACTGACCCTTCTACTATGGTCTGTGACTATCCATATCAAAGGGATAATCGTTATGGGCAGGGTTATTTGGCTTTCCCTTGGGTCAATAATAACACAGGCAATATCCAAAACAAGTGGAAAGCCCACCACACCCTTTGGGCAGACCGCGTAACAGGCTTGTCGTATCAAGCCTATATGTGGTATTTAGTCGAACTTATCTTCGATAATCTCGGCTATACCTATAACCTGTCAGAGTGGGAAACACACTACAAATGGGGACATCTCTTGTGCTGCAACACCCTGCCTTATGCTTGGGGCATACGCAAATGGGCAAGGGCATTGCCACATTGGACGCTCACTGAGTTTCTCGAACAACTCGAACTCTTGATGAAATGTGAGTTTGACATTGACCACAGCAAGAAAACGGTTACTTTTTCTTGGGCAAGTAATAATTTCCTTAAAGGTGGCAATGTGGTTATAGATAAGGTAGTAGAAGCCTTCAACAACACCCCTACAAAGGCGGAGGATAGCAAGTACAAAGCCGACATCAATCTCAAATATGCCGATTGTGACCATCGTATGTGGAAGTATATGTGCTGTCCCGCCGTCATCAAGAAAATGTATTCTTTACCTGATGTTTATACAAGAATACATAAAGACACAGTAACAGATTTAACATCATCTTACACTCGTTATAAAACAGGTACTGATGATGTGGCAAATATAACTTTTCATCGTCTGTATCATGTTGATGATGTTGATATGGATTTTGCTTTGCGAATTTGGAAACGCCAAGCAGTCGCAAATTCTCACAACGACTATAATTACACATTTTGGTCTGTATGGCAATCTATCAACGCCTTTGGTCCGACAGACCCTGATGCTGAAGATGCCACAGAAATTAAGATTGTACCTGCTTGGCTTGATGAGGTCATCAATGAAAACAAAGGCGTAAAACGCCTGATGCTTTTCCTTGATTGTCCTGATATGAATATAAATGATGGGCAGAATGATGATGACGATACCACTTATGATGTCGAAGCAAACAAGGAAGAGTTGATGACAAACTTTAACTCTATGCCATGTTATTATGCTGCCAACTCCGCATCCGACGAGAAGCAAGAGTTTTTCGACAAGATATATGTTGCTTTCTGGGCAACATACGCCAATGGTCGCTACCATCAAACCGCCGAAGATGAAGATAGTGGCGTTACAGAGAACAGCGAGGCAGACCACAACGACTTCGCACACTGGCCATTTCCTGTGCGTGACTGTGTGGAAGTTGATTCGGATTGGGCAGTCTATCAAAACGATGAGTTCTCTTTGCGCTTTGACCATTACGACGAAACAACCAACGCCTACATCAAACACATTGACCCAACGCAGAAATACACATTCAAGTGGCTGGCTGACACGATACCCAACCCACGAGCCACTTTCTACATCAACGGTCGCAGGTTCATCTGTGAGAAAATAACTGCCACATTCACCGAAAACGGAATGTCGCAACTTCTCAAAGGCGACTTCTATCCGAGAGTAGATTGAGTTAGCACTTGAAGTTTCAGGGACACTTGCAGGTCAGAAACTCGGTGCTAACTCATTAAGTTTCTTGAATAGGTCAGGGTCAGCGTGATTGGCATAGCGTGTAGTCATACTCAAATCCGAATGGTCGGCTGCTTGCATAACTGATAACGCATCAACACCGTATTTGAGCATACCATTGATAGAAGTATCTCTCAATGAATATAACTGCATCTCTTTCGGTAATCCTAATGCTTTTCTCATACGCGCCCAAGCATTTGAGTATGAATGAGAGCGCATTGGATATCTGCCACAACGCCACTCGCCGTCAGCGAAGAGATAATCGTCAGGTTTCGCACCTTGTATATGTTTGGCAAACAAATCTATCATATCAGGCGAAACCCTACAAACGCGATTCTTATGATTCTTTGTAAGAGAGCCGGGCAAGTTGATACAACCATTTGCTAAGTCAACATGTTTCACTTGCACTCGACTAATCTCTACTGGTCGTAACAGAGATGTAAAAGCCATCTCACAAACGAGCAACATTGCCGGATTGTTTTGCTTGAAATAGTCTGTTATTTTAGAACGCACCTCTTGTGGTACAAGTTTGCGTTGCTTCTCTTCCTCTCTTTTCGTTTTGATGTTCTGGAATGGATTTTCTTTGCAGTAACATTTGCCAACAGCCCACGAAAACAATGCTCTACCTTGCTTTACATTGTTGTTGAAAGACCGAGCAGAGAGTGTCCCATCATCGTGCCTCTTGGCATAAGCAGATCCCTTGCTATTGTTCCCGTTGAATACAAATTCCATATATTCAACCGCCTGTTCTTGTTCAAATTCAGATGCCTTGATTTTGGGATAGTTCTTCTTCACCCAGTCCTTGAGGTTGTTACAGAAACTCTTGTAACTGCGCATAGTGTTTTCGCGCAGTTCCTTTTGCTTCTCATTTATAAATAGATCTATCACTTTCACTAAAAAATCGTCAGTACGACTTTTCTTCTTTTCTGTGATAGGTTGTGATTGTTGCACTTGCATCTGCATAGGTACAACAGGAACGCCTATTGGTACTACAGACACACCTTGCAATGGTTGTTGAGAAATAGTTTGGTGAATAGTCATTGGCTGTGGCATTACAAACAGTTGTTGTACATCGCCAAAAGGCGACCAACCGATTGCCAACTTTGCATTGATGGAATGGCAAAGTTGCGAAGTCCACACGCGAAATTCCGTCATTGTGCGGAACTTCTTGCGGTACTTGTTTAGACGGTACTTTACGCGTACACGCTTTTGCGCAATCGGATTGAAGGCATAGAACTCTACGAACCACCCAGCCATATTATGCCTCACAGTTGCAGGGAGGTAACTTGCAAAAGCAATAGATTGTTGAAAATCAAAACCCATAAAAATTTTTTTTCTCTGCCAATCTATTGAATGGCAGAGAAAAAAACTCTTGTTTGATGTACCGTGCAAATTCTCGGTACAAATCGGGTACATTTTTGATTTTTCCGATTTCAGCAGTCTAAAAATTACTCTTAACTGCTTGATTTTCAAACCTCAGCGGTGCGGACGAGACTCGAACTCGCGACCCCATGCGTGACAGGCATGTATTCTAACCAACTGAACTACCCCACCATAAGTTTTTTTCAAGAAATAAGCGGTGAGGACGAGGCTCGAACTCGCGACCCCATGCGTGACAGGCATGTATTCTAACCAACTGAACTACCGCACCATCGCATTGCAGAGAGAACACTCCTCTCATTTGCGGACGCAAAGGTACAATAATGTTTTCATACCCACAAGCGTTTGCCGTTATTTTTCTAAAAAAACTTATTCCTCCAACCTTCCCACTCACTTCTTCACCTCTTCCTGCTCATCTGCTAAACCGCTCTCATGCAGCACATAACGCTTATAATACGAGATAATCACTGTCGTCAACGGAAGTGCAATAATCATACCCGCAACACCCAGCAAACTGCCCCATATCGACAACGAAAGTAGCATCACCGCAGGCTTCATCCCTATCGTCTTACCCATAATCAGAGGTGTCAGCAACATATCCTGAATCATCTGAACAATACAGAACACCGCTGTTATCTCGATCAAGATAACCCAGTAACTCGTTCCTGTCGCAGCCGACTGAAGAAGCCCCAATACCAGACATAGAGGAATGCCCACTCCCTGCAAGTAAGGCACCATATTCAGCAAACCGATAAACAAGCCTACTACGATAGCCATCGGAAGACCCATTATCGAAAAACCGATACTGAACAATACACCCACGCAACTCGCAATTAGTGCCTGACCACGAAAATACTTGCTCATCCCAACCTCCAAGTCAGTCATAATACCCGACACCAGAACCCTGTATTTCTGTGGGACGATATGCACAATTCCATCACTGATTTTTTCGTAGTCTATCAGGATGAATATCAAATACAATATACTGATAAATACCACCACCAAACCCATCACAAGGCTCACACCCGAACCGAGCAACCCGCCCACATAGGGAGCCAATTTCTCTAACAAGGTACTGATATTCGCCGTCTTCAGTATCTCCACCACATTCACTTCCTGCAACCACTCTCTCAAACTCTCCTGCCATGCCAAAGGCAACCAGGTCTCGGCATTGATTCCTCCCAAGTAGTTCGACACAATGGTACTCATCTTCTGAAACTCCGAAGAAATCGGATGCACAAGCAAAGCCACAATGCCCACCAGTACACAAAACAGCACTAACAAGGTGAACGCCACCGACAATACCCTGCTGCGGAAGCGCATCTTATATTGAACAAAAGTAACAATCGGATAGATCAAATAGGCCAAAAACATCGATACCAAAAACGGTAGCAGTACGCCACTCAACTGACGAAACACCAGAAACAGGGCTACCAACATAGCCACCGTAATCAACAGACGAACAGTCCGGTCAAATGTAAAGGGTTTATCCGACATACCTCTCCTCCTTAACAAGAACAATCCGATGGCTTCTTCCTTTTCTTGCGGAATATCACCCAGTTGTTCAAGATAAAATTAAACGCACCCGACACACAGAGTGCCAACAAATTACATATAACTACATCCCACTTTGTCAAGTACTGTATCAGCAACAGCACCCCCATCTTCAAGAAGAACACACTCGTACACGACAAATTATAACCTATATAGTGCTGCCAAAACGAATGCCAACAACGGTGCGTAACCCTGTCTCGCCATACGATAAAATATGCGATACTGAAATTAGTCAATACCGCACACTCAAACGACAGAAAAGGCGACACAATGCACTCACCAACATAACTGCCCGCCAGCAAATAACTCGAACAGAGCCACAATACCAATGTATCCACGCCAGTACCTGCCAGCGTGGAAAACGAGAACTTAATGTAACGGACTATCAGACGACCTCCCTTGTTCATTCGCCTTTCTTCGTCGTTTCATCGGGTTTCTTCAATGGCTCCAATGCCGCAAAATATCGAGCGTCTTTGATGAACGATACCAAGTACATAATAATCAATATCACCAAAATACCCATTCCCACATAGTCCAAACAACCGAAGCGGACAGGAGTGTCGAAGAACATAAACTCGTAGCGGTATTCGTGCAAGAACGGAATATACATAAACAGTATATTCACCACAAAAATAATTAAGCGGAACTCTGTAGGTCCCATCTTGCCGTAAGTCAACTTGAACTCGTTCTTCAAGTGAGCATTTATGCTTACATACACGGTCAGTGCCAAATAAACTGCATATATCGCCAAAGCGACACTCAGGTTCATCAAACCCGACAGACCTGCTCCCACAAACATCAACGCCTCGTTGATGCAGTCTATGTTATGGTCCAGATAGTAACCGTAACGGGGACGCTGACAATTTCGAACACGAGCCAATGTACCGTCCAACGAATCACCGTACCAGTTCACCAACAAGCCGAAACACGACAACCACAACCAGTAGATGTTTAGGTTCGACAACAAATAACCCAAGAATATGAATAGGGCACCTATCACCCCCACCACCGTCAGTATATCACTGTTGATACAACGGGGCATACGCTTGGCTAACCATACTAAACATTTCTTTTCGGCTGCATTCAACAACGAGGTCTGAATACGAACCGATTGTTTTCTTTCTTCCATAATATAGTATTCTATGAAATGTAATATCTTTCCAACTCTCCTCCCCCTCACTGTCCCCCTACGATCAGCATTGCCGATTATACTATATTTAACAAAAAATATGCCACTCTTTAATAGATTTATAGAATATCTACCAACCATCTACCAACCATCTACCACCCCCTTACCAACCCTCCACCAACCCCCATCCTCCCGCCTCCCCTCTGCCAACCCCTGTGTTTACTACCCATTCCAAAGGATTTATATAGGATCTATATAGGATGAATATAGGACGAATATAGGATGAATATAGGATGAACCTACAAATCACCTATAAAACACATAGAAAATTGCTCACTATAGAGCCACACCGTCCTATGCCTCTCAATACCTCCTCCAAACCCCTAGATCCTCTAGATTTTCTAGTTCCCCTACATCCCCCAACCATCCCCCACCAAAACCACCACCAACTCCCACCTCCAAACGATCAACCTATAACTCTCTTTCAACCCATTTAACCATTCTCTCCTAACCCTACAAACTAAATTTTCACCCCATACATCTAAAAAATACCAAAAAATTTGCAGAACAAATAAATTAACCGTACCTTTGCGATCATTATATCAGTATTACTACCAGCAATAAATCATTTTATTATAATAACAACTAAAACAACAACAAAATGAAAAAGTTATTCAATCTACTAATGATGGGAGCATTGGTCGCTCTTGTTGCTTGCGATCCTATTAATCCCACTCCCGATCCCGAACCCAAGGCAACATCTTTCGAGATCACTGTTTCTGACATCACTGCTACTACCGCCACTGTTTCTGTAACACCTTCTAACGACACGGTTTATTATTACACCGGTATGGTTGAAGCAGATGACTTACTTGAATACGCAAGCATAGAAGCCTATGCCGACTCATTGCTTGACTATCTTCCGACCTATGTAGAATGGTATAACGGCTACTATGGCCCGTATTATGGTGAGATAACTATCGAAGATATGTTCATGAAAGGTTTAGACGAATACACATACGAAGAACTTGACCCGTCAACCAAATACTGTGTTTTTGCATTCCAAGTAGATCTGACCGAATTGAAACGAGTAGCAGATGTAACATCCAAAGAGTTCACTACTCTTGAATTGAAAAAAAGCGAGAACATCATCTCTTTCAACCACAACGAAGGCGACACCATTATCAATATAACCACAACAAATAGTGATGACTATTTTTGGACCTATATCGAGAAAGACACGCTTGCTTATTATTACGGTGGTGACGCTGCCGAGTGTTTTGCAGAAACAGTAGAGTATTGGGCTGATTACTATGGTTCTTGGTTCTCTTTATTATTGTCTTCAGGAGATGAAGAAATCAACACCAAAGAATTTATTGAGAAACCAGATACCTATGTATTCATAGCAGCAAACCTCTATGATACCACCATCAACTCTGATGTATTCACTGCAGAAATCAATGTAACTGAAGATATGTGCGGTGTAGCAGAGGATGAAGAAGAGGTAACCAAGGCTGTATCACCCCGCAAACTTCTGCAAAACAACCAACCTAAACTCAAAAAACAACTCCGTATCAAATAACCCACAAGGGTAATATTACAAACAAAAGAGGTCGCATATATGCAACCTCTTTTGTTTATTAACCAAAAACATTGTATCTTTGCTGCTCAAATTACAAATACAATAAACGGATACAAATATGGCAATACAAGAAGAAATCTTCAAGAAAATGGTCGCTCATTGCAAAGAGTATGGATTCGTATTCCCATCAAGTGAAATCTACGATGGACTCGGTGCAGTATATGATTACGGGCAGAATGGAGTCGAATTGAAAAACAATATAAAGCAGTATTGGTGGAACGCAATGACACTTGTACACGACAACATAGTCGGTATCGACGCAGCCATATTTATGCACCCCACCACATGGAAAGCATCTGGGCATGTCGATGCTTTCAACGACCCTCTAATAGACAACCGCGACTCTAAAAAACGCTATCGTGCAGATGTGCTCATCGAAGACCAGATCGCTAAATACGACGACAAAATACAAAAAGAAATCGATAAAGCACGCAAACGCTTTGGTGACAACTTCAACGAAGAACTCTACAAGCAAACTAATACCCGCCTACAAGAGCATATCAACCAACGCAACACACTCCACGAACGGTACAGCAAGGCAATGAACAACAACGACCTTGCTGAACTCAAGCAGATAATACTCGACGAAGAAATAGTATGCCCTATATCTGGTACACGCAATTGGACTGATGTGAGGCAATTTAACTTAATGTTCCAAACAGAGATGGGCTCTACTGCCGACGGGGCAATGCGTATCTACCTCCGACCAGAAACGGCACAAGGTATATTCGTCAACTTCCTTAATGTACAGAAAACAGGACGCATGAAAATACCTTTCGGCATCGCACAAATAGGAAAGGCTTTCCGTAACGAGATAGTCGCACGACAATTCGTCTTCCGTATGCGCGAGTTCGAACAAATGGAAATGCAATTTTTCGTAAGACCCGGAGAAGAGATGAAGTGGTTTGAATACTGGAAAAATTATAGGCTCAACTGGCATAAAGCACTCGGATTAGGTGACGAGAAGTATCGTTTCCACGACCACGAAAAACTCGCACACTATGCCAATGCCGCCACTGATATAGAGTTCCAGATGCCTTTCGGCTTCAAAGAAGTAGAGGGCATTCATAGTCGCACCAACTTCGATCTGTCGCAACACGCTAAATACAGCGGCAAGAAAATAGAGTACTTCGATCCGGAACTAAACCAAAGTTATACCCCCTATGTCATAGAAACATCCATCGGAGTAGACCGAATGTTCCTAAGTGTAATGTGTGCTGCTTACAAAGAGGAAACTCTCGACAATGGAGAAACAAGGGTAGTGCTTAATCTGCCGCCCGTACTTGCACCCACCAAAGCATGTATTATGCCGCTCGTTAAAAAGGACGGGCTACCAGAAAAGGCGCAAGAAGTAATGAACCTCCTCAAATACGACTTCCGTTGTGCTTACGACGAGAAAGATAGTATCGGCAAACGCTATCGCAGACAGGATGCTGTCGGCACACCTTTCTGTATAACCATCGACCACGATACATTGCACGATAATAGCGTCACTATTCGTTTTAGAGACACAATGCAACAGGAAAGAGTTGCTATCGCACAACTGCCAAATATCATCGGGCAAGCAGTCGATATGAAACAACTCCTCAAGAATTTAGGATAAACACTACACACTAAATACGCCGCACAAACATGGAACTCTACGACCTCAACGACTTGCAACAGAATTTGCAGGAATGGAACATACAAAACCAAGCCAATAGAGCGTTTGCAAGCGACGAAATAGTACTCTTCGACAATATCTCACAGACAACACTTCGAAGCGAAACCATTCGCATAGAGATGGCTGTCTTTGGGATATGCCTCGAAGGAAACTGCTGTGTAGAAATAGGGAATCAACGATACCAATTCACACAAAATAAATACATCGTTATCCTGCCCGGACAACTCGTAAGAGTAGTCGAAACTTCCAGCGACTTCAAACCTGTATTCATCAGTTGTGATAGAAACCTCTTTGCAGAAGTAGTGCAATTCCAAAGGATAGTCATACCTCTATTGCTCTACATACGCAACAATCCCTGCGAAACCCTCAACCAACAAGATGTATTGTGGCTAACGGAGTACTACCGACTGCTATTTACCGAACTCTGCAACACCGACAATATATTCCGCAAAAACACAGCAAGAGCCATCCTGCAAGCCATGATTGCCAAAATATGCAACCTCTATGCACACGAGGCAACACTGCATACCACCACCGCCAACGGACGGCAAGAAGAAGTATTCACCAACTTTATTCGAGAATTATCTACAGGATTCAAACACCACAGGGAACTACAATACTATGCAGACAAATTGTGTATCACACCCAAATACCTATCTGCCATCGTCAAACAAGTTAGCGGGGCTTCAGCATTGCAATGGATAGAGTGTTGCGTCGTCGAAGAAACCAAAATCTTACTACAAACAACCAACCTCACTATCCAACAGATTGCTGATGAATTGAACTTTCCTAATCAGTCGTTCTTTGGAAAGTACATCAAAAAACGCACAGGCCTCTCACCTAAAGACCTCCGAAAACAGTTATTGTCTCTCCGATAAGGAAATCATATATAGACAACAAAAAAGAGAACTCTATCCAAAGAGTCCTCTTCCTTATGTGTACCCAGGGCCGGGGTCGAACCGGCACAGGGGTGAACCTACTGGTGTTTGAGACCAGCGCGTCTACCGATTCCGCCACCTGGGCAACAATTCGTTAAACTAAAAAACTTCCTCCATCGGGAAACCGGCTGCAAAGATATAACAATTCTACAAACTATGCAAGAAAATCCTTCATAACTATACTTTTTTTCTTATTCTCCACCCTCAAAAATACAAAGGCTGTCCGATGAACCCATCAGACAGCCTCTATCCTGCAACATTATACCTACCTATGCAGTAAGCAATTTATTGAAGTCTTCTTGAGAGATTGCCTTTTTCTTGAGTTTAACAACTCCCTTCAATGCCTCATACACCTTGTTCTCACTCACGCGTGAAACAATAGCACGCAACTGTTTCTCGTCCTTCAACATCTGATTGGCATACTGTGTCAAAAGGGCATCTTCCACATTGCTCATGCCATATTGCAAGAACTGCATACGAGCAATATTCTTGGCAAAAGCCTCAATATCTTCTTTCTCTACTTTAACATCATAATGCTTCAGCAGTTGGTCTAAGGCAAGATCCCAACATAAACCTTTGAGCAACTCCGGATACTCTTCCTCCAACTTCTCCGCCGTCAAGTCTTTGTTGTTTGCCAAAATCCAACGCTTCAAGAAAGCATCCGGGAAGGTCAAACCTTCCATCTTCTTTAGTATTGCCTCTTTCGCATCTTTACCGAACTGATAATCGGCATCAGCTGTAACACTCTTCTGAATATCATCATGAATACGACTACGGAAAGCCTCCTCATCGGCAACGGAATCCGCACCATACACCTTCGCAAACAATTCTGCATCTATTGCTGCCATCTCATGGCGAGTAATTTGGGTTATTTCAAAAGTGAAGTCACCAGTATGCTCACCAGCCTCTTCTTTCTTGATACCTAACAGCGAAGCCACCTCTGCCTCGTTGACGAAAGCCTTTTTGGGGTTGAATGTAATAATGTCACCTTTCTTGGCACCAATAAATAACTTTTGTTGTTCTTTGTCTGCCATATAACGAGGCGACAGGATAGCATCCTCTTTACGAATACCGTCTTCCTTCTGTTCCGTCAGAATACCCTTCACAATGTCGCCCTCTACTACTTGCTCTCCGTCAATATATGAGCCGAAATTCGAACGATAAGACTCTATTTGCTTGTTCACCATATCATCATCTACCTTTATCTCATAGTAGGTAATCGTATCTTTGCTACTCAAATTGGCATCAAACACAGGTGCAACAGCAATATCAAATGCGAAACTAAAACTTGTGTCATTGTCCCAATCAATTTCAGGAGTATCCTCCACATTCGGAAGAGGCTCACCCAATATGTTTAGTTGCTGCTCCTGAATGTATTTGTATATCCCATCGTTAATGGCTTTATTCACCTCCTCCCCAAGTACTGCCTTGCCGTACATCTTCTTCACTAACGATGCAGGCACCATACCTGGACGGAAGCCGGGAATATTGGCTTTCTGACGAATGTTCTTCAACTCCTTTACTACCTTCTCTTCATAATCGATGGGCTCAATTGTAATGGTCAGAGTAGCATTCAGTTGATCAATGTCTTTCTTTACTACTTGCATGATTCTATTATTTTTCAGTTTATATTATTATCCGTTGTTTTCTGTACGCACCTTCGCACGCTTACGCTCTGTCTCATCAAGAATAATCTTGCGAATACGCATGAAATGAGGTGTAACCTCCACATACTCATCCTCCTTGATGTATTCCAACGCCTCCTCCAACGAGAAGATAACAGGAGGGGGCAACACCGCTTTGTCGTCCGCTGACTTCGAACGCATATTCGTCAACTTCTTCGATTTCGTAACATTTATCACAATATCCCCTTCCTTTGCATTCTCGCCAACCACCTGTCCCGCATACACTTCTTCTCCGGGATTGATAAAGAACCGCCCCCTGTCTTGTAGTTTATCCAATGCGTACGCGTACGCAGTTCCTCCCTCCATCGCAATAAGCGATCCGTTATTCCGCTTTATTATCTCACCTTTGTATGGCGCAAACTCAAGGAAACGATGCGACATTATCGCCTCACCGGCACTCATGTTCATCACATAAGTACGCATTCCTATTATACCCCTCGACGGTATCGTGAACTCCAACTGTACACGGTCATTCACCATCTCCATCTTGGTCATGTCTCCCTTGTGCGTTGATACATACTCTATAATCTTACCCGAGCAGTCTTCTGGCGTATTCACCGTAAGTTGCTCTATCGGTTCACACTTCACACCATCTATCTCCTTGATGATAACTTGTGGTTGACCAACCTGTAACTCATAGCCCTCTCTACGCATCGTCTCAATAAGGACACTCAAATGAAGTACCCCGCGACCAAACACATGCCACGAATTCTCATCCGTTCCTCGCTCCACACGCAAGGCAAGATTCTTCTCCAACTCTTTATTCAAACGCTCTTGTATGTGCCTCGAAGTAACATACTTGCCATCTTGACCAAAGAAGGGCGAATCGTTTATGGTAAACACCATCGACATCGTAGGTTCGTCTATCGCTATAGGCTGCAACGCCTCAGGATGTTCATAGTCGCATATCGTGTCACCTATCTCAAAACCGTCAATACCTATCAAGGCACATATATCGCCACTCGTCACTGCATCCGTCTTCACATGACCCATGCCCTGAAAAGTATGCAACTCCTTTATCTTCGTCTTCACCATCGTGCCGTCTTTCTTGGCAAGAGTCACATTCATACCGTCACGAAGCGTACCACGATGCACACGACCAACTGCTATTCGCCCTACATAAGGATTGTAATCAAGCGAGGTAACGAGCATCTGTGGAGTACCTTCCAATACCTGCGGCGCAGGAATGTACTCTATAATAGCATCCATCAACGCAGTCAGATTATCCGTCGGCTTATGCCAATCATCCGACATCCAACCATTCTTCGCAGAACCGTAAATCGTCTGAAAATCCAACTGCTCTTCGGTTGCATCCAAATTAACCATCAGGTCAAATACAGCCTCCTGCACCTCGTCCGGACGGCAGTTGAGTTTATCCACCTTGTTGATAACCACTATGGGTTTCAGGTTCATCTGCAAGGCTTTCTGTAACACAAAACGAGTCTGAGGCATAGGACCCTCAAAGGCATCTACAAGTAGCAATACACCATCCGCCATGTTTAGCACTCGCTCCACCTCACCTCCAAAGTCCGCGTGACCCGGAGTATCAATAATATTGATCTTGTAACCCTTGTAATCTATGCTTACATTCTTTGCCAATATCGTAATGCCACGCTCACGCTCCAACTCGTTGTTATCCAGTATCAATTCACCTTTCTGCTCGTTATCACGAAACAAATGGGCGGTATAAAGCATCTTGTCAACCAAGGTCGTTTTACCATGGTCTACATGGGCAATTATAGCAATGTTCCTAATCTGTTGCATATTCTTTTGTACCTATTTCATTGATATGCAGACATCTGCATACTTTAATCTCTTTCGCAAAAAGAGTGCGCAAAGATATATATTTTTTTCCACATAATAAAATACTATATTCCAACTCCAAACGCTAAACTTCCCTCAATGCTCCACGCAAAATTCCGAATATCTATCATTTCTTAATCTTTTACCACCCGCTTTTAATACTCCCTCCCTCCTCCAAACTTCCTATTTCCTAACATCTCCCCTCCGCTTACCCCGATAAATACTACCTGTTTCGAATGTTTTATATAGGATGACTATAGGACGACTATAGGATGACTATAGGAACACCCTACAACCCACCTATAATCCCCCTCCCAAACACCTCTCTCTTCACTTTAATCATTAACCCTTAATTCTTAAATTACAATAACTCCTTACTGCGCTTGTAATGGTTCATTACTGCGCTTTTGCTCACCGTAGAGCCACACCGTCCTATGCCTCTCAACCCCTCCTCCAACCCCCTGCATCCCCTAGATTTTCTAGATTTCCTAGTTCTTCTACCCACTATCCCACCCATAAACTCATAAACTTATCAACTCATAAACTAAAAACCGCCCTCAACCCCTCTCAACTATCTACCCTAAAACAAAAATTTTCCTCAAACACTTGCAGACAAAAAACAATAACCATATCTTTGCCCCCGAATGATCAGCATAGAGGCTGATTGTAAATACTTTTATTATATAACCAACTTACTCAACAACACCATGAAAAAATCTTTCAATCTGTTGCTAATAAGTGTACTATGCGCTTTGGCATCATGTAACCCACCCGCAGAGGAACCCATGACTTTCCAAATCTCCGTTACCGAAACAACGGCGGTCTCGGCTACTGTAGCAGTCAAACCTTCCGTCGACACCAAAGCCTATTTCTTTACTGTCGACCTGGCGGATTCAGTCAACCGCTACGAAAGCAAAGAAGCCTATGCTAACGAGTTCCTTCCTATATTTGCAGACTATATTGACGACTACAATAAAGAAGCGGGAACTTCCTATACCTTCGAAGGTGAAATGTCCAAAGGACCCGATACTGTGGTCTTTAAGGAACTTGCCCCTTCTTCTCGCTACTATGTACTGGCGTTCCAAGTAGATGTTCCTAACAAAAAATGTGTAGGCAAGGTCGCTTTCAAGGAATTCACTACTCTCGAATTACAAAAAAGCGACAATGTCATTACTTTCGTCCATAATGAAGGCGACACCATTATAACGATCCAAACGACAAACAACGACACCTATATCTACACCAAATTAGATAAAGATGTATTCAATTTCTATGCAGACGAGACTGCAGCAATGGAGCAATATGTTGCCTTCCTGCGTGATTATCTCCCCGGCTATTTCGACTTCTACGAAAAAACAGGCACACAAACCCTCAAAATCAAGGATGAAGTATCTTACCCTGGTACCTATGTCTTTATGGCAGCCAATGTCAAAGATATGTACATCAACTCTCCCGTATTCACCAAAGAAATCACGGTAACACAAGAAATGCTCTCTGCCAATAATTCACAGAACGCAGCACCACAGTTCCCCGAACCCGCCGCCTATCCTGCACTAAAAAGATACCCCATCCGCAACTAACCAAAAACAATAACCATCAAAAAGAGGGTGTACTGGCATAGATTGTCCGATTATCCGTTTAGCACCCCTCTTGCCCCCCAGAGAGTCATAGCATACTATGACTCTCTGTCTATCTTCCTATGTCCATCATTCATTCTTACTTATTCCTTGCTGTGCTTTTAATAGTTCCTTACTGCGTTTATAATGGTTCGTTGCTGCGCTTTTAATTTTTTGTTGCTACGCTCATGCATCGTTTTTGCTCGCCGTAGAGCCACACCGTCCTATGCCTATCAATCCCTCCTCCAACCCCCTATATCCCCTAGATTTTCTAGATTTCCTAGTTCCTCTACCCACTAAACCACGCATCAACTCATCAACACATCAACTCATCAACCCAACAACCCATTTTGATACACTTTTATTCCCGCCATTTGCTATTCTGCAAAAAAAGACCTACCTTTGTCCCAAAATAAACTATGGTGCGTAATAGCGCAATAACCCGACAAACAATGGGTGTTCCGACACCGGCACAGCGACGCTTTCCCTTTGCGCAGGCAAACAACGAACAACCCGCACGCAAAGCAATCGCATACCGAGTAACACCTGTGAATGTGTTGTAATGAAACGGGGATAATACATAATCCCCACCAAACTATATGAAGAGCAAAATCATTTCTATCGCAAATCAAAAGGGCGGAGTGGGAAAAACCACTACTGCCATCAACCTCTCTGCTGCACTCGCCGCAGAAGGGAAAAAAGTCCTTCTTGTCGATGCCGACCCTCAGGCAAATGCCTCATCTGGCTTAGGCGTAGATGTGCGCTCACTCAATGCCACCATCTACGAGTGCCTCGTCAATGGTACCAATCCCAAAGACGCTATCACTCCAACCAACCAACCAAACCTCTACCTTCTGCCTTCACACATCGACCTTATCGGGGCCGAGATAGAAATGATATCAATAGATAACCGCGAACTACTGTTGAAGAATATGCTGCAACCCCTCCGCGATGAATACGACTATATCATTCTCGACTGCTCCCCGTCATTAGGGTTGATTACAGTAAACTGCCTAACGGCAAGCACATCTGTCATTATACCCGTACAGTGCGAATATTTCGCCCTCGAAGGTATCTCCAAACTGCTGAACACCATCAAAATCATAAAGTCCAAACTCAATCCTTCGTTGCAAATCGAAGGGTTCCTCCTCACAATGTACGACAATCGGCTACGGCTCTCCAATCAAGTATTCGAAGAGGTTAAACGCCACTTCGGTAAACTCGTATTCAACACCGTAATCGCACGCAATGTACGACTCAGCGAAGCACCAAGCCACGGACTGTCTGTACTCTCCTACGACTCTACTTCAAAGGGAGCACAAAACTATTCCGACCTTGCCAAAGAACTTATAACACGCCAATAGATTAAAACAACAATATGAAGATCAAAAACACAGGTTTAGGACGAGGACTTGACGCATTGATAGATACTACACATGTCAATACCAATGGCTCCTCATCAATCAACGAGGTACCACTGAACGAAATCAAAGCCAATCCCAACCAACCCCGTCACAACTTCGACGAAGAAGCACTGGAAGAACTTGCCGCATCCATTCGGGAAATAGGGGTCATCTCACCGATCACTCTACGAAAAAACGCCGACGAAGATTACCTCATCATCGCAGGAGAAAGACGCTATCGTGCCGCTAAAATGGCAGGACTGGACACTATTCCTGCATACATCCGTACTGCCAAAGACGAGCAAATAATGGAAATGGCACTAATCGAGAACATCCAACGGGAAGACTTGGATGCTATTGAGATAGCCCTTGCATACCAACGCCTTATGGATGACTATAGTCTTACACAGGAACGCATGTCTGAAAGAGTGGGCAAAAAACGGGCAACCATCGCTAACTACTTGCGACTGCTTCGCTTGCCCGCAGAAATTCAAATGGGTATCAAAGAGAAAAAAATTGATATGGGACACGCGCGTGCTATCCTCGCTATGAAACAACCCACCGAACAGATAAGTTTATACAAACGAATCTTGCAAGAGGGACTAAGCGTACGCCAAGTGGAAAAAATAGCAAGCGGACAAAAAGAGGAACAAAAATCTGTACACAAAGCAAAAACTTCCCTGCAACTACCCGAATTAGACCAACTGAAAAAAGAATTATCCTCTTTCTTCGGAGTAAAAGTAAACCTATCTTGTAACGAGCAAGGAAAAGGGAAAATCGCTATTGCCTTCAATAGTGATGCAGAGTTGCAGCAAATTATGCAGAAATTGGATACTCGCCGTTGAAAACCAAAATCGGTATATTGGCACTACTACTGCTGTCCCAAACAATACTTGGCAGCATCCATGCACAAGAAGCGGAGGCAATCGAAACCATTTCTCCTGCTTATCAGGTGCAAACAATTAGCACACCCAACCCTGACACCATCCCCGCTGCAACGCCTCTGTCAGCAGAGGCAGTGCAATGGAAACCCGACCCTCTTCGTGCTGTCTGGATGGGAGTTATCATACCGGGATACGGGCAGATCTATAACCGTTCCTACTGGAAACTACCCATCGTCTATGGAGGATTCATGGGGTGTGCTTATGCCATCACATGGAACAACCGACTATATACTGACTACAAGCAAGCCTACCGCGACATTCTAACCGACACCGACGGAACAAAAACCTCATATCTCGATATCCTCCCCGAAGGATACACAATCGAGAAAATGGGGGGAAAAAGCAATTATACCAATGTCCTAAAAAACAAACAGAATACCTACAGACGCTATCGTGACCTCTCTATCGTTGCAACCGTAGTGGTCTATGCTCTCTCCTTGATAGATGCCTATGTCGATGCACAACTGTTCGACTTCGATATATCAACCGACCTCTCTATGACAGTAGAACCGCAACTCTACTACGACCTGCAAAACAACCGTTCAACAGAGGTGAAACTCGCAATCAAATTCTAATGAACAGACTACAACGATCGATAGGAATAGTGGCGATACTGCTCAGTACCTCCTGTGGAATATATGCCGAACAGGTCACAACTGACACACTTCAAGTATTCGAACCTACAGAATTAGACTTGCAGTTACTCGACTACTCTCTCGCTTGGATTGACACTCTGCCTTGCTCCGACGGATATGTCATTGCCGACCAACCCGACTCTGTCTATATCGCACGCTTGTGTGAACTGCCCTACATCATCGAAATGCCCTACAATGCCGTAGTGAAAGGCTTTATCGAAGCCTATCTCCGTCGAAGCCCGAAGCAGGTGGCACGAATGCGCCGACTATCCGACACCTACTTCCCTATATTCGAGGAACATCTTTTGCGCTATGGACTACCTTTGGAACTCAAATACTTGCCCATCATAGAATCAGGACTCAATCCACAGGCACGCTCACGAGCAGGCGCAGCAGGACTATGGCAATTCATGCCACAAACCGCCAAAAACAATGGATTAGAGGTAAATTCCCTTATCGATGAACGACTCGACCCCTATAAATCAACCGATGCCGCTTGTCGGTTCCTTAAAAGTCTATATACCATCTATGGTGACTGGAACCTTGCTATTGCAGCATACAACTGTGGACCCGGCAATATAAACAAGGCGATCCATCGGGCTAACGGGCAAAGGGACTTCTGGCAGATATATTCGTTCTTGCCCAAAGAAACACGCTCTTATCTACCCATATTCATAGCAGCCAACTATGTGTTCAATTATGCCGACGAACATAATATATGCCCCGCAGAACCCGTCTTGCCACTTCTATTGGACACTCTCGCTATCAACAACCGACTACACCTGCAACAAGTAGCCGATGGACTTAATATACCACTCAACACGCTTCGTAAGTTAAACCCGCAATACACAATGGACATACTACCGGGAGGCAAAGAATATACACTCTGTTTGCCTGCCGAAAATGTGGGAGCCTATATCCTTAACGAAAAGACAATCTTGTCATACAAGCGCGATAGCCTAATTGACAAGCGCCGTGAAACAATCAACTTGGCACGACAAACCGCACCAAATGGCGGATACACAGTAAACGGAGTCACATATTACAAGATCAAGCGAGGAGACACACTCTCAGGTATCGCCAAGAAATTCCATTGCTCGGTCGCACAACTACAGAAGTGGAATGGACTGAAAAACACATCCATCCGCGAGGGAAAAACACTGAAAATACTGCGATGATGGAAACAAACAAAACCTACTACTCAATCAAAGAGGTAAGCGAGATAACCGATCTCCCTTTCTCAACGCTTCGATATTGGGAACACATATTTCCAACGCTCCGACCGCACCGCAATCAAGGCAAAACACGCTTCTATACACCAAGCGATGTGGAAATGGTGAAGAAAATTAAATACCTGCGCGACGAACAACACCTATCCGTAGCAGCTATCAAAAAACGACTGAAGGTAGGCGATAATGATATAGAACGCCGTATGCAGATGACCGAACTGTTGAAGAAAATACGACAAGAGTTAATCGACATACGAGCCGATATATAAAAACGAATACAGCACAAAAGAAACCAATAAACAGATAATTATAACCTATACAATATGAAAGTAAACATAAGAAAGTACATCCCAAATTTGATAATTGCGTGTATATTCATCATTGCCTCTGCCTTGTATTTTTGGCCTGCGTTAGAAGGAAAAATCATTTATGCTGGCGACAATATCAATGCTACAGCAGCCGTACAAGAAAGCGTAAACTATCACAAAACCACAGGGGACTATTCCTCATGGACAGGTTCTATGTTCTCTGGTATGCCCAACTACCAAATAGGCGGCAATGGTGGATATATTATCGACAAAGTACTTAAACCCTTTCGATGGATCTTCTCTTGGGGAAGTAGAAATACTTTCTTTATATTCCTCTATTATCTGATAGCGTTCTTTCTATTGTTGCGTACATTCAAGATAAACAAGTGGCTAAGCATGGCAGGAGCATTCGCAATAGCACTGTCAAGTTACTTCTTTGTCATTATAGCGGCTTCACATCATGGGAAGTGTTATTCTATCACTTGGATGACTATTGTGATTATAGGTTTCTTGCTTATCTATCGAAAGCAATATGGTTGGGGAGCCATACTCACGGCATTTTTCACTTACATAGGTTTCTTTCTCCATCCACAGATGTCCTACTACATCTGCATGATGATAGGTATATTGTTCTTTGCAGAACTCGCCATCGCTGCTAAATCAAAAGAATGGAAACACTTTGGTATAGCAACCGCCGTCTTTATGTCTTCCTTTGCAATAGGTATAGGTATGGGTAGTGCAAATGTATTTGTAAATCAAGAATACGCTGCCGAAACCATGCGTGGTGGACATTCCGACCTCGTCAAAGAGAGCGATGCAAGCAACAAAACCAAAGGATTAGACTTAGACTATGCAACGGCATGGAGTTATGGGATAAACGAAACATTGACTTTCCTCATTCCAAACTATATGGGTGGTGCAAGCGGCTACAATCTCGGCAACAATTCCCAATTAGAGCAAGACCTTAAAAAAATGGGAGTACCTGCACGGCAAGCCAAACAATTCTGCCAATCTGCTCCTACCTATTGGGGAGAAAAAGCTTTCACAAGTGGTCCAGTCTATATAGGGGCTATTGTTTGTTTCCTATTCTTGTTAGGATTATTGATAGTGGGCGGACCTTACAAATGGGCATTACTCATAGCAACACTATTTTCCGTATTCCTTGCATGGGGGCATAACTGTATGTGGTTGACAGAACTATTCTTCAAATACTTCCCTGTCTATAATAAGTTCCGAGCCGTCGAAAGTATATTGATTGTCGCAGAAATCACAATGCCCCTACTTGGGTTCTTGGCACTGAAAGCAATCACCGATAAACAACCGACATGGAAACACCTACGCAGTAGTATATTCATTGCAGCAGGAGTAACTGGCTCCGTCTGTCTATTAATAGCACTATTCAGTAGTTCTATCGATGTATCTTCCTCCTACGATGTACAATGGAAAAACCAAGTAGGACAACAAATATATGATGCAATACTCAATCAACGCACTGCTCTCATTACGGCAGACGCATGGCGTTCATTGCTCTTTGTAGCATTGGGCTTTGTAGTGGTGTTCGTATATGCTTATTACATCTACCATAAACCAAATCCAAGACTTACGATGTACTGTGGATTAGCACTCACAGCACTTATAATCTGCGATATGTGGACTGTTGATAAACGCTTCTGCAACGATAGTTTGTTTATCTCACAACAAGATAAAAACAAAGCATTCAAAATGATGCCCTATGAAGAAGAGTTACTGAAAGATAAGACGCATTTCCGTGTATTAAATTTGGCAACAAACACTTTCAACGAAGCCCGCACATCATACTATCTCAAGTCTATTGGGGGATACTCAGCGGCTAAACTGCGCCGTTATCAAGATCTTATTGATGTACATATAGCACCCGAGATGAATCCGCTTATGCAAGCCATCTCACAAACAAATGGATTCCAAGTCCCATGTAATGGCGATAGTATATTCCCTGTACTGAATATGCTTAATATGAAATATACAATCGTACCACTACAAAACGGGCAACAAATACCTGTCATAAATCCGTATGCTTTGGGCAATTGCTGGTTTATCGACAATCTACAAGTGGTAGATGATGCTAACAACGAGATTGCTGCTCTTGGTCAAATAAACCTCCATACAACAGCAGTGGTAGATAAGTCATTTGCCGATAGATTAAATACTGATCTTCCTGAAGCAACGCCTCTAATAGCGTATAACGAGGATAAGATCGAATTGACTAATTATACACCCAATCGTCTTAACTACCTTGCACAAAATGAACAAAATCGAGTGGCAGTATTTTCAGAAATATACTATCCTTATGGCTGGAAACTCTATCTTTTGGATCAAGAAGGTAACTTGAACAAAGAAATACCCATCGCACGAGTTAATTATATGCTCCGTGCTGCAGTTATCCCTGCAGGAACACACACACTTGCTATGGTATTCGATCCGGATAGTGTTCACAAAGGAAATATACTCTCAATAGTTTGTTTCGCTATTTTCTGCTTCACACTATGTGGAGTGATAGGCGTAAAAGTCTATCAGATTTGTAAGAAAAATCTATCAAATAGCAATGATGCTTTGACGAATAAAACAAAAAAAGTATCTTTGTCAAATCATTAATATCCTAATGCTTATAAAGAGTATAGTATAGTATAGAGAAAGTATGCGGATAGTTATTTTAGGTACGGCGTATCCGTACAGAGGAGGGCTGGCAGCGTTCAATGAGCGGCTGGCGCACGAAGCGTTGACGGCAGGCGATGAGGTGGAGGTGCTGACATTTACGATGCAGTACCCTGATTTCTTGTTTCCGGGGAAAACGCAGTATAGCGACGACCCCGCACCGAAAGACCTACAGATTCGACGGGTGATGAACTCTATCAATCCGCTGTCGTGGATTCGTACGGGGCGTATGATACGACGCATGCAACCCGACTTGCTCATTGTCAAGTTTTGGATACCGCTTATGGCGCCATGCTTGGGAACCATAGCCCGCATGGCAAAAAAGGAAAATAAGGTAGGAGATAAAGAAGTAGCGAAGGAAGTGCGGGTAGTGTCGGTGTTGGACAATGTGATCCCGCATGAGCCGAAACCGTGGGACAGTGTGCTGATACGCTATTTTATTCGGAGCGTGGATGGGTTTGTGGCTATGTCCGAAAGCGTGCGACAAGACTGTCTGCGATTTATTTCAAAGAAACATCCCAAACAGGTTGCCCTCTGTCCGCACCCGCTGTACGATAACTTTGGAGAGATAATGGATAAGGCGGAGGCACGGCGACAATTGGGGCTGCCCGAGACAGGAAAGATACTGTTGTTCTTTGGATTCATTCGGGACTACAAAGGACTGGACATGCTGCTGCGTGCGTATTCGGATGCCCGTCTGCAGAACGAGCAGGTACATCTGGTCGTAGCAGGCGAGTTCTATAACAATGCCGACAAATACTATGCGTTGGAAAAGGAATTGGGCTTGTCGCAACCTGTGATTTGGCGCACGGAGTTTATTCCCGACGAGCAGGTGCGGGTGTATTTCTCGGCAGCAGACCTAATTGTACAACCCTATAAAACCGCCACACAGAGCGGCGTGACGCAGATAGCCTACCACTTTTGCAAACCGATGTTGGTGACGAATGTGGGCGGATTGGCCGAGATAGTACCGAATGGAAAAGTGGGCTATGTGACGGCTGTGAGTCCGCAGGCGATAGCCGATGCACTCGCCGATTTCTGCGCCCGTGAAGACTCGGAATGTTTCCGAGCCGGAATAGAAGAAGAACGACAGAAATACTCGTGGTGTCGTATGCTCCAGACCATAAAAAGCGTGTAAAAACAAAACAAGCGTATGATTATTCGCAGTAAAGCACCTTTGCGCCTCGGACTGGCGGGCGGTGGCACCGATGTGTCGCCGTACTCCGACCTATACGGCGGGGCGATACTGAATGCCACCATCTCGCTCTATGCCTACACCACGATAGAGCCGATGGACAACGGGAAAATTGTGTTTTCGTCGCCCGATGCACAACTGGAAGAGGTGTGTGACGCCACCGAGACCATAAGTACGGACGGCTATTTTGTATTGGCACGGGGGGTGTATAACCGTATCGTGCGGGACTACACGCACAAACCGCTGTCGTTTCGCATTACATCACATGTGGATTCTCCCGCAGGAAGCGGATTGGGTACGAGCAGTACGCTGGTGGTGAGCATATTGGGTGCGTTTGTGGAATGGCTGCACCTAGCCCTTGGCGAATACGATATTGCCCGATTGGCCTACGAGATAGAGCGAATAGACCTCGCCATGGCGGGCGGAAAACAGGACCAATATGCAGCGACCTTCGGTGGATTCAACTATATGCAGTTCTTGCAAGACGACAAAGTGATAGTCAATCCTCTCCGCATTCGGCAACGCTATCAGGACGAGTTGGCACACAACTTGCTGCTCTACTACACGCAGACTTCGCATGTCAGCGCACAGATTATCAGCGGACAGATAGCCAATGTGCGCAACAACAACGACCGCTCGATTCAGGCGATGCACCAACTGAAAGAACAAGCCGTGCGCATGAAAGAGGCGTTGCTCAAAGGACAGATAGACAACATCGGCGAGATACTGAATTTCGGTTGGGAACAGAAGAAAAAGACCGCCTCGAACATCAGCAATACACTGCTGGACGACATCTATCGGACTGCCATAGAGGCGGGCGCAACGGGTGGAAAAGTGAGCGGTGCCGGCGGCGGCGGATTTATGTTCTTCTACTGCCCGGGTACGAACCGCTACGGCGTGGAGCGTGCTCTGCAAGAACGGTTTGCGGGACAGGTACGCCGCTATGAATTTACGCAAGAAGGACTGAAAACATGGACAATGTGATGAAAAACAACGAGATAATACGGCACTGCATTGCCGACAGCATAACGATACGGGAAAACCTGCTCGCTGACAAGGCGATGCTGGAGCGAGTGGAGAATGTGGCGGAGATATTGGTGCAGGCACTCAGTAGCGGGCATCGGGTGCTCTGGTGCGGAAACGGCGGAAGTGCTGCCGATGCGCAACACCTGGCCGCAGAACTGTCGGGACGGTTCTACTACGACCGTCCGCCGCTCAACTCGGAGGCACTGCACTGCAATACCTCGTATCTGACAGCGGTGGCAAACGACTACGGATACGACTTGATTTACTCGCGCATGATAGACGGAGCGTGCCGAGAGGGGGATGTGCTGATAGGTATATCTACTTCGGGTAACTCGCGCAACATACTGAATGCATTCGAGAAAGCGAAACAACTCGGTGTACTGACGGTGGCGATGACGGGCGACACGGGCGGCGAGATGCGTAAAGTGGCTGACCTGCTGCTCAATGTGCCGTCGGCGGACACCCCTCGCATCCAGGAATGTCACATCATGTTGGGGCATATCATTTGCCAGTTGGTGGAAGCAGCGATGTTCCCACAGAAATAGTTTTTGTATATTGGTTTGTATATTGGAGGGTGTATGTTTTCGGAGGTAGTGATATTGGCGGGCGGCTTGGGGACGCGGCTGCGGTCGGAGATAGGCATGAACCTACCCAAACCGATGGCGCCCGTATCAGGAAAACCGTTCCTAACCTACATAATGGACCGATTGGCGGCGGCGGGCGCAAAGCGTGTGCTGCTGGCTGTGGGGTATCATCACGAAGTGATAGAGGCGTATTTTGGCACGCAATATCGCTCAATGGAGGTGGCGTACTCGTGCGAAGAGACACCGCTTGGTACGGGTGGGGCAATCCGACAAGCCGCCGAGAAAGCTGAATCAGAGAATTTTCTGGTGCTGAATGGCGATACACTGTTCGATTTGGATTGGGCGGATTTCTATTCTTTTCATACCGAACACAAAGCACCTGTCTCGGTGGCACTGCGAGAGGTGGAGGACACGGCTCGCTACGGCTCGGTGGAAACAGATGGAACGACACTAACTGCTTTTCGTGAAAAAGCGGAAAGCGCAGGACGAGGCTTGATAAACGGGGGCGTGTATGCCGTGAACAAAGCATGGCTGCTGCAACAACAGCAACCCGAAAAGTTCTCCTTTGAGCGAGATGTATTGCAAGCGTTGGCGCCACTGCGGCTGTTCTGCGGGAAAGCGTTTGACAACTACTTTGTAGATATGGGTATCCCGACGGATTATCAGCGGGCGAAGCGGGAAATTGCGCAACACTTTCCCCGTGACAGGTTCCTGTTCTTAGACCGTGACGGGGTGCTGAACGAGCGCATTGCAGGCGACTATGTGCGCAACCTGCAACAATGGAAATGGTTGCCCGATGCCCTTGATGCGGTGGCACGCCTATCGCAACATTTTGAGCGCACTTTCGTGGTGTCGAACCAGCAAGGCATCGGCAAAGGGCTGATGACCGAAACAGATGTAGCGGAAATTCACGACCGAATGTGCGCTGAAATTGTGGCAGCAGGAGGACGCATCGACCGAGTGTATGTCTGTCCGTCGCTGGCGGCTGCGAACGACCCGAACCGAAAACCGAATACGGGCATGGCACAGCAGGCGGCAGCAGATTTTCCCGAGGTGTGCCTGCAAGACGGCGTGATGATAGGCGACAGTGTGAGTGATATGCAATTCGGGTGGCGATGCGGCATGCGGTGTGTCTATCTGACCAACGGCGAACCGATACCCGACGAAGTAACCGACTACACCGACTTGTTTTTTCAGAAAATACCCCAGCCGCCAATTTTTGCAGATTAAGCAATCCAAAAGTTACAAAATTTATTCAATAAAAGCACTATACTGAATAAAAAAAGTATGTTTTTTTTATTCAGTACAGCGTAAATTTTGAACAAAATGAAAAAAACTAGCGAATTAGTCCTTGCTATGGTAGCGGCGGTACTTGGCGGGCCATGCAGCGATACGCTGGGGAACCTTGATGACCCAACGCACACACTTGTCGGCAGCGAAATGAAGCGTATCGTACCAATGTTCCTTGGGCAACACGACTTCGCCTCCACGCTGTGCTGCTGACTCGTGTATCAGTGCATCGATGCGGGCCTTCTGCTTGCCCGCAGATGGCTGAAAAACCCGAACCACTCCCGAAGGTACAGAATAGAAACGCGACAACCACGAATGAGCGCAGAGTTGGCGTCCCTGTGGGTCGTACAACAGTGTGGAAATGCCGTCGTGGTGGCGCTGAGGCGTCAGATAGAGCGTCCGGAAATTCGTCGCCAACCACAGGAAGAATTGGTAGTAAGGCTCGATGATTTTAGGGCGATCGAATGTGTAGCGCCCGCCTAAAGATGTGGTATCGAAGGCGGCTATCATGGCCTCCTTGTGGTCTGCGTAGCGGAATGCTTGCACTGCCTCACGCGAGAACTTGGTGCGGATAAGACGCAGGTCAAATATATTGAAAAACGGGTTGGTCACGATAGGATTGCCGGCACGCGTATGTTGTCCCCCATCGGAGCAGCCTGCATTGGCATAGCCATTCGCGACCACATAATCAACCAAATCGAGCACCGCTTGCGGGTCTGTGATGAAACAATCTTCATCGACATTGATGGCAATATCGCAATCGGTGTCGGCAAGCATGGTATAAAAATAGCCGTCGGCAGACTGGTCTGTGAGCCGCACGCAAGGGAATCCTAGCCCCTCGTAGAAAGCCTTGGATAGACGGTATAGCCGCAGGTCGAACGAACGGCAGAAAAACTTGATGTTCACATTATTAGTATTCATAATGAGTGAATATAGTCTATGATTGATGTTACTATTACTTTCTTTGTAAGGGTAGGGTATGATATGACATTTGTGTCGGTTATGCAAATTGTATGACCCCAAAAAGACTGTGAAAAGGCTTTTTAACGAAGAAAAAGAACTTTCAGCAGGCTTTTTAGTGTACTGCTCGTTAAGCGTCGTGCGAGAGGAGCGTCTGGAATGTCTTCTGCACGGCGTCGTACGAGTATCGCTCGAGATAGACTTGCCGCGCATAGGCGTTGAAGCGTGGGCGAGGGTGGGTGGCTATGTCGTTGAGGCGGGCGATGAACTCTTCTGCCGTGTTGCACAAGCCGCCTATGCGCTCGTAGTCTGCCGTATAGCCCTCGAATGCCTCGCACGAGCCGACAATGTTCTTGCCGTACATCAGTGATTCACAGGTCTTTACTTTCATTCCGCTGCCGGAGAATATAGGCAGCACCACGATGTCCGCCTGTTCGATATATGCCTGCAGGTCGGGCGCATCGCTAATGACCTCGATGTCCTGCAGCAGCGGTGACTCGGCTTTGAGTTTTGCCATCCCTTTCCCCACTATTCGCAGGTCGATATTGGCGTGGGGAAGCACATGCTCCACAAACCACAGAATACCTTGGTTATTAGGCGTGAAATATGCCCCGAAGAACAGGCACTGCGGGCGTGTGCGGGTCGGTTCGGCAGTGGGCGTGTAAGTCATCCGGTCGGACAAAGTGACGGGAATGAGCAGGTCGGCTCGCCGTCCATAGCGTTGCTCCAACACCTGCGCGTCCCGCTCGTTGAGGGCGATGACCTTGTCGGCATATTGGCACGAGTAGCGGTCGTTCTGGTCGGCGGTGCGGATAATGAGGTTACGCCCGGGGATGCGAGGCAGTTTGGCATCGAAATAGATGGCCTCCACATTGTGGAAATAGACCAATATCTGCCCGCGGTAGCCGCTCTGTTTGAGGCGTTTGGCTACGATGCCGAATAGGCTGCGGTCGATAAACACATAGTCGTACGACTGCGCCTGTCGGACTATCTCTTGCACACGCCGAGGGGTCAGCCCATAGTAGTAGCGAAATAGGAAAAAGAACGCACCACAGATATAACTCCAGAGCGTCTTGCGTTGGTACTCATCGTGGACATAGTAGGAGTCGATATGGTTGCTGCCGACAATGGAACGCAGTAACTCGAAGTTGCGCTTGCTTGCTTGACCGCCACCTTCGAGGATGCCACGGGAACGCTTGTACCATATAAAAAGAACGGAGGGCATAGGGATGTGAGTTTTTTTTAGTGTGTGCTATTCTAAATCAATTGATTGCAATGCATGCAAAATGGTTTCTATGCGTTTGGGGAAAGTGTGTTTGCGGACAACCAACTCGCGGGCGGCTTGCGCTTGTGCAGACATATCGTGCGTCAAAGCATAGTCGATAAGCGAAAAGAGTTCCTGCTCATTATGGTATAGCCCCACCTCTCCATTTGAAAATAGGGATTCGATATACGGATTGGCATCGCAGATTTGGTATGCTCCGCTGGCACATATCTCGAACACCTTTGGGTTGGCACCGTCTCTCTGCTGTTCATGATGAATGTTAAGCACCACTTTGGCGCGGTTGTAGTCCAAATTCAGTTGTTCGGCAGAGGCATTGCAGTTAGTATAAACATCGCACCGCTCACGGGTGAGCCATTGCCAAACCCCTTTGTACCATGGCTTGTAGATACCCCAGACACGAATCTTTCGGTCGGCATAGCGAGCCACAACGGCTTGTATCAACTGCTTCCGCTTTTGAGATTGCCAAAGGTCGCCGGCAAAGACGATATCCAAATCTTTCTTAATAGGTAGGGGATGGTAGAGCACCGTGTCAGCCGCTTGCGGCAAGAAAAATGCCTCAATGTGGTGCTCGCTTTGTAAGTAGTCGATATCCGTCTGCTCATAGCAGAATATTTTGTGGGCAAACTGCAAATTAGGTAAAGCAGTAGGGAGGCGGCGTACACTATCGAAAAGCCATATTGCCACTCGGGCTGTCTGTTGCATAGTCTGCACCACCTCCGGCTGAAGTATATCGCCATTGATGATAAAAACCAAATCGGGCTGCCGCTCGTTGAAAACCTGCAAAATATACGCTTTGTAGTCCTGTCGAGAATGTTCTCGAAGTGCCGCTTTGTTTCCTATCTTGTAGCGCAGGCGATTCCAACGAGTGTAAGGGTGAACTGGGGTGTCGTATTTCTCGCAACGAACAGCATAGCCCGCCTGCTCAAAGGCACAGGCAATACTCTGCGCAAAATAATGAAAATTTGGGGCGATGATGAGAACGGAGGGCATATTTACGAATTTGAATATAGGTCAGAATAATCGAGACAAGTCGCCTGTGAAGAATTGTTCTGTGGGCATAGTCTCACCTCCAACAACAAAAGAGAACTGAGGGTGGTATTTTTCATTGAACACAGAAAGTCCCCTATTGTACTGTCGTCTGCCACTTTTGACCTCGATAGCGACTATCTTGTTCCCCCTTGTAAGCACGAAATCGACCTCATCGTTATTCTCGCGCCAATAGTACAACTCACACTCGAGTTCGTCTATCTTGTCCAACAAGAAACACCCAACAGCAGACTCCACCCACTGCCCCCACAAGGTCGGATTGGTAAAGGCTTTCTCGTAGGTCATACCATCTGTCATCGCCGACAGCAATGCATTATTGTACACCTGTAACTTAGGGATAGACTTGTATTTGCGGGCTTGGTCAACAGCGTATTTCTGTAGGCCGACAAGCAGTTTGCTATCTGCAAGTAGTTGTAGATAACTCGCCAAAGTGCTGGCGTTGCCTGCGTCTTGTAGCATTCCCAACATTTTGTTGAAAGACAATAATTCGCCCGAATAGGCGCAACCGATATGAAACAGTTGGTTCAGCAAGGCAGGCTTATAGATAAAAGAGGTCTGCAACACATCTTTTTCAATGGCTGGTGCTACAATCGTCTCACGCATAAAACGCCGCCAACGCATCTCGTTATCAATATAAGCAGCACTTCCTGGATAGCCACCGAAATAGATGTACTGATTGATATTCCAACCAAATGCCTCGTGCATCTCGGCAAAAGACCAATGTCCCATACTGATTATTTCGAACCGCCCTGCCAAAGATTCTGTCAGTCCGCGTTTGAGCAACAGACGGGAAGAACCCAATAGTACGACCTTGATAGGCACATCTCGAAAAGTGTCGTTATCCCACTCGCGCTTGACCTGCTCGCTCCAGTTGTTAATTTTGTGTATCTCGTCGAACACCAACACGGCTTCGGTGTATGCATTGAAGATAATCTGCGAGCGCACCTCACTCCACCGTTGGGCTATCCAGTCGGCATTGTCAGCGTCTACTGCGTCCGCATTATACAAAAAAGACGGAATGGTACATTGCTGCAACACCTGCTTGACCATAGTTGTTTTTCCCACTTGGCGAGGTCCTGCTACGACTTGAATCGTCCTACGAGGTTCGGCCAAACGCTCAAGAAGAATCGTATTATGCTTGCGTTCTAACATATTGCTTTCTTTTTGATGCGGCAAAGGTACGGAAAATCTTCAAATCTTGCAATAAAAATTTTCAAAAGTCCGTTGGAAAATCTGCGATTATTGACAGGGAAATCTTCAAATCTATGTTGGAAAATCTGCGATTCTATATTGATGTATATACATAAACAGTTGATTTACAATAAATAGATAGTGAATTCTATTTTGTATGGTATGTCACTATAGATCTTCAACTTTGAGGCTGAGCACATGGTCATAGATGGTGTTTTGTGAGCCCGTGGCAGGTTTGAACTTATAGGTGAGTTTATGAACGGGCGAACTCCACAAAATATTATTCCATAATTTTTCAGAATAGGGTTTTCCTAATTGCGTATAAAGTGGGTTAGAATTGCAGAAATGAGGCATCTCTATAAAATGCTTTTTGGCTTGAGGATTGTATGTAACAAGCAAATATAGAAAAAGATGAAAAACAAAATAATCTATCAGACTATTAGACTGTTTCCAGTAGGTGCAGAGCAATTCCAACAAACGCTGCCAAACAGGATTCTCTTTACAGCCACTCAAAAGCCAATTCGAACCTGCGTGCGGTAATGGCACATCTCCTTGCAATACAGTGGAAGAAAAGAAGAATATAGGTTCGTCTGTAATGTATTTTGGTAGAGAATCTGTTATCAAAACTGTACTATCTACCCAAATGCCGCCGTACTTCACCAACAACGCCAACCGCAAAATATCTGAGAACTGTGCAGGAGGAATTATGCCTGCTCGATATTTTTGCATTACATAGTCGGGCAATGTTACATAATCGTCCATATTGTCGCTTGTGATGAGATGAATGGGGCGATCGGCACAAAATTTTTGTATGGAAGCATAGCATTTTTTTACTATAAATGGAGCATTATCTATGCCCTGTAACCAACAAACCCACACAGGCAGTTTTTTTTTACAATCATCTTTGACAGGTATGTCGGGTAGAGGTGCAAGTATCAAATCACGATATTTATAGTAAAGTTTTCGTGAATTTCTTTGGGATGGATCGCATAGATAAGTTGCTAAATTACAAAAACACTTACCTAATCCCTTTCTTTGTAACCGTTCAATGTAGATGGTTAATGATCGCATAATATTGAATTATAATTATATGAAAATATTTGTGCTATTGTGAGGACGGAGGGCATTATGATTTCTTTGCGTTTGTCAAACATTCATCTAAATGCTTACATATTCTGCTCCAAGCGAAACGCTTCCCGTGTTCAACACGTTCGTTAAAACCTACGGATAGATCCGTTTCTCCATAGATTATTTTTCTCATCTCATCGGCTAATTCATCAGACGAAAGTACAATTTTGCCCAGTTTTTCATCGTTCTCTACAAAGTCTATTGCAGGAGGAATAGAGGTTGTTAGTATGTAGTTGCCAAACCATTGTGCTTCAATATTTACTATTCCAAACGATTCGTAGCGTGAAGTCAAGCAGAATACTTTTGCATGGTTGTAAGTGTCAAATAACTTTTGTCTATCATTACATGCACCTAAAAACTTTACACACTCTTTAAGTTGTGGATTTCGCTCATAGAATGAGCGTATTTTTGTTTGAAAACACTCTTCAATACCACCGATAAACAAAAACTTCCATCCGTTTAGATCTCCTAATTTTTCAAGCGCTTCTAATATGTACTCATTATTTTTTTGAAAAGTACCAATCCTACCAACAGTTATGAAAAGATTTTCTTTCTCTTCGAGTGGTTTGATTTGAATATGGTTTGTTTGTAAAAAATAGTCGTCCACGCCATCTGGAATATATTGTAGTTTTGGAACCTTTATTGATAGCGATTCTGCATATACTCTATTGCTTTGGAAGTTTCTACAGATACAATATTCACGAAATGATGCAAGTATAGTTTATACACCCAATGCCTTATCTTTTCTATCTTATCGCTTTCCTGTCGAATTATAGCATCTGCATCCATGTCCAACTTTACATAAAGTATCCCATGTGGATTGCGCATTTTGTAGATTAATGCATACAAAATAGAAAACTTAAGAAAATAGAGATTTAGGACATCTATTTTCCTTGCGTTTTTCCACAGATATTTAAAGGCAGATTTGCTCCTCCACAACATAGAGTGTCGTCCGAGGACATCATCCTCTATCGTTTCAAATTGCAAGGGGCGGAGCAATTCGCGTGTATCTTGTGGGATTTGCTCTTGCCTTAAAAATGAGACATATTTCGCATTATACCCCAAGCGTGCCATGCAAAAGGGTATCATCGCAGGGTCTTTGTATAATTGCGATGTGGAAGGGTAATGAAGAAATAGAGTTACAAAAGACTTCATAAAGACTAAAGCGTGTGATTTTTTTGAATATCAACTCAATGAATAGATTATTTTATCACAGAAAGGATGTGTTCGACAACTTGCTCGCTATGTGTATTCTCTTGTTCAATACCGCAAAAACGCACAACCTCATCATCCGACGGAATATAATAATCGTCTGTTGCAAGACTTTGCATCAATTCTGACCAGGAATATACTTTTTTTGCCTCCATCAGTGCGTAATCGAAGTAGAAAGGTCGAGATTTACTTATATAGTCCTCTTCATCAAACGGAAATAGAATAATTGGCTTCCGCAAATAGAGAAAGTCGAAATAGATGCTTGAATAGTCGGTTATCAAAACATCGACATCTTTCACGAATGTGTAAAGGTCATCATAATCGTTGTCGGTAATGGTGATGAGACGGTTAGAAGTTCCTCTCTCTTGTACATCCCTGTCAAAGTAATGTCCCTTATACAAAAAAACAATATTATACTGATCTAATAGCGTATAAAACGATGTCGCATCAAAACCTGCTTTGGTAAATGGATTGAAATGGTGTTCCGCATCGCGATGTGTAGGCATATACAAGACCTTGAGCGGGCGGTTGTACTGTTCGTCTAACGATTGTATCAATTTTTCAGGTGTGGTGGAACGGAATTTATCTATTCGCGGAAGCCCTGTCTCCCATACATCAGACACTGGTAATTCAAATGCAGATTGAAGAAACGGCGTAAAGAATGGCGCACTGCTGAGTGTTGGTCCTTTAATAAACTCCCATGGCAGAAGAATTCTCCGACAGAAAGTCTTGAATTGCTTGAATAGGGTGTTCTTGCGCTTAAAAATATCATTCCCAATCTTCTTTAAGGGCATCCCGTGCCAAAGATTGATATAGTGAATGCCGTTCATGTAGTGTGGATTAGAAGCGTCGACACTATTTGATGTGATAAAGAAACCTGCTTTTTTTTGTATTTGTTTCCCCTCTTTCGTTTTGCAAAGAACTACGGGCAATCCTTTGCCTTTTAGTCGTTGCACAATGGCAGGGCTATGTGTCATCCACACAGCCTTAATCTGTGGGCAATGCGCAACCACATACTCATACAAAGCACGCGCATTGTCGGAGTAACGCACCCCGTCCCATGCACCGAATGTCCACAGATATGGGTCGCGCTTGTGCAAGCGTTGTGCCCACCAGCAAGGCAAAAACAATAGTCCGTTGAGAGCGTGCAGTATATCTTTGAATATCTGTTTCATTGTCCTTTTTATTTATAGCAATAGCCTCCGCTTACCTCAATAGTCGTTCCGTTGACAAAAGCATTATGCAGCAGAAACAGCACCGTGTCGGCTATCTCTTCGGTGGTGGCAAAACGGTGTATGGCAGTTTTGGCGCAGATACGCTCGCGTATCTCTTGCGGTTTGTTCTTTTGCCATTCGGTTTCAACAAAACCCGGCGCAATCACATTGACTGTTGTACCTGTTCCCGCAAAGTCTTTTACCAAGTTCTTTGCCATAGCGTGTAATGCCGCTTTGGTAACGGCATACGGGAGCGAGGTAGCATGCGGCTCTATTGCCATCAGCGAGCCTATCACGATAATGCGCGAATTGGGCTGTATCTGCTGCCATAGGTCGCGCAGCAAGAAAAAATGGCTGTTCACATTCACTTGCATTATTCGATACCAATCCTCATCGGTTAAGTCTTGTGTGGCTTTGCGAACTGTGGTGCCTGCATTGCATACAATGCAATGAATAGGCACGCCCGCTAAACTGTGTGCAAACGCATGTACTGTCTCTGCTTCGGCTTGATTGACTTGCTGGATGGAAAAAGAGGTACTTATCGCAGCGAGTTCTTGTTCGGCGGCTTGTGCTGCCGCATAGTCGTTGGCATAAGTGAGATAGGTAAAGTAGCCCTCCCGAAGCAACGCCTTAGCAATACCTAAGCCGATGCCCTTTGTGCCGCCTGTGATGATAGCATTTTTCATTTTACAATGTCCGGATTAGGCTGGTTGTCAATACTGTTGATAGTGTCTTTGTATCGTTCGAGGATACTCATTTTGATATTGGTGGTAGAGGCACCTTCTCCGCGCGGGAAATAGAAGACCGTAACGCCAAGAGCCTTCAGGTAGTCGTATTTGCCCACCCAGTCATCGCCGACCACGAAAACATCGATATTCAACTGCTTGACTATCTCGGTATGGTCGAGTGTGCGCTGCGGAATGACAATATCGGGATATTTAAGTGCCTTGATAATCGCCAGACGCTCCTCGAAAGGAATGACAGGCGGCTTCTTGTAACTTGCCACCAACTCATCGGTGGAGACGCCCACTATCAGCGTGTCGCCCAATCCGCGAGCATACTCAATCATCTTCAAGTGATTGGAATGAAACATATCGAATGTTCCGCTGGTATAAACAATGATTCTTCCGTTATACATGGTTTATTATTGGTTATATTCTTTTCTATTTTCAAGTTGCTTGCGCTCGCGGATAATCTCGTCTTGCAGGGTCTGCACGGAGGGCAGTTCCAACATATACTTGGAGGCAAAGACCTGCTTGTGCTCCGCAAGGACGGAGTATTTAACGACCGCTTCATTTTTCTCCGAACATAAGATTAAGCCTAAGGTCGGATTGTCGTCTGCGTGTTTGTACAGGTCATCAAACATACGGATATAACTATCCATCTGACCGACATCTTGATGTGTGAGTTTCCCTAATTTGAGGTCTATCAGCACATGGCACTTGAGAATAGAATGGTAAAAAACCAAATCCACATAGAAATCTTCGTCCTCATAACGCATCAGTTTTTGCCGTGCAACAAAACAAAAGCCCTTGCCCAATTCTAACAAGAATGACTGCAGGTTGTCTATCAAGCCTTGTTCGATGGTAGACTCGTGTAGCGCAGGATAGTCTTTCAGGTTCAGGAAATCAAGTACATACGGGTCATGGATGAAGTTCTGCGGAGTTAGTGTGGATAGTTTTTCAATGGCTTCGGTGCGCACGGAATCTGTGTCCGCACTATTGAGCAAGCGTTCATAATATAGTGCAGAAATCTGCCTGTCTAACTGCCGTGAAGACCAAGCCTGTTCGGCTGCTTCGTTCATATACCACAGGCGTGCCTGCTCGTCTTGCACTCTAATTAGCAGGCGATAATGCGACCATGTCAATTCGCCACGCAGTGTGTGACCTTTTGGAAAGAGCAAATAAAACTGCCGCATATTTTTCAGATTCGTTATGGTGAAGCCTTTTCCAAACTCCTCTGTCAGTTTGGTGGAAAGTTCTTCCAAAACAGCCTTCCCGTACTCGGCACGTACATTGCCGTTTTGCTCGTCTTCTACGATTAGTTTGCCTATGTTCCAATAGGCAGTAACCATTGCAAAATTCACCGCCTTGTATGCAGTGTGCCGTGCAGAGAGTAGTATCTCACGGATATTGCTGAGCAATTGGTTGCTGTCTCCTTGTTTTATGATATGGCTCATTTTTCTTTTCCTATATTAGTTTGTATCTTATTTTCTCCGACAAAGTATCATCTTTCTCCGACATTTCTTCCGACAAAGAGGTGAGGCGTGTCGGAGAAAAATACTGGCATGACTATTCTGTCGGTCTCTTGCATCATAGGTCTTCCTTGTAAGTTATTTTGCGGTTGCTTGCTTCGCCTTGAACAATATAAATGGGTGTGTTTGGAAGGTATGTGTGGACTATGCCGCAATCGTCGGTGGCTTGCAAATGCGTGTCTTGCAGGGCGAGGCGGTAGGCTTCGGCTATCGTAGCAAGGCGGAACGCTTGCGGGGTCTGCGCACAGAACAGGGTGGCACGCGGGGGAATGTCCTGCACCACTTTGCCTGTGGCGGTTTCCGAAACGGTGTACATGGTGTCTGTGGCGGGGATAGCGACCGTTACCGCCTCGTGGGTCTCCAATGCCTTGCAAACGTCCTCGATGATATGTGCGCTCACAAACGGGCGGGCGGCATCGTGGAGCAGGATATTTGTTATTTTTCCGTTCTTCGTTTTTCGTTCAATCTCCCGAATGGCGTTTACGCTTGATTCCCAGCGCTCGCTGCCACCGGCGATGATAAATGACACTTTCTGCCATGCGTTGCGGCGCAGCATCTCTTGGGCTTGCTCAAGGTAGTCCTTGTGCATTACAATCTCTACCTCGTCAATGCACGCCGCCTGCTCAAACGCTTCCACGGAGTGCTCCAATATGCTCTGTCCGTCAGCCAACGGCAGCAACTGCTTGGGCAGTCCTCCTCCCATGCGGCTGCCAGTTCCCCCTGCTAATATGACGGCAATGTTGGTCATAGTTTGTTTTGTTGAAGTGTTTGATATATCATTAGCCCTTTGACTGTCAGCAGATACTTTTGACGCGGGTGTTTGGGAGAATGGGGATATAGCAAATGTACATACCCTTCGCGCATAGCAGGGGTTAAACTGTAATCTTCAAAATTGGCTCTGTCCTTCAACCCTAACATTTGCATCAATTCCCGTTTGGAGACCTGCTGCTCGCCAATCGCCTTTACCAACCGAAGCACAGGTTCACTCAGCAGAGCAAGTATGTTTTCGCTACTTGAGGGGGTACTTGAGGGGGTACTTGAGGGGGTAGGTTGCAATTCTGCAGGTGGATTGATGAGCATATAGCGATTCTTCAGTTCATTATGCTCCCCAAGAAGCAGGTTCCTAAAGAAATTTTCTAAAAAGTGATAGTCATAATCTACCCCTTTGGTGGCATTTTTATAATTGGCTCGCACCAAGGCATTGCGGAAATACCAAGAGTTGCCTGCAAAGAGACTATTATCAATATCAAACCCTATAGACCGCAAATACAGAATAGTGAAAACGGCAGTTGTGCGGGTATTTCCCTCACCGAAAGCATGTATCTGCCATAGCCCCGCAGTGAAACGTGCAATATGGGCAATGATTTCGTCTTGCGACAATCCCTTGTAACTGAATGCCCGTTCCTGCTCAAGGTCATATTCTATGGCAGGGCGTATATCCATACAATTCAGGTAACTGACCGTATCTCCCCTTAGCACCCATTCTTTCTTTGTGATGTTGTAGTCGCGTATTCGTCCTGCAAACTTGTACACGCCTGTAAAAAGATGTTTGTGTATAGCCAAATACCCCTGCAGAGTGAAACCCACCGTATTGCTTTCCAACAGTTCCGTAATCTTTGCGGCTACGGAATCGGCTTCAAATTGCTCATCGTCATCGGCTGTACGCGTGGTCTTCGATTGATAGTAGGAGTGTACCAATCGTTGTGCGTCTTTGATACTGATATTCCCCTCGATATGCCGTTTGGCAGTGTCGCGGAGATATTGCGACGGCTTCAGCCCGTCCACGTCTTGCAGCCCGATGGCTATAGCCCACGCCTCCGCTTTCTCGCGTTGCGAGGGTTCTCCTTGCTGTATGTAATAGTCAAATTCGGTCATATAAGATATTATTCGCTTAGGCGGTTGATGCGCTCCTGTACCAGTGCCCAATAGGCATTTTGCAGGTCTTGCGGAAGGAAAGAGGTGCGGATGGTGCTTTCCCACGAGGGGTAAACCCGCAGGAACTTGCGGAAGATATTGCTTATCACTTTCCCGTTTATTCCGCTGCCGAGCATGGCTTTCTCAAAGTCGGTACGGGTCAGTTTGCGCTTCTTGCCGTTGAGGGTAAGTGCCAGTTCCTCGGTGTCTTTCGGATTAACAATCGCTACATTCAGCAGGTCGTATGCAGGTGTCAGTACATATCCAGTGTTTGTCGGACGGTATAGGGAAAAGTTCTTCAAGTGCATATCATTATTTCCTGTCAGCCAGCAGAACAGCAACAATTCGTAGTAACGCATCAAGTCCAAAACAGGTGTCGCGGAATAGCGTGCAATCACTTTGGCTACTTGCTCGTACGAACTCTTGTATTTGTATTCAGTCGGTCGTTCCGATAATTGGCACATATCTTCCATTGCCACTTTGGTCTCGTCCGTCAAACGGTCAATTCGGCGGGTAATATAGCCTAATTCTCCGTCTGCCAACCGAATCAGAGAATGTGGCACAACGTTGATTTTGCTCTGTTCTGCCAAATGCATCGTCAGGTCTTCGACCTCGGGCAAGTGCGGGTAGTCTTCTGTTTGGGGCTTGAAAATATATCCGCCCCACAGCCCCACAACCGTCAGGCGTTTGCTTCCCTCGTGGTTTAGCATGTGCAGCGATATCTTGGGTTGCACTCCGGTGAGCGTGGTTTGGGTGGCAATGACCTCTTTTGCCAAGACATCCATATCTGCACGAGTATAGGTTAATGCGGGTACCCCCTGTGTGCCGAAGAAACGGCGCGCACAAGCGGGGTGAAAATCTTTCTCCCCTTCCCACAATTCCTTATAGCAGTATAGACACTTGCACATAATCAGTCTGTTATATTGACTACGCTCACTGCCCCGATACAATCTTTGCAGCAGAGCAACAGCAATCCCATCCTGTCCAACGCGCTCACATCAGTATTCCTCAATGCCACATCCAGCAGCCACCCCTCCGGTATCAGTCCGTCAAAGAACGGGAATAGCGTTTTGCTTTCATAAGCAACAGGTGAAAGCGGCAATGTCAGACTCACAGGCAATGCTCCCGCCTGCTGCAAATACGGTTTGCAGTAGGTGAAACGATACCCCGCATCGGTTTCTTCCAATATGCCTGCCAAGGTATCTTGATAGTATATTTCAGCCTTGCGCATTCTCTTTCCGTTGCGGGAGCAACTCGTATTTAAACAAATCCAACACCTGATTGACCTTATCCATACGTAGTGAAACCTTCCCTTGCTCCATTTCACGTATAAAGAAAAGGCTTACACCGGATTTGTATGCCAAATCCTCTTGCGTCATCCCATATTGTTTGCGTAGTGTCTTTACGCACTCGGCTAATTTGGTCTTCATTTGTTTACATATTATATGTTTTCGCATATAATGCTACAAATATAATGCCATTTTATATTAGATTTCATATAATTTGATATATTGTGGCGTAATTTATATGCGATTGCATATATTTTCTCCCAATATCATCTCGCAGAGTTCGCGGATGGCACCGTCACCACCACGATGTGTCAGGCAGATGATTCCCGGAATATCTTTTACCCTCTGCATAGCATTGGCTGGGCATGCCGCCACACCTACAGCCGATAGCAAGTCAATATCATTGATATCATCGCCCACAAAACAGACATTGTCCAAAGTAATGCCTAACTCGGTGCATATCTCCTGCGCGGCCTCCAACTTGGTCTGTCGTCCTACCGCTACCTGACTTCCGACGCCCATCCGCAGGTACTCCATCCCGAGTTTACGGGCACGGTGCCGCCACTATCTCGGTGGTCTCGCTGGTGAGAATGCCACAGGGAATGCCCGCCTTGCGCAAACGCACGATCCCTATGCCGTCATAGACGCAGAAACGCTTCATCTCGTCGCCGTTGGCGGAGTAGTACATACCCCCGTCGGTCATACAGCCATCCCCATCGGTCAGGAACAATTTTACTGGTTTCATTTGGCTTCTCCTTCCGTGAAAGCGTTCCACCCTTGCGCACGCAATGCCAATTCCTCACCGTTGCGCCCGATAAGGTTGGTGCCGTATTCAGGCTTGGTGATATGGCCGATGATATACAAATCCTCGATAGGAACGAGTTTCTCATAGTCGTTGAGGTCGCAGGTGAAGAGCAACTCATAGTCCTCGCCGCCGTTGAGCGCACAGGTAACGATGTTCAAGTTCATCTCTTCGGCAAGTACTGCGGCCTGGTAGTCAATAGGCAACTTGTCTTCATAGACGGCACAGCCGACACCTGACTGCGAGCAGATATGCAGCAACTCGGACGACAGACCGTCGGACACATCCATCATAGCGGTCGGCTTCACGCCTGCCTTGTGCAGCGCTGCGATGATGTCTCGGCGTGCCTCCGGCTTGAGTTGGCGCTCGAGCAGGTACTCTTTCCCTTCAAAAGCCGGTGTCGCTTGGGAATTACCCGCCATTACAAGACGCTCCCTCTCTAACAGTTGCAGCCCCATATAGGCGGTGCCGAGATTACCGGACACGCAAATTAGGTCGTTCAGTCTGGCTCCATTGCGATAGACAATGTCCTCCGCCTTGGCTGTGCCTAAACAAGTAACGGAGATAGTCAACCCCGTCATCGAAGCACAAGTGTCGCCCCCCACCAAATCGACGCCATACCGCTCGCACGCCAAGCGAATACCGCCAAAGAGTTCGTCCATGTTCTCTACCGAAAAGCGCTTGCTAATACCCACTGAAACAATGAGTTGTGTTGGTGTTCCGTTCATAGCGTATATATCGGAGAAATTGACCACGGCAGCCTTGTATCCAAGGTGCTTGAGCGGAACATACTCCAAATTGAAATGGATGCCCTCGAGCAGCATATCGCTTGTGACGAGGCAGCGGTCAGCACCGTAGTCCATAACGGCAGCATCGTCGCCAACGCCCTTCTTCGTCGAGGGTTGTTTCAGTACAATGTCCTTTGTGAGACGGCGAATCAGCCCAAACTCGCCTAAAGTGGATATTTCTGTGTGTGCCATATCTAATTTGTTCTTGCTTGCAAAGTTAGACAAAATATTATACTATTCCAAATCTATCTGCTCCGATACTGTAATACTACTGCTAATCAGATGCTTAATACTTCTATATGACCATCTTTCCTTTGTATGGTAAGTGGATATTTTGAAAAAAGATGGTTGTATGCTTGTGGGAATGAAAATAAAGTAATACCTTTGCAGCCGCGATTGAAAAATCGTACTATCTTGGTGCCATAGCTCAGTTGGTAGAGCAAAGGACTGAAAATCCTTGTGTCACTGGTTCGATTCCCGTTGGCACCACAAAGAATGAAGAATAGGGGAGAAAGGCTGTCTAAATCTATTAGGCAGCCTTTTTCTTGTCTAATAGTCTGTTTGTCAATCTACTGTTTGTCATATCCTTATACTGTCAGCATCCTATGATCTATTAACTTTCTCCCATCGACTTTCAGTACTCCATCCTCCCTCCTATTTCCCTCTTTCCTCAAAACTCCCCTCCGCCAAGCCCTGTATTTACTACCTGTTCCAAAGGATTTATATACGATCTATATAGGATGAATATAGGATGAATATAGGAAGACTATAGAAATCACATCCCACCCCTTCCTCAAAATACCCCTATCGCACTCCCTTGCACCATAGAGGTTATTTCGAAAGCAAAGGTAGCATTTTTAACTTGTGCAACTTGAATAATTTATTGTATCTTTGCAGTGCGTTTCAATATGATATACTAACCGACGCTTTTAGGCAGACTCTCTATGGTACTTAATTACATTTGGATAGGCTTTATACTGATTGCAATAATAAGCGGTATTGTGCAGTTCTTCTTTTTAGGGGAGACTGATATATTCAACGCCATACTCAACTCCACCTTCGATTCTGCAAAGAACGGATTTGAAATATCATTAGGTCTGACAGGAGTACTCACACTATGGTTAGGTATTATGAAAATTGGCGAACGAGGAGGGGTGGTTGCATCTTTCTCGCGCGTGGTAGCACCCTTCTTCTCGCGTATTTTCCCTGATGTGCCTAAGAATCACCCTGCTTTTGGCAGTATGTTTATGAACATCTCCGCTAATATGTTAGGACTTGATAATGCGGCGACACCTATGGGGTTGAAGGCTATGCAGGAATTGCAGGAAATTAACCCCGACAAAAATCGAGCCTCGAACGCTATGATTATGTTCTTGGTCTTGAACACCTCCGGACTGACATTGATACCTGTCAGCATTATGGTCTATCGTGCTCAATTAGGTGCTGCCAACCCCGCTGATGTATTCTTACCGATACTCTTAGCCACCTATTTCTCAACATTGGTAGGTCTTTTATCCGTATGTATAGCACAGCATATCCGCCTATGGGACAAGGTCATCTTGCTTACATTGGGAGGACTGACGGCATTCGTAGGGCTTATGTTGTATGGTGCATACCACCTCCCTGAACCCACCCTCACCAAATGGTCAAGCATCTGTTCTGCAGTCATACTGCTTAGTGTCATCGTCGCATTCATCATCAAGGCAATGATACGGAAAGTAAATGTATACGACGCCTTTATAGATGGAGCAAAAGATGGATTTAAGACCGCAGTGGGAATTATACCCTACTTGGTGGCAATGCTCGTTGCTGTAGGGATGTTTCGAGCATCGGGCGCAATGGATCTGATGGTCGATGCTATTGCGTATGGGGTTGCGGCGATGGGACTGAATACCGACTTCGTTCCTGCATTGCCCACTGCATTTATGAAGCCGCTGAGTGGTAGCGGAGCAAGAGGACTCATGGTCGATGCAATGACGCAGTATGGAGCAGATTCGTTCGTGGGACGCTTAGTGAGCATTATGCAAGGGGCTACAGATACAACATTCTATATCTTGGCGGTGTACTTTGGTTATGTAGGCATCAAAGATACCCGATATGCTGTTGTATGCGGACTGATAGCAGATATAGCAGGACTTGTAGCAGCGATACTAATAGCCTACTTGTTTTTTCATTAAAGGATAGATTTTCTTACAACGATACTCTGATATGATTTATTTTCAAGCAGATAATATCTCTCTGCCTCCTCTGCAACAGGAACAGGTAAAGAATTGGATACATTCCATCGCTGCTTACTATGGCAAGCGGGTAGGGAACATACACTATATATTCTGCAACGACGAACGGATATTTGAGGTTAATCGTCAGTTCTTGCAACACGATTACTACACCGATGTTATTACATTCGATTACTCTGAGGGGGGCGTACTTTCTGGGGATATATTCATTAGCATGGATACAGTTCGCTCAAACGCCGAACAACAAAAACTACCGGCTGAGCAGGAACTGTTGCGCATTATCATTCATGGTGTGTTGCACCTGACAGGTCAAAACGACAAAACACCGGAAGCCCACGCACAGATGACGCAAAAAGAAGAGCATGCGCTCGCACTATACAACGAACTATTGGAATAGTTTTTGCTATCTACCGATAATATAAACCCTTAAAATAAACCTTTATGAAGAAATTATTATCATTGGTAGGAGGCGTTGCTATCGGAACCCTCTTAGGTATTCTTCTTGCCCCGCAAAGTGGTAAGGATACGCGTGAACAAATCAAGAAACTTATTCAAGAGAAGATGCCTGACATCAGCAAAGAACGCTTAGAGCAGTTAGTTGACGATGTGATTGCTAAACTGAAGAATCTATCTGCAGAATCTGTTGAATGTAAGAGCGATGAGCAAGAAGCGTAGTTCATTGGAACAACTCATTCAGGATGGTAAAGCGTATTTGCAAAGGCGTGGAGACTTATGCCGATTGGAGTTGGTAGATAAGTTATCCATCGTCTTAGGCTTGTTCTTTACATGCTTGGTGGTGGGACTATTGTTATTGGCTGCTGTAGGCTACTTCTCAGTGGCTATAGTCAATAGTCTGTCCCTCTGTATGCCTGTATGGGCTGCATGTTGCATCATAGGTGGTGTATTTGTAGTGCTGTCTGTTGTGGCGTATCTATGTAGGCGTCCGCTATTCATCAACCCGCTTATTCGTTTGTTGAGCGGTATTCTGTTCCACAATGAAGAAAGAAAGGAGGGTGAAGATGAGAGCCTTGAATGATATGCGTAATCAGCAAGATATAATGCGCCAGCGTAATCGGTTGAACAAAGAACTGAAGAACAGCGAAAAGGCGTGCATTGAAGATGCTCACAAGGTGCAGCAAGCATGGGCGAATGTCGCACGGATATTCTCTCTTGCATCGTCCTCGTTTACTTATTTCTTGACAGGTCTATCTATTGCAAAGCGTATATTCTGCAATAAAAAAGCCTGAGCCAAACAAAAAAGCCTCTCCGAACGGAGAGGCTTTTTCTTTATTACTTATTATCTCTGTCCACTAAAAAACACACTTTTCACTCACAAAAGTCAACCCCACATCCGACTGAATATATAGGACGAATCTCGGTCGTATATCCATACCACACCCATAGCACTCCCATAGCACTCCCTTACCACCTATGATGGATATAAGGGTTTTATACGGTTTTTATACGGTTGAGTCGCGACCTTCTATTTTTATAAGGATTTTTGCCCTGCAAAAACGCCTGTAATTTTGGTTGGAGGAGGAGAATCGGTTGGCGGGCGGTATGTCGGAAGGGGTGAAACGGAGGTGGCTTTTTTGACGGGCGGGGGTGTTTTTAGGGGATGACGGAGTTTGTTTTTCGGGGCGGAATAGGTTCGCAGGGAAGACAAATGTTATGTAAAATTAATATATCTGTCGGGCGAGGGGCGTGGGGTGGCGGTGGAAATGGGGTATGAAGGAGAGGCGGAAATCTTAAAAATCGGATCGTTTTGTGGGACGGAGGTGGTTCGACGCTGGTTCGACGGTGGTTCGACGGTGGTTCGACAGAGATGGCTTTTTATCAATGATTACGAAATCGAAAGAAATAGTATGTTTTTGCTACGCAAAGTAAAAGGGTATATACAGGCTGCGGCAACAAAAGACAGATAAAGGACTGCGTATAGTAAAAAGATATACAAAGGCTGCGGCAACAAAAGACTCGAAAAATTGGGGCAAATAGAGACACATAGGCTGCCTTGGGGTGGGCAGCCTATTCCACACTCCCACAGAGAAGAGGATGCAGAGTATGGCCATCTATATTATTCAGTGCATGTTGGAGATACATATATAATACAACAAGAGAGGCTGCTTGACTTTAGGGTCTTGCAGCCTCTCTTAAAGTTGCGCTTGCGCACTATACAGCCTATCCCATAGATACTGGTTTTGCTACCTGATTTTAATTCCTGCTACAGATTTTAGCAACCTACCTGTGGTATAGCCATAGTGCAGTACTTCGCCATTGGGAATCTCCTATATCTGTTCTACTTTAGAAGAGCCACACTTCTATCGACAAATTTAGCAAGTGCTTCGCCTCTTAATAGACCCGACGCAAGCATAGCAATATCAATTAGTTGTGGGAGTTGTTCATTCTCATTGGCAAAAGCAGCATATACTTGTCTTTTCTTCTCGCGTAAAGTAGCAAGTTCTTTCGTACAGTTGTCAACGGCATCTTTTTCCTCCTGTGTAAGTTCTTCCTCTTTTTTACCTTTCTGTTGTTCTTGTAGTACCTTCTCTTCTTCTTTCTTTGCTTCTAATTGCTCGTTGATAGGTGCTACGCCGCTGTCAGTAGCCGTATGTATGGCTGTAAGGAGCGACTGAATAAGAGGGTGTGCAGTATTGACAACCAAATTATATTGGTCGGGCATAGTACCATAGAAAGAAAGTCCTTGCTGGTGTTGTGACATATCCTTCATACGGCGCATAAACTCGTTTTGTGTAAGGAACACCGGTAGAGCAGACTCTCCTACTGCTTCGAACGATACAAACATATTCGTCTTATCATTTTTGGGCAAGCGTGATTCAAAAGCAAAGCGTAGTGCTTCGGTATCAGCATCAGAGAGTGTAACTTGTGCCTTCTCCTCTTTTTGAATAAGGTTCTCTATTACATCCGAGTCAACACGCACAAAGCGTACTACTTCTTTCTTCTTGTCTGTTTCATTAGTTTGATAGTTGGTGTTCTTTTCTTCTGTCTGCGAGATAATATGCACATCCAGTTCTCCGTTCATCAGCAATACATCGTAGCCCTTTTGTTTAGCACGCTCTATATATGCGTAGGACTCATCAGGGTCTTGCGTATAAAGACAGATGAGATTACCATCCTTATCGGTTTGTTGCTGCTTGATTTTATCTTTATACTCACTGAATGTAAAGAACTGGTGTTCTATGTTCTCAAATAGAGCAAAGTTGACTGCACGCTCGTAGAACTTTTCATCAGAGAGCATCCCATATTGGATGAATAGTTTAATATCGTTCCACTTTTTACAGAAGTCTTCTCTTTCATTCTTGAATATCTCTGCCAGTTTATCTGCTACTTTTTTAGTGATATGAGATGATATCTTCTTTACATTCTGGTCCGATTGTAGATATGAGCGTGAAACATTTAGAGGTATATCAGGAGAGTCGATTACCCCATGTAGAAGTGTTAGGTATTCGGGTACGATGTTTTCTATCTCATCTGTAACAAATACTTGATTGCAATAGAGTTGTATCTTATTGCGGTGTACATCAAGGTTGTTCTTTATCTTTGGGAAATATAGAATACCTGTCAGATGGAAAGGATAGTCAACATTGAGGTGTATGTGAAATAAAGGCTCGTCTATTTGATTAGGGTATAATTCATGATAGAACTTTGTATAATCTTCCTCTGTTAAGTCGGCTGGCTTTCGTGTCCATGCGGGATTTATATCGTTAATGATATTATCTTCTGTTGTTTCTTGTTCGCGTCCGTCTTTCCATTCCTTTTTCTTTCCAAAGACTATCTCTACGGGAAGAAACTTGCAGTATTTGTTGAGTATTTCTTGTATTTTACTGTCTTCGAGGAGGTTGAGATTGTCATCGTCAAGGTGTAGAATAATGTCGGTGCCTCGTTCTGATTTAATGGTTTCTTCCATTTCATATTCAGGGCTGCCGTCACATGACCAATGGACTGCTTTCTCGTTTTCTTTCCATGACTGTGAGATTATTTCCACCCGTTTGGATACCATGAAGGCGGAATAGAATCCCAATCCGAAATGTCCGATGATGGATTGTGCGTTGTCTTTGTATTTATTGACAAACTCTTCTGCTCCAGAGAAGGCTATTTGGTTGATGTATTTATCTACTTCTTCGGAGGACATTCCGATGCCGTGGTCTGATACGGTGAGGGTATGTTTCTCTTTGTCGAGTAGTACGCGCACCTTCAGGTCTCCTAATTCTCCTTTGAACTCTCCTACAGCAGCGAGTGTTTTCAGTTTTTGTGTTGCATCTACTGCGTTGGATATTAGTTCACGGAGAAAGATTTCATGGTCGGAGTACAAGAATTTCTTGATGACGGGGAATATGTTATCTGATGTTACCCCAATATTACCTTTTGCCATAATTATAAGTGTTTAGATTCTTTGTTATCGATATATGCAAGATAGATTATTTGCTGAATAAATGACTGAAGAAGTTCTTTCTGTCGGAGGATGAAGGTTTGACATTCTCTGAAACAGATAATTGTTCCATTAGTTTCTTCTCATCTCTTGAGAGGCGTTCAGGGATATAGACATTCACATTGATGAGCATATCTCCTGTGGCGTACTGTCGTCCGTATTGGTCGATAGTAGGCAGTCCCTTACCTCTCAGCCTTAGTACTTTACCGGGTTGCGTACCTGGTGCTATGGTGACTTTGACTTTTCCGCTTAGTGTAGGTACCTCTATTTGTCCGCCGAGCGTAGCCGTAGGTACAGATAGAAGCAGGTTGTAGATTAGGTCAGAGCCGTCGCGTATGAGTTCGGGGTGTTCTACTTCTTCGATGAGTACAAGCAAGTCGCCATTTATTCCTCCTCTTGGAGCAGCGTTGCCCTTTCCTTGCATAGTGAGTTGCATCCCGTCCATGACACCTGCAGGGATGTGTATGGATATGACCTCCTCATCTCGTACGATGCCTTCTCCATTGCAGTGCGGACATTTGTTGCGTACGATTTTACCCTCGCCATGACATACGGGGCAGGCGTCTTGTACTTGCATCATACCGAGCAGTGTGTGTTGTGTACGCACTACCCGACCTGTTCCGTGGCATTGTTGACAGGTCTCCACTTTTCCATCGACCGATCCTGTAGCGTGGCAGGCAGGACAAGGTACTTGTTTTTTGACGCGTATCTTCTTATCGACACCAGTTGCTATTTCTTCGAGAGTCAGTTTCACTTTTACCCGAAGGTCGCTCCCTCTTGCTACTCGTTGTCCTGCACTACGCCCTGAAGAAAATCCACCGAACAAATCACCAAAGCCCGTTCCTCCAAACAGGTCGCCAAATCGTGAGAAGATGTCTTCCATAGACATGCCTCCAGATGAGAAGCCCGCAGCACCATTCATGCCTGCATGTCCGAACTGGTCGTATCGTTGCCTCTTTTGCGGGTCGGACAAGACTTCATAAGCCTCCGCTGCTTCTTTGAACTTCTCTTCTGCAACCTTGTCACCCGGATTTTTGTCCGGGTGATACTGTATAGCCTTTTTACGGTAGGCTTTTTTTATTTCGTCGGCTGAGGCGTTTTTGTCAACGCCGAGCACTTCGTAGTAATCTCTTTTTTCTGCCATAGGATAGATGTCCTCCTGTTAGTTATATTAGTTACCTACCACCACTTTGGCATATCGAATGACTTTTCCTGCCAAGGTATAGCCTCGTTGTGTGCAGTCGATGACTTTGCCTTTCTGTTCGGGTGTTGTTGAAGGTATAGTGGTGATGGCTTCATGGAACTCGGTATCAAAATCGGAGTTGGTAGTTTCGATAGGCTCTACTTCATACTTTTTGAGAAATGCGAGGAACTTGTCATAAATGAGGTTGATACCTTGTCGTACGGCTTCTATATCATCGGTTTGAGCCATTGCTGTTTTTGCCCGTTCGAAGTCGTCAACCAGAGGTAATATATCACAGAATATCTTCTCTCCTGCCGTTTTGGTGAGTTCGAGTTTCTCTTTATTTGTTCGTTGGCGGTAATTATTGAACTCTGCCAACATTCGTAAGTTTTTATCTGCCAAATCGGCACATTTCTGTTCTAATTCAGCGATGTGCGTGGTTAGTTGTTCTTCTGTCGGTTGTTGGTTGTTGTTTTCTTCTACTGGCTGTTCCTGTTGTTGCTGTTCTGTTGGTTGTTGCCCTGCAGCAGCCTCCGGCTGTGTTATATTGTCTTGTGCCTTATTTTCGGCAGTCGGTTGAGAAGTGGTATTCATATTATTTTTGTTTTTCTTGAACATGATTGCTTTATTTAACAGTTGCCTTGTAGTAGGCAAAAAGATTGCCATGCGCGATGTGCTGCCAGAATGGCAGGGAGGAATTATATTTAGTTGAAAGTCGGAAGTTGAAAGTTGATGTAGCGGGAATGGATAAAAAAGTGTATCTTTGCGGTCGCAAAATGAAAGGTTATACTATGAAAAAACTATTATTATCCATTCTTTTCTGTGGTATGGGAATGTCGTTTTATGCTGCTCAGACCACTTATACTTTTACCTCCAAGAGTTGGGCATCGAAAGTAGGAACTGTTGTTACCGACGGTAAGACCGACGGTTGGACATCGATAGAGGACGGTCAGGACTATACAACAGGGTATAATACCCCACAAGGTTTGACGAGTCAGGGGATACGCATTACCAGATCGATGAATGCGGAAGCACAGTCGGTGATTGCTTTTACGGATGTGCGCAAGTTGGTGTTAAACTATTGCACCAATAACAAAAAAGGCAAGGGGGATGTTGTTATATGGGTAGGAGATAATGATTCGATAGTTACCTCTATTGCGGCACCTTCGGACAATGGTGGTTTGAACAGGGAAGTAGAGATAGTCGTCCCTTTTGTTCAGACGGGAAAGATTCGACTGAAAGTGAAATGTACGGAGAACAGCATTTATATAAATGAGATTACCATAAAGGCTTCGAATGCCAGTCCTTCGGTGGGCGGTTTGACCAAGAGTGCTTTTCAGTTGGTGACCAACATATCGCAATTGGCGGATAATGACGAGGTGATGATAGGTGTTTCGGGTTCGTCGTATAACTATGTAATGGGTGTGTATGATGAGTCGGTGAGCAGGAATAATATACATGCCGTGCGTGCATCGTATTCGGCAGACCGCAATACGGTAGATGAAGTGGCTGAGGCTGTTTATCGGTTGCGAGTGGTTACGGACACGGAGGGCGGCAGTGTGTCGTACACCTTGCAGGACTATACCGATTGGTATATCGTGGCGAGCGGCGGCAATCCTAACAGGGGTAATAATAATTACCTGACAATATGGGATACGGTGAACAGTCCTTCGTACGGCCGTTTTGGTTATTGGGCAATAAGTATAGCGGACGACGGTACGGCATCGGTAGTCAATGAGGGTTTGTCCCGTAGCAAGATGCTACAATTCAACAACAACGGAGGTACGCCTATTTTTGCTTGTTATGAGAACGCATCTCAGACTGCCGTTACTCTATACCGCCGCATCAGTGTTCCTGCCGATGACGAGCCGTATATACAACCTGCTTTCGTGAATTTCGGAACGGCGTTGCTTACTGCGGAGAGTATCAGCGGGACGAAGAGCATAGAAGTTAATGCTATCAATCTGACGGCGGAGATTAGTGCTTCGTTGAAAGACGGTTCTGTGTTCTCGCTTGACAAGACGGAATTGGACAGGGACGGGGATAGGTTGAGTATCTCTTATCAGGTATCGGCGGAAGGAGCCTACAAGGATACCGTTGTGTTGAGGAGTGGCAGTACGCAGGTGGAAGTGCCTGTCTTCCTATATGTGAACAGGCTTCTTACGATAGCGGAGGCAAGGCAGTTGGAAGATCAGAGTACTTGTTATCTGCAGGAGGTGGTTGTGACAAAGAAGTACGACAAATATATCTTCGTTCAGGACAGTACGGGTTCGATATTGCTTTTTGACGGTGGAAATGTGTATGGTAAAGAGTTGTCGAATGGTTATCGTTTGCAGGGTGTGACGGGCAAGTTCCAGAATTATTACGGAAATCCGAGTGTGACCCTTTCTGCTGCGTTCCGTTCGGCAAAGGGTGAGGAATGTGCGCCTGTGGAACAATCGACTGCTTTGACAGAAGATGATGTATGTCGTTTCATAGTTGTGCGCAATACAACCTTCAATCGTGATATGGAGTGCCTTGTAGGGGGTGTTTATGTGCCTTTGTATGCGTTGTTCGGAGAGATGCCGACGATAAGTGATGGTATGCGTTATGATGTGTCGGGAATTGTTTACAACTACGAAGGTGTGGTGTTGTGTCCCGTTTCGGCGACGGAGACAGGTACGGGTGTTGATGCTGTGAAGTTGACGGAACAGTTGCAGTGGCGAGATGGTGTGTTGCTCAATCCACAGGGGTTGCCATTGCATATCTATTCGGTTGCGGGTACGCTCCTGTTGCGCAGTAGCGGAGATGTTTGCACGACAGGTTGGGCGAGTGGTACTTATCTGATTTGCACGGATGGTTTGCAGCCGATGAAACTGACGATATGGTAAAGGTGTTGCGCATAGGTATAGTGGGTGCGGAATCGTGCGGGAAGAGTACACTCGCTTTATCTCTTGCGCAGCAACTACACGGGACTTGCGTGGGAGAGTATGCCCGCGATTATGTGGGTTCTCTTCCGGCTCCGTACACTTATGATGATGTGGTGCATATTGCAAAGAAGCAGTGTGAGGAATTGTCGGCAGATTATCCGACGAGGTGGGTGTTTTATGATACGGAACTGATTATCACGAAGGTATGGTTTATGCATAAATATGGTCGTTGCCCTGCTTTTGTGACGGAAACGCTGAAGTCTTATCCTCTTGATTTTGTGCTGTTGTGTGACTGCGATTTGCCTTTTGTACCCGATCCTCTGCGTGAGAACCCTGCTATTCGTCCGCAACTGACTTCGTGGTACAGAGAGGAGTTGGAGGGTTATGGAATACCTTATGCTGTAGTGAGTGGCGTGGGAGATGTGCGTTTGCAATCGGCTCTGCATGCATTGCAGCGGTTTGACTAAAGGGTATAGTAAAATTCCGTTGCGTTTTATAAATAGAGATTGTGTTTTACGAGTATGATTTAGGAGGGTATCGAGTACCCTTTTTTGAGGTAGTTTGTAGGTTCTTCCTATATTCTTCCTATATTCATCCTATATAGATCCTATATAAAACCTTCGAAACAGATAGTATTTATCGGGCTTTGCGGGAAGTCGTTTTTTCGATATGCCATAAAAACGGTACTATACGGAGGATGTAATCTGTTTAGATTATTTAAGAATTGAATATGACGGAGCAAGGGAGGGGAAGGGGAGAGGAACCCGATGGGGTACGAATGTTGGATTGCGTTGGTTTGCAGCAGGTTGATAGGGCGACGGGAGGTGTAGTGGAGCAGGGGAGTGGCGATGTGGGAGGGGTGTACTTGCTGGAAAAACATTATTTTTTACGGAAAATGCTTGCATAATCGTAGTAGAAGCAGTATCTTTGCAGCCGCTCTTATAGGAGAGAGGGTTATGCGTTTTACTGGGGATGTTATTGCCTAATGGTGTAATGGTAGCACTACAGATTCTGGTTCTGTCTGTCTGGGTTCGAGTCCTGGTTAGGCAACAATAGCGGGAAAAGGTTTGCAGTTAGCAACTATATTCTTTCTTTGTATTTCACAGATAACATATTTTCTCTTGCGTGTATCGGCAAAAGATTGTACCTTTGCGGAGGTTAAATATGCAGATGACTGAATAGAGGATGCCGATTGTAAGAGATAGGAAGAGGTGCAGCGTTCGCGATGACTTGCGCATATTGTTGTCGGGTATTGCGACGGTGTTTGCCATGTGTGTGTATGCGCAGGGCGGTAGCAGTGTATATTCGTTCTTAGACCTGCCTTATTCTGCCCGATTGAACGGTTTAGGCGGTTCGACTGTATCGTTGAAGGAGGCGGAGTTGAGTTCGTTTACTTGCAATCCCGCCTTGCTCAGTCCTGCTACGGATAAGGTTTTGCAACTCAATTATGCGCATTATCTGGAGGGTGTAAACATCGGATCGGTGTATTACGGGCATAATTACAAGGAGAACTATTTTGCTGCAGGAATTCATTACCTGAACTATGGCAAGTTCGATTATGCGGATGAGTACGGCAATCAGTTGGGGACTACCTTTACTGCGCAAGACATGTGTATCACTTTGTCTTATGCACGGCAGTTGGGTCCTTACTTCACGATAGGAACATCGTTGAAGCCTATATATTCGCATTATGAGTCGTACTCGGCGTTTGCTTTGGCGGCTGATGTGGGTGGCCATTTCCAAACGAGGGACTCTACTTTTCAGTTGGGTGTCAGTTTGCAGAATATCGGTTGGCAACTGAAGGGCTTTTATACGACAGAGTCGGGTCAGCACCGAGAGCGATTGCCCTTGAATCTGCAGTTGGGGATGAACTACCGTTTCAAGCATGCTCCTATACGCTTGAGTATGACTATTCATAATATCCAGCGTTGGGATTTGAGTTATCAACTCACCAATCAGCCGACGCAAGAGACCTATACGGACGAGGAGGTGGTTTCGGACAGTTCGATACCGTGGTATGATATGATGTTCAGACACACCATATTTGCCATAGATATTGTTCCGAAGAGCGACAGGTTTTATGTTACTCTTTCCTACAATCACCGTCGGAGGATGGAACTTGGTTTGAAGGACCAGCGTTCATTTGCTGGTTTTGCCATAGGCGCCGGTTTGCGTATCCGCAATTTCCAACTGGGCGCAGCGTTCTCGCAGCAGACCAAAGGAGGGTATATTTACCAAGTGAGTTTGTCGATGAACATAAACGAGTACCTCAAATAACGATGAGACGCATCAATGTTGCTATAGACGGATATTCTTCTTGTGGCAAGAGTACAATAGCGAAGGCTCTTGCGCAGTATGCTGGTTATGCCTACATAGACTCGGGTGCGATGTATCGTGCAGTTGCGCTTTACTGCTTACGGAGCGGTATAATGGACGAGGAACATATAGATGAGGATATGCTGCGGCAGAGGATAGCGTCGTTGCAGATCAGTTTTCGTGTTACTTCAGAGGGACAGAGGACTTGCCTGAACGGAGAGGATGTGGAGCGTGAGATCCGCACCTTGGCAGTGGGAAACGGAGCGTCGCGTGTGAGTACGATAGGCTTTGTGCGGGCGTTTTTGGTGGAACAGCAACAGCGGATGGGTCGGGAGAAGGGTGTAGTGATGGACGGACGGGATATTGGTACGGTTGTCTTTCCTACGGCGGAGTTGAAACTATTCCTTACGGCTTCTCCTGAGATCCGTGCTCACCGTCGTTTTACGGAACTGCAGGAGAAAGGATTGAGTCCTGAGTTTGAAAGCGTTTTGCGAGATGTGAACGATAGAGATTATCGGGATACGCATCGGTTGGAGAGTCCGTTGCGCCAGGCAGAGGATGCTGTAGTGGTTGATAACAGCAACATGAACAGAGAACAACAATTCGAATATATCCGCAAGATATTTGACCAGCGAATAGCCGAATAACGCTTTATGACAGCGAGATGCGCATAACAATCGATAAACAATCGGGCTTCTGCTTTGGTGTGGTGAAGGCCATCCGGAAGGCGGAGGAAGTGCTGCAGTCGGAAGGTCATCTCTACTGTTTAGGTGATATTGTACACAATGCCGAGGAGGTGGAACGCCTCTCTCGTTTAGGTTTGGAGAGTATAGACTACGATACTTTCCGCAGTCTGCACAAGACGGCAGTGTTGCTCAGGGCACATGGAGAGCCTCCTGAAACATATCGGATAGCAAGAGAAAATAATGTGGAGATTATTGATGCCAGTTGTCCTGTGGTACGGAGTTTGCAAAGGAACATACGACGAACCTACGAGCAGATTCAGGCGATTGGCGATGGTGGGCAGATTGTTATTTTCGGGAAGAGGGGTCATGCGGAGGTGATAGGATTGGAAGGTCAGACGGATGGGAATGCGATAGTGGTGGAGTGTGTAGATGATCTGGTGAAGGTGGATATGCGTTTGCCTATTTATCTGTTTTCGCAGACTACGAAGTCGGTGGGTGAGTTCAGGGCACTTATTGGGGAGATAGAGCATCGGCGCGAGGCGGAAGGTGTGCGGGATGTTGTTTTTGAGTGGCATGATACTATCTGTGGGCAAGTGCGAAACCGCATAGACCAAATAGCCCAGTTCGCAGCGCAGAACGATGTAGTACTCTTTGTGGGTGGGCAGAACTCCTCGAACGGGAAGGTTCTTTATCTCCGGTGCAAGGAGGTGAATGGGAACACATTCTTTCTATCGAGTGCGAAAGATATAACCCAAGAGATTGTGACGGCGGTGGAAGGAGCGGAAAAGGTAGGTATATGCGGTGCGACATCTACGCCATTATGGCTTATGGAGGATGTGGCAGCGAGGCTGACAGAATGTCAGGGCATGGCAGAAGGATAATATAATACACACAACCAATACATTAACTGAACAACTATGGAATACAGAATTAGAACCATTGGTGTCCTTACTTCAGGTGGTGACGCACCGGGAATGAATGCAGCCATTCGGGCAGTGACAAGGACGGCTATTTACAATAGCATCCGTGTGAAGGCCATATATCGTGGTTATAAAGGACTTATCACGGGAGAAATAAAAGAGTTTCATACCGAAGACGTGAGCGGTATTATCCAGCGTGGCGGCACAATCCTCAAGACTGCACGATGTGAGGAATTTCGCACCGCAGAAGGACGCAAGATAGCCTACGAGACGATGCAACGCGAAGAGATCGATGCTTTAGTTGTTATCGGGGGAGATGGTACATTCACTGGTGCGCGTCTTTTTGCCCAAGAGTTTAATGTGCCTATTGTGGGCATCCCGGGTACGATAGATAATGATTTGTGGGGGACTGACAGTACGATAGGGTATGATACGGCTCTTAACACGATTATGGACTGCGTGGATAAGATACGCGACACGGCATCTTCGCACGAGCGGGTGTTCTTTGTAGAAGTGATGGGACGCGATGCTGGATTCTTGGCACTTAATAGTGCATTGGCTGCTGGTGCTGAGGCTGCTATTATTCCAGAGCGTAAGACACCGGAGGAACAACTGGAGACCTTTATTGGTAATGGTTTTCGTAAATCAAAGAGTTCGAGTATTGTTATCGTGGCAGAGAATCCGACAACGGGAGGTGCGCAGGGCTTAGCCGATACGCTGAAGAAAAATCATCCGGAGTATGATGTACGCGTGACGATTCTTGGGCACTTGCAACGAGGCGGTAGTCCGACATCTTACGACCGAATACTTGCAAGCCGTATGGGAGTGGCGGCTATCAGTGCTCTGCTTGAAGAGCAACGAAGCATTATGGTAGGGCTTAGGAACGACGATATTGTCTATGTGCCTTTCTCGCAGGCGATAAAAGATGATAAAGATGTCAAGCCTGATAGTGTGCAAGCACTGCAGATACTATCTATATAGCACCAACATTATGTCGTATCACCAATCAACAGCACTGTTATTCATCTTAGCCATCTTTGTCGCATGTAGTGGAGGTAATGTGATAGACGACCCGCGTCGGGAGGACTGTGATACAACAAAGATTCACGAAGATACGACATGGGTGCGTGTTCCGATGCAGCGTTCCGTTACGGGTGTGCAGCCTATGACGGGATTGGTTCTTTGGACCGATTATGCAGAGGAATTACACGCAAGATATGGTCAATCGATTTCGTTGGAGTATTCTTATTGTCTTCCATGTAAAGTGGTTATGGGTAAGACGGGTGGTGATATTCAATACGATTGGTCGTCATTCGATGAGATGTTAGAAGGCATTGCTGCTCGTGGGCATCAGGCAATTGTGCGCTTTCGGTATGAGTATCCAAATGGTACGGATGTGGATGGCAACAAAGGGACAACCGCAGTGCCTGCCTATATCAAAGCGTTGCCCGATTATCATGAGACCTATAGCAAAAACCCTGGAGGTGATGGACCGACCTATTATGCAGACTGGAGTAATGCAGAACTGCAGTGGTTCACTACACAATTCTATACAGACTTTAACGAACGATACGGCAACGACCATCGTCTGGCATTCATAGAAGTTGGTTTCGGGCATTGGTCGGAATACCATACCTATGGTACTGATGTTCGATTGGGAATCAATTTCCCATCAAAGGAGTATCAGATAGCATTCTTACAACATCTTGCCACAACCATGACTATCCCTTGGGCGGTAAGTATTGATGCTGCCGACACAGACTACTCTCCTATAACCGAGAACAACCTCTTGATGAACTTGAACTTCGGCTTGTTCGACGATTCTTTTATCCACAAAGAACACGATAAAGTGCAAGGTGATGGGTATAATGAAGAGTGTTGGCTCGCTTTAGATAGCACCCGATGGAAAAAGGGCGTGTGTGGAGGTGAGATTAGTTATTATACCGATAATGACCAACGCAACTTCCTCAATCCCAATGGGATGTATGGTGTCACATGGGCAGCAGCATCGGCCAAGTATCACATCACATTCATGATTGCCAACGATGCGCCGGAAACCACCTACGGGACACCCGAACGCTTCAAAGAGGCGAGTATGCAATGTGGTTACCACTTTAAGGTACTCGACTGCCTGACTAATAACGCCGAAACAAAAGTCCTTGTCAAGAATACTGGCATTGCGCCACTCTACAGAGATGCCTATTTTTCCCTCAACAACTCTCGTAGCGAAGAATCATTGCGCGGACTGCTGCCGGGTGAGCGCAAAATAATTCTCATCAAGCAACCGCTTACCAACGAGCAAGATTTGTGCATCGTGTCCGACGCTATAGGGACACAACAGAAGATAGAATATGAATGTAGCATCCTCGCCAAAGGGGCTGAATAAAGAAGTTCTGCGTCTCGCTTTGCCGAGCATATTGGCAAGTGTCACCATACCTCTTGTAGGAATGGTCGATACTGCCATCGTCGGGCATATAGCAGATGCTACGGCTATCGGTGGCATTGCCATTGGTACTATGTTGTTCGACCTTCTCTATTGGAACTTCGGCTTCCTTCGAGTCGGTACAGGTGGAATGGCGGCACAGGCTTATGGGCGGAAAGATAAGGCGGCCATGTCCAATATCTTGGCACAAAGTCTCGGTATCGCCTTTTCTGCCTCCCTGCTGATATGGGTGCTGCAATGGGTCTTTGTCAATTTGGTTCTATGGTTCGTCCCTTGTTCCGAAGAAGTATCTCTCTTTGCCCACCGCTATTTCTATGTGCGTGTATGGGCTGCCCCTGCCACATTGAGCCTCTTGGCTATCAAAGGATGGCTCATAGGCATGCAAGATACTATCGGTCCTATGATTTGCGACTTGGTGGTCAATGTCGTCAATATCGTTGCCAGTTACCTTCTCGCTGTCAAGACCCCGCTGGGTGCTATCGGGGTCGCACATGGTACCGTTGTGGCGCAATACTCCGGACTTCTGGTCGCCTTTATCCTTCTCTATAAATACCGTGCCGTCATCCATACCCTCGACTGGAAACATTGTATCCGATGGAGTGAAATGCGCAAACTCTTTGCTCTCAACAGCAATCTCTTTCTGCGCTCACTTTGTTTCATGATCATCTATGTCGGCTTCACCACTCTGGCGGCGAAGTATGGCGACGAAGAACTGGCAGTTAGCAGTATCATTATGAAACTATTGCTCCTCTATTCCTATTTCCTTGATGGTTTCGCCTATGCGGGAGAGGCTCTCACAGGCCGCTTCTTCGGAGAAAGAAACAAAACGGCTCTACGCAAGGTAGTCAAGATACTCTTCCTTTGGACACTTGTCATCGGAGTCGTAAGCACCGTCATCTATGCCGTCGGAGGGGAGTGGATGGTGTGTATCATGACCGACAATCAGGAAATAATCGACTGCGCACACAAATACCTTTTCTGGCTTGTACTAATGCCTCTCGTCAGTTGTGCTGCTTTCATCTGGGATGGTATCTATATCGGAGCAACTGCGGGCAAAGAGGTCCGAAATTGTATGATATTTGCCGCCGTCGGGTTTATCATCACCTACCTCGCCCTCGAGAATATGCTGATGGTACAAGCACTCTACATCGCCTATTTCGTACACCTCGTCATCCGTGCAGTCTATCTGACCTTCAAATGGAGGTCTATCGAACGGCGCATCGAACTTAATGAAACAATTCTAAATACATAACTGACTATGAAAAGAACATTTTTGCTTGGGCTGTCTTGCCTTTTTCTGACAAGCCTGTATGCGCAAGTCTGGAAAGCGGATACGGAAGATGGTTATTACCGTAACCCTATACTCTATGCCGACTATTCTGACCCCGATGTATGCCGTGTAGGCAACGACTTTTACATGACCGCATCGTCCTTCAACGCCGTACCTGGATTGCAGATCCTCCATTCAAACGACTTGGTACACTGGGAGATTATTGGTGCGGCTCTGCCCGAAACCCTCCCCGGTACCGAGAACATCGAAGCCCCACAGTACGGCGGATGTGTCTGGGCACCTTCTATTCGCTACCACGAAGGAACTTTCTATATCTACTACGGTGACCCCGATAGAGGTATCTATATGTTGCATACCAAAGACATACAAGGTCTATGGAGCGAACCAGTTCTGGTAAAAGCAGGTAAGGGACTGATCGACCCCTGTCCTCTTTGGGACGACGACGGACGCCTCTACCTCGTCCATGCCTTTGCCGGTAGTCGGGCAGGACTGAAAAGTGTGCTGGCGCTTATGGAACTCTCACCCGACGGAAGCAAGGTCATTCGGGATAGCAAAATCATCTACGACGGTCACAAAGATAATCCCACCATCGAAGGACCTAAATTCTATAAACGCAATGGCTACTACTATATCTTTGCGCCGGCAGGAGGGGTCAAAAAAGGATGGCAGTTGGCTATGAGAAGCCGCAATGTCTATGGACCTTACGAAACAAAAATAGTCTTGGAACAAGGCGAGTCCCCTGTCAATGGACCTCACCAAGGGGCGTGGGTCGATACCGAAGCAGGCGAAGATTGGTTCATCCACTTTCAGGATGCAGGAGTCTATGGACGCATCGTACACCTGCAACCCATGTCGTGGGAGAGCGATTGGCCTGTCATTGGCAGATATGGAACTCCCGTCACAAAATACAAGAAACCGACCGTAACAGCCCCCGTCAAACCATGCTATATAGCCGAATCTGACGAGTTCGACTCTCCCACCTTGGGGCTGCAATGGCAATGGGCTGCTAATGTAAATCCCAAATGGTACTACTGCGATGCCGTAGCAGGATGCCTCCGTTTGTTCTCCTATTACTCTCCCTCAACCAATGTACCCAACATCCTGCTGCAGAAGTTCCCCGCACCTTCTTTTCAGGTAACTGCTCGCATGCGCTTTTGTCCCGATGCCAGACACAAAGGCGAACAGGCAGGACTCATCTTGGATGGACCGAAACCGGCATATATGGTCATGAAGAATCTGGCTGATGGCATTGTACTGAGTTTCAAGGCAGAACCTTACAATATGGCACTGACGAGCGTCGAACCGAACACATGGGTCTATCTGCGTATGCAGTGTAAGTCCAAAGGAGAGTGTGTATTCTCCTATAGTCTCGACGGGAAAAAGTTCAAGACCATCGCCATACCTGTTCAAGCCACCCAACGGGAGTGGATCGGTGCGAAGTTGGGACTGTTCTGTGCCCGTGCCGCCGATGGAAAAAACGACGGAGGATGGCTCGACATCGACTATTGGCGGGTAGAACCTCTGCAAAAGTAAACTCGAAACCAACAACATCCTGCTCGTGCCGTACTCCTGTGCGGCACGAGTGATATACACCCGTTTCCACCGTCCAACCCCCTCCGAAAAACCTCCACTCCGCCAAGCCAAGTATTTACTATCTATTCCAAAGGATTTATATAGGATCTATATAGGATGAATATAGGACGAGTATAGGATGAATATAGGAAGGTGTTACGAGGTATATACAAAAATGTGACGAAATAAGGTGCCTAATCTATACTTTTCAATTCATAAATCATCCCCTTTGGCTCGCTTTATACTTATTCCTTGCTGCACTCATAATGGTTTCTTACTGCGCTCTTGCTCACTGTAGAGCCACACCGTCCTATGCCTTTCATCCCCTCATCCAACCCCCTATATCTTCTAGATTTTCTAGATTTCCTAGTTCCTCACCCCTCAACAACTCTCAACATAAACCACACTGGGGACGCGGGCGCCCCGCCTGCGGACAAACCATAAGGCTTGCCTTAATTCTCTTGGATAACTCCACATCCTCAACTACTATCAACTTTCAACTCACAACTTTCAACAAAACAAACCCCCTCTAAACTCCCAACTTTTCTCAATCTTGCAGAAACATTTGTACAACCGACGAAAAATCTCTAACTTTGCACGAATTTTGTATTGTACAACCAACGAAAACAAATAGACAATCATGGATAAACTAAGTTACGCCTTAGGATTAAGCATCGGACAAAACTTGAAAAGTAGTGGAGTGAACAACCTGCAATACCAAGACCTCGCACAAGGCATCGAAGATATTCTCGCCCTCAACCCTACCAAAATCACAATGCAAGAGGCACAACAACTGCTGCAGAACTATTTCTCACAGTTAGAGAAAGAAACCGCCGCCGCAGAAAAAGAAAAAGGCAAACAATTCTTGGAGGAAAATGCCAAACGGCAGAATGTACACACCACCCCTTCAGGACTGCAATACGAAGTAATCGAATCTACATTGGGTAGAAAGCCCAAAGCAACCGACACCGTACGGGTACACTACGAAGGAACACTCATCGACAATACACTGTTCGACAGTTCATATAAGCGGGGCGAACCGGTATCCTTCCCGCTCAATCAAGTCATCAAAGGTTGGACTGAAGGACTGCAACTCATGAGCATAGGCTCTAAATATAAGTTCTATATCCCCTACAACCTTGCGTACGGAGAAAGAGGAGCAGGACAGCAAATACCACCCTATGCCACGCTCATTTTCACCGTTGAACTCCTAAACATAGAATAATACTTAATAATATTATAAAACAATGAAAAAAATCGGAATTTCCTTACTTGTTCTTTGCATGGCAATGGTTTCTTGCAGCCATTCCTATGAGGTAAAGAATGTGCAACTATCGGATCAAACAGATAGTATCAACTATGCATTGGGCTATCTCAATGGTTCGCAAATCAAAATGTACTACTTGGCTACAGACTCAAGCAAAGCAGTCATAGACGAGTTTATAAACTCCTTAATGGCTGGTTACGGGCAAAAAGAAACACCCTCCCAAGTAGAACGAATGGGACAAGATTTAGGCATCTATGTCAAACAATTGGAGAAAACTGGACTCGCCGAAAATCCACGCTATCCTGTCAATGAGAAAGCCTTCTTTCAAGGTATCGTCAATGGTATTCACCACGATACACTCATCATGAACGCCAATAACGCACGCCTGTTCTATCAAACCAAACTAATGGCGGCGTACACTGATACTGTTGGACACAAAGATGCCAAACTCGTCAAAGGCAAATGCCCTGGGAAAGTCAACTCCATTGCACTCAATAATGTTATCGACAGCATCAGTTATGCTTACGGCTATGTCTATGGTGATGGCATCGCACAAAATCTGTTGGTGAACGATTCCACAGGCAAAGATTTCAAAACCTTGGTTAAATCTATCAACAAAGGGCTATCCATCAAACGAGTAAATCCCGAGTTGGCACAAATGGCTAACAACATAGGCTCCACCATCGCTCAACAGGAGAAAGAAGGACAACTCATCGGTATCAATGGCATAGAAACACGAATCGAACTCATCAAACAAGGCTTCGTCAATGGATTCTATGGCGATACGACTATGTTCACATTCCCTCAAGCAAACGACTATCTGCGCATTACGCTTGCTGAGATTCAGTTCGGACCGATACGACGCGAAGGAGAGGCATTCCTGGAGGCTAACAAACTCAAAGAAGGAATCATCACGACAGAATCAGGACTCCAATACGAAATCTTGGTCGCAGGAAAAGGTGCTATACCTACCAAAGACGATAAAGTACGCGTACACTATCACGGCACGCTCCTCGATGGTACTGTCTTCGATAGTTCCGTAGAGCGTGGAGAACCCACCGAATTTGGTGTCACACAGGTTATTCCTGGCTGGACAGAAGCACTCCAATTAATGCCTGTAGGCTCAAAGTGGAGACTCTACATCCCATATTACTTAGCCTACGGAGAAAGAGGCGCAGGACAACAAATATCACCCTACGCTACTCTCATCTTCGAAGTAGAATTGCTGGGTATAGTCAAATAACTGTAAACATCTAAACTGCTCCATACAACAAGCCCGCTTCCCATATCGGGGAGTGGGCTTGTTGGTAAAAGAGAATACTGTCACCTGTAACCTATCCAATGGGCATCATCGCTAAACAAAGTTTCAAAGGTACTGTCGTCAACTATCTTGGTGTATTCATCGGATTTCTGACAACCTTCTTTGTATTAACCCGTTTCCTATCCCCAGAGGAAATAGGACTGACACGCGTACTAATCGATGCCGCTACTATATTCATCAGTCTTGCTGGATTGGGTACTACATCCTCTATAGTCCGATTTTACCCCTACTTCTTCGATAAAAACAACAATTATCACGGCTTCTTCTTTCTTACAACCATCATACCTTTCGTAGGCTTTATTCTGTTCTCTTTCGTCTATTGGGCATTGCATGTTCCCATACAGCAGTTCTTTGCCGAAAAGTCACCACTATTCGTCGACTACTATTATTTCGTCCTCCCTATAGCCTTTTTCCTGCTATACCAAACCACATTCGAAACGCAGGCGAATGTACTGATGCGCATCGTATTCCCAAAGTTCGTACGAGAGGTATTAACCCGTATCCTACTCCTTGCTGCTTATCTCCTCTATGCTTCCCGCATACTCAGTATGGACGGCTTCGTCATAGCAATATGTGCCGTTTATGCCATCGCCGCTCTTTCCAACTTGCTCTACCTTTGTTGCGTCGGCAGAATATCGTTCCGACCCGATTTCTCCTACCTCAATCGAAAAATAGTCCTACAATGGGCAGCCTATTCCTCTTTCTTGCTCCTTTCTGCCTGCGTCGGTATGTTAGGCCCGACAATAAGTGGCTTCTTCGTTACTGCCAAACTCGGACTTAATCAGACAGGTATATTCGCTATAGCCACCTATATAGCCGTCATGGTTTCTATACCCTATCGCTCACTATCCGCTATCGTACAACCTGAATTGTCCAAAGCATCCAAAAACAACGATGTTCCCAAACTCAATACCCTCACGCAGCAATCAGCATCAGTCATGATGTGGATCGCAGTCCTTATTCTCTCGTTGATATGGATAAACATCGATGTCATTTTTGCCTTGCTCCCCAATGGTAGCATCTATGCCCCCGCACGATATGTAGTACTCCTGCTCGGAATAAGCAACCTCCTCACAGGAACTTTCGTCCTGTCTTCTACGGTACTTTCCTTTTCCCCCTACTACTATCTGTCCTTGTTCTTTTCTCTCTTGCTCGCAACCGCAACGGTCACACTCAATAACTATCTCGTCCCGCTTTGGGGCATCAATGGTGCCGCCATTACCACTTGCGCCTCCAATGCACTATACCTCTTCACAATCCTGCTCTTTGTTCGACTTAAACTGAAGGTCTCTCTCCTCTCCAAAACCCTGTGGAAGGTACTCGCTCTGGCAATGGCTGGTGTATTGTTGAACGAACTGCTCACCTTCCTTCTTGCTGATTTCAACCTCTATGTCAGTGCAGCACTGCGTACAATCGTCATCGTCGGAGGCATGTTCCTCTTTTCCTATTTCGTCAATCTCGTACCGGAGATAACTGTCTTCGTCAATAATTTCTGCCGCCGCCTTACATCCAAAATCCATAGATGATGCGCTATTTCCTATACTTTGCATATAACGGGACCCATTTTCATGGATGGCAACGACAACCCAACGCTATCACAGTGCAAGGGGTAATGGAAAACGCACTCACAACTGTCCTACGCCACCCTGCTACCCTCACCGGGGCAGGAAGAACCGACACGGGAGTCCATGCCGAATCGATGGTGGCACATTTCGACATTATCACCCCTATAGAAAACAAACAGCAGTTTTGCAACCACCTCAATAGTCTCTTGCCACCTGCCATCGCAGTCCGTCAACTCCGTATGGTCCAGCCTTCCGCACACGCACGATTCGATGCCCTCTCCCGAAAGTACGAGTATCGGACAACCATGCAGAAAGACCCCTTCCTCACAGAACTGACCACGCGCATACCTTGCAACCTCGATTTCTGTGCAATGAATATCGCTGCCGACCGACTACTCCTCCAAACCGACTTCGCCTCTTTCTGCAAACTGCATACCGATGTCAAAACAACCATCTGCCATCTCTCGCAAGCACAATGGATACAAAGCAACGGACAATGGACCTTCCATATCCGAGCAGACCGCTTCCTCCGAAACATGGTACGCGCTATCGTCGGCACTCTCTTCGACATAGGCAGCGGACGGACATCTATGGCGCAATTCGAGGAAATACTTGCAGCCGCCCATCGTACTGCAGCAGGAATGTCTGCACCTGCGCAAGGACTATTCCTCACCGATGTAACCTATCCCGACACAATCTTCTGCAACGAAGACTGATCTTTCACCCCACAACCGATTCACACACCCACCATGCAGGTAAATAGATGCTTGCTAACGCCTGTTTTTCCCTGTTTTTCTGCTTTTTTCCTACCTCCCTTGCCAATTCATTGTATTAAAGTGGCAAATAATACACGCTACCCCCAAAGCAATCTCCTACCTTTGCCACCGTACAAATGTTTATTTTTATTACCACTTTTAATGCAATGATGAAAACACTTTTTCCGACACTTCTTTCTGTCTTGATACTTCTTTCTTCTTGTCAAGAACATTCTGTTTACCAGCAAATTACGCAGCAACAAGTAAACAATATCCTTGCTTCTGCGTCCATGGATATGCCCGCCATCACTTTGCCTGCAATTCCCGATCGAACCTTCAATGTGTTGGATCAGGGGGCAAAAAACGACGGCTCCGAACTGTCCACTGAGGCAATCCAAGCCACCATCGACTTGGCAAGCAATGCAGGCGGAGGCACGGTCATCATCCCTGCGGGGGTGTATCTTACGGGTCCCATCGTCCTGCGCTCCAACATCCGTCTTTATGCCGAACAAAATGCCTTGGTCATCTTTTCCTCCGACTTCTCGCTCTACCCCATAGTCGATGCCATCTTCGAAGGAGTGGACACCAAGCGTTGTCAGTCCCCTATCAGTGCTTCCAACGCCGAGAATATCGCTATCTGTGGACAAGGCACCTTCGATGCTTCCGGCGATGCTTGGAGACCCCTGCGCCGTGCTAAAGCTACCGCCAAACAGTGGAAAAAACAAGTAGAGTGTGGCGGTGTCGTTTCCGAAGACGGTAAGACATGGTACCCTGATGAGAATGCTCTGTATGCTCAGACTCTCTGTGTCGATCAAAATGTGCCGGTTAATGTCCCCAACTGGGATTCCATACAGTCCTTTCTCCGTCCCGTACTGCTCAACTTCGTCAATTGTAAGAACATCCTCCTCGAAGGCGTCTGCTTCGAGAACTCTCCCGCATGGAATCTTCACCCACTCATGTGCGAGAACATTGTACTCAACAACCTCACAGTACGCAATCCGTGGTATTCTCAAAACGGTGACGGTGTCGATGTCGAATCATGCAAAAATGTACTCGTCAACCATTGCGTCTTCGATGTAGGCGACGATGCTATCTGCATGAAATCTGGTAAGAACGAAGACGGTCGCCGTCGCGCTATGCCTACCGAGAATGTACTTATCAAAGCCTGCACGGTTTACCACGGGCATGGAGGATTTGTCGTAGGAAGCGAAATGTCAGGCGATGTGCGAAAGATAGAAGTGTCCGACTGCCTCTTCATCGGTACCGATGTGGGACTGCGGTTCAAATCTACCCGTGGCAGAGGAGGAGTAGTCGAGGATATTTTCATCAAGAATATCAATATGGCAGCCATAGCAAACGATGCCCTCACTTTCGACCTCTTCTATGGAGGAAAAGGGGTAGGGGAGGAATCTGACAAAGAAATAGCCGAGCGTATGGCTGCACAAATTCCCGCTGTCACCGAAGAAACACCTGTATTCCGCAACATAACCATTCAGGATGTGGTCTGCAAAGGAGCCGACAGGGCAATCTATTTCAATGGCTTGCCCGAAATGAAGATACAGAATGTCTCGTTGAGCAACATCCGTATGACAGCACAGCAAGGTGCCACCTTCCGATATACCGACGGACTGACCCTCAACAATGTCCTCATTCACGCTATCGAAGGACAACCTATGGATTTTGTAGAGGTTGACAATGTCGTGCAAGACTGATTTCATAACGCACATCATCACACTCGCTGCGCTGTGCCTGTCCCTGCCGACCCTCCAAGCACAGACTCCGCTACCGTGTGCCACCCTGCAAGGCACAAGTACCGTCACACTGACCCATTGTCCCATCGTCATCTCCCTCGACAGCCTGTCCTGCATACCTATCGGGCAGAGAAGCAGTCTTGTCGTGTTGGTTAATGGCGACGAAGTACCCTCGCAATGCGACGACTCCAATGGCGATAACATCCCCGACGAGGTAGCCTTCTTGCTCTCGCTGCATAAACACCAACCCTATACCATTCAAATCCGACCAGCGACCTCCCGACCTGACTACCCCGCCCAGGTGTGGGCAGAAATGTATCGCAAGGGCAATATCGGTGGAGAGTATCGGCAACATACCGCCGAAGGCAAAACCTATGGCATCAAACCCGTCACCACGCAAACATTTTTCCCCGCCGATAAGTCTTTCCGACTTATGCACCACCACGGAGTTGCCTTCGAGTCCGAACTGATGGCATACCGTATTTACTTCGATACACGGCAAACAGTCGATGTCTATGCCAAACGCCAACCGCAACTGGAACTCCCGCAGTCCCTCTGGTATCCCAACGACAGCCTCCTCGCTCTCGGCTACGGCGACGATGTACTCAAAGTCGCTAACACAATCGGAGTAGGCTCTGTTCGCCCATGTCCCGCTAACAATCTGCAAAAGATAGAACCCTTTACCTCTCGCACACAGCGTATCATCGCCAATGGTCCTGTTCGCACGATCATCGAGGTCGAAGTCAATGGGTGGAAGCCTCGCCCTGCCTCTCCCGATACACTCGATATGCGGGTACGCTACACCATCTTTGCTTGCCACCGCGATGTCCTGTGCGAGGTTTTCCTTTCCGACACCCTCGCTTCCTTGGTCACCGGAGTACAACGGGTCGGAGCAGGTGAATATAAGTATATAAACAATTCCGTTGCTTCGTGGGGGACCGATTGGCCTGTCAACGATACCGTCAAATACCCAAAAGAAACAGTCGGACTGGCAGTCTGTGTCCCGCAAGAATACTATCGCCAACCGCTGACCAACCGCCATAATGCCCTCATCCGCTTCCAAACGGCTCACTATCTGCACTTCTACCTCACCGTCGTAAGCCAAAAAGAAAACAACCCGCCTGCGGCTTCCTCCCGACAATTCTGGCACTTCGTCAAACAGTGGGAAAAACAACTGTTCCACGAGCAGACACTACGCCAACAACTTCTCTCAACTCGGCACCCCGCTCCATGACAACCCCATTCCCGTAAGGCAATAAAATGTTAAAGAATACAAATACTCAACCTGGTCCAAAACATACCCGTTCCAACCCGAAACGAATAAACAACCCTCCGAAAAGCACGATAAACACTACCAATCCCAAAGGATTTATATACGATCTATATAGGATGAATATACGACGAATATAGGATGAGTATAGAAACAACATAGAAAACCACTCCCCACACGCTACCAAATAAACAAAACAAAAGTACAACAACCTTTCGAAACAAAATAACCACATCTTAATAAACTTTCTTTTTTATAACCCCTCTTGATACGCTTTTCCTCTTTCAATCGAAACAGATAAATATCTCACAAACGCTTTTTTCGTTCCTTTCCCCTTGCCCTGTCTTGTATAACTTAATTAAATGTCGTATCTTTGCCATTGATTTGTAACTCGCGCTCTATAGTATGAAACATATACGAAACTTCTGTATCATAGCCCACATCGACCATGGCAAGTCCACACTGGCTGACCGGTTGCTGGAATATACCCATACAATCGAACAGAAAGACATGGAAAACCAGGTACTCGATGATATGGATTTGGAACGGGAGAGGGGAATCACCATAAAGAGCCACGCCATTCAAATGCAATACAATGGCTATACGCTCAACCTGATAGACACACCGGGACATGTCGATTTCTCCTATGAAGTAAGCCGATCAATAGCCGCCTGCGAAGGAGCATTACTGATTGTAGATGCCTCGCAAGGAGTACAAGCACAGACAATAAGCAACCTCTATATGGCACTCGAGCATGACCTCGAAATCATACCCGTAATCAACAAGTGCGATATGGATTCCGCAATGCCCGATATGGTGGAAGACGAAATAATCGACCTCTTGGGATGCAAACGCGAAGAGATTATCAGAGCCTCAGGACGAACAGGTATGGGAGTTCCCGAAATACTCGATGCTATCATTCAGCGTATTCCAGCGCCGCAGGGAGACCCCGATGCTCCACTGCAATGCCTCGTATTCGATTCCGTATTCAACCCTTTTCGGGGGATCATTGCCTACTTCAAAATAGTAAACGGAACGCTGCATTCGGGCGACAGAGTTCGTTTCTTCAACACCGAAAAAGAATACGATGCCGATGAGATCGGAGTACTCAAATTCAATATGCAACCTACGAGGGAACTCGCTGCAGGCAATGTCGGATATATCATCAGCGGAATAAAAAACTCTACCGAAGTAAAGGTCGGTGATACAATCACCCATGTCAATCGACCATGCAACGAGGCAATCGCAGGATTCGAAGAAGTCAAACCTATGGTTTTCGCAGGGGTCTATCCTATCGAAACCGAAGATTTCGAAAACCTCAGGGCAAGCCTCGAAAAACTGCAACTCAACGACGCTTCTCTCACCTTCACACCCGAATCGTCCGTCGCACTCGGCTTCGGCTTCCGATGCGGCTTCCTCGGACTACTCCACATGGAGATAGTACAGGAACGACTTGATCGGGAGTTCGATATGAATGTAATCACTACAGTTCCCAATGTCAGTTATCTCATCTACGACAAACAAGGAGAGGTCAAAGAAGTGCATAACCCTGCAGGAATGCCCGACCAGACACTCATCGACCACATAGAAGAACCATACATAAGGGCTTCCATCATCACAACAACCAACTTCATCGGACCTATCATGACGCTTTGTCTCGAAAAACGAGGCGAACTCATAAAACAGGAATATATAACCGGTAATCGCGTAGAGATCTACTTTGACTTGCCGCTCGGAGAAATAGTCATCGACTTCTACGACAAACTCAAATCCATATCCAAAGGATATGCCTCCTTCGATTATCATCCCAACGGATACCGACCCTCAAAACTTGTCAAACTCGATATCCTACTAAACGGAGAGCCAGTTGATGCACTATCCACACTTACCCACCAGGATAATGCAGTGGACTTCGGACGACGGATGTGCGAAAAACTCAAAGAACTGCTACCTCGGCAACAGTTCGATATCGCAATACAAGCCGCTATCGGAGCCAAAATTATTGCAAGGGAAACAGTAAAGCAAGTCCGAAAAGATGTATTGGCGAAATGCTACGGAGGCGATGTAAGCCGCAAACGAAAACTATTGGAAAAGCAAAAGAAAGGCAAAAAGAGAATGAAGCAGATCGGTAATGTAGAGGTACCACAAAAAGCCTTCCTCGCTGTACTGAAATTAGACTAACCCAATTTTTATTATTATATTAACTACTAATTATTTACGCGTAATATGGAACAGATTGTGCATAGCGCATATAGTATGATCCCTTTCTGCATCATGCTCCTTATGATCGCTATTGGTCCACTCGTAGTGGAAAAGTTCTGGGAGAAAAATGTAAACAAACTCATTGTTTCTCTCTTGCTCGGTGTCCCCACTGCTGTATGCCTCATCATCGGAGGTATGGCAGACAAATTAGAACACCAGATACTGTTTGATTACATCCCTTTCATTATCTTGTTGCTCGCTTTGTTCGTCATTACAGGTGGTATCCACCTATCAGGCGACATCAAAGCAAAACCATGGGTCAATACTCTTTTCTTGGCTATAGGGTGGATGCTCGCAAGTATCATGGGGACAACAGGTGCGGCAATGCTTATGATTCGCCCACTCATCACTACCAACCAGCAACGAAAATACTCCGTCCACACTATCCTCTTCTTTATCGCATTGGTGGCTAACTGTGGCGGATTGCTCACTCCCCTCGGAGACCCCCCATTGTTCATGCTATTCTTGCGCGGAGCAGAATTTACTTGGTTCCTGCAACTGCTACCCGAATGGGCTTTCACAGGCATCGTACTTCTACTCATCTACTTTTGCATGGATAGTTATTACTACAAAAAAGAACATTGGACAGCCCTGTCTGCCGACGCACGCGAACGAGTGCCGTTGAGAATAGGAGGCAAAATCAATTTTATCTACCTGCTCGGTGTCATACTCAGTGTCGCTTTCATCAACGAAGGCTATATACCGCAAATGGGAGAAGAAAACGCACCGCTGTGGATTAAATACCTACGCGAGATAGTACTGCTGTCGCTCACATTCCTTAGCCTCTACACAACAAAAAGAAAAGTACGCTATGAACTCAACAAATATTCTTGGTCACCTATTATAGAGGTCGCCGTACTGTTCTTAGGCATATTCACTACCATGACCCCTGCTCTGGCATACCTCAATGCTCACGCAGCACAACTCGGATTTACCCACACATGGCAGTTCTACTACTCTACTGGCGCATTATCCTCTTTCTTGGATAATACTCCTACAGCAGTCGCATTCTACGAGGTCGCTAAAGGATTAACACCCGAACAAATGGCACTCTTCGGAGAGTCAATGGTCGCAGGTATTCCAGAAATACTACTTAAAGCCGTCTCATTAGGTGCAGTTATGTTCGGGTCTATGACCTACATCGGAAATGGACCGAACTTTATGGTGAAGGCTATTGCAGAAGAGAACGGAATTAAAATGCCATCCTTCTTTGGCTATATGTTCAAGTTCTCTCTCATTATCCTGCTACCTGTCTATATCCTCGTACAATTAATATTCCTATAAATCGATTATGGAGGAAAAGAAGAATAACGATATGAATCTATTCGACCTTATCGTATTGTGCTGTAAGGCTATCGGGAGACTATTCCGTTACTGCGGTCATTTCTTAAAGGAGATGCTACGCTTGTCCTATCGTCGGTGGTATATCGTCCTGCCTGTTGTACTCGTGGGTATAGCAGTTGCACTCTATTGGGCAAGACCAACCAACAGAATGTACAAAGTAGGGACAATGGTACATCTCAACGGAGTACAAGCAAACGATGTCAAACAACAATGGGCAGCACTATACAAGGCAACGCCTGCTAATATCTCTCAACAACAATCAGTAGCGCAACTGCTGCAAATCGACGACTCTATAGCTCTCGGACTAAGTCGCTTCCAATGCTTTAATGTCATCGATTGCAAATGCGACACACTACCTGACTTTGTCGATTTCAAAAAGAAACACAGCCTGTCCGACACCGTTGATGTCGTCATGGACGACTATCTCTACTTGCAGTTCCGCACCAAGAACCCGCAAAATTTCGTCGAGATAGGAAAGGCAACCATTGCATACCTCAATAGCAATCCGTTGATGCAACAAGCCTTTAGCAACTATCAGAAAACATTGCAACAAAAAGTGCTGTTCTGTCAACAACAGATAGAGATGATGGATTCAATCACACGAAACTTCTATTTCCACCAAGCACCCGATAAACAATATGTCTATCAAGGAGGTTCCTCTATTCTTATCGGAAGAAGAGAAATTCGTATGTTGCACCAGCAAATACTACCTCTGATGGATAATGCGATAAAAGCCGAATATCTCTACAGTATAGCACAAGCACCGGTAGTACCTGTCGCCGACTTTACGATTACCCCTGTAGCAGTAAATGGACCTATACGCTGCTCTATCTTGGGAATAATCATCGGTTATCTCTTAGGCTGCCTTTTGGCTTTGCTCGTCGAAAGACGCAAAGCCATACATGCTTGGTTGAGCCGAAAAGAGTAGGATAATGGGTATTCTAAATATACTAAGAGGCGGATGGACGAGTCTTCTCGACTTATTCTATCCGCCTCTCTGTATGCAATGCCAATCACTGCTCAATACCAACGAACAATACCTTTGCGCAAACTGTCTTCAAGACTTGCCCCGAACAGAAATGGCACAACATCGAGGCAACCGCGTCGAACAACTATTCTGGGATGTATCCAAACTGCAAAGAGGAGCGGCATTCTGCTTTTATAGGCACGATGACCCTTTCAGAAAACTAATACACAGAATTAAATACAACAACAAACCTCTTCTTGGAGAATACTTGGGCGAGGTAATGGCACAAGAATTCCTGGAACAACACTTCTTCGATACAATCGACTTCATTGTGCCTGTTCCGCTGCATCCCAAACGCCAACGCAAACGCGGCTACAACCAAGCCGAATATATCGCAAAAGGAATAAGCAACATCACAGCCATACCCATCGACACAACCCACCTGCAACGAGTTGTAAACAACCCTACTCAAACAAAGAAATCATCTGCTGAGCGAGCAAGAAATACGCAAGGAATATTTAGCGTAAAAATGGCTGCGAACTGGCGAGGAAAACACATCCTTTTAGTTGACGACATCATTACTACTGGCGCAACTCTTCGTGCCTGTATGCGAGCCATTACACCCATTCATGGTACCACTATCAGTGTTATAGCCTTAGGAATAGCCGACAAACTCTAACCATCATCCTTTCTTCACTCTCTTTACTACCTTTTTCCCAACCCACACAAGGATAACAAGTCCCAACAGACCAAGAATAACAATCGACAACTCATGACTGTACCTACTTATCAAGTCTTGTTGACCATGGGCAATATAACCTATCAAAGCCAATACACAGTTCCACAGAAATGCACCTAAAAAGGTGTAAAGCAGAAACGGTACAAACGCCATACGCGCCAGACCTGCAGGGATGGAAATTAACTGACGAATACCAGGTATCAACCTGCCTATAAAGGTTGACATCTTACCATGCTTGTTGAAATAATCCTCTGCCTTTTGTACTTTCTCACTGCTCAATAAACAAAGCCTGCCTAATCTACTGTCAGCAAATTTATAAATAATCGGACGCCCCAACCAGATAGATAACCCATAGTTAACGATTGCACCGATTATAGCACCGATCGTCCCGAACAATATAATCAACAACACATTCAGCAAGTACGAATCACTTACTTTCAGACTACTGTTTTCCTCTTCTGCCACATACACTGCAGGTGGAATAACTACCTCCGAAGGGAATGGAATAAAACTGCTCTCCACTGCCATTAGCGCAGTAATACTATAGTAGTTCATATTCTCCGCATACCACGAAGTAACACGGTCAATCAACGAGGCTTTCACCTCCGTACTATCCACATAAGACACACTGTTTTTCTCTTGTCCTGATACAATGGTAGTAAAACAACAAAATATACTTAATACGAAAAAGAATCGCTTCATGTTCATTTATTGATTGTCTTTAGATATTTCCATCTCTATTGCATTAATAAAACTCTCTCCTTGAGGAATAATCCGAAGGAATATGTCTCTTGCACTCGGCTCTAACGCAAGTGCTTTCCTCAGATATTCTTTCGCCTCATCAAACATCTCATCTATATACTTCAGCACCGCCACTGCAACATAATTTCTCCAATTGTCAGGAAACAGACGAAGCGACTTTTCCAATAACTTCTTCCCTCTTTCTTCCTGACCATCGTCAAATAGAAGCATAGCACACAATGCATAATTCTCTTCATCCTTCGGCTCTAACTTTATGCAACGCTCTATGTATTTAATGGCAAGACTTAACTTCTGTTGTTGTAAATACACTTGCGATAAAAGCCGCATAGCCATCGTACTCTTCGGATCGTAGTCAATAGCCTCTCGCAACAACTTCTCTGCATCCTTCCAACGATGAAGATGTATCTTACAATCTGCATAATAAATAAGTTGATTGGGGGCTATATTATCCTTCTTGTAATTATTGTAGTACAACTTGCTCGCCTTTCTGTAATCTTTCTTCCAGTAGGCAATATCTGCCGACAGACTTTCCACCAGCGACTCCAATATATGGTATGCTTGAACCTTCTTCGGACCTAACTCCATAAGATACTCTATCCGCTTCTCTGCTTCATCCAATTTATCAAGAAGAATATAAATCTTTGCTGCCTCCAACAAGGCTTGGGCATTGTCCGGATTGATAGCAAACACATATTCCAATTTGCTCAGGGCTTCCTCAAACTTGTTTCCTTGAGCAAGAGCGTGAGCCTCCATACACCAAGCAACTTCATTATATGGGTCTTGCTCAATAATTCTTTCTGCCAGCCGATAAGATAAGTCCATATCATCTAAATCAAGAGCAGAAAGACTGTACTTGATAAGCGATGCCTTGTCTAATGATTCGCATTCCAATGCCTTCGCCAAATAACTGCAAGCCAACTGTTGTTCTCCTGTCTCTATCAGCAATTCCACAATGTCCGCCAAAAAGTATTCCTTCCCAATCTCTGTCGCTACAATACGCTCTGCCGCTTCTTGCGCTTTGCCTATATCATGAATACGACAATAGGCAGAAAAGCATAAAAAGTTCCAATCTTCATCTTCCTCATTCGGATAAGCAAGATACTTCTTCAATGCCTTCTTGTAATTACCATTCTCATCATCAAATACCCCCTCCAGATAAAAGAACTGATTAACATCAGGGTGCTGTTTTCTGCCGACATTCAATACCTCTTCAGCCAACAACATATCTGCCTTGTCTATCTCAAAGTAAAACAAGTCAACAAGGTCCTCTATATCAAAGAATAGGGTAGTACGCCCCGATAAAAAATCTAAGAATTCTTTTTCTATATGGAGCAATCTGGCATCAACATCATGAGGAGAGGTGTTACCTAAATCTTTCATGACCCAAGCAGTTGCTTAACTTTTTCCGAGATAACACGACCGTCTGCCTTACCTGCCAACTGCTTCGAAGCAATCCCCATCACTTTACCCATCTCCTTCATACTTGTAGCACCCGTCTGAGCAATAATCTCTTTCAATATGCCGACAATCTCTTCTTCACTCATCTGTGCAGGCATATATTGTTCTATTATTGCCACTTGAGCCATCTCGTTCTCTGCTAATTCAGGGCGATTGGCACTCTTGTACATCTCAGCCGACTCCTTACGCTGTTTAACCATCTTCTGTAGTATCTTCGCACCCTGTTCATCTGTCAACTCACCATTGTTTCCCTTGGCAGTCTTTGCCTCTAAAAACTCTTTCTTTATACCACGCAAAGTGTCCATTGCTACCTTGTCTTGTGCGAGCATTGCCTTTTTGATGTCCTCGCTTACTTGGTCAAATAAATTCATAACTTCTTCTTTATAAACAATTAAACATTATCTCCGACGCATCCAGGCAGGAGTATTCTCCACCTCATTCCACTCATCATCAGTCATATTGTCAATATCAATAACCCCCGACTCATCTACTTCCATCGTATCACTCAAATCAATGGTTACAGGGGTCTTCTTCTCAATCAGTATTCCCTCCTCTTCCTCTTGCTTGTTTTCTTCATCGGTTTCCTTTTTCTGAATCAGATTATCTCCATACATATCAGCCATTGCCTCATCAACACTCTTGGTGGGCTTACCTATCTCATGTTCCTTCTCTTCCGTCTGCAATGCCTCTTCTATGCCGGGCAAGTCATTCACACTGTAACCCGTTGCAATAATAGTCACCTTCACCTCCTCACCCAAAGAGTCATCGAATGTAGCACCCCATTTAATATCTACCTCTTCACCTACCGAGTCGCAAAAAGCCTGCACCTCATCCAATTCCACCATACGAATAGCATGCTCCTTCGAACAATAGAAATTCAGTAATATGCGACTCGCACCATGCACATCGGTTGTGTTTACCAATGGCGAACTCAACGCATTCTCAATGGCTTTCGTGATGCGCTTCTCACCACTTGCTGTCCCTACATTCATAATCGCCACATTACCGTCCTTCAAGGTGTTGTACACATCCTGAAAGTCAGTGTTTATATAGCCCGGAATAGTGATAATCTCGGCTATCGATTTCGCTGCGTTGCAGAGTATCTCATCCGATTTACTGAATGCAATAGGCAAATCAAATTCCGGAAATAATAACTTCAATTTCTCATTGTTAATCACCAATAATGCGTCCGTATGCGGTGCCAACTGAGCAATACCTCTCATCGCTTTCCGTATAGCCCGCTTACCCTCAAAAGCAAAAGGTATAGTAACAATGCCAACTGTCAAGATGCCCATCGATTGAGCCGCTTCGGCTACCGTAGGAGAAGCACCCGTACCGGTACCACCTCCCATTCCCGCTGTGATAAACACCATACGAGTACCATCCGACAATGCCTCTTTCAACTGCTCTTTCGACTCTTCCGCATACTCTTTGGCCTTCTCAGGTCTTCCTCCCGCACCTAAACCGGGACCCATCTGAAACTTGTTCGGTACATCCATTTTGGACAATGCCATACTATCCGTGTTGCAAACCATAAACGATACATCCTTTATGCCCTGACGGTACATATAGTTAACAGCATTGCAGCCACCACCGCCTACTCCCAACACCTTGATCAAACGAGGTTCTTCGGCATCTATATTTAAGGGAAGACCATCTTTCATAATACTTTTCTTTTTATGCTTGGGTGAATATATTTTCTATCATTTCTTTCACTTTAGTCCCAAAAGGAGGCTTGGTCATAGGCTTTGTATGCTCCTTCTGATAATCTGCCCCTAAAACAACAGTACCAATCAATGTGGCATACATAGGCTTGTAATACTCTTTTTCTGTACTCTCGTCTAACCAATCGGCATGAGAACCTATATCTGTCGGCAGACCGATCTTTTCCTGCAAATACGGAACCAGACCTTGCAACATCGCCCCACCTCCCGTCACATAGATATGCCCGATCCTGTCTTTTGCCTTCTCTATCTCTGCTACAAGAGGAGTAATCATCTCATCCAAACGGGCCTTTATACACTGAGCAATCAAAGCCGTACTGAGGGTAAGGGTCGGATTGTTCGCATCGGTCGAACCCATTTTCACCAACTGTTCCTGCTTGATGTAACGGGGCGAAGCACAACCAAACCGCTTCTTCAGTTTGTCGGCTGTGTCAAAACTGATATTCAACGACTGCAGATCCTGTGTAATATGGTCGCTGCCTAAAGGAACTACCTTCACCGATTGACAATAATTGTTCCCGTAAATACTCAATGTAGTCGTCTGCGCACCAAAATCCAATATGGCACACCCTTCTTCGCAATCCCTGTCTTGCAACAAAGCAGTCATCTGCGGTAGGGGCTTGGCCCAGCAATAATTAATGGCGACCTTGCCTCGGTCACACGAACCTTTCAACTTCTCCCAAGTCACCTCCTTCAATATGGACACGCTGTAATCTACTACAATATGCTGAGCCTTCTGTGTCTTCATGGGTACCTCTGTCTGCACTTCTTCATCCAAAGTATATCGGATCGCCTCCGAATTGATACCTATCATTCCGGGATGCTTCTTCGCAATCTTGTCCATCGACTCTTTCTGCATCTCGTCTAGCAATGGCTGCGTAATATAAGTCTTCGACGGGAAATTACGCAACACAGGCACTGTCTTCTCCTGAAGCAATCGACCACCCAATGAGAAGAAAGCCGACTGTATATCCTCTTGAATACCAATACGGTTCTTTAGCAAATGCAATATCTTGCCCAACTTTATACTCGCATCCGTAGAGTTCGTTATAATACCGTTCTTTATATAACCGCACTTGCTTATCTCCTCCACGCCCAAGATGTGAAAGGTACCGTCTGCATTCTGCGTGGCAGACATGGCACGCAATGCTGAACTGCCGAAATCAACGGCAGTAATAATCTTTGGCACTTGTACTTCTTTTTTCATGCTTTTTGCTTTCATTTACGACACACCACCTGACCACGATAACGCAAATCTATCTCCTTGTAGGGAAGCCAACCTGTCTTGTTCATAGCCTCCGTGTAAAAGGTCTGCAGTTTGTTCAATTTACTTTCATAACCATCCAGATCTCCCAATATAATCACATGGCTGCCTATGCGGGGAATCAACTCTATCTGTTTCTCTGACACTACATGGATCTGCTCTATCTGTGCCGACCAGAAATTATCACCCTCAATATATTCTACAAAATCAAACAGATCCCCCTGAGCAAACGATTTGCTCACCCTGCCCGTCACAATCGGCACGTATGCCGCTATCGATGCCATATCGGGCAGTATCGTCCTGTCTTCATCTACAAAATAATTCTCACCGGTCGCTACTCGCAACACCGGTATCCGTTGCCATACATCCACACACACCTTGCCGTCCGTTGTCTTGTAACACACAGCCTTGCTCAATACCGGATACTCCAACACACAGTCCTCTATCGCTTGTGTCGAGATGTCGCTCATTGCCTTCCCCACAGGATATACACCGTCCTGCTTAATGCGGTTCAATAGCGTCGAAGTCTTCGTATAACAACGCTCCGCACTGTCACGAACCACAATCTCTAACCCGCAACATACACGCTCCTCCTCATGGCGTGGCACAACCGCATACACAAAGAACAAATACAATACCGTAACCGACAACGCTACACATACCAATGCTATGTGAACGCCTTTGCTCATTTTAGCAGTTGGGTAATCAATGGTACCAAACGGTCAATATCTCCGGCCCCCAGTGTCATAATCACCTCGTCACGGCGACCGCGCAAACAATCTAACAACGCATCCTTCTCCACCAAACGCTTGTGCTTGCAATGTATCTTGTCCAACAACATCTGTGAATCGACGCCGGCAATAGGCTCCTCCCTCGCAGGGTAAATAGGCAATAGTATTACCTCGTCCAATTCCGACAACACTGCAGCAAAGGCATCCGCAAAGTCGCGCGTCCTGCTGTATAAGTGAGGCTGAAATATGCCCACCAAACGCTTGTCAGGATACAACCGGCGTACCGACGATATACTGGCGTGCAACTCGGTAGGATGATGCGCATAATCGTCTATATACACAATATCTGGCGTGTTAACATGCAAGTCAAACCTGCGATATACACCCGAATAAGAGGCTAACCCCAAACGCAACTCATTGGCAGTCACACCATTCAACCATGCTACCGCCAACGCTGCAACACTGTTCTCCACATTGATAAACGCCGGAACACCCAACTTCAAATGCGCTATCGTCTCATGAGGCGTGTGAAAGTCAAAATACAACTCCCCCCGCTCTGTCTGTATGTTGTCGGCATAAAAATCCGCCTCTTCTCCCACTGCATACAAGTACAAACGCACTCCATCTGCCAATCTCGGAGTAATGGCCAACCCTTTCTTCATAATCAACGCACCACCACCCTTGATCAACGAGGTATAATGCTCAAAACCCTCTCGGTATCCGTTCGCATCACCATATACATCCAAATGGTCTGCATCAACGCTCGTGATAATCGACATGTAAGGATGAAGATAATAAAAACTGTGGTCATACTCGTCTGCTTCTATCACCACATTGTTGCTCTCTGGCGATAGAAGAAAATTAGTCCCGTAATTGTTGCTGACTCCTCCCAAAAACGCATTGCAATTGATTTCCGACTGATACAGCAAATGAGCCAATATCGTACTCGTCGTCGTCTTGCCATGAGTACCTGCCACGCACAATGCACGCATCGTACGGGTCACATAACCCAACATCTCCGAACGCTTGTACATCGCAAAACCCGACTCCCGGAAATGCACAAACTGTTTATGGTCCTGCGGTATGGCAGGAGTCCACACCACTACCGTGTGGATCGAATCTCGATATATCTCAGGTATCGCCTCCACCGAATCGTCAAACACCACCGTTATCCCCTCCTTTTCCAATGCCTGAGTCAATGGCGACGCTGCCCTGTCATAACCCCCTACACGATAACCCTTCGAGCGGAAAAAACGAGCCAAAGCACTCATGCCTATCCCACCTATCCCCAAAAAAAACAATGAGGTCGTGGCGGTAACTTTTATCTGTTTATCTTCCATCTTCTTGTTGTCCTTTATTCATAAGGCTATATAACAATTACTTACTATAAACACCTTAAGAGTGCAAAGGTATTAAAACCGTTACATATATGCAAATAAATAAAAGAATAAATCTTCCAAATAAACTGTCAACTCCCTACTTCACTGCTACACTCTTGCCCACCGTAGAGCCACATCGTCCTATGCCTCCCACCCCCTCCCCTCAACACCTAGATCCTCTAGACCGTCTAGTTCCCCTATACCCCCCACCCCAACCCCCACCTTCTCAACACTAATCTCCCAACATCTCTTAACTTTTCCCCGCTCACCTTTAACACTCCCTCCTTTCAATAAACACCCTGTCCCCTCCCGCCTCCCCTCCGCTTACCCCGATAAACACTACCCATTTCAAAGGTTTTATATAGGATGAATATAGGACGACTATAGGATGACTATAGGAACACCCTACAAACTACCTATAAACCACCCACAAAACACCTCTCTCTTCACTTTAATCATTAACCCTTAATTCTTAAATTGCAATAACTCCTTACTGCGTTTATGCTCACTGTAGAGCCACACCGTCCTATGCCTCTCATCCCCTCCCCAAAACCCATAGATCTTCTAGACCGTCTAGTTCCTCTATTTCCTCCAACAAAACCACCCCCTCCTCCCATCGTTTCTGCTCACCATAGAGCCCAACCCTCCTATGCCTCTCATCCCCTCCTCTAACCACATAGATCCCCTATACCGTATAGTTCCCCACCATCTCCCAATAAATCTCCCACCAATTATTTATCACCGAAAAGCGTTGCTTATTCCAAAATACTTCCATATCTTTGCAGTGTATTTTGTACCGACAACTATGCATATAGCCATCGCTGGAAATATAGGGGCAGGAAAAACTACGCTCACCCAAATGCTTGCCAAGCACTACGCTTGGGAAGCCCAATTTGAACCCGTATGCATCAATCCCTACCTCGAAGACTACTACAACGACATTCCACGGTGGTCCTTTTGTCTCGAAACCTATTTCCTTAAGGAACGCTTCAAAAATGTATTGCAGATTGCCAAAACCGACAAAACAATCATACAAGACCGATCTATCTTCGAGGGAGTATATGTGTTCGTACAAAACAACTACGACATGGGAAACCTCTCCGACCGTGATTACAACACCTATATGGAACTGTTCCGCCTTATGATGTCGCTCACACCCTATCCCAACCTCATGATATACTTGCGCAAATCAGTCCCCGCACTCGTTGCACAGATACAAAAAAGAGGAAGAGAGTACGAACAAACCATACAACTCGACTATCTCACCGGACTTAATCAGAGATACGACGATTTCATATTCAACAAATATCAGGGAAAGGTCTTGGTAATCAACTCCGATGAACTCGATTTCCAACATAACCCCACCGACTTCCAATTCATAACCAATAAAATAGACGCACAACTCTTTGGGTTGTTCCAATAACAATGAATTAGTAATCTAAATTCAATATACTATGCATATAGCCATCGCTGGAAATATAGGTAGCGGTAAAACTACGCTAACCAAAATGCTCGCCAAACACTATGGATGGACACCCCGATTCGAATCAGTTGACTTCAATCCCTACCTCGAGGATTTCTACGCCGACATGTCTCGCTGGTCATTTAATCTGCAAATCTATTTCCTTAACAAACGCTTCCAAGATGTAGTTGACATCGCCAAAAGCAGCGATACAATCATACAGGATAGGACAATCTACGAGGATGCAAAAATATTCGCACCCAATCTGCACGAGCAAGGAAATATGTCCGACCGTGATTTCGATAACTATTGTGACCTGTTCGACCTTATGATGTCGCTCGTCAAAATGCCCGACCTTCTCATTTACTTGCGCTCATCTATACCCAACCTCGTTGCACAAATACAAAAACGGGGACGGGAATACGAGAGTTCTATGCGTATCGATTACCTTAAAGGACTCAACGACAAGTACGAAGCATGGATTGCCAACTATCAAGGCAGATTGCTCATAATCGACGCCGACAACATTAAGTTCGAGAATAATCCACGCGACTTCCAACTTATCACCGACAAAATTGACGCCGAACTATACGGTCTCTTCCCTTTCCAAGAGCAATAACTCAACCCTCACAAGCCCATTGCATACCCGTTGTTCATTGTTACTTGTTGTTTATTAAGTGTCAAACAATAACAACCACATATCGAACTTTCTTGAGTATCTCCGCATCGAACGAAGATACTCCCGACTGACCATCGACGCCTATCAACACGACCTCGAAGAATTCTGCCACTTCCTGCAGACCACGCCGCAACAACTTGACCCCGACCAAGTAACCGACGACGACATAAAGGAATGGCTCATATCTCTGTTAGACAACAATATCTCCGCCCGTAGTGTAAGGCGCAAACTGTCAGCCTTGCGCTCATTTTGGAAATACTGTCTTCGAATCGGATACACACAACACAACCCAACCCAACTAATCATCAGCCCTAAAATAGCAAAACCTCTACCTGCTTTCTACAAGGAAAGAGAAATGCAACAAGAACAACAAATCGAACAATACGCCGACGACTTCACTACCATACGCGACAATCTTATCATCGAAATGCTATACCAAACCGGTATGCGGCGCGCAGAACTTATAGCGCTCTCCGATAACGACATCAATACACAGACCAAACAACTACAAGTCTTCGGTAAAAGAAGAAAACAACGAATCATACCCATAGGCGATGCACTTCTGGAACAGATTTTGTTGTACCTGCAATGGAGGGACAAACAGTTCCCTGAGAGAAACGATAACGCACTGTTCCTTACTAATAGGGGATTAAGAATAAATGCAACGACGGTATATAACGCTGTGCATAACAGAATGACGGAGGTAAGTACGCAACACAAACAATCACCTCATGTATTGCGACACACCTTCGCCACAACTATGCTCGAACATGGAGCCGACATCAATACAATCAAGACGCTCATGGGACACGCCAACCTCGCTGCAACGCAAATATATACACATGTCACCTTCGAACAAATGAAGAAAGCATACAACACCGCACACCCACGAAACAAACAACAAGATAAATAATAGCAAACTAACCCGTATATATTAACCAATTGAAAGGAAACAACTATGAAACTGAACAAACAAGCCGTTAACTTTGAAATCGCAGAACGACTCGAAAAGTACATCGAAAAGAAAACACACCGTTACGAGAAACTCCTGCCACCTACTGCTGAGATGGATATCAGAATGACAGTTGTTAAACCGGAAACCAATCTCAACAAAGAAACAACTATCCGCATCATAGGTATGGGATCCGATTTTTTTGCACAGAAAACTTGTGACTCTTTCGAACAAGCCATCGACGAATGTCTTGAAGCAATCGAACGACAACTCGAAAAACATAAAGACAAATAAATTATTTTATTAAACAATTAACCTATTAACAAACAATTAAATCAATCAGAGTATGAAAAGAATCTTTACTTTCTTGGCTGCCTGCGTGCTTGCACTCAGCGCCAACGCCACTCTCTTGTTTAACGAGAGTTTCAACTACACCACTGGAGATTTGTATAGTTCCACTTCTACAAATGGTTGGTGGCAATATTCCGGAACTGCAACAGAACCTATCCAGGTGATAAGCGGCTCTTTGATCTATGCAGGCTACGAGTCAACAGCAGTAGGGCAGAGTATAAAACTCAAGGATACACCGAACGCACAAAAAGTATATAAGAAGTTCGACAACAACCAAATGGTTGCAAGCGGGAATATTTACTATGCAGCATTGATAAATATAGAGAGTGCCGCAGATGTAACAGACGCAAATACAAGTTATTTCCTGGCAATGTGTGCGCAAACAAGAAATGGTCTTTCTGACAAAGGGAGTGGAAGTGATGTTATGCGCTTGTCAGCCTATGCTGCAAGTGAGGGGAAATACAAACTCGCTATTTCTCGTGCCAATACAACATTGGCTTCTACTACGGCAGAGTATGACTTCGGTACTACTTATTTGGTAGTAGTAAAATACACGATTGTAGAGGGAATGACGAATGATGTTGTCTCGTTGTATGTCAATCCGACGGTATCCGAACCCGCAACCGCCGATGCTGTATATAATAGCACACTCGGTAGTGATGTTTCCACTACAAACGGTGGTTTCGCAGCACTTATCGTACGCCAAGGTGCAACTGCTTCGAGGAAAGCACCTATTCTTACTCTTGATGCTATCAAAGTCGCTACTGTATGGAGCGACCTCTTCGAGAGCGGTGATACACCCGACCCGACACCTACCGCTACCATTACGCCCTCTACTACGAAACTTGAGTTTGGAAATCTGTATGTAGATGATACCAAAACGCTTAAGTTCACTGTTAAGGGTACAGACCTCACAGGCGATATTACCCTTGCAAGCAACAACGCAGAGGTGGTACTCGACAAGACTACCATCACCCAAGCAGAAGCCGAAGATGGTGTGGAGGTAACGGCTACCCTGACCGCAGCAACAGCAGGCGAACAGACTGCCACTATTACTCTCTCTTCGGAAGGTGCAACTAATGTTACCATTACTGTTTCTTGGACTGCTATAGCAGTAACCAAAGTAGCCACTATCGCTGCCCTCAAAGCGGAAGTATCAACAAATCCCGAAGCACTGTTCCTTTACACCGGAGAGGCGGTTATCACTTACTACGAAGTAACGGGCGAATATAGTACGCCGACATTCTATGTGGAAGATGCAACAGGTGCCGTATGCATCTACGATTACGCTGAGAACACCTGCAAAGTGGGCGACAAAATCAAAGACTTTATGGTTGTCGCATCATCGGAGGAGACATATAGAGGCTTACCATTCTCCTTTGTCTCTACGGTTACTGTCGTCAGCAACAGCAATGAGTGGACACCGCAGGTGGTTACGCTCAAACAGTTGCAAGACAATGCCGCTGACTACCTCATGGAGTTAGTGAAAGTAGAGAATGTTACGCTCGACCAAACAGAGGCTAACTACAAGGCTGGCAACAACGCTATCTCAAAGGACGGTACTGCTGCCGTTATCAACCTGACGAGCGACAATAACTTGGTAGGTACTGCTAAACCCGCCCTAGCCGACATCGTGGGTATCTCGTACTACACTTCGGGCTACAACATCCGTGTGCGTACGGATGCCGACATCGTGGCAAAGACCACCCCGACATCCATCGAGACTATCGCCCTCGATCAACTCACGGGCGAATACGAGATATACACCGTTTCTGGTCAACGCACCGACGCTTTGCAACCGGGCGTAAACATCATCCGTCAAGGAGAGAAAACCTATAAAGTAATCCGCTAATATACACTCTGCACCCCGAGAACTTGAGTTCTTGGGGTGTACTATATCTACCTGATTTTATGAAGTTAAAAACATATCTACTAACGCTGTGCCTATTCTCCTTGGTACTGTGTACCACCGCCGCCACGAACCTGCTAAGCAACGGCGACTTCGAAGAGGCAAAAACGAACTTTCTTTTCGGTGCTGAGTTTACCGATTGGGCATTCGGTGGTGTGATAGCCATCGAAACAACCGACATACACGGAGGAACCAAAGCCCTGCGAACTGAAGAAGTAACCACCAGACGCAGCCTGATCCAAGATGTCAACCTCAGAGACGATGTCGTAGGACAAGAATACGAAATCAAAGGCTACTACAAGGTGTTATCTGCCAACCAAGGAGACCTCGCCCTCAACTGCCTATGGGAATGTGTTCCTCCCCACACTGGCACGCCGCACGATAGCGTAATACTCAACCAACCACTCGATGTCACAAGCACCGGCTGGCAATCGTTCAGCGTAACGACCACCAAACCGCAGAATGGAACAACCTTCTATTTTAGCGTTGCAGTCAACAAAGGGGTAAAAGTCATCTTCGACGACTTCTCTCTCACCCGCACCGAGAAAACGGAACCTTGGTTTACAGTCACGCCCGAAACAATCTCTCAATCCGATTGCTCAATCGGAGACTCAGTCTTGGTGGCGGATTTCTTGATACGGCAAGGAAACCTGACACTACCTATCGACCTCTACATCACTGGCACCAACCGCACAATGTGGAGGCTCGAAAAAACACAAGTGACTGCTGCCGAAGAGAATGTCAAACTGTGGTACAAACCCACTGCAATAGGCAAACATGCAGGCGCATTTCTTATCGAAAGTACTGAGGCGCAAAACGATAACAAAATGTACTCCCTCTCTGGTACTTGTATCGACCCGACCCAGTCACCGACCATCACAATCAATCCTGCTACCCTGCCCGTATTCCGTGCTGCCGTAGGACAGACCGTAGAGGATTCTGTCGCCCTCACTTCCGAGAACTGCATCGACCATGTCTATGCCACAATATCTCCCGCTGGCACAGGCTTTACCATCGACCGTTCGCTCATCCTCAAGAATACTTCCACCCACATCTACATCACTTTCTCTCCTTCCGTAGTAGGCACGACTACGGCAACCATCACTTTCACTACTGCACGCGGCGAGAGCAAGACAATCAGCGTAACGGGAGAAGCAACCGAACCCGCACCGGAGGTAGTCGATTGGCAAACCGACTTCGATTGGAAGACACGCACGCCGCAAACACTGCTCATAGAACCTTTCGATGCAATCACTCACAACAAGACATTGCTCCTCAATGAATGGCAAAATGTAGTCAAAACAGGTACCAGACCATGGTGGGGATACAAGGATATCAATAACGATAACGAACCTTGCGCCAAGGCATCGGCTTACATATCCGGAGTTACCGACTCCACACTCTTCACGATGTGGCTCGTAACACCCCCGCTCGACTACAAGAACGCTGCCAATCAGGTGTTCACCTTCCGTGTACGCGGCGACTATCTGCTCGAAGGACAGAGTGCAACACTCAAACTATACTATATAGATGCCACTAATACAGCGAATGTTTACTTTGAGGACCTGCAAATAGCCATGCCGTCAACAGCAGATGAGGCAGGAGAATGGCTCGACTTCCAAGTGAACCTCACAGGACTTACCACTATCGCAGATGTGTTCTACATGGGCTTTTGCTTCACCGGATATAGTGGCACCAATGGTTCTGCCACCTACCTCATCGACGATGTCTCGTGGGGACGCACCGACCTGCCGCTCATCACAGCCGACTCTACTCAGGTCGTAGCCATCACACAACCCAACAAAACCGTGTCCGTACCCATCACAGTACAAACCAAAAACCTCACCGAACCAGTTTCTGTCACGGTTGCTGGCAGTAATAAAAGCGATTTCTCTCTCTCCGAATCCTCTCTCCCGACAACTGGCGGTACCTTCATACTCACCTTCAAATCGGCGAACGAAGGCGTACATCAGGCATACTTGCGCCTGCGCTCTCGTGGAGCAGTCGAGGTGCGTATCCCTATGGCGGTACTGGTAAAGAACAATCTCTCGGTCGAGGACATCAACGATCCTACCTCCCAAACCAAGCAGAGTAGGGTAGTACTCCGCAACGGATTGTTCTACATTGTCACCCGTAGCGGCACCACTTACACGATAACAGGTTCACAAATTTATTAAGATCACCCATCCAACCACAGAGGCTGCTCACTAATTAAGAGCAGCCTCTGTCTTTCTTACTGTTTACTGCCTATCCCAAAGGATTTATATAGGATGAATATAGGACGAATATAGGATGAATATAGGAAGGTGTGATGAGGTATATACAAAAGTGTGACGAAATTAAAGCGCAAACCGATAGAAAAAACAGAACTCCTCCATGCCGTTGCATTGTTTCTTCAATGGTTTTCTCTCACCCTGTCCAATTAGTCGCATTGGTTATTGTATAGTACATCTACCGTCACCATCACAATAAAAAAATATATTTTTTCCGAAATATTTTGGTGGTACAAAAAAAAGCAGTACCTTTGCACCGCTTTTCCGCTAAAAGGGACGAGGAGTCAACGCAAAACCGCTTATCGTACAGCGTCAAACCGCCTCGGGGATAAGTTAGCAATTGCCTCTTTAGCTCAGTTGGCCAGAGCACGTGATTTGTAATCTCGGGGTCGTTGGTTCGAATCCGACAAGAGGCTCAAAAAAGCGAAAAACTTAGGCGCAAGCGAGTGCCGTCAGTATTCTGATTTTAATGAGGGTAGTTTCCAGAGTGGCCAAATGGGGCAGACTGTAAATCTGCTGCGTAATCGCTTCGGTGGTTCGAATCCATCACTACCCACCTCTTTCGCTTGAATCAGAATTCTTGCATAAGTCAGGCGGCTGTACAAGAATTCTTTTTGCTATAAGAGAGTTATACAAGATGTTCTTGAACAATATTGCGGAAATAGCTCAGTCGATAGAGCACTAGCCTTCCAAGCTGGGGGTCGCGGGTTTGAGTCCCGTTTTCCGCTCAAATCCTTTTTAGAGAAGAGACCGATAAACTCTACTCTGCAAGAAAAGGTGTTGCTAATGTAGCTCAGTGGTAGAGCGCATCCTTGGTAAGGATGAGGTCGCGGGTTCAACTCCCGCCATCAGCTCAAAGAACTCTGCTTTACGGTCAGTGATTCCATGTCTATGGAGGCACTGCTCTATGCAGAATAAGAGTAAGATACAATTTATAGTATTAACGTTAATAACTGAATTAATTATGGCAAAAGAAAAATTTGACCGTTCGAAACCGCACGTGAACATCGGTACTATTGGTCACGTCGATCACGGTAAAACTACTTTGACCGCTGCTATCTCTCTTGTACTTCACAAGAAAGGTTTTGGTAACGAAGATGTTAAGTCTTTCGACCAAATTGATAACGCACCTGAAGAGAAAGAACGCGGTATCACTATCAACACTGCTCACATTGAGTACGAAACTGCTAACCGTCACTATGCACACGTAGACTGCCCGGGACACGCTGACTATGTAAAGAACATGGTTACTGGTGCTGCTCAGATGGATGGCGCAATCATCGTAGTTGCTGCTACTGATGGTCCTATGCCTCAAACTCGTGAACATATTCTTCTTGCTCGACAAGTGAATGTACCCCGTCTGGTTGTATTTATGAACAAGTGCGATATGGTTGACGACCCTGAGATGCTCGACTTGGTAGAAATGGAAATGCGAGAGTTGCTTACTTTCTATGAGTTCGATGGCGATAACACTCCTGTTATTCGTGGCTCTGCTCTTGGTGCTTTGAATGGTGTTCCTGAATGGGAAGATAAAGTAATGGAACTGATGGATGCTGTTGATACTTGGATCCAGCTTCCTCCTCGTGCTGTCGACAAACCATTCTTGATGCCTGTTGAAGACGTATTCTCAATAACGGGCCGTGGTACAGTTGCTACCGGTCGTATTGAAACAGGTGTTGTTAAAGTAGGCGACGAAGTACAAATACTTGGACTTGGTGAAGATAAGAAATCAGTTGTTACGGGTGTTGAAATGTTCCGTAAACTTCTTGATCAAGGTGAGGCTGGCGACAATGTAGGTCTGCTCCTCCGTGGTATCGATAAGAACGAAGTTCGCCGTGGTATGGTTATCACTCACCCGGGTGTTGTAAAGACCCATAGCGAATTCAAGGCTTCGGTTTATATCTTGAAGAAAGAAGAAGGTGGACGCCATACTCCATTCCATAACCACTACCGTCCTCAGTTCTATATCCGTACTATGGATGTTACTGGTGAGATTACCCTCCCTGAAGGAACAGAAATGGTTATGCCTGGCGATAACTTGGAAATCCAAGTTAAACTCATCTACCCTGTTGCTTGCTCCGAAGGTTTACGTTTCGCAATCCGTGAAGGTGGTCGTACGGTAGGTTCAGGCCAAATCACTAAACTTCTCGACTAATATCTCAAGATAAGTAGTCTAAGATATTTCTCTCTGTAATTAGTAGCATAGGGTGAAAGCCCTTGCTACTGCGAGAGGGAGATACTCAAAAACAAAATCATCTATTTTGAGATGGCAAAGATGGATGATTTTGGGAGAAAGAATTTATGTAGTGCTGAACTTGGGTAACGAGTTTTTGTTGCAGAATAAATTCTTACAAACGGAAGTAGCTCAGTTGGTAGAGCACTGGTCTCCAAAACCAGGTGTCGGGAGTTCGAGCCTCTCCTTCCGTGCAAATTCTCTGAATAAAGGACTTCGGTTAACACAGGTGTGCTATCTGGGGTCTTTTGCAGCGAATATAAACAACGAAAAATCTACACGATATGAAGATATTCGATAACATTAAAGCGTCTTACACAGAGTTGGTCTATAAGGTAAGTTGGCCAACTCGAAAAGAGTTGACCAACAGTGCTGTGCTTGTGTTAATTGCTTCCCTGATACTTGCACTGCTTGTTTGGTTTATTGACTTCTGTTTTAAGTCGCTGATGACCTTTATCTATGGTCTCTTTTAAGGTAGAATAACTATGGCTGAGAATAATCTTAAATGGTATGTCCTTAAAGCAATCAGCGGAAAGGAAGCCAAGGTGAAAGAGTATATTGAGGCTGCTTGCAAAGCATCTGATTTAGGTCAGTATGTTTCTCAAGTCCTTATTCCTACTGAAAAAGTAGTCCAGTTGCGTGGAAACAAACGCGTTACCAAAGAGCGTAATTATCTTCCTGGTTATGTTCTCGTAGAGGCAAACCTTGTTGATGAGTGCTATCCACGGTTGCGCAATGTACCAAATGTGTTAGGTTTCTTGTCCGATGGCAAATCAGTAATACCTACTCCTGTTCGTCAATCTGAGGTTAATCGTATACTCGGTAATATCAATGAGCAAGAGGACAGTAAACTGGTCGAGATTCCATTTGTACTTGGAGAGACTGTTAAAGTTACAGACGGACCTTTCAAGGACTTTAATGGCGAAATTGACGAGATTCTTACCGATAAACGCAAACTGAAAGTCATCGTGACAGTCTTCGGACGAAAAACGCCTATCGAATTAAGTTTCAATCAAGTGGATAAAGAGTAGGAGACTATGTTACGGGTCGATATACTACTCAATAGTTAACTAACTATAACAACGGTAAATTAAAACATTATGGCTAAAGAAATTGCTGGACTTATTAAACTGCAGATTAAAGGTGGTGCAGCAAATCCATCACCCCCAGTAGGACCTGCTTTGGGTTCTAAGGGTATCAACATAATGGAGTTTTGTAAACAATTCAATGCCAGAACACAAGACAAAGCAGGAAAAGTACTTCCTGTTGTCATCACTTATTACTCCGATAAGACTTTCGATTTTGTAGTAAAAACTCCACCTGTGGCAATCCAACTGCTCGAGGCTGCTAAACTGAAAAGTGGTTCTGCTGAACCTAATCGTAAGAAGGTGGCTTCTATCACAGAGGAACAATGCCGTCAAATCGCTACCGATAAGATGGCTGACCTCAATTGCTTCGAGGTAGAACACGCTATGAAAATGGTCGCAGGTACTGCGCGTAGTATGGGTATTACTATTAAATAATTAAACTTCAATTGAACTATGAGTAAACTGACAAAAAATCAAAAGTTGGCTTTAGAAAAAATTGAAGAAGGTAAAGCCTATACGCTGAACGAGGCAGCAGTACTCCTCAAGGAGATTACTACTACCAAATTTGATGCATCAGTAGATGTAGATGTACGTTTGGGAGTTGACCCACGCAAAGCAAACCAAATGGTGCGTGGAGTCGTTTCTCTTCCTAATGGTACGGGTAAGCAAGTGAGAGTTCTCGCACTTTGTACTCCTGATCAGGAAGCCGCAGCCAAAACTGCTGGTGCTGATTATGTTGGATTAGATGAATATATCGAAAAAATCAAGGGCGGTTGGACCGATGTTGATGTCATCATTACTATGCCTCAAATAATGGGTAAAATTGGTGCTCTCGGACGCATTCTCGGACCACGCGGACTTATGCCTAACCCTAAGAGCGGCACTGTGACAATGGATGTTGCCAAGGCTGTTACTGAAGTTAAGCAAGGTAAAATTGATTTCAAGGTAGATAAGTTTGGTATTGTGCACACCTCTATTTGTAAGGTTTCTTTCCCCGCAGAGAAGATCGCTGAGAACGCTAAGGAGTTTATCCAGACTCTCATCAAACTCAAACCTGCTACTTCAAAAGGAACCTATATCAAGAGTATCTATTTGTCAAGTACAATGAGTAAAGGTATCAAAATTGACCCTAAATCAGTTGAATAAGTTAACAGCTTGGAATTATGAAAAAAGAAGATAAGACCGTGATAATTGAGCAACTGAAAAGTCAATTGGATGAATATGCTCATTTCTATGTGACAGACATAGAAGGACTCAATGCTGAGAAGACTAGCGAGCTTCGTCGTGCTTGCTACAACAAAGGTATCAAACTGGTTGTTGTAAAAAACACCCTTCTGCAAAAAGCGCTTGAAGGGAAGAATATTGACGAACAAATGCTCGCTTGCCTCAAAGGCAATACAGCCCTTATGCTCTGCAATACAGGTAATACACCTGCTAAACTAATCAAGGATTATGCAGATAAAGACAAGAAAAACCCCGATGTTAAGCCCGCTCTTAAGGCCGCATTTGTTGAGGATGTGACCTATGTAGGAGCCGAACAACTTAATTTCTTGGTTGCTATAAAGAGTAAAAACGAACTTATTGCAGACTTGGTTGCACTCTTGCAATCTCCTGCAAAGAATGTTATTTCTTCTTTGCAATCTGGTGCAAATACCTTGCATGGAGTGCTCAAGACACTTGGAGAAAAAACTGCATAAACAAACAGCGCGCAATGCCGCTTAGCGTTGCATACATATAAACAATAAAAATAACTTTTCTAAATTATACGACAATGGCAGATTTGAAAGCTTTTGCTGAACAATTGGTTAACCTTACCGTTAAAGAAGTAAACGAGTTAGCCCAAATTTTGAAAGAAGATTACGGAATTGAGCCTGCTGCTGCAGCTGTTGCTGTTGCTGCTAGTCAAACTGTTGGTGGTGCCGCTTCCGCTGAAGAGGAAAAAACATCATTTGATGTAGTTCTCAAATCAGCAGGTGCTGCTAAACTCGCTATCGTTAAGTTGGTTAAAGAACAAACAGGTCTCGGCTTGAAAGAGGCTAAGGATCTTGTTGACGGTGCTCCTTCGGTTATTAAGGAGGGACTTGCTAAGGCTGATGCTGAAGCACTCAAAAAAGTCCTCGAAGAGGGCGGTGCTGAAGTTGAACTTAAGTAATAACGCAACTTCAAACTTAGGTTTAGAGTCCTTTCTTATGATGGACTCTAAACCTTTTTCTCTCACTATCCAGTGAATGTAAAAATTATATAAAACACAATATGTAACAATGGACTTTTATAAATATGTGTAAAATGTCAGTTTGACTTTTTTATTGGCAGATAACACGAACTATAGGTCCACTCAATATATCATTCATGGCGTCAAAAAAACAAACTCAGAGAGTCAGTTTTTCTTCCACGCAGAAGCAAATACCTTATCCTGACTTTCTCGAGATACAATTAAAGTCCTTCCGTGAATTCCTGCAGACCGACACGGCTCCGGAACAAAGACGAAAAGAGGGGCTTTTTAAGGTGTTTTCCGAGAATTTTCCTATATCGGATACCCGCAATAATTTTGTACTCGAATTTCTTGACTATTATGTAGATCCCCCTCGCTATTCTATCGAAGAATGTTTGCAAAGAGGATTAACCTATAGTGTACCCCTTAAAGCCAAACTGAAATTGTATTGTACCGATCCCGATCATGAGGATTTTGCTACACAAATACAAGATGTCTTTCTGGGTACCATACCCTATATGACTCCTAAAGGCACTTTTGTCATCAATGGTGCCGAACGCGTCATTGTAAGCCAATTACACCGTTCACCTGGTGTGTTCTTTGGAACAAGTAAGCACTCTAATGGTACACAACTCTATTCTGCCCGTATCATCCCATTCCGTGGCTCTTGGATTGAGTTCGCTACCGATATCAATAATGTAATGTATGCTTACATTGACCGTAAGAAAAAATTACCGGTAACAACTCTTCTTCGTGCCATTGGTTTCGAAAGTGATAAGGATATCCTTGAACGCTTTAATCTTGCAGAAGAAATCAAAGTTAGCAAAGCAGGACTTAATAAAGTGCTTGGCCGACGATTGGCAGCACGCGTCCTAAAGGCTTGGACAGAGGATTTTGTGGACGAAGATACCGGCGAAGTTGTAACAATAGAGCGTAACGAAGTGGTATTGGAGCGGGAAACGGAACTGACAAAGGAGAATATCCAATCCATCCTCGATTCAGGGGCAAAGTCGGTACTGCTACACCAAGAAGGTGCTACACAAAATGATAGCAGCATCATCTTCAATACATTGCAGAAAGACCCTACCAACTCCGAGAAAGAGGCGGTGCTGTATATCTACCGGCAACTACGCAATGCCGAGCCAGCCGATGATAACACCGCACGAGAAGTAATCAATGGACTATTCTTCTCCGAGAAACGCTACGATTTAGGCGAAGTAGGACGCTATCGTATCAATCGCAAGTTAAATCTTGATATCGATATGAATATTCGCGTCTTGACCAAAGATGATATTATTGAGATTATCAAATATCTGATAGCCCTCATCAACTCCAATGCCGAAGTGGACGATATCGACCACCTCAGCAATCGCCGTGTTCGTACAGTGGGTGAGCAACTAGCCAACCAATTCAGTGTAGGGCTTGCTCGTATGGCTCGTACCATTCGTGAGCGTATGAATGTACGCGACAACGAAGTGTTTACACCTACCGACCTAATCAATGCAAAGAGCATATCCAGCGTCATCAATAGTTATTTTGGAACGAATGCGCTCTCTCAGTTTATGGATCAACAGAACCCATTGGCTGAGATAACACACAAACGCCGTATGTCTGCACTCGGCCCCGGTGGTCTAAGCCGTGACCGTGCAGGATTCGAGGTTCGAGATGTACACTATACTCACTATGGTCGCCTCTGTCCTATCGAGACACCTGAAGGACCTAACATCGGTTTGATATCATCTCTTTGTATCTATGCTAAAATCAATCGACTTGGCTTCATTGAGACCCCCTATCGTAAGGTAAACGATGCAGTGGTTGACCTCTCTGATAAAGGCATCGTCTATATGACAGCAGAGGACGAAGAACAAAGTTATGTCGCACAAGGTAACGCACCTATCGATGAGAAAGGTAATTTCCTCAACAAGAAAGTAAAAGCACGCTACGAAGCCGATTTCCCTGTTGTTGAGCCGGAACAAGTCAATCTTATGGATGTCGCCCCGAGCCAGATTGCTTCTATCGCTGCTGCGCTTATTCCTTTCTTGGAACACGATGATGCGAACCGTGCCTTGATGGGATCAAACATGATGCGTCAGGCTGTACCTCTGCTCCGTTCCGAAGCACCTATCGTGGGTACAGGCATCGAAGGACAGTTGATACAAGACTCCCGTACGCAAATAGTTGCAGAAGGTTCAGGTGAAGTCATCTATGTGGACGCTGACCATATACGCATCCGCTACGATCGCTCCGAAGCCGAAGAGTTCGTTAGTTTCGACTCTGCAATAAAGGAATATACATTACCTAAATTCCAGAAGACCAACCAGAATACCACCATCGACCTGCGACCAATCGTCCGCAAAGGCGACCATGTGGTGGCTGGACAAATCCTCACTGAAGGATTCGCTACCGAGAATGGCGAGTTGGCTCTTGGCAAGAACCTTAAAGTGGCATACATCCCATGGAAAGGATACAACTACGAGGATGCTATCGTCCTGTCAGAACGCATCGTACGCGAAGATATGTTCACTTCGGTTCATGTGGTGGAACAACTCCTCGAAGTGCGTGAAACCAAACGGGGATTGGAGGAATTCACTGCCGACATCCCCAATGTGAGCGAAGAGGCAACGAAGAACCTCGACGAGAACGGTATCATTCGCATTGGTGCTCCAGTCGTTCCCGGTGACATTATTATTGGTAAGATAACACCTAAAGGCGAAAGTGATCCGAGCCCTGAAGAGAAACTTCTTAAGGCTATCTTTGGCGACAAAGCAGGAGATGTGAAAGATGCTTCTCTCAAAGCCTCTCCCTCCCTCACCGGTGTTGTTATAGGTAAACGCCTGTATCAGAAGGCTATCAAAGACCGCAAGGAAAAGATGGATGACAAGTCAAAATTGATTGCTATTCAAGCCGAGTTCGATCACCAAGTGGCTGAACTCAAGCAGCAACTCATATCCAAACTACTCATCCTCACTGAAGGTAAGACCTCTGCTGGTGTCAAAGACCTTATGGGTACCGATGTTATCAGCAAGACAAGCAAGTTCACTCGCGAACGCCTTGAGCAAATCGACTATAACTCTGTCATGTTGTCCAAGTGGACCACCGATTCCGAGAAGAATAAACTGATTGAGACTTGTGTACTTAACTACTTGCGTAAATACAAGGAGTACGATGCACAACTCAAACGCAAGAACTTCGATCTCACTATTGGAGACGAATTGCCTAATGGTATCATGCAGATGGCTAAGGTTTATGTCGCTAAAAAACGCAAAATCCGTGTCGGCGACAAGATGGCAGGACGACATGGTAACAAGGGTATTGTCAGCAAGATTGTACGCGTAGAAGATATGCCTTTCTTGGAAGATGGTACACCTGTCGACATAGTCCTCAACCCGTTGGGTGTACCTTCCCGTATGAACCTCGGACAGATATTCGAGGCAGTGCTCGGTTGGGCAGGCAAGGAAATGGGTGTCAAATTCGCAACACCTATCTTCGACGGCTGTACAATGGATAGTCTTAATGAATGGACAGACAAAGCCGGATTGCCACGAGCAGGTAAAACCTATCTCTACGATGGGGGTACGGGCGAGATGTTCGACCAACCTGCAACCGTCGGTGTTACCTACTTCATGAAGTTAGGACACATGGTTGATGATAAGATGCACGCCCGCTCTATCGGACCGTACAGCCTTATAACACAACAACCGCTCGGTGGTAAAGCACAATTCGGTGGACAACGATTCGGTGAAATGGAAGTCTGGGCACTTGAGGCACACGGTGCTGCCCATGTACTGCAAGAGATTCTTACCGTTAAATCTGATGATGTCACAGGACGCGCTCGCACTTACGAGGCTATCGTCAAAGGTGAGCCTATGCCTACTCCAGGACTGCCGGAATCACTCAATGTCTTGCTGCATGAGTTACAAGGATTAGCCCTGAGTATTAACTTGGAATAAGATTCGTGAACAGTTAAGGAGACTTCTACGAATAAACTTGCTAACAATTTTGAACCGATTGTGGCGAAGAAGGAAGGAAAAACGCTACGCAATAGCAACCAACCTACCACCCATAAGATACTCAAATAGTAACATAATCTACCCAAAGAGGTCTCTGTACATAGAAAGAAACTAATTGTTTAATTCAAACGGGGAATAGATAGAACTCCCCTTAAGTAGTAAATTATTCAAACATGGCTTTTAAACAAGATAATAAGAAAACAGGCTTCAGCAAGATATCTATTGGTCTTGCCTCACCGGAAGAGATATTGCGTCTGTCAAGAGGTGAAGTACTGAAACCTGAGACAATTAACTATCGCACATACAAACCGGAACGCGATGGTTTGTTCTGCGAACGAATCTTTGGTCCTACCCGTGACTACGAGTGCCACTGCGGAAAGTATAAACGAATTCGCTACAAAGGTATCGTCTGCGACCGTTGTGGTGTCGAGGTTACCGAAAAGAAAGTGCGCCGTGAGCGTATGGGACATATCCAGTTGGTTGTCCCTGTCGCACATATATGGTATTTCCGCTCCTTGCCTAACAAGATGGGATACCTGCTGGGGCTGCCTACTAAGAAACTCGATTCTGTCATCTACTACGAGAAGTATATCGTCATCCAAAGCGGTGTCATGAAAAATGAGAAAGTCAACGACGAACAAGTAGTCGAAGACAACCTCTTGCTATCGGAAGACGAATACCTCAATCTCCTTAGCCGTCTGCCGGAAGGCAACCAACAACTCGAGGACACCGACCCTCAGAAGTTCATTGCTAAGATGGGTGCTGAGGCTATCTACGATATGCTTGCCCGTCTCGACCTCGATGCCTTGTCCTACGAATTGCGCGACAAAGCAAGCCGCGACTCCTCGCAGCAACGAAAGACAGAAGCCCTCAAGCGACTACAGGTTGTTGAGGCTTTCCGTGCTTCACGCAATCGGAACAAACCCGAGTGGATGATATTGAAGATTATTCCCGTCACCCCTCCCGATCTACGACCCCTCGTTCCATTGGACGGTGGACGCTTTGCCACTTCCGACCTCAACGACCTCTACCGTCGTGTCATCATTCGTAACAACCGCCTCAAACGGCTCATCGAGATAAAAGCACCGGAGGTCATCTTGCGTAACGAGAAACGAATGTTGCAAGAGGCTGTCGACTCGCTGCTGGATAACTCTCGTAAGGCTACTGCTATCAAGAGCGATGCCAACCGACCTCTCAAGTCACTCTCCGACTCTCTGAAAGGAAAGCAAGGACGCTTCCGTCAAAACTTGTTGGGTAAGCGTGTTGACTATTCCGCTCGTTCCGTCATCGTTGTCGGTCCTGAACTGAAAATGCACGAGTGCGGTCTGCCTAAAGATATGGCGGCTGAACTCTACAAACCGTTCATCATACGCAAACTTATCGAACGGGGTATCGTTAAGACGGTTAAATCTGCCAAAAAGATTATCGATCGCAAAGACCCGATTATATGGGACATTCTCGAGCATGTCATGGAAGGACACCCTGTCCTCCTCAACCGTGCGCCGACCCTTCACCGACTCGGTATCTTGGCGTTCCAACCTCGTATGATCGAGGGTAAGGCTATCCAGTTGCACCCTCTCGCTTGTACAGGATTTAACGCCGACTTCGATGGCGACCAGATGGCAGTCCACTTGCCACTATCCAACGAAGCCATCCTCGAGGCACAACTCCTTATGCTCGGTTCCCACAATATACTGAACCCTGCCAATGGTGCGCCTATCACTGTTCCTTCACAGGATATGGTGCTTGGACTTTACTATATCACCAAAGAGCGTTCCGGCGCCAAAGGAGAAGGACTCATATTCTATTCTCCCGAAGAGGCGGAGATTGCCCTCAACGAGAAGAAAGTCGATATGCACGCCAAGATAACAGTGCGCACGCAGGATATCGAGAACGGCAAATCAGTAACCAAACTGATTAACACCACAGTAGGCCGTATCCTCGTTAACCACTATGTACCCGCCGAGGTAGGTTTCGTCAACGAAGTGCTAAAGAAGAACACCCTGCGCGACATCATCGGTAAGGTTATCAAGATATGTGGCGTGGCGCGTACTGCTCAGTTCCTCGACGACATCAAGAACTTAGGCTACAAGATGGCATTCAAGGGCGGTTTGTCTTTCAACTTGAACGACATCATTATACCGGAGGAAAAATCGAAACTGGTGGCTGATGGCAACGCCGAGATAGAGGAAATCACAGGTAACTACAATATGGGTCTTATCACCAACAACGAGCGTTACAACCAGGTCATCGACACATGGACCCATGTGGACAACGCCCTCACGCAAGTGTTGATGAAAGAGATGTCTGCCGCCGATCAAGGCTTCAACGCCGTCTTCATGATGATGGACTCCGGAGCGCGTGGTTCTAAAGCACAGATCAAACAGTTATCCGGTATGCGTGGTCTTATGGCTAAACCGCAAAAGGCAGGTGCTGAAGGTGGACAAACCATTGAGAACCCTATTCTTTCTAACTTCAAGGAAGGTCTGTCCGTGTTGGAGTACTTCATCTCTACGCACGGTGCTCGTAAAGGTCTTGCCGATACTGCCCTCAAAACGGCGGATGCAGGTTATCTGACACGCCGTCTGGTCGATGTATCTCACGATGTCATCATCACGGAAGAAGACTGTGGTACCTTGCGGGGGCTGACGGCTACCGAGATAAAGAAGAACGAGAATGTTGTGGCTTCGCTCTACGACCGTATCTTGGGTCGTGTCAGCGTTCACGATATAACCGATCCACTCACGGGCGAACTCATCGTGGCTGCTGGAGAGGAGATAAGGGAAGATGCTGCTGAACGCATACAGAACTCACCTATCGAATCTGTCGAAATCCGTTCCGTACTCACCTGCGAATCTAAACATGGCGTCTGCGCTAAATGTTATGGACGAAACCTTGCCACAGGGCGTCTGGTTGAGAAAGGTGAGGCTGTCGGAGTCATCGCTGCACAATCTATCGGTGAGCCGGGTACCCAGTTGACTCTTCGTACCTTCCATGTCGGCGGTGTCGCAGGTAATGTCGCCACAGAAAGCAGTTACACACTCAAGTACGACGGTATCGTTGAACTCGACGAACTCCGTACCGTACAGGCACACGAAGATGGCAACCCGCAAACGATTGTCGTTTCTCGTCAAACCGAACTCCGTCTGCGTGACGAAAAAACAGGTATCGTACTGACTACCTTCAACATCCCTTACGCTGCCAAACTCTTTGTGGAGAATGGTAAATCTTACACCAAAGGACAGAAGGTCTGCGAATGGGACCCGTTCAATGCAACCATTGTCATCGAAAGTGAGGGTACCGTACGCTTCGAAGATGTCATCGAAAATGTTACCGCTAAAACGGAAACAGACGAGGCTACCGGACTGCGTGAAACGATTATCATCGACTCTAAGGACAAGACCAAAATGCCATCGGCGGTCATCATCGATAAGAAAGGAAATGCACTGCACACCTATAACCTTCCTATTAACGCGCATGTCGTGCCTAAAGAGGGAGAGAAAGTCAAAGTGGGTGACCTCCTTATCAAGATACCTCGTACTGTAGGTAAAGCAGGTGACATCACCGGTGGTCTGCCCCGTGTAACCGAACTCTTCGAGGCTCGGAACTCATCCAATCCTGCTATCGTCAGCGAGATCGATGGCGAGGTAACCTTTGGCAAAATCAAACGAGGTAACCGAGAACTTACTGTCACCTCCCGTCTGGGCGAAGAGAAGAAGTATCTCATCCCACTGTCAAAGCAGATACTTGTACAAGAGAACGACTTTGTACGGGCAGGCACGCCTCTGTCCGATGGCGCAGTAACGCCCGACGACATCCTTGCTATTAAGGGACCTACCGCCGTACAAGACTATATCGTCAACGAAGTGCAGGATGTTTACCGTCTGCAAGGTGTGAAAATCAACGATAAACACTTCGAAATCATCGTGCGTCAGATGATGCGCAAAGTCGAAATCCTCGACCCAGGTGATACACGCTTCTTGGAGAAACAAGTCGTTGATAAGAACGACTTCATGGAAGAGAACGACCGTATCTGGGGCAAGAAAGTGGTTGTCGATGCCGGTGACAGCGAAATATTCAAAGCAGGGCAAATCGTTGCGCCTCGCCGCTTGCACGATGAGAACTCAAGCCTCAAACGACGCGACAAACGAATCGTCGAGACCCGTGATGCAATGCCCGCTACTTCCTCGCAGATTCTGCAAGGTATCACACGGGCAGCACTCGGCACGAAATCGTTCATGTCGGCGGCTTCCTTCCAGGAAACCAATAAGGTACTCAACGATGCTGCTATCAATGGTAAGGTCGACTACCTCGAAGGCATGAAGGAAAATGTCATCTGCGGACACCTTATCCCCGCAGGTACAGGTCTGCGTGAGTTCGGACAACTTGTCGTACATAACAAGGAGGAATACGAACACCTTCAGGAACTTCAGCAAGAAGAAAGCCTGGACGCTGAGTAATCCGATCCGTATAGAACAAGAAAAGGGATTATGCCATCGGCATAATCCCTTTTTTGTTGTCCTCTAACCACTAAAATCCCCCGTTCTTCACCCTCCGAAAAACTCACCCTACGCCAACCCTACTGTTTACTACTAATTCCAAAGGTTTTATATAGGATCTATATAGGATGAATATAGGACGAGTATAGGATGAATATACCAACAACCTCCCGACCCCATAGAAAATTGCCCACTGTAGAGCCATTGCGTGCTAAGCCTCTCATCCCCTCCTCTAAACCCATAGATTCTCTAAACCGTATAGTTCCCCTATATCCCCCACAACACCTGCCACCAACTCTCAACTCTAAACACTGGGGACGCGGGCGCCCCGCCTGCGGACAAACCATCTGCCATACCTTAATTTACTTGGATAACCCTAACCTCCAACCACGCATAAACGCATAAACACATAAACTTTCACCTCCTTAACTCATAAACTGAAAATTATCAATCATATCACCCCCATCCCTCTTGCATATTCTAAAAATACCCACTACCTTTGCCCAATAAAATATCATCGATATGAAAAAATTATTATTTCTCCTCTCCTTCATTGGACTTTTGTGCTGCTGTCAAAAGAAAGCCGATGTGGAAACAAGGCAATACACTGCCTCGGAGGTTATCTATCCCAACAGCGATAAATTAGACAGTATGGTAGTTGAAATCGATATGGAAATGCCGACCAAACTACCTGTAGATAGCCTGCTACTCCCTATCCAACAGAATATATTGCAACAACTTTATGGCAAGCGGTTCGCAAACATGAACCCTGAAGAGGCAATGTGGGCATACATACGCATGAATCAGGAGGAATACCTCGAAATGAACAAGGAAAACTTGGAGATGTTCGACGATGATGAAACCGACCAAGTCCCCGATCCCTACGAAGAAGAAATGAATATCCGCTATACCTTCAGCGAAGAAAACTTTATCTCCGCACGGGTTATCGAATGGGTAGGGAATATCTTGTCTTATGGAATCGAGCAATATGTATATATGGGTGGAGCGCACGGCATCGGAACACGCTTCTTCTATAACTACGACCTCAATAAAGGAACACTCATCACCGAAGACATACTCTTTGTCGAAGGATACCAAGAGCAACTGACAACACTCCTGCGTCGTAACCTCGTACAGCAAACCGAACAACTCAATTCAGAGTCCGACCTGCTCAATTCCGACTACCAACAAGATAACATCGTACCGAACGACAATTTCTCCATACAGACCAAAGGCATATCATGGCACTACAACCCTTACGACATCGCACCCTATGCCTACGGAGAAACCGACATCTTTATTGCTGCCGACGACCTCAAACCGCTCTTGAGGGAAGGAATAAGCATCTGGGAATAAACAACCCTCCTTGCAGCAACGACACACAAACAAAGACATCATAGAATATCTATAATGCCCCGATATTCTATGATGTCTTCGTGATTTTAGAGCAGAAAATCGCTCTCTTCTACATTTCCCGTACCGGGTTCTACCTCCTCCGCTGCAGACTCTACCGTATCGGCTACCGTGTTCTGTGAACGCTCGGGACGATGAAGTATCATAATGTTCTCTGCGATAATCTCTGTCTTGTTACGCTTCACACCGTCCTTCTCCCACATTCGAGTCTGCAAATGACCCTCTACATACACTTTCATTCCTTTCTTCAAACTCTTCTCAGCCCACTCTGCCATATTGCGCCATAATACAATATTATGCCATTCTGTACGGTCTGGTACTTGAGTACCATTCTGCATAGTGTAACCGCGTTCTGTAGTAGCGAGAGGAAAATTGGCTATCGCCACACCTCTGTCCAAATAACGAACATCAGGGTCTTGACCTGCGTTCCCTATTAGAATAACTTTGTTTACTGAAGACATTGTCGTTTTTCTGTTATGTGTTGTTAATTCATTCTTCTGCTGCAAAGGTAACGAATTTATTTGCATAACCAAAAAAAATACTGTATTTTTGCCGCACTAACAGAATAAGAACTGCAAATATAGGTTATACATACATAAATAACACTCTCCCCATGAAAAAAACATCCATTCTCGTCTTGCTGCTTATGCTGTTTTCATGCATAGTGTATGCTAAGAAACCCCAGAAAGCAACCAACAATGCAGCCGCAAACTATCGTGTCAGTTGCATCGCTTTCTATAACTTGGAGAATCTATTTGACACCATCAACGATCCTCTCGTCAACGATGAAGAGTACTTGCCCGATGGAGGCATGCGGTGGACTGCCCTCAAATATACACACAAAGTACGCAATATGGCGTATGCCCTCTCAGAAATAGGCAAAGATTTAGACCCGAGAGGAGCAGCCGTTATCGGTGTTAGTGAGATAGAGAATCGTGGCGTAATGGAAGCAGTAGCAGCCGACCCTGTATGGGGCAACCGCAAAATGAGTATCGTGCATTACGATAGCCCAGACCGACGAGGCGTCGATGTAGGACTTTTCTACAACCCTTCTCTGTTTATGGTCACAAACACAGCCTCCTATCGACTGATAATGGAATCAGACCCCGACTTCCGTACTCGAGACCAACTGCTTGTATCGGGCTATCTCAAAGAGATGGGCGAGAAAATTCACATCATTGTAAATCACTGGCCCAGTAGATATGGCGGCGAAGTGGCATCCCGACCCAAAAGAGCAGCCGCTGCAGAACTTACCAAACATATAGTCGATTCGCTCTATCTTAAAGAGCCGAAGGCAAAAATTATCATCATGGGTGACCTCAACGACGACCCCTTTAACATACCCTGTGCAGAAATCTTGGGTGCAAAACGAACACGCGAAGAAGTCGAAAAGCAAGGACTTTACAACACTATGTGGCAACTCTTGGATAGAGGAATAGGCACCCTCTATTACAACGGCTCTTGGAACCTATTCGACCAGATAATCATCTCCGAACCGCTCTTAAATGCCGACCCTGCCAAAGAACTCTCTTTCTTGAAACCGCAAATATTCAACAAAGATTTCCTCACCATACAGGAAGGTAAGGACAAAGGAGCACCCAAAAGGACACACAAATCAGGCGTATGGCTCGATGGATACTCCGACCACTATCCTACGATGATTTATCTTATCAAGCAACGCTGATGCAGCAATCTGTCTAATAAACCCAATATATTCAGTAGCCTCAACGCTCAGTCCAAACCACTGAGACCTGCTTTCCACGCTCGTATATCAATCTTTATTTATTAATAGTTAATTCAACGCTCATGACCACTGCAAACCCACAACGCTCAAGGCTCATTATGCCTGAGTACGGACGAAATGTGCAGAATATGGTAGAATACGCCCTCACTATCGAGGACAAAGAAGAAAGAACCCGCTGTGTAAAGGCCATCATGCAAACTATGGTCAACCTGTTCCCGTACTTGCGTAACGAAGAGTCCAAGCATAAAATGTACGACCACCTCGCTATCATGTCCGATTTCCGGTTAGACATCGATTCTCCCTACGCCGAACCCAACAGAAACGCAATGCGTTACACCCCCGAACAACTGCCATACAACACAACCGGCAAGGTCAACTGTCGTTACTACGGCCGTATATTGGAAGAGATGATACACCAAGCCCTCCTTCAAACCGATGAGCATATTCAGCAACAGATAATTCTTTTCATCGCAACACGAATACGCTTCAACTACTATCTCTGGAACAACGATATTGTAACCAAAGAACATGTCAAAGCCGATCTTCTCCGATTGTCAAAAGGACAACTCAACTGCGACTTTCCACAGTTCGATGAACTCTTTACGCATCCGTTCTTTCAGCAACGAGTGGCAATGCAGCAGAAAGCAAACCACAACGGTGCTTGGCAGCAGAAACGACCGAAAAACAACGGTTATTCCAAATAGAATATGATACCGAACTATGATAAAGAGAAAGGGATACGCACTTGCGTATCCCTTTCTCTTTCTATCGTTCCTCAAGAGAAGAAACTTGCTACTCCTCCTCTTTCTGACTCTCACTATATTCCTTCAACAACTTATCCTGCACATCTGCTGGTACCAACTGATAACTGTTGAACTTCATCGAGAAACTTGCCCTGCCACCTGTCAGCGACGACAAAGTAGTAGAGTAGGTCGACATCTCTTTCAATGGCACTTGGGCGGTCAAATGTTCAAATCCCTTTTCCGAATGCATACCCATAATCATGCCGCGCCTGCCTTGCAGGTCACTCATTACATCCCCCATCTTGTCCGATGGAACGAATATATCTACATCATAAATAGGCTCCAATATCTTCGGACCTGCATTGCGGAAGGCTTCTGCAAAAGCATTCCTACCTGCCAAGCGGAACGAAATCTCATTGCTATCTACGGGGTGCATCTTGCCATCGTAAACAATAACACGGACATCCCGTGCGTAAGAACCGGTCAAAGGACCCTGCTCTATTCTGTCCATAATACCCTTCAAAATGGCAGGGATAAAACGGGCATCTATCGCACCTCCCACAATCGAGTTGATTAGTTGCAACTTTCCTCCCCATTCCAAGGGTATATCCTGTGTGTCACGAACGCTGATACGATATTCTTGCCCACCGAACTTATACACATCCTTCACGGGTACGCCCTCTTCGTAAGGCTCCACAATCAGGTGTACCTCACCAAACTGACCGGAACCACCCGACTGTTTCTTATGACGATAATCCGCACGAGCCGATTTCGTGATAGTCTCTCTATAGGGAATCTTTGGCTCGTCGTATTCTATCATCATCTTGTCGTTGTTCTCCAAACGCCACTTCAAGGTTCGCAAATGGAACTCGCCCTGACCGTGAACGATCGTCTGACGCAACTCTTTCGATTGCTCTATCACCCATGTCGGGTCTTCCTCATGCATACGCGTCAGTAGTGTCGACAACTTCTCCGCATCACTCTCTGTCACAGGACGAATGGCACGACGATACTTCGGGTCTGGATACTTGATGCTCCCAAAATGATAATCGCAATCTTTGGCATTGAGTGTATTCCCCGTACGCGAATCTTTCAGTTTAACCGTAGCAGCAATATCGCCTGCACACACCTCTTCTATAGGGTTACGCATCGAACCGGCTACCGTGTACAACTGTGAGATACGCTCTTTCGATCCTCTGTCTATGTTCTGTAGGTCGTCCGAAGGATGTACCGTTCCGGACATCACCTTGAAGTAGTTCACTTCGCCGATGTGGGGTTCTACGGAGGTCTTGAAGATGAATAGCGAAGTAGGAGCCTTCGCATCGCACACCACCTCCTTGCCGTCTAAGGTCGAAGGAGAAGGAGCCTCCGATACGCTCGGCGCTATGCTCCCTACAAACTCCATAAACTTTCTTACGCCCATATCTTTCAGTGCGCTCGCACAAAGCACAGGGAACATACTCCGCTCCGCAAACACTTTGCGCAAACCGTCCCGCACCTCTTCTTCCGACAACGACTCGTTCTCGAAGAACTTCTCCATCAACTCCTCATCGGCTTCGGCTGCCATCTCAAACAAGGTGTTACGCAGTTCAGCCACCTTGCCTTCTTCCGACGAAGGAATGTCCAACAACGCAGGCTCGCCTCCCTCTGGCTTCCACTGATACATCTTCATCGCCAACACATCTACTACCGCGTTGAAACCTGCACCTACCGATATAGGATATTGTATCACCACTACCTTGTTGCCAAACGATTCACGCAACTGCTCTACTGCCTGCTCATAATTGGCATTCTCGTGGTCTAACTTGTTGATAACAAAGGCTACCGGCTTCTTGTACTTCTCCGTATAGCGGAAATGGTTCTGTGTTCCCACTTCCACTCCGTCATTCGCCGACAATACTATCACGGCGGTATCGGTCACATTCAGCGAGGTAACCACTCCGCCTATGAAATCATCTGAACCCGGACAATCTATAATGTTCAACTTCTTCCCCGCAAATTCGATGTTGCACACTGTGGAAAATACCGAATAACCATACTCCTTTTCCACTGGGAAATAGTCACACACTGTATTCTGCGCTTCTATCGTTCCACGCCGTTTGATTACACCACTCTCAAAGAGCATCGCCTCTATGAGAGTGGTTTTACCAGAGCCACTCCCACCCATCAGAGAGATGTTCTTAATCTCGTTTGCTTGATAAGTCTTCATAAGTATTTGTTTGTTTTAAGTAATTTGTTATATCTATAGACTTTCTATAGTTCCTTTTCTGTCGCTGTTCCTCCCCTTCTGTATACCCGTCGGAATACTGCCGCCGAACTCCCATCGAAACAAGGGCGCAAGTTATGTTTTTTTTTCCTCCTTTGCAAGATGGCAAACTATGTTTTACAACATATTTTTCACTTTCCTCCATTTCTGAAAAAATCGCCATATTCTGTCACATTCTGCACAATGCCTTCATCCTTCCGCCATACCTTTGCCTCCGTATAAATTTATCCCATACAACAATGAAAAAACAATGCATCGCCCTGCTCATCACCCTCTGTAGCACTTTCACCTTCGCACAAACCTACTGCAGCACTGCTGCCTTTGGTTATGGAAACCAAGCCACGGGAGGTGGCAACGCCACTCCAACTCTTGTCTCTTCAGTCAGCGAACTCCAATCGGCACTGACCACCTCAGGCAGTATGGTCATCATCATAACGCAAAACCTCACTTTCACCTCCTGCCTCAAAATAAAAGCAGTAAACAAGACCTTGCTCGCTTTGCCGGGGGTCAAACTGACTTCTCTCAAACAGGACAAGGAATATTCAGGCATCCTCTACTTTCAGGATGGCTCCAAAAACCTTATCCTCCGCAATCTCACTTTTGTAGGACCAGGTGCCTACGACTGTAATGGTTACGACAACCTCTGTTTCGACGGCGTAACCAATGCATGGGTCGATCATTGCGACTTCCAAGATGGTTGCGACGGCAACTTCGACAATAAAGGCAACACCGACAACATCACCGTATCTTGGTGCCGCTTCCGCTATCTCAAGTCACCTAAATCAGGAGGCTCGGGAGGAACCGACGACCACCGCTTCTCCAACCTCATAGGATCCGGCAGCAGCGACAAACCCTCTGACGGTACCTACAACATGACATGGGCTTACTGCTGGTGGGACGAAGGTTGCGTCGAAAGAATGACACGCTGCCGGAACGCCTCCCTGCACTTCCTCAACTGCTACTGGAACTCCTCCGATGCAAACTACTATGTCGGACCAGAGAACGCCGACTGCCTCTTCTCTGCATGCACTTTCGAAGGCGCACCCAAAACGGCAAAGATATTCTACCAGAACTATGGTGGTACCAATGGTGCCAAATTCGTCAATTGTACGGCTACCAAAGGACTCCCAAGCAATGTGACCGACCGCACAGTCGCCACTCCTTCCTATTCCTTCACGCCCCTCACGGCTGCAGATGCCAAGTCGGCTGTAACCAACTCCTCCTGTGGAGCGGGAGCAACACTCACTGTCACCACAGCAGGTGCCGTCTCCTCTTCGTGTGACAGCGGAGATGTAACCCCCGACCCTGTCGATCCCGATCCCGTTGATCCCGATCCCGTCGAACCTGCCACTTCCGATACAGTCATAGTCAGCACCTTCTGGAACTTCTCCGACAGCGACCTCAATGGCTTGGGAACGATAACCGCTGAAACCACCGTACGCAAACTCCACCTCTTGGCTACCTCCGAAAAACAGATGAGCGTGGGCGAAAGTAGCAATACCATCGACGGTATAACATTCACCCATTGCCTCAGACTCGGTGGCGGAGGAGGGGCCGACTATCGGCAACTATTCTTCTCGGTCAAAGGCGATTGCACCATCGACATCTATCTGGTGTCGAGTAGTTCCACCTCCGAACGAACGCTCAACTTCTGCACCGGCACATTCGGAGATAATATAGTATCCCTCCCTGCTGCTGTCGATATTGCCAAGCAGACGCAGGTTTACACGGGCGATGCCACCACCATCTACCTCTATTCCGCAGGTAGTGGTATCAATATCTACGGTGTACGCGTCACCTATACCAACCCCGAAACGGCACTTCCCGAAACCCATACATCCACCGAGACCCACCAACGCTACAACCTGCTGGGGCTCCCTGTGGACGATTCCTACAACGGTTGGGTCATCATCAACGGCAAGAAATACTACCAACAGTAATCCCTACTGTTGCGTAGTATCTCCAAACCACCCCACTATCACCTAACGCACAACCCATACCGGCAACGACCGTTATGGGTTGTGCCGTCCGACACACAGCCGATGAATTTTCTTTACTTCATTTCTTTTGTTCAGGCAAAAGAAACGAAGAACACCATACTATGGCTCTCTCCTCTCCACTTAAACACACTGGGGACGCGGGCGCCCCGCCTGCGGATATGCCATCAAGTTTGCCCATTGTTCAGGCAAAAGAAACGAAGAACATACTCTCATCTATTAACTACTGCATACTCCTTTTTTATACTTTCGGTAGAGCCGTTCCTCCCCCTCCCCGCCAACCTCCCCTCTGCTTACCTCGATAAACACTACCCATTTCAAAGGTTTTATATAGGTTTTATATAGGATGAATATAGGACGAATATAGGAAGAGCATATAAACTACCTATAATCTCCCTCCTCAACACCTCTCTCTGCATATTAACTATTATTCCCAAAATGTTAATTTATAATAACTACTCCATACGCTTATGCTCACCGTAGAGCCACTCCGTCCTATGCCTCTCCTCCCCTCCTCCAACCCCATAGATCCCCTAGACCGTCTAGTTCCCCTACATCCCCCAATAAACCTGCCACCTCCTCCCAACGCTAACCAAAAGAAATGAAGAACACCATCCTATGCCTCTCAACTCTCCACTTAACCACACTGGGGACGCGGGCGCCCCGCCTGCGAACAAACCCAATAACTTGTACTTCCCATGTAGATACGCAATTTTTCAGTACCAAATACCGGGAATATGGGCGTACCAAAAGACCTATAAAACCCTTACAAGAGTTATGGGTGGTAAGGGAGTGCTATGGGAGTGCTATGGGAGTGCTATGGATATACGACCGAGATTCGAGGCTGATTTGTCCTATATTTTTCCTAAATTATGCATTAAGATAAATCTGCCAATAACAGGTTAATGTGTGTGCAGAATGAGATGAGAAGATACAAAAGAAATAGAAGAGAAGTCCCGGAGAAAATGGAACTGCTACACACCCCAAGAGTGCTTTTGCAACTATCTTCCCTAACTTTGCCCCATAAAATGCATTGTTATGGGGCGGCACACCTACACAAAAACTCCCCTCTTTCCGTCAAATAATAACCATTCACACCCCTTTCTCTTCCTATCTTTGCATCGTGAAACACTATCTAATCATAGTGCAGCGTATCATACTGATAACTAATCGATTGCAAACATATAACACCATGAAACAACTTAACTTTATTATCAAAACCATTGTCACCGCATCCTCCTACCTCTCCCGAACATTCTTCCTGTCTGTCTTCTTGCTCACCGCAACCATTTCTATGGCTGCGGATATAGTTTGGGATTTCACTACATATACGAATGAAGTATCACTAACGAGCAATCAAGCCTATGAATATACTGCTACAGACGGTACTACTAAAATGCGCTACAATGCAGGAAGTTCTGATAAAATAACAGCAAATGGATACTTAAGAGTAAATGGTACATCAGGTAGTGCTACTATAAAAGATATTGACGGTACTTCCGGAACAAGCCAAACTCGCTCTATTAGATTATATGTATCTGGTAAAGGTAAACTCTGCATTACTTGTACAGATAATATCGGTAAATATACTGTATTGAATGGTAGTTTTAGTGGCACCACACTAATCAAATCTTATACAGCAAATACAACAAGCGAAACAATTGAAGTAACAACTTCTCCGCTTTGTATTAAAACTACTAATAAAAAAGGCTATATTCAAAAGATTACTTGGACACCAGAATCTTCTACAGGTACTACCTACACCCTCTCTTACAATTCCAACATACCTAATCCATGGAACGAAACATCACTACCATACACTATCGCTTCCATGCCTGCTGACGAAAGCGACATTACTTCTACGACCGTCAGCACTACCACTCCAACACTAAAAAAGAATGATTATGATATTTATTATTTCTCGAGTTGGAACACTAATGCTGATGGCACCGGTACATCCTACGCCACAGGGGCTTCCATAACCCTTTCGGCTAACACCACTCTCTATGCACAATGGAAAGCCCGCTCCTTCTCTATCACATACTACGATAGTGACCAAACAACCCCACTGACTGGGCTAACACCCAATTCTTACACCTACGATGTAGAAGCCACTTTCCCCACTCCTACCAAATCCGGATATACCTTCGTCGCATGGCAAAACCAAGCAGGTACTGAAACATATACTTCCACCAAACCCAACTATGGGGACTTCCTTCTCTATGCCAAATGGACAGAAGCCTCCACCACTACCTATACCGTCACCTACAATGCCAACGGCGGTTCATGTACTACCTCCTCTGCTACCTATACAGGTACTGCACTCACATTGCCCACACCCACCTACACAGGCTATACCTTCAACGGTTGGTACACCGACGCTACAGGAGGCACACTCGTAGGTCAAGCCGGCGATCCGTATACCCCCTCTGCAGATATAACCCTCTTCGCCCAATGGACAGAAAACACTTCATCATCTTGTGAAACCTCCGTATATTATCATTCAGTTCCGGATGGTAAGACAAATACCGATCGTTTCACTTTCGACAGCAAACCATCTGGTTCGAATAGTTTGGTCGAAACAACAATGGTTATAGATGGAGTAACATACACCACTAATAAACGCAGTAGTTCTTATAGCAACGGTTTCAACTTTACTGTACAAGAAGGGAAAGAAGCAACCTTGTATCTATGTATTTGCGGAGGTGGAAGTGAGCGTATCGTTCATTTAGTACAAGGAACAGAAGATAAGACGGTGACCATAAATAATGATGTAAATACAGACAACTCATACAAAACATTTACAGTTAGTAATCTTACCTCCGGTACTTGGAAGTTTACTTGTTGTAATAGCAATGGCAAATCGGGGCAGTCTTTCTATATAGCAATGTTAGGGTTGTTGGAATGTCCTACATTACCTGATTGTGCACTCCCCTCTATCACTACCCACCCGCAAGGGGCTACCTATTGTGGTACTGCATCGCCAATAGCACCACTCACGGTCGAAGCCACTGTCACCGACGAAGGTACTCTCTCCTACCAATGGTACAACGGCGAAAATGCTATCGCGGATGCTACATCTGCCTCCTATACTCCTACCGAATCAGGTACCTACTCCGTCGTTGTAACCAACAGCCTTGAAGGTTATGCCGACGCTACTGCAAAGTCGAACGAAGCAGTAGTATCCATCACTACTCTGCCGACCAAAGTAACCATCTCCGGTGCTCAAACAACATTGAATATAGAGGAAACACTCCAACTAACGGCTTCCGCTGATGCAACAGGTGTAACATATCAATGGTACATGAATGGTACGGCTGTCGCAGACTCAACCAGTAGTACTTATTCCTTCACCGCTTCAAGCACCGACTTGCAACAGACTTTCGAGGTTTATTGCAAAGTCAAAGGTTGCGACAACACTGAAATACAGTCAGATATTGTAAGTTTCAAAGTAGTATATTCCAAATGCAGTTATATTACACAGAAAAAAACACTGTCAGAAACTAAAGGCTATGACTTCGGAGATCAAGTGTTGTATGTTAAGAAGAATTATGACACAAGAACGAGTAATCTTTGTGGAAATGCAAACTATAGATATTATACCACTGAAGCCATTATCGAACTGAAAAACTATGCACTGGGTTCTATCCTTCTGCAAGGGCAACAAGGATATGATGTCTCCATCGGTTCTGTCTCAATCGCAGATGCTTTGGATGGCACTTATACCCCGTTGAACGGTTATACTGCAATCGATTATACAAAGGACGAATGTGGTGAGTTGGGTATAACTAATGTGTATATTCCTGCAGGTAAGTTCGTAAAACTCACTTTCACAAGTAGTAGTAATAACGAGTTTCGTATCAGCGGTCTGTGTGTAGAGGGAATAGATTGTTCCGACCCACTGCCAATGATAAGCCCCGCCATTGCCGACCTGCAAACTTGCGGGCAAACAGTAACGCTCAATCTGGTAGATGCCGACAACAATATATACACAACAGGAGATGTGCAGTGGTATAGAGATAATAAACCAATCGATGGTGCCACTGGTTATTCTTACGAATGTAGTGCTGCAGGCACCTATACTGCTACAAGAACACTCAATTGTACTTTGTGGACAAGTAATTCAGCCGTAGTAACTTCCCCATACGCTACTCCTACAATAGATCGTCTGTCACACCACCGCTATTATCAAATAAGCGGTCGTACCCTGCGCGAATATACAGCCGACACGCAATCTCCATTGTTCCTTGTAGGGTACAAAGGAACAACAACCGATGGCAAACACTGGCAAGTAAGTGCTACTGTTCATAAAGATAATCAAGTCTTGCCCGCACAGACCACCGTCGATTGGGTAAGAGAAGATTCATCAACGGGCACCGACTCTGTCGTCTTAGGTATTGATTACACCAAATTAGCAAGCTGGCTCGCAGCCGAACAAACCACGGCTACAGGAACAATAACCGTTGGAGATACCATATTCCTAACTGTTTCCCCTGCAAATGGTTGCAACGAGATAGATACACACATCCGCGATTCTATCGCTATCATTCTAACCGACAAGTACAGTCTTGGCTATATCGTAACAGGAACAGTCAAAGGAGGTATCTTCCAGACAAAAGCAGATGACCTGACAGACAATCTCTACACAGGACTACAAAACGAGTACAATGTAACAGCATTGAATGCCTATGCCATCTACGACTATACCAACTACGAACCCTACGACCTCTTGCTGCTGACCGACTACCCGAACACAGAAGATGCAAAAAGTCAGATAAACGACCTTGCAGACTTGGTCGACAAAAAACCAATCCTCTCTCTTAAGGCACACATGGCAAGTTTAGAAAAATGGAAAGCAAAGGGCTTCACTTCCGCACCGGTTGTACCTGGCGATGACAAAAAAGCCAATGCCCCAAAGACTCTGACGGTACTCTGTTTCGCACACGAGATGTTTAATGGTGCCGAATGGGACAACGAAATTGATAGAACAATCACTATCTTGGATAGTGTGGCTCCTGAAGGTAAGAATTATAAGGGTATTCAGGGCTTCGAAGCAATAGCAACAGCCGACCTAATGAACATCGCCACAGTTTACGACTCCAAAGGAGATAGAAATCTTGTAGCATGCTGTGAGCGTCAAAATGTACTCGAAGCACGATTCGTAATGCTCTCTGTCAACCGTGCATCCACCAAGTGCATCAATGCTAAGGGTACCAAGATGATTGACTTGCTCCTGACTTACCTGCTCGAAACCGATAAGAACCGCGTAAGCGACTGCGCACTCACATTCGACAACGGAGGAGCCGACTCTCGCACAGGGTCTGGCGATAACCTATGGGGGAACGCCGCTAACTGGAGCAGCAACTCTGTACCCACCGCACTGCATAATGTACGCATCGAAGCCGACTGCAAGGTAGCAGGCAATGTATTCGGAGTAGCCAATGTGCGTATCAACGAGAACTATACGCTAACCATCCAGCCGTCTGGAGGCTTGGCTTCAACAGGACATTTCGCAGTATATCCCAATGGTAAGCCTACCGAGCCTGTCGATATCACCGACCCGCAATATGTAACCGTGCAAGCCGATGCCAACAACACAGGTATGCTCATCTATGCCAACGACGAGCCGATAGCAGCCACCGTGCAAATGTACTCACCGGCATATTATAGCGGCACCAATGCTGCAGGTAATCCCATACGCTATTGGTCGTATGTGGGTATCCCTGTACAAACTGCCGCCATACCACAGCATTTCTGTGGCGCATATACCTACTTGTGGAATGAAGCGTCAGGTTGGGAACGCCGTGGCGATGGCACTTCTGTTGAGAAATTCAACGGTATAGGTCTATCACAACCACAGGGTCAGATATTCTCCTTTGCAGGAACGCTCGTCGCACCTGTCAAAACGGAACTAACCCTAACCAATACCGCCGGCGGTATGGAGGGCATGAACTTGATAGGTAACTCATGGACCGCTCCCATTCAAATAACCAAACTGAAGACTTCCGATTTTGGTGAAGGTCTTGAACCTACAATCTACCTCTACAATACAGGGCGTGACCCAGAGAGCGGACCCACATCGTCCTCTACCGACTTTGCCACAGCCGGACAATGGATGGCAATACCGGTTAACACCGCCCAACAATCAGGTTGGGCAGGTCCTACCGTCATCCCTGCTATGCAAGCCTTCGAAGTAAACTTCGCAGAGAATGCTACGAAGACCTCTGCCACCCTGACCCTCAACTACGACTCCATTGTGCGGACTACCTCCTACGGCTCGTCATCTACGCAAAAACTCTATATGCCTCAGCGTACGACTGCCGATGCCGGGGCTAACCCTGCAGAACCGCTCATGCTGCGGCTCTCTCTGCAGTCCGCCACCAAGCGTGCCGATCTATACCTGCTGGAGGCAGACTCCTTCCGAACAACCTTCGACGCAGGATGGGATGCCTGGTATCAAGCAGGCGACGACAGGGCTATCGGTCTATACGCTATCTCCGAGATAGGTGATATGGCTGTCTCTGCACAACCCTCGCTTGCAGGTACTACGGTGGCTGCATCCGTCAAGCCTGACGATGACTACCTGCTCACTTTCACCTACACGGGTAATGCCGACAACTATCCTGTATTGTACCTCAACGATATGCAGTTGCGCCAATCAACGCCCATCGACAACACTACCTACTATGCCTTCCGCTCCGCTGAAGGGGATATGCAGAACCGGTTTGTCATCGCCGACCAACCCTTCAATGCCGATGTAACAACAAGTATTGCCTCTATCGTGAACGAACAGGGCAACTTTATCCTCAACAACCCGGCAGCAGAACAAGTAACTATTGCTATCTACGATGCCGCTGGTCGCTTGTGCGACATCTCCTCAAGCAATGAACAATGGCTGCAACTCAATATACCCGCCGCACAAGGCGTCTATATGGTACACCTGTACGGTGCTGCAAACCAAAAAGTAGTTAAGATAATACGCTAAAATAGGAGGAGAAAACAGATGAAGAAACAAAGCGTTTTATCGGGCATCTCGACTCGCATGGCAGTCCTGCTCACAGTCTTGACACTCTCCTTGCAACTGCAAGCCGTTACCATCACAGCACCGACGGTATCTATGCCGCTCGTGGGAGTTCCTGTCCTACAAGGCAATCTGGAATGTGTCTATACTGGCAACACCGCTCAACTCGTGTCCTATGGCGATGCCAAAGCCGCCTACAAGAGTGGCGTCTCCACCACCTTTACAGAACGCTCCACTGCAGGTGCAGGCAATGTCATAACCCCTCAGTCCTTGCGGGGAGGTTTCCGCTCCACAAGTTCCGGCATCGGACGCAATGGCTACATCAGTACCTTGTCTTCCCAAGTATCTTCCCTAAACGGAAGTGGAATTGCCGTCATCGCAACCAACAACTTTGGCTCCACTATGGCAAAAGCAAATAAAGTAATCCCTAATCCCGATACAGGGGATACGGATTTAGACGGTGGCGACCCTGAGAATGGTGCGCCGCTTGGCGATGCCATCCCCCTATTGCTGCTCTTGGCTGCCGCATACACCCTGATAACTCACCGCAAGAAACAACCAACCACCATCGATAGATAACCACGAATAGACGCAAAGTCTAAACACATGAAAAGAGCCTGTTTAATTATCACTACGCTACTGCTATGCTCTGTGGCCGCATTGTACGCACAGACCTATCTCGATTTCGATCCACGGGTACGCTATTCCCGCGTAGTGATTGATGCCAACCTCTATCATTTCCAAGCCAATACAAAGGATGCAGGCTTTGCTAAGTACGACGAGTCAGGAACACTCGTTGCCGAGAGTGAGTCCTCACGGGGATTTGACTATGTCCCCGGCTTGGTGGCAAAAGGTGTCTTGGAGGCAGTCGCTCTCTACCAAGACTCCGCATGGGCAAAACCTTGGTTCTACAGTATTCAGGCGTACGGCGATAAGTATGCCAGCGAAACACGCACGGGAGGAAGTTTAGACGATCTCAACGCTTGTAAGATGTATTTCGGATTGGCTGACCTGACATCCACCGATGCCAAGTTTGCCGATGCCACAAGGCACTCCTCCTACCTGCAAGCACAAAAGAATGCTCTCTCGGGACTCGAACAACACAACTCCCAATACGCCATATCCTCCGAAACATCACAAGCCTTCTGCGGTACCGACGAATTTACTGGAGGGTGGTGGCATAAGTCCAACTATCCCAACCAGATGTGGCTCGACGGACAATACATGGGACCTGCACTCTTGGCGGAACTGCTGCACGAAGGATATACTTTCAACAATATGTCTTCCTCTGAGGCTTGGGACTTCGTCGCACAACAGTTCATCATGTCATGGCACAAGTTGTGGGATGCCGACAAGCAACTCCTGTGGCACGCCTTTACGGCTACCCCCTCAACGGATCAGACGCAGGCATGGGCTGACCAAGACAAAGATTCAAACCACTATGGTGTCTCCCAAGAGTATTGGGGACGGGCGGAAGGGTGGTACTTCCTGGCATTGGTCGATGTCCTCGAACGGATGCCCAACTCTTGTACTTTTCGCGATACCTTGCGCTACTACCTCAACGAGGTGGCAATAGGACTGGCAAACCGGCAACAAACCGAAGGGGTATGGTGTCAACTCCTTGCCTACGACAAGGGCGTAGTACCTACGGGCTGCACAACTGCCAACTACCTCGAAGCATCGGCATCGGCCATATTCACTGCCGCTTATCTCAAAGGCATCCGACTGGGCTTGTTCGATCTCGACTTTAGTGCAGTGGCAAAAATGGCGTATCAAGGACTAATCCGCAACTTTCTGACTACCGATTGCCTCTTGATACCTTCGTGTGCCTCCGCCGGACTGAGTAGCAATCGCAATGGATCTGCCGCCTACTACCTGGCGGATGTAGGCGAAAAGGATACCAAGAAAGTAACATCCTACATGGAGGGCAAGCCCTTCGGAGCATTCATCTTGGCAGCAGTCGAGTACGAAAAACTATACTACGAACAAGAGGCAAAAAACTATGAACCGGCACCCGTCAGTTCATGCAAATGCCTCTCTGTCGCTATGAAATAAAATAAATATCGTTTTCGATATTTTATATGTTGTGTGTTTGTGAAGGAGTACCGCTTATGGTACTCCTTTTTTTATCCCTCTCCCACAGCCACTTAAACCATCCCCCAACCTATATTTTGCGATATTTTCTTGCGAATGCTTGTGGCAATCAGAAATAAACTGTACCTTTGCAACACTTTTCCCGAAAAGAAAAGATAGGGTACCTTGCCCGAGCGGTTAGGGATCGGTCTGCAAAACCGGGGACGGCGGTTCGAATCCGCCAGGTACCTCTCCACTGAAAACAGAGTTCTTGCTCCCGAGAACCCTGTTTTCTCTTTTCCTGCCCACCTCCTCGAATGTCCATTGAATGGATTATCGTTTATGCTCCCCGTAGAGCCACATCGTCCTATGCCTCTCCTCCCTTCACCTAACCCCCTAGATCCTCTAGACCGTCTAGTTCCCCTATACCCCCCACCCAAACCCCCACCTCCTCCACCCCCTAACCACTGGGGACGCGGACGCCCCGCCTGCGGACAAGCCATCAAGATGACCTTATTCCCCTTGGATAACCCCACCTTCTCAACTCTCAACTCCTATCAACTCTTAACTTTCCACTATCCACTTTTAACACTCCCTCCTTTCAACAAACTCCCCATCCCCTCCCGCCTCCCCTCCGCTTACCCCAATAAACACTACCTGCTTCGAATGTTTTATATAGGATGAATATAGGACGACTATAGGATGACTATAGGATGACTATAGGAAGAGCATACAAACTTCCAATAATCCCCCTCCCAACCACCCCTCTCTCCACTTTAATCATTAACCCTTAATTCTTAAATTACAATAACTCCTTACTGCCTTTATAATAGTTTGTTGCCACGCTCTTGCTCACCGTAGAGCCATAGCGTGCTATGGCTCTCATCTCCTCCTCCAACCCCCTAGATCCTCTAGACCGTCTAGTTCCCCTATATCCCCTACTACAATTGCTTTCAACTATCAACTATCAACTATCAACTCTCCACACCCCTATATCCCCTATACCGTCTATTTCCCCTATCTCCCCCATCAAAACCACCACCTTCTCAACTCTAAACAACACTCAACTCTATACACTCACCTTTTCTCCACAATCATCCAAAAACACTTGCTTCACAGGCATACTCGCCTACGCTCAAGAGAAACGCATAATGCCGCCAAACTTTAACCCATCGACAAATTATTGTACAACTAAAAAAATAGATGTATCTTTGCAGGCTAATGATATTGATAAACGGCATGAAACCTACCATACCAAAAGGAACGCGCGACTTCGCCCCGCAAGAGATGGAACGAAGGCAGTATATTTTCTCCACTGTCAAAGAGGTGTTCCGCCTGTTTGGATTTCAACAGATAGAAACACCCGCTATGGAAAACCTATCCACTCTCATGGGGAAGTACGGGGAAGAAGGCGACAAACTACTGTTCAAAATCCTCAATTCAGGCGACTGGCTCTCTCCATTGAACCAACAACCTGCCGACCAACTGACTATTGGCAAGGCAACAACCTGCGTCAGCGAAAAAGGATTGCGCTACGATCTGACGGTTCCTTTCGCTCGTTTCGTCGTACAACATCGCGACGAGATTCAGTTCCCCTTCAAACGCTATCAAATACAACCCGTATGGCGTGCCGACCGACCCCAAAAAGGACGCTATCGCGAATTCTATCAGTGCGATGTCGATGTAGTAGGAACCAACGCACTGACTTCCGAGTTGGAACTGCTCCAAATCGTACAGGAAGTCTATCGCCGCCTGTCCATTAGCGTCGATATACATATCAACGACCGGAAAATACTCGCAGGAATAGCACAGACAATAGGTGCCACCGACAAAATAATCGACATCACAGTCGCTATCGACAAGTTGGAAAAAATAGGGCTCGACAATGTCAACAGCGAACTGTCGGAAAAGGGACTGTCTGCCGATGCTATCCGACAACTGCAACCCATACTCAACTTAAACGGTACAAATACCGAAAAACTCGATACGCTCTCCCATATTCTGGCCAACAGCGAAGTAGGCTTGCAGGGAGTCGAAGAAATGCGTACACTGTTCCGCTTGATTGAACAGAACAAGGTCGCTACACCCGACTGCACCGTACAACTAAACCTCTGCCTTGCTCGGGGGCTTAATTATTACACCGGTGCCATATTCGAAGTCAAAGCACGCAATGTACAGATAGGCAGCATCACCGGTGGAGGACGCTACGACAACCTGACGGGAATCTTCGGAATGTCCGATCTGTCAGGTGTGGGAATCTCATTTGGAGCCGACCGTATATATGATGTCTTGAACCAACTCAACCTCTACCCCGATAACTTGACGCAAACAACGAAGATCCTGTTCGCTTGCTTCGGCGAACAAGAGCAATGCTACGCACTGCAATGGGCTAACCAACTGCGCAGGCACGATATTCCCACAGAGGTCTATCCCGACATAGTCAAAATAAAGAAGCAGATGAATTATGCCGACCAAAAACATATACCCTTCGTGGCAATAGTGGGCGACAACGAAATGCAAAACAATACTGTCATGCTGAAAGATATGCGCTCCGGCGAACAACAACCTTGCTCGCAGGCAGACTTGCTCACAATCTTGTCAAAACAACAACCAAAATAAATATATCTATGAAAAAACACATAACATTCCTGTCCGCTCTCCTGCTGCTCACTGTTTCAGTGGTAGCACAACCCTCCGACACGCATTATGCCTCCTTGAATGGTCTGTCAGGCAAAGCACTGTTCGAAGCCGTACATTCTGCAGTCTGCCAAGGATACAGGTCATTGGGTTACGACGGCCTGTTCTCTGCCTATCAACAAACCGACTCAAAAGACGGAAAAATATGGGATATGTATTCCAACTGCGACTTTGCCTACTCCGATAGATGTGGCAACTACTCCTCTGAATGCGATTGCTATAATAGGGAACACTCTATTCCTCAAAGCTGGTGGGGTGGGGGAACCGGTAATCAAGGCTGCGACATATTTCATCTCCTCCCGACAGATGGCAAGGTCAATGGTATGCGCAGCAACTATCCCTATGGCGAAGTGGCTGGCGCAACCTACACATCTGGCAATGGCAGTAAATTGGGCTCCTCTGCATTAAGCGGCTATTCGGGTAAGGTGTTCGAACCCATCGACGAGTACAAAGGAGACTTCGCACGAGGAATATTAGGGGCAATGACTAAGTGGAAAGGAACTTGGACGCAAGGGAACGGTAGTTCTACTTTCAACGGAAAGTACGAAGAGGCGAACAACTTCGGTCTGACATCCTATGGCGTTACTCTGCTCCTCAAATGGCACCGCGAAGACCCTGTATCTCAAAAAGAACGGGACAGAAACAACGGAATACAGAACACACAGGGAAACCGCAATCCTTTTATAGACTACCCTTGTTTAGTAGAGTACCTCTGGGGAAACCACAAGGGAGAAACATTCTACCTCTCACAAGTCTTGTCCGCCTACGATTCGTCCTTCGATACAACCGACCCTACAGGATGTACATGCTCTTCCGAACCACGCATCGTACAACCTACACAAGGGGTAATATACGATATGGGAAGTACGCAAATCGGCAACACAATCACCAAGACCTTTACGGTAAAGGGTGCTAATCTTACGACAGGACTGACACTCTCCCTCTCAGGTACCAACAGCAATTGTTTTACCGTATCTCCTTCTGCTGTCACTGCAGAACAAGCCATCAACGGACAACCAGTAGCCGTCATATACACCCCTGCTGAAGAAGGCACACACACAGCACAACTCAGTATCGCTTCTGCCGAATGTACAACAGTAACAATGACGCTGTCTGCCAAATGCACTTCCGGAACAATCGATCCGGATGACCCCGACACACCTACAGGCGATGGCGACTATGTGAAGGTAATGAATGCATTGGACGATTATAGTGGTACCTACCTCATTGTTTACGAAGACGCAAATGTATGCTTCAATGCTGCTGGCAATGTGACTGCAACGGGAAATACACTTGATGTAACGATTACCGATAACACCATCGAGGCTACTACGGAAATCGATGCGGCTGCCGTGCGTATTCTGCCTACCTCAAGTGCTTATGCCATCCAGTTGCCAAACGCAAAGTATATAGGCTCAAGCAGCACGAAGGGTAACCTGACTCAATACGAAGCCGAACAACCGCAAAACATATCGGTACTGAACGGAACGGCTACTATCAAGGCTGCAAATAACACCTACCTGCGTTATAACACTTCTGGAAAATGTTTCCGCTACTATCAAAGCGGGCAGCAATCAATCAGCCTATTCCGTAAATCAACCTCTACGGCTACCGACGAGCAGGCAAAAACAGACCGCTGGGGTCAGTGCAGCGTACAGAACGGCATCCTTCGGATAACCACAGTGCAGCCCGCACAAATCTTTCTGTATGATGTAATGGGACGACTCATCGACCTTCAACCACAGGCAACCCTGTACGAAAAGAACCTGCCGCAAGGCTTCTACCTGCTGCGTGTAAACGACCATACAGAGCGGATCTTGGTACCATAATGACGACAAGAAACTTATCCTGAAATGAAAACTGCAGAACAATACGACAAAGTCATCGCACAGTGCCGAGACATATTTATCAAAAAGATGAAAGACTACGGACCATCATGGCGCATCATGCGACCACAGACGGTCAACGACCAACTGTTCATCAAGATCAAACGCATACGCGAAATAGAGATGACCGGTGTCAATTTGGTGGGCGAAGGTATCGACGGCGAACTAATGGCTATCGTCAACTATTCCGTCATCGGACTCATACAGTTGCAGTGTGCCTATTCCGACCATGTGGATATGTCTGTCGAACAAGCCTTGCAGTATTATGATAAATTCTCCCAACAAGCCAAACAACTCATGACAAGCAAAAACCATGATTACGGCGAGGCATGGCGGGATATGCTGCAATCGTCCATCACCGATCTGATATACACCAAGATTCTACGGAATAAGTCTATTATCGCCAACGACAATAAAACCCTCATCTCCGAAGGAGCGGATGGCAATTATTTCGATATGATAAATTATGCCGTATTCAATCTAATCAAACGCGAGGAACAGTCTAAAACCCACGAATAGAATGAAAACAAATCAAGCAGCACGCATCATCGGTTCAACAGCCAGAACACTATTGGCAGTCGTGTTCATATTCTCAGGCTTTGTTAAGGCAGTCGACCCATTAGGCACGACCTATAAAATCGAAGACTATCTTACTGCCTTTGGATCGTTTTTCACGGTCTTTATACCTGTAGCCGAACCAATAGCATGGTTGCTCATAGCATTCGAGTTCCTTTTAGGGGTATGCCTTTTGCTGAATATCAAAACACAACTGACATCCTGGCTTACATTGTTGCTGCTATGTTTCATGACCCCTCTGACACTCTATATCGCTATAGCCAATCCCGTATCAGATTGCGGGTGTTTTGGTGACGCATTGGTACTCTCAAACTGGGCAACATTTTGGAAGAACATTGTACTGCTCTTGTTGGTAGTTATTCTGCTCGTCACAAAAAAATACATCCCACAAACCTTCACCAACCATGCAGAGATCTACATATTTATCTTCTTCTTGCTGATACTCATAGGCATTATGTCGTGGAGCAGACTACGACTACCGCTGATAGATTTCCGCCCCTACAAAGTAGGCAATAACCTTGTAGAATTGATGGAAGTACCAGAAAACGCAGAACCTGACATCTATCGGACTACTTTTATCTACCAAAAAGACGGAGTCGAACAAGAATTCACACTCGACAATTACCCGAAAGGAGATACCACATGGCACTTTGTTGACCAGAAGTCAGTATTGATAAAGAAAGGCTATGAGCCAACTATACATGACTTTCAGGTGGTTACTATGGACTACGAGGATATTACCTACGACATCTTGGAGTCCGACAGACCTGTAACATTGGTCATTATGTACGACTTGAATAAAACAAACCGCAAGCAACTTACCAAACTCGCAAAACTATACAACGACTGTCTTTCCAACGACGAATCCTTCTATATCCTTACAGGTGCCTCCACAGAGGATATAAGGGTGTTCTGTGAAGACATCGCCAAAGAAGAGATAAATAATACAATAACGCCATTCAATCATCCTAATGCCGTATTCTGTATGTGTGACGGCACTGCGCTAAAGACCATAGTACGCGCCAACCCGGGTGTGATAATACTGCAGAATGGAACAGTTATTGAAAAATACAATATGCGAAATAAATAACAACATAAAACATATACGAAAATGAGAATAAAAATGGTTGCAGGCAACTGGAAAATGAACAAGACCCTGCAAGAAGGCGTAGCGCTCGCTACAACATTGAAGGAAACAGTCAAGAACCCTGCATGTACAGTTGTAATAGGTACTCCCTTTATCCATCTGGCCACTGTCGCTGAATTGCTTAAGGAAACACCTGTCAAGGTCGCAGCAGAAAACTGCGCCAATCATGACAAGGGTGCTTATACAGGCGAGGTAAGTGCTGAGATGATCAAATCTACAGGCGCAGAGTATTGTATCATAGGGCATTCAGAACGCCGTGCATATTATCACGAGGACTATGCTATACTGAAAGAGAAAGTACAGTTGGCACTTGCTAATGGCTTGAAAGTTATATTCTGCATCGGCGAAGTAAAAGAGGAGCGTGAACAGAGCAAGCAAAATGAAGTAGTGAAGGCTCAATTGAATGGTTCAGTATTTAACTTGAACGCAGAAGAGTGGAAGCATATCACCTTGGCATACGAACCTGTATGGGCCATTGGTACCGGCTTGACTGCAACTCCGGCACAGGCACAAGAAATGCATGCCTATATTCGTTCGCTCGTAGCAGACAAGTATGGCAAAGCAGTAGCCGACGACACAACTATTCTCTACGGAGGCAGTTGTAACGAAAAAAATGCGTCGGAACTATTTGCGAACCCCGATGTAGATGGGGGACTGATAGGTGGAGCATCCTTAGTGGCAGAGAAGTTCCTTGCTATTATCAACGCACGATAATCATGGCACTCATTAAGGCCGTTCGAGGCTTCACGCCTGTTATAGGCAACGACTGCTTTTTGGCGGAGAACGCAACGATAGTGGGTGATGCTGTCATAGGCGATGGTTGTTCTATTTGGTTTAATGCCGTATTGCGAGGTGATGTTAATTCCATTCGGGTAGGCAACCATGTGAACATACAGGACGGTGCAGTGTTGCATACGCTTTATCAGAAGAGTACTATTACCATTGGCGATTATGTGTCGATTGGGCATAATGTTACCATTCATGGAGCCTCTGTACACGACTATGCGCTCATCGGTATGGGTTCGACCCTGCTTGATGGAGCAGAGGTAGGAGAAGGTGCTATTGTTGCTGCGGGAGCCTTAGTACTCAAGAACACGAAAATAGGTCCCTACGAAGTATGGGGCGGGGTGCCTGCAAAGTTCATTAAGAAAGCAGACCCTGAGCAAACAAGCGAGATTAATCGTAAAATAGCGCACAATTATGCGATGTACGCCTCTTGGTATAAGGAGGAATAGCGTTGCGAGGAATAGTGTGAAAAGGTAAGATAAAGTAAAATCAAATAATCTACGATGTATGTATAAACGCATTTTACTGAAACTATCAGGCGAGTCCCTAATGGGTTCGCAGGCGTATGGTATAGATGCTATGCGTCTGTCGCAGTATGCTGAACAGATAAAAGAAATAGTATCGACTGGAGTACAGGTGGCTATCGTTATAGGTGGCGGCAATATATTTAGAGGCTTGTCGGGTACACAGAAGGGCTTTGATAGGGTTAAGGGAGATCAAATGGGTATGCTTGCTACGGTGATCAATTCACTTGCCTTGTCGTCTGCTTTGCAAGCCGTAGGACAATCGGCTGTGGTACTTACTTCGGTGCGTATGGAGCCTATCGGGGAATTTTATTCCAAAGAAAAAGCATTGTGCTTGCTTGGTAGCGGAAAGGTAGTTATTATAGCGGGGGGAACTGGTAATCCCTATTTTACTACGGACACCGGTTCTGCTTTGCGCGCTATTGAGATAGAGGCGGATATTATGCTTAAGGGTACACGAGTGGACGGCATATATACAGCCGACCCTGAAAAAGACTCCGAGGCACAAAAGTTCGAGGAGATAACTTACGACGAGATATATCGCCGTAACCTTCGTGTAATGGACTTGACGGCTACTACTCTTTGTAAAGAAAACAATATGCCTATATATGTCTTCGATATGGATACCTACGGCAATCTGCTGCGGGTAATACATGGAGAGTCGATAGGTACTTTAGTGAAACCTTAAATCTAATAGTTGTATGACAGAAGTAACGAAACAGATTCAGAATGAGAGCGAAGAACAGATGCAGTCGGCAGTTATGTTCTTGGAAGATTCTTTGGCTCACATACGGGCAGGCAAGGCAAGTCCGAGATTGTTGGATGCTATTCGTATTGATTATTATGGTGCGATGACACCTTTGTCCAATGTAGCCACTATTACTACTCCTGATGCGCGCACTCTTGTTATCCAGCCTTGGGAAAAGAAGATGCTTGCTGATATAGAGAGAGCAATTATTAACTCCAATCTTGGTCTTGCGCCTTCTAATAACGGTGAGGTTATTCGTTTGTCGATGCCTCCTTTGACTGAGGAGCGTCGTAGAGACTTGGTTAAACAATGCCGTGTAGAGGCAGAGAACTCGAAGGTAAGTATCCGGAATGCTCGTCGTGACGCAAATGACAGGCTCAAGAAGCAGATTAAGGAGGGTCTTCCTGAAGACGCCGAAAAAGATGCTGAGAATGAGGTACAGAAACTGCACGATAAGTATGTGAAGCAAGTAGAGGAGTTGTTGGTTTCGAAGGAGAAGGAGATAATGACGGTGTAAATGCTTAAGGTAGGCTCTCTGCGCTTGCGAGACATACTATCTTTCTTATTGTGCCTATACACGGGTTGTGTGGGGCATAGTGTTCTTGCGCAGGAGAATGATACGATTGTGTTTGCTGCTGCGGACGCCATTGTATCGGATACGCTGCCTGCTCCTACCAAGTGGCAACGGTTTGTCGATAAGGTATCGGACTTGCATTTTCTGATGGTTCCTTCCGTTTCGATGTCCCCTGAAACAAGTTGGGCGTTTGGAGTGGCGGGCGCATATTATTTCACCGCCAAAGGACAGAACAGACTATCTGATATAGGCTTTGATGGTGCGTACACGCTTAATAAACAGTGGAATGTAAATATAAACTCCACAGTTTATTTCGGCGGTAATAATCGCTGGCAGTTATGGACTCGTATGGGTTATCGCAAGTATCCCGATTATTACTACGGCATAGGTAACAAGAAGTCCAATCTGTTGCCGCAGCCTGTTCGGTATGAGTCGGGTAATGCTTATTTGACGATGCAACCGCAGTACTATATAGACAAGCATTGGAGTGTAGGGGGTAATGTAGTAGTGTATTACGATGATGCAAAGAGCGAGGCAGCACTTGCAGAGCCTGTATATGGTTTGAACGAACAACTCTTGATGTTGGGTGTGGGCTTTATTGCTTCTTATGACTCGAGAGATGAGATATACTATCCTTCCAAAGGGTTGTTTGCCAAAATGATTATGACTCATTATGAGTCGCCTCTTTGTACGCAATACCGATTGGGTAAATTGAATATAGATTTCAGGCAGTATATTACGCTTTACAAGCAGTTGATATTTGTCTATCAGTTCAGGTCGGAGATGACTTTTGGCAAGTCTGTTCCTTTTCAGATGCGTTCTATTTTGGGTGGTCTTGATTTGGTGCGTGGAGTACGAAAGGGCATGTTTAGTGATGACGCTTATTTTGCGTTGCAGACAGAATTGCGTATTCCTATTTGGAAAGTGATAAGAGGAACCGTATTCTTTGGAGTAGGTGATGTGTATAATTTTTCGCATTGGGAATGGACGACGCCCAAAATAGGTTATGGCTTAGGACTACGGGTCGCCATAAATAAATCGAAGGTGAACATTCGTTTTGATGTGGCTCGTAACAATGTGAACCCGACATGGAAGTTAGATGGTTGGAACTTTTATCTGACCATGAAAGAAGCCTTTTGAGATAATATGGTAGATGGTATTGTAGTTAGGACTACCGGCAGTTCGTATAGCGTCAGGGCTGATAGCGGCGATATACTTACCTGCTATGTAAAGGGTAATTTCCGTATAAGAGGTATCCGCTCTACTAATCCTGTTGCAGTAGGTGACCGTGTGCAAGTTGAACAGCAGGAGGATGGTACGAACTGGATATTGGATTTGTATGACCGTAGGAACTATATTATCCGTCGTGCTACAAACCTAAGCAAGTACTCCCATATTATTGCTGCCAATGTAGATATGCTGGCATTGGTTGCAAGCATGAACCATCCTATTACAAATCCTATCTTTATAGACCGTTGTCTTGCTACTGCCGAAGCGTATCGTGTGCCTGTATGTCTGTTGTTCAATAAAGTAGATTTGCTTTCTGCAGTGGAGTGGGAACAACTGTTGACTATGAAACGATTATACGAGGAGTTGGGTTATCCTGTTTATCTGTTGTCTGCCAACCGATTGAGGATGCCCGATGCGCCGTTGGAGCTGTATTCCACCCCGCTTGCCACACTGACTTCTCTTCAAGCGTTGTTCGAGCGGAAGACTATCTTGCTTTCAGGAAACTCGGGTGTTGGTAAATCGACTTTACTGAATGCCTTGGCGGGAGAAACGATTGCCAAGACTGCTTCTATTTCCGTTGCACATGACAAGGGTATGCACACTACTACTTTTTCAGAGATGTACGATATACCCAATTCGGGGCATATTATAGATACGCCTGGTATTAAGGGCTTTGGTGTATTGGAGATGGAGCGTGAAGAGGTGTCGCATTATTTCAAGGAGATATTTCGTCATGGGCAGCAATGCCGTTTCTCGAATTGTACGCATACTATCGAACCTGGCTGCGCTGTATTGTCAGCGGTAGAGAAAGGTGACATTGCTCTTTCTCGTTATCAGAGTTATTTGTCGGTGTTGGAAGATGCAGACGAGAGCAAGTATCGGTAGGTTGTCGGTTGCGTTTTATTTCCATTTACGATTGGCAATAGTGGTGCGGGGGATGGAGTGTGATAGATGAGGCGAAAAAGGGTTGATTTGAGATTAAAGTACAAAAAAAATATTTTTCTCTTGCACATATAAAAAACTTGCACTACCTTTGCACCACTTTTTCGAAAAGAGTGTTTGAGTATTGAAATTCTGGTCCATTAGCTCAACTGAATAGAGTACCACACTACGGATGTGGGGGTTGCAGGTTTGAATCCTGCATGGATCACCATTAACAGTGGTTTGTTTCGCCCGTTTGACAGAGATTGTTAGGCGGGCGTTTTTTTAGTTTGATGTTGTGGGTAGAGGGAGGCAGTATGGTTTATTAGTTGATAAGTTTATATGTTTATGCGTGGGTTAATGGGTAGAGGAACTAGGAAATCTAGAAAATCTAGAAGATATAGGTGGTTGGAGGAGGGGATGAGAGCCATAGGACGGTGTTCTTCATTTCTTTTGCCTGAACAATGGGTGAGCGTGATGGTTTGTCCGCAGGCGAGGCGCCCGCGTCCCCAGTGTCTTTTAGTTGAAGGTTGATAGCCATAGCACGCTATGGCTCTACGGTGAGCAAGAGCGTTGCAACGAACCATTATAAAGGCAGTAAGGAGTTATTGTAATTTAAGAATTAAGGGTTAATAATTAAAGCGGGAAGAGAGGTAGTTTGTGGGTGTTTTATAGGTGGGTTGTAGGGTGTTCCTATAGTCATCCTATATTCGTCCTATATTCATCCTATATAAAACCTTTGAAATAGGTAGTAAACACAGGGGTTAGCGGAGGGAAGGTGTGGAGGAAGGGGTAGGGGAGATGATTTTTAGAGTGAGGGAATATTTTTATAATCTTTAGCAGCCATGGAGGCTTGTTGTAAGGCAGTTTGCGTATATAGAAAAGGTTTTGTACCTTTGCGAGTTAAATGCACACAAGTAGATTGATGAGAGTTTGCAAGGTCTTTGGGCGTAGTGGTTGTTTGTTGGTAATGAGTATGTTATCGATATTGCCGCTATGTGCAGAGGAGCGTGCGTACCTGTGTGAGTTTGGTGTACAGGGAGGATTAAGTTATTATGTGGGAGATGCGACGAAGCATATATTTCAGCATGTGCAGCCTGCTTACGGTGCGCATTTCCGGTATAAGTTCACTCCCCGTTGGGCGTTACAGGTGAAGGGTCAGGCTGATAACATCAAGTTCCCTTTGCAGGCTGTGGACGGAGATATTGCGGGTGCTATGGGTAAGAATCTGCTGATGAACATAGATGCGGTTGCCGAGTTTAATTTCTTCCGCTTGGGTGTGAAGCAGTACGATACCCGTATCAAGCCTATTACGCCGTATATGTTCATAGGGATCGGGTTGAGTGTATATAACGGTTTCGGCAGTATCACGGGGTATATACCCTTCGGTTTCGGTTTGAAGTGGAAGTTTGCTCCCCGTTTCGGTTTGACTGTATCGTGGCAACATCAGATATATTTTGCGGACAACTTGGAGAACAGGGAGTACTATAACAATACATACCAACTGAACGGAAGTAACATTCTAAACAAAGATTTCACCTCCTCTCTTACAATCGGCATAGTTTTTGAGTTTGTAAGAGAGCGAGCCGTATGCCGTACTTGCAGTTATTGATAGAGAAAGTTATTCTTCCTTGAAACAGAAAGAGTCAGGTGTCATTGAAAGAACAAATAGATAGGCAGCGTTTGCCCCGTCATATTGCCATTATAATGGATGGTAATGGTCGTTGGGCTGTTCAGCATGGCATGGACCGTATATACGGTCATCAGTATGGTGTGCAGTCGGTTCGGGAAGTGACCGAGGCTTGTGCGGAGATTGGTATAGAGTGGTTGACGCTTTATGCGTTCTCGACAGAGAATTGGAATCGTCCTCAGGAGGAGGTGGACGCGCTTATGGAGTTGCTGGTAGCGACGATAAAAGAGGAGACTCCAACCCTTCATAAGAACAATGTCCGTTTGCAGACGATAGGTGATATACGCCGTCTTCCGGAGCGCAGTCGTGTTACTTTGGAGGAGTGTCTTGCACAGACGGCAGGTAATACGGGTTTGCATCTTGTGTTGGCTCTGTCTTATTCCTCGCGGTGGGAGATTACTGAGGCATTTTGCAGGTTGGCGGGAAGTGTGGAGAAGGGGGAATTATGCTCGGCGGATATAACAGAGGATGTTATCAGTCAAGCACTAAATACACGGGGGATGCCCGATCCGGACTTGCTTATCCGTACGAGTGGCGAACTTCGAATCAGCAACTTCTTACTATGGCAGTTGGCTTATACGGAACTTTATTTTACAGACTGTTGTTGGCCAGACTTTCGCAAAGAGGCATTGTATCGTGCCGTGTTGGATTATCAACAAAGGGAGCGTCGGTTTGGCAAGACATCGGAACAAATACAGACACCAGAATCTTGAGACATCTATTTCTATACATATTTCTTCTGTTGCTTGTGCTTGTCCCTGTGGTAGGATATGCTCAGCAGGGTGCAGACACTCTTTTGTTGGATACGGTAGGAGGTGAAGTGCCGAAGATTGAGTACACTTTTCAGTCGAGGACCTACGAGATAGCCGATATAGCCGTTCGAGGTGCGGAGAGTTATGAAGATTTTGTGCTGATAGGTTTTTCGGGTTTGGCAGTGGGGGATAAGATAGAAGTGCCTGGCGATGCGATTACGAAGGCAATCCGTCGCTTTTGGAAACAGGGTTTGTTCTCGGATGTAAAGATACTTGCCAGTAAGATAGAGGGGTCGAAAATCTGGCTTACAATAGTGTTGAAGCAGCGTCCTCGCATCTCGGAGTTGGCTTACAACGGGCTGAAGAAGTCGGAGCGTGAGGACTTGGAGGTGAGAGTGGGCTTGACGAAGGGTAGTCAGTTGACGCCCAACAGCATAGACCGTGCGAAGACGGTGATAAAGAAATACTTTGCGGAAAAGGGTTTCCATAATGCGGAAGTGCAGGTGCAGGAGTTCCCTGACGAAGAGCATCCGGACTATGTGAAGGTGGCTATCAATGTAGATAAGAAAGCGAAGACGAAGGTCAATGCGATATATATCACGGGCAATGAGGCATTGTCGCACAACAAAATCAACCGTGTTATGAAGAAGACCAATGATAACAACATCATTAACTTTTTCCGCACCAAGAAGTTTGTGACAGAGGAATATGAGAAGGATAAAGTGTCGGTGATAGAGAAATATAACGAGTTGGGTTATCGTGACGCATACATAGTTGCGGACAGTGTTGTTCCATCGCGCGTCGATCCGACGAAGGTGGATGTGTATATGACCATCTCTGAAGGTGAGAAGTACTTTGTGAGGGACATTCATTGGGTGGGTAATACCTTGTATCCGTACGACTATCTGGATGCCGTATTGGGAATAAAGAAAGGGGATACTTACAACCTGAAACTGCTACAGGAGCGTCTGCAGACGGATGATGATGCTGTTTCGAAGTTGTACACTGACCGCGGTTATTTGTTCTTCAATGTTGACCCTGTGGAGGTGAAAGTGGAAGGCGATTCGATAGATTTTGAGATGCGGATGTATGAGGGTAAGCCTGCAACTATCAACGAGATAAATATCATGGGCAATACCCGTGTGTATGAACATGTTGTTCGTCGGGAACTATATACGAAGCCCGGTCAGTTGTATTCGCAGACGGATATTATGCGTTCTTTGCGGGAGTTGGCACAAATGGGTCATTTCGATCAAGAGCATTTGGTGCCTGACATCCAGCCTAATCCGGAGGACGGGACAGTGGATATTACTTATCAACTCCAGACGAAGTCTTCGGACCAGATAGAGTTTTCATTGGGTTGGGGTGCCACGGGCATTGTGGGCAGTATCGGTTTGAAATTTACGAACTTTGCGATACAGAACTTGTTCAAGCCCAAGACCTATCGTATTGTGCCACAGGGGGAAGGGCAGACCTTTTCCATCAATGCGCGCACGAATGGTTATTATTATACCTCTGCGAGCATCAGTTTTCTTGAGCCATGGTTAGGAGGAAAGCGTCCGAACAGTCTGTCTGCCAGTCTTTATTTCGCTTCGCAAACGGGTTACTCCAAGCGTTTTACGCAATCGTATCAGAATTTGTATAACTCCTATTCGTATTATTACAATAGCGGTTATTCCGATTATATGAGTCAGTTATCGGCTTCAGAGTCCGATCCAGACAGGTATCTGCGTACATTGGGTGCATCGATAGGCTACGGTATGCGTTTGCGTTGGCCGGATGATTACTTTACCTTTTATGGTGAGTTGGCATATCAACTGTACATGATGAAAGACTGGCCTTACTTGCTTATAGCGAACGGTACATCGCATAACTTCTCTCTTGGCTTGACTTTGTCGAGGAACAGTATAGATAATCCGATTTACACTCGAAGGGGGTCTTCGTTCAGTCTGTCGGTTAAATTGACTCCTCCTTATTCTCTTATCAACAAGCGCGACTACGCATCGATGTCGGAATCGGAACGCTACAGGTTGATAGAGTATCACAAATGGAAGTTCACAGGAAAAGTGTTTACACCTCTGACTCCGGACTCCAAATTAGTATTGATGGCGCGTGCGGAGTTTGGTTACTTGGGACACTACAACAAAAATGCGAAGTCGCCATTTGAGACCTTCTATATGGGAGGTGACGGTATGACCTCATACACATCTTATTCGACGGAATATGTGGCAATGAGGGGATACCAATCGGGTGCGTTGACGCCTTATGACTATACGACAGGGAGGAATGCAGGTTATCTGTACAACAAATTTACTTTTGAGTTGAGGTATCCTATCTCGTTGGAACAGAATGCGACTATTTGGGCATTGGTGTTCGCAGAGGCGGGTAATTGTTTTGCAGACATAAAGGACTATAACCCCTTTAACCTGAAACGCTCGTTGGGTGTTGGTGTGCGTATCTATCTACCGATGTTTGGTTTGATGGGTATTGATTGGGGCTATGGTTTCGATGCTATCAATGGTGATAAAAGTATGGGTGGCTCACAATTCCACTTTGTCTTAGGACAGGAACTATAACGGACAAAATAGTAAATTATGAAGCGAACGATATATATATTGCTGTTCTGTTGCCTCTCGGCGTTCTCTCTGTTGTATGCACAGAAAGTGCAGGTGGCTTATGTGGATATGGCATATATACTGAAGAACCTCCCTCAGTACGAGTCGGCTAATGAGCAGTTGTCGTTAGTCTCGAGGCGTTGGCAGAAGGAGGTGGATGCTCTTATGCAAGAAGCCAAAGTGTTGACGAGTAATTATCAGACAGAACAGATATTCCTTTCGGAAGAGATGAAGAAGCAACGCGAGGAGGAAATCCTTAATAAAGAGAAGGAAGCATTAGAGTTGAAGCGTAAATACTTCGGTCAAGATGGAGAGTTGTTCAAAAAGAGAGAGAGCCTTATTAAACCCATACAAGATGAGATATATACTGCAATTCAAGAGGTTGCACAAGAGAAGCACTATGAAGTCGTAAAAGACCGTTCTGCCGACCCGAGTCTGATATATATGTCGAATAAATTGGATATCTCAGACTTGGTATTGCAGAAATTAGGTGCAAGATAAGGACTGTACAAGGTATTGGAATGAAAGAACAATGAATAATAACTTAATACATATAGCAATGAAAAAACAATTCTTAATGCTCTTATTAGCATTACCCATCGCATTGAGTGCTCAGAAGTTGGGGTATATCAACTCGCAAGAACTCTTTACCCAAATGCCGGAAATCAACCAAGTTAAACTCCGCATGGATACTCTGCAAGGCCAATACGAGACCTCTCTTGCGAATATGCAGGAAGAGTTTAACAAGAAGGTATCTGCGTTTCAGGCAGAACAAGCCACTCTCACAGATGGTGTAAAGGAGTTCCGTCAGCAAGAGTTGGCAGAGATGGAGCAGCGTATTCAACTCTTCTATCAAACTGCACAACAAGACATACAGAAGAAGCAACAGGAATACTTGGCTCCCATACACGAGAAGATGACTAAGGCCATCCAGGAAGTAGGTACTGCTGAAGGATTTACCTATATCTTCGACTCCGCAGCAATGGTCTATATCTCCCCAGACGCCACCAATGTAATGCCTCAGGTAAAGAACCGTTTAGGGATAAAGTAACCCGCATGGCTGATGGTTATTTAGAAACGCATTACGCTGAGTACGAGCGACGAAAAGAGGCTTGGCTCAAGAAGTGTAAACATCCGCATCGTCCTCATCCCATGCAGGAAGAAGACGAAGCCTTGTAGCGTTCCACTGCGATATTCTTCCCGCTCTCATATTAACCAACCATATTATCACAATGACAGAGAAACTACAACAGACCCTACGAGACTCCTCAGTAGCACGATGGGCAGTGCTTATTCTCGTGGCTTCAATGATGTTCTTCGCCTATATGTTTGTCGACATCTTGTCACCCCTCGCCTCTCTCTTGGAGAAATCATACAACTGGGGCCGTGATGACTTCGGCACTTATGCTGCGGGGGAGTATCTCCTCAATGTCTTCGGATTTCTCATCCTCGCAGGCATCATCCTCGATAAGATGGGCGTCCGCTTCACGGGTACTCTCTCCGCCTCTCTTATGGTCTTGGGTGCAGCCATCAAATACATCGGCGTCAGCGATTGGTTCGATGCCAACAATGTCACATGGCTCAACTCTTGGTGGATCGATATGCCTGGCTCCGCCAAACTGGCGATGTTCGGATTTATGATATTCGGCTGCGGATGTGAAATGGCGGGTACTACGGTCAGCAAAATTCTCGCCAAGTGGTTCAAAGGCAAAGAGATGGCTTTGGCTATGGGATTAGAGATGTCCATCGCCCGTATCGGCGTCTTTGCGGCTATGTTCTTCTCGCCTAAAATTAGCCATGCTTTTGCGGTCAACGGCGTAGATTCGGTCGTAGCACCGCTCCTCTTCTCGGCTCTCCTGCTCGTAATAGGGCTCATCAACTTCCTCGTCTTCTCCGTTATGGACAGCAAGTTCGACAAACAGTTGATCGCTACGGGCGAATTGACCTCTGCTAAAGACCCCGAAGACGAGTTCCACCTCTCCGATATAGCACAGATATTCACCTCCAAGATGTTCTGGATTATCGCCATCCTTTGTGTCTTGTACTATTCTGCCATCTTCCCGTTCCAACGCTTCGCAACCAATTTCTTGGAGGAAACGCTGCAAATCTCCAACGATGAGGCTGCCGGTCTGTTCAAATGGTTCCCGATTCTCGCTATGGTACTCACGCCTTTCCTCGGCGCATTCATCGACAATAAGGGCAAGGGCGCATCAATGATGATGATAGGTGCATTGATTATGATTGTATGTCACTGTGTCTTTGCTTTCGTCTTGCCGCTCTATCCCAGCAAGACACTCGCACTGGTCACCATTCTTGTCTTGGGCGTCAGTTTCTCACTCGTACCCGCATCTATGTGGCCTTCTGTACCAAAGATTATCGACGAGAAAGTGCTTGGTTCTGCCTACTGCCTCATTTTCTGGGTGCAAAATATCGGACTCTGCCTCGTTCCCCTTCTCATTGGCAAACTGCGTCAGGCAACTGGGGGGTATCTCGTCCCGATGATAGTCTTCGCAAGTTTCGGCGTAATAGCGTTCATATTCTCTATGCTCCTCAAGATTGAAGACAAGAAGAAAGGTTATGGATTGGAGCTCCCTAATAAAAAGTAATACCGATGCACTCATCGTGAGTACAGATACACGCAATCTACCTGAAGGTTGCGTGTTCTTTGCACTCAAGGGTGAAACTTTCGATGGCAACCGGTTCGCAGAACAGGCACTCCGCAACGGTGCCGAAATCGCTATCGTCTCCAACCCTGACATCTACCATTCCATCGTCGAACAATTTGGCAATCACCGTGCTATCCTCCTCACAACGGAAGACACCCAACGGGGAGGCGTTGTCGGACTCCAGAACCTCGCCCGTGCTTGGCGCCGACATCTCGCACTGCCTGTCATCGCTATCACGGGGACTAACGGCAAGACCACAACAAAGGAACTGACCGCTGCCGTCTTGCGTACGCAATACAGGGTTCACGCAACGCAAGGCAATCTCAACAACTCCATCGGAGTACCCCTCACCCTCCTCCAAACCAATCGTCATCATCAATTGGCGATAGTCGAGATGGGCGCATCACATCCAGGCGACATTAAAGAACTGATGGAAGTTGCAGAACCCGACTACGGACTCATTACCAATGTCGGTAAGGCGCACCTGCAAGGGTTCGGCTCTTTCCAAGGTGTCATGCGTACCAAACAGGAACTCTACGATTATCTGGTCGAACGGCAAGGCACCGTCATCCGCAACGCCGACAATCCCTACCTGCAGCAGATGCTATCCGACGCCAAAGGCAATCAACAGGTCAAAGAAGTCCTTTACCATACCATACCGATGCCATCCGATACGCACTTGGTAGGAAGTTACAATGCCGAAAATATCGCAGCCGCACTGTGTATAGGAGAACTCTTTGGCGTCGGGAAAACTCGGGCAATGCAGGCGGTTAGGCAATACCAACCGGCCAACGACCGTTCCATGTTCGTAACCACACCACGCAACAGACTGATAGTCGATGCCTACAACGCCAATCCCACCTCCATGAAAGCCGCCATACAGAGTCTGGCAGAGAACCCCGCTCCCAAAGAACAACAACTCCTGATTTTGGGCGATATGCTCGAGTTAGGAGAACAAAGCCTCTCTCTGCATCAGGAGATTGTCGATACACTCTCCCGACTGGGCTATCAGCAGGTCATCCTCGTCGGCAATGAGTTCGCCAAGACCAACAATCCCTATATCACAATGCCCGCCGTCCAAACACTCACCGACTACCTCCGACAAAACCCCGTACAAGGCAAGTTGATTCTCCTCAAAGGATCGCATGGTATGCACCTCGAGAAACTGAAAGATTTACTATAACATAACTTACCACAACCTTATGAAACAGAAAAATTTAGTCATCCTGTTGCTCATTCTGCTCATCCTGTCGCTTGGCGTCGCCGCATACTTCATCTTCAAACAACATCAGACCAAACAGGAAGTGGAAGAGATGGTCGAGATGATGACCTTCGAAAAAGAACAACTCGAAGAAGAGTACGAGGATCTGGCTTTCCAGTTCGACGGGTACGGAAAGGAAATACACAACGACTCTCTGGCTGACTTGCTCTATAAGGAAAAACAGCGAGTGCAGGACCTTCTCGAAGAACTGCGCATCACCAAAGTAACCAATGCCCGCCGTATTGCGGAACTGAAAAAAGAGTTGGCGACTCTCCGTGCAGTCATGGTCGATTATGTCCACCAAATCGATTCGTTGGACCGAACCAACAAAAGGCTTGTAACCGAGAACCGGCAAGTGCGACAACAGTACGAAGAGGTATCACAAAAGGCTACCCAATTGGAGCAGGAGCGGCAACAACTCACTGAGGTCGTCAATCGTGCTTCAATGATGGAAATCGACAACTTCGAACTGACTAAACTCAACAAAAATGGACGCAAGACTTCACTCTACTCCAAAATACAGAAGTTGCAGTTTACTTTCAACATACTCAAAAATATCACCGTCCAACCGGGCGAGAAAATGCTCTATATGCGCATCCTCAGACCTGACGGAGAAGTCCTGCAGAAGCGCACAACCGATACTTTCATCTACGAAAACAAAGAAATACCTTATTCACTCTGCAAATCTTTCGAGTACGAAGGCGAAACCATAAGCGAAACGCTCTATTGGAATGTAGAAGAAATACTCCAGGTAGGAACCTACAATGCCGACTTCTTCATCGATGGTAACCTCATCGGTAGTTTCCCATTTAATATACAAAAATAATTTAATCTACCTACCAACCCGCTCCCTTCCGCAAACCTACAGACTCCCCTCCGCCAAGCCCCGTATTTACTACCTTTTTCAAAGGTTTTATATAGGATCTATATAGGATGAATATAGGACGAATATAGGAAGAGCATACAAACTACCTATAAAACACCCACAAAACACCCCTTTCCGCACATTTATCATTAACCCTTAATTGTTAATTTACAATAACTCCTTACCGCGTTTTTGCTCACTGTAGAGCCATACCATGCTATGGCTCTCAACCCCACCTCCAACCACCTATATCCCCTAGATTTTCTAGATTTCCTAGTTCCTCTACCAACTACCCCACCCATAAACTCATAAACTTATCAACCAATCAACGATCCCCTCACTCACTTTCGGCCTTGTGTCGGTGCGTCAAAAATGGAGCGAGTACTGCGAAAAGCGGAGGTACTGTCTGAGCGTAGCGAGTTGTGCCGTAGCCGCAGGACGAGCGACCATTATTTTTGGCAACGCCCGACACACAGCCGATGAATTTTCTTTGCTTCGTTTCTTTTGTTCAGGCAAAAGAAATGAAGAACATACTCACATATCAATCGTTCATTTATAATGGGTTTTTGCCTGCTGTAGAGCCACACCGTCCTATGCCTCTCCTCCCCTCCTCCAACCACCTATATCCTCTATACCGTCTAATTCCTCTACATACCCCTCCCCTCTACACCCTCAACCTCTCTCAACAATCAACTCCCCCCAACCCTCAACTATCAAAAACACATCACCTAAAAATATTCCTCTCCTCTTGTGCATATTCACAAAAACAATTACCTTTGTACCGTCATCTAAAAAATGGGAATAATATGAGCAACCTATGAGCAACCCAATAATTATTAACCCTATAAAAACTATCTTTATGAAAAAACTATCCTTTCTCTTCGCTGCACTCTTGACAGCAATGTTGTCCTTTGCGGCAACCAAAACCCTCACTTTGGATTTCACTTCCAACACATGGGGCTTACCTACTGACTACAAAACTGCCGACTCCACATTTACTGACGAGGTCACAGGTTGCTCTATTTCCTTTAGTGGAATGACTGAAACAAAAGGCTATAAGTTCAATTCTTTCGGGGAAAGTTCGGCAGTATTATTTGGTAAAGCCTCTGGTGCAACACTTACTTTTAATTCATTCGACAAATTAGTTACCAATGTAGAATTACTTGGTGCAAATAACGGTTCTGGAAGTGTTGGGTGGAAATTTTGTGTCGGAACGACCGAATTGAATTCTTACACCGGCTGCAAAGAAACATACTCAATACCCATTCCTGCAGGACAACAAGCCACAACCAATAGTTACAGTATTGTTCTGACAAATGCTAACAATGCACAATTTACAAAAGCAATCTTCACTTACGAAGAAGCCTCTTCCGAACCCAATATCTCCTGCAATGATATTAAATTTGGTCAAGTCAATGCAGATGAAAACAATAGCCAGGAAGTTGTTGTAAGAGGCGAAAATCTAACAGAGGTCATTGTTGCCACATTGAAAGAAGGAAGCCACTTCTCTGCTACGGGAACACTAACTGCCGAAGGGGGCACTCTGACCATTGCCGTTACTGCAACAGAAGCCGGTGCTTTCAAGGACACTCTCATCCTCACATCAGGTAGTGTTGTGAAAAAAGCAGAGATTACCGCTAATGTTATAAAGTTGGTTGGAAACGGCACAGAGGAATCTCCTTACACAGTTGCTGATGTAATCGCTTTGAACAACTCACAAAGTGAAGCCGCATGGGTAAAAGGCTATATAGTGGGAACTGTCAATTATAAGAACAATAGAGTAGAAACTCCATATATTAACTCTATGGTTGCATTAGCCGACACAAAGGAACTGACAACAGACAGTATATTCATTCCTGTTGCATTACCCGATGGCGAGATTCGCACTGCAGTTAATTTGGAGGACAATGCCGAGAATTTAGGTATGTTGTTAACTGTCAAAGGTAATTTGGTGGCTTACTTTAGTATGCCGGGAGTAAAAAACCCTACTGCATACAAATTAGGAGATTCTACAGGCGTAAACAATATCTCAGAAGCAGTTGCTGTAAAGAAAGTTATTCGCAACGGACAATTGTTCATTGTTCACGATAACAAAATCTACAATGTAATGGGACAGGAAGTAGAGTAATCTACTCTCTGACGCAAACACCAAAGAGGCTGCCTCAAATCACCTGGCAGCCTCTTCTGTTATATCAGTAATGCCCAACTGTACGCAACACCATATACGCACCACCCAACTAAAAATAACCTGCATATTGCACAATACATAAAAATGTCGTACCTTTGCACCGATTTTAAGGCGTAGTCTCTGGCAAAATAAAGAAATAGCGTATACTGCGTCTGTTAACCCATTAAATAAAATAACAATGGATTTAATTAAAATTGCAGAGCAAGCATTTGCTGGCGAAAAGAAAGAGTTTCCTGCATTCAAGGCAGGAGATACTGTAACGGTTGCATACCGTATCAAGGAAGGTAACAAGGAGCGTATACAAGAGTTTCGCGGAGATGTAATACGCATCTCAGGAAGCCAAGACAAAAAGCGTTTCACTGTCCGTAAAATTTCAGGTAATGTAGGCGTAGAGCGTATATTCCCTATGGACTCTCCTTTCATTGAGAATATCACCGTCAACAAGTATGGTAAGGTACGCCGTGCAAGACTATTCTACCTTCGTAATCTTACAGGTAAAAAAGCACGCATACCAGAACGCCGCATTAAGTAAAATGCTTATCATTGCGCAAAGTCGCTGTGCCGAACAAGCACAGCGACTTTTGTCTTGAACAAACCTCTCCGCACCATGACGCAAAAAACCAATGCCGCACGACTATTGGACGCTGCTAAAATACCCTATCGGCTCATCTCCTACCAAGTGGACGAGAACGACCTCAGTGCCACGCACCTTGCTCGCCAACTGAAGGAAGATGTATCTTGTGTATTCAAGACCTTAGTCCTGCGAGGCGACAAAACAGGTGTATTCGTCTGTGTTATACCGGGTGACAAAGAAATCGACCTCAAAAAAGCCGCAAAAGTGAGTGGAAACAAATCTTGTGCTATGGTACAGATGAAAGAACTGCTCTCCCTTACAGGATACATACGAGGAGGATGTAGCCCTATCGGTATGCGCAAACCATATCCTGCCTACATCCACCAATCTTGCTTGCAACACCAAAAGATATTCATTAGTGCAGGCTGTCGGGGACTACAGTTCCATATCGCCACTACCGACCTGGTTCAATTCGCATCCCTGCAAGTAACCGACCTCATATAACACACCAACCATCCCCATACACTCTTGCTGCGAACATTCAGGCTTGTTTGTCCAATATCTCTTGCATACGCAATAATTCATCTCTCAACTGAGCCGCCTCAATAAAACGCAACTCCTTCGCACAAGCCAGCATCTCCCGTCGAGTCTTCTCTATCGCTTTCTGCAACTGTTTAGGTGTCATCTGCTCTATAACAGGCAAGGTCACTGCATCATACACACGGGTAACCACATACTTATTCTCTTGTTCCTGCGAACCTAATAGCGACAACGGATTATCCAGTGCCTTACGAATAGCAGTAGGAGTAATATGATGAACCTTGTTGTAAGCAAGTTGCTTCGCACGACGACGCTCCGTCTCTTGAATAGTGATGCGCATACTATCGGTAATCTTGTCTGCGTACATAATAACTTTTCCGTTCACATTACGGGCAGCACGCCCTGCTGTCTGCGTCAAACTACGATGATTGCGCAAAAAACCCTCTTTGTCTGCATCAAGTATAACCACAAGACTTACCTCAGGCAAATCTAACCCCTCGCGAAGTAAATTAACACCTACCAATACATCATATATACCCTTACGCAAGTCTTCCATAATCTGCACTCTATCCAATGTATCCACATCACTATGAATATAAGCACAGCGTACTCCCGCCTTGCGTAGATAATCGTCTAACTCCTCTGCCATGCGCTTTGTAAGTGTTGTAACCAAAGTACGCTCATCTCTCTCTACTCGCTGGGTAATCTCTTCCAGAAGGTCATCTACTTGATGCTCAGAAGGACGGACCACAATCTCTGGGTCAAGGAGCCCCGTTGGACGAATCACCTGATCAACAACAACACCCTTTGATTTCTCTAACTCATAATCTGCGGGGGTCGCACTTACATAGATAGTCTGAGGTGTGAGTGCCTCAAATTCCTCAAATGTAAGAGGACGGTTATCTCTACAAGCAGGCAACCGGAATCCATACTCCACTAAGTTCTTCTTACGAGCAGCATCTCCGCCGTACATAGCATGTATCTGCGGTACGGTAACATGACTCTCATCTACAACCAACAACAAGTCTTTCGGGAAATAATCAAGCAGACAATATGGACGAGACCCCGCCGCACGAGCATCAAAATAACGGGAATAATTCTCTACACCAGAACAGTAACCCAACTCTTGAATCATCTCTAAATCATAATTGACACGCTGTTCTATGCGCTTTGCTTCTGCCTCTTTTCCTAATTCCTGAAAAAAGGCTATCTGCTCCTGCAAATCTTTCCTGATCTCTACTATAGCACGCGTCACTCGTTCTTTGGTCGTCGTAAATATCGAGGCAGGATAGATATTAAACGAATCATACTCATCAATCGTATGTTGGTCAATTGGCTCAAAGGTATAAATCTCATCTATCTCGTTCCCCCAGAATACAACCCGCAATACATAGTTCGCGTATGCAAGAAAAATATCTACAGTATCCCCCTTCACTCTGAAATTACCCCGATTCAAATCAAGGTCATTACGAATATACTGCGAAGCAACTAACTGCAACAAGAAATCATCACGCACTACTCGTTCCCCCTTGCATATATGAATGGCATTCTGAGAAAAGTCCTGCGGATTACCAATACCATACAGACAACTCACCGACGATACCACAATCACATCCCTTCGTCCCGATAACAACGATGCAGCAGCACTCAATCGTAACTTCTCTATCTCTGCATTGATACTCAGGTCTTTCTCAATGTATGTATCTGTCGAGGGGATATAGGCTTCCGGCTGATAATAATCATAATAACTCACAAAGTACTCCACTGCATTATTAGGGAAGAAACCTTTCATCTCGCTATAAAGTTGCGCTGCAAGAGTCTTGTTGTGCGATAGAATAAGGGTAGGGCGTCCTATCTGCTCAATCACATTGGCAATAGTGAATGTTTTCCCCGAGCCGGTAACACCAAGCAGTGTCTGTGCCGGCACACCTGCACGAAGCCCGCTGACAAGTTGCTCAATCGCCTCAGGCTGGTCACCTGTCGGTTGATAAGAAGATACAAGATGAAACGATTTCTGAGCCATCACTAATACACTTCTATCCTCTCATCCTGCCCAGTTCTCTCGGTCAAGATTACGATAACTAATAGCCTCCGCAATATGGTTCATTTGTATATCAACCACGCCCTCAAGATCGGCAATAGTTCTTGCCACCTTCAGTATTCTGTCATAGGCGCGAGCAGATAACCCTAAGCGTTCCATCGCATTTTGCAATAAAGCATTGCACGAAGCATCAATAGCACAGTAATGTCGGATCTGTTTTCCTGACATCTGCGCATTACAGTAAACCCCTTTTACTTCCTTAAACCGCTGTGCTTGTACCTCCCTTGCCCGTAAAACACGCTCTCGTATCTGCGCACTATGCTCCTCCACCTTCTGACTGGTGAGTTTGTTGAAAGGAACAGGCACTATCTCTACTTGTATGTCAATTCTGTCAAGCAGAGGTCCTGATATGCGGCTCAAATATCTATGTACAATACCTGGATTGCAAGTACAAGCATGGGTAGGATCATTATAATGCCCGCACGGACATGGGTTCATTGCTGCCACAAGCATGAAACTTGCAGGATACTCCACCGATAACTTTGCCCTCGCTATGCAAATCTTTCTGTCTTCCAAAGGCTGACGCATTACCTCCAATGCACTACGCTTGTACTCTGGTAGTTCATCTAAAAAAAGAACCCCATTGTGTGCCAACGAAATCTCTCCAGGCATAGGGTTCGATCCTCCACCCACCAAAGCCACATCGCTTACCGTATGATGCGGACTGCGGAAAGGGCGTTGCGTAATAAGAGAAACATTCCTCCCCGTTATACCCGCCACAGAGTGTATCTTTGTCGTCTCAAGTGCCTCTTGCAGAGTAAGAGGAGGAAGAATACTCGGTAAGCGTTTGGCCATCATGCTCTTACCTGCACCGGGAGGACCAACCATCAACAGATTATGTCCCCCTGCCGCTGCAACTTCTAAGGCTCGCTTGACATTCTCCTGCCCCCGTACATCGGCAAAATCAAGTTCGGAGTGTAGAGCCGGCATCGAAAAGGCTTGCTGCATATCTACTGTGGTAGGCTCCATATCTGTCTTCCCGTTCAGAAATTGCTCCACATCCCGTATGTTATCCATACCATACACATCCAACCCCTCTACCACTGCCGCCTCCTGAGCATTGGCTGAAGGCAGAATAAAACCACGGTATCCCATCTCCTTTGCCATCAATGCAATAGGTAAAACGCCTCGTATGGGTTGCAGAGTCCCGTCAAGTGAGAGTTCCCCCATAATGATGTACTCATGCAGTCGCTCCGACCGTATCACCTCGTCCGCTGCCATTACACCGATAGCCAATGGCAAATCGTATGCAGAACCCTCCTTCTTTATATCCGCTGGGGCCATGTTGATAATAATCTGCTTTACGGGCATCTTATATCCGTTCACCTTCAATGCTGAGGCAATGCGCTCATGACTCTCCTTCACTGCATTATCGGGCAGTCCTACCAAGAAGAAATTCGTTCCTTGTGTAAGATATACTTCTATGGTGACAGGTACAGCATCTATACCATAAACGGCTGCACCAAAGGTCTTTACTAACATATTTCTCTACTTTTGTGATGGAATAGTGTCGGTTGCTATAGTCTTTTTTCTTTGTTTGTGCCCTTGTCCTCCGAAATCATATTTGAACATCAAGCCCACACCTTGCACCGTATGAGCCTCTTTTAGCGAATACTTGTCCACAGTATGGGTATAGGCCTTCGCACGCCAATGACCCGAAGGACTGAGCATATATTCTACATCAAGATTACCGAACAATGGCTGATTGCTAATGTCATTATAACGGTATCCGAAATTACCGTTTATCAGTAGCCGGTTGTTCGGTTGATATTGGAATTGTGTTTCATATTCTTGACTAGAATCGTAGCCCGTACCGTCGGTACGCACATTAAAGCCTACCGTAAAATCTTTGGTCAGTTTGCCCAACCAGTTGTTTATCTGACCCGTAATGGTAGAACTGAGCAACGAATATGTCTCACTCACACCCACATTCTCCGTCGTCGTCTGCAGATATTCCGGAGTATAGAACTTGTTAAACACAAGTAAGTACAAGATTTGACGCATCAACATCTCGTCTGTGTTGATGATTGATTTCACCTGACTGGTCACACTCTCGTCCGACTGAGGTAACTCTATGCCAAAGGAGATGAGCGGATTCATCAGGAAGTCTTTCAAATAGAGAATGCAATTCACCGGCACCGATGTACGGTTCGTCGAGAGTTGCGATATGTCTGAACCAAATAAGTCGCGCAGTGAAGCCGTAGTCGAGTAATGTGCGCTCGCGTCTATCTGTGGGTTCTCCGGATCTCCGTTGAAGAGTACTTTGCTATTGGGGCGTATCGTAAACTCCTTACGGATAACATTCTGGAAGGTAAAGAAGAACGAACCTTGCTGCAAGGTGTATGTACCGAATATCTTTATATCGTCAGCCGCCATATCATACTTCACCTGTATATGTCCTTCCCCACGACCTTCCAAATGGTCACCGGTCTTGGGGTCAATAATAATGTTCACCGCAGCCAATGGCGTGGCTTCTATTTGCAGGTCAAGATATACTTTGGTGTCGCTACTCTCCTCTTGCGTATGCTTTTCTTCTTTCTTCGCTGGCTTCGTGTGGTCCACAAAAGTAATGAATGAGTTGTCGTGCGCACTGCTTGCCCCGCCGATAGATAGACTGAACTCTGTCTTGTCACTGGTTCGTGCATTCGCACCGATACGGCATTCCTTCTCATCACCATGTATCGAGGCATACCCTGTACCATACACCCTTCCGTAGAACATATCATCTCGGGAAGGAGGAAGATTCATCACCAACGCATCCTCACAACGAATATCAATGTCATAGCGGAAATCATCGAAATTGCCGTCATGCCGCAACGCACCGTTCACATACAACGGATGATTCTCTGCATCATGCAATTGTATATTCGAAAAATGAATGCAGTCATAATCCATTATGATGGAATCTGTGAAGTAGTAATGTGTTCCCAACATCCCGATACCCAATCCCGCATCTTTTGCCAATGCCCTGCCTGTCACATGCGACATCCTGTTCTCTCCGTAAACATGCACATCCCCATAACCTCGACCGTGCAAATCTTCCAGAATGCCTTTGGTCCAATAGTTGATAAAACCGAGATTCACGGAATCTGCCTTTATAAACAAGTCCCAACGCTTGTTGTTTTGCGGGGCGACAATACCCGTTATGTCTGCCACGGTATCCCCATGCTCTACCACCGAACCGAATATGTCTATCGTCTTCTTTTCCCTGTTCAAATGCGCTACGGCTGAGGCATCTCCCACAAACTGACCATTGATACTGGCACTATCCATCCTCGCCTCGGCTTCAAGCATAGGCGTACTGAACAGACTATATACAACTCCCCGTGCCGTAAGTCTGCCTCCAAAGGAAATGACATCCTTCGCCTCTGTGAAGTCCAATATATAATCAAGTGGAAAATCACTGATGTCGAAATGAATCGAATCATCACTTCGTTTGCTTGCTATACCCTCCGCATACACAAAACGCTGCGTATTGCCCAAACGGAAATTCTGAATCTGTAGCGAGGTGTCTGCCACAGCATAGCGGATATGTGCATCAGAGAGTGTCCATGTAGAGTCCGACAACAGGAACTGCGATGGCAACAGGTGCATATCAACAAGCGGCTGTCCTGCATACTGCATAAACCGTGTAACCGTACGCAACGAACCTCTGTTGCGCTCCCCTTTCGGATTCGAAAAATCCAGATTGAAAGTAACAGAGTCGCTCTTTGCAACCGACTTGATGTAAAATTGCAAGTCCCCCACCTCGTCACCGGCAGGAGTGTCATCGGCGTAGGTCAATAACTGTGCCGACAAGTTGATCTGCTCTGCACGGTTATCCAGATTCACTGCAATGTTGTCTATCTTTTTCTCCCCGCTCTCTACCGTCGGGACGAACACTTGCAACGCAAACTGTTCCTCTGGCTCTGATATGAAACCCTTGATAGTAGGGTAGTCGGGAATAGATACGGGCAACTCCAATACCTCGCTGATGAGATCAAGATTCTTGAAATAAGCGTAGAACTGTACATCGTTAGTCGCAGGAGCATGCTCTATGGCTTTGCGGTCTTTCTCCGACAATAGTCGGGGCAGATAACGGACCAACAATCGCTTGACAATAGTCGGTAACTGACTATACTTGTACTGACCCGATATGTTCGCATTCAGGTAGTCCGATTGTATCTTGAAGTTCGTAGGCCGATGCTCACCTGTCTCTGCTATGATGCGCAATGTCTCCAACAACAAAGTCTTCTCCTTGTTCTTGAACGATAAAGTATCTATGGCAAGCGTCCCGTTGATATTGTCAAGCCTGTTCCCAACGATATTGAGCGACAGATTGCCCCGTAAGTCCGAGCCTGCATAACGCTTTGTCAGACCTAACTCATCCAAATGCAGCCGCCGGATGTCAAGGTCAAAGTCAATAACAGGCAGTTTCTTCCGCAAATCTACCAACCCGTCAAACTGAAAACCGATAGCAGGGTCGTCTATACGAATCAAACCCTCATACATATTCTTGGTGTATGTACCGTCTATATGGGCGTTCTTGTAGGTGTAGCCGTTCAGGTCTATCGAAGAAATAGTGGCGCATAGTTTGGCGTGCAACGGATAGTCCAAACCCGTATGAGCATCCACCTGCGCACGCATCGACACATTGCCTATTTTCTTGTTACCAACAATCGGCGACAAACGGAAACGCTTCGTCTGCACTATACCCTTGAAATAAACATCCTCCATTCGGTTAACCGTACGCAACGAACCTTGCGTCGAAATCGAACCCAAGTTCGAAGTAAAGACACCATACAAATCAAGGCTGTCCATCCTGCCCCGCAAACTCCCCTTGTAGTGTACCACACCCAACTGCGCCAACGACTTCGGCAACTCGTATGGGCGGTTCTGCATATCCGAAATAAAGTCCTGTACAAGCGCCCTGTGAAGGGTCAGGTCTTGCAAATCGGCGGAAATATACGCACTGTCGATGTTCGGCAAACCCACTATCGACACATCTCCCTTCAACAGAGAATATTGCTTGTACTGGATAGCAAGGTTCTTGGCGTGCAGGTCGTCTATCGTTCCCACTATGCTGCCGGATAACGATATACCACCGGAAATCTTACCTGTCGCTGGCACAAACAAACCAATATCACGAGGCGACAACACGGCTGTACCTATCTCTAACGATACTTGAATATCGGAAATATCTTGCTTCTCACCTCGGTTCGGCGGGAATAGCACACCCGCAGTGTGCGTGCTGAACTCCGAATGAGGCAGCACTATCCGCATTCGGGGCATACTCACACCTTGCTCGTTCTTCAATAGCCGTGCCTGCAGGCTCTCCAAGCGGAACGAATCACGGGAGAGACTGCAATCAGCCCCCCTCTTCCACAATGTGCCTTCCAAACCTTCTATCTCGGCATCCAACGAGTCCATGCTGTAATGGTTCAGTGATACCGCTGCCTGTAGGTGAGCGGCATACCAGTCATCGTAGCGGAATCGTGCATCGCATATACGCACATTCTTTATCTCTACAATGGGAGGAGTATCGCTCTGAGGAAGAGGTAGCAAAACCTCAAGAAAACTGTAGTTCTTCCGTAGCGAGTCAACCGTATAGATATTGATATATGTATCTTGCAGGGTAATCCGACGGAAGATGATACGCCGCTGAAAGAAACCCCTGAAATCGAACTCCGCCTCCGCCTCCTGCGTGTAGAGTAGGGTGTCACCCTGCTGGTCGCCTATGTAAATATCTCGAAACGATACTTTGTTGAACAACCGGTAGTCCGCCTTGCCTATATGTACATCGGCTTCTAACCCACGCGACAATTCCTGCGCCACCACATCAAGCATAGCTGTCTGCACCCTGCTGCTACGGATAAGCATAAACAGCATACCCAACACCAATACAGTGCAAGCCAACACTACACTCAAGATGTAAAGAAATCGCTTCATATTCCCTATGGGGTATAACTACCGTAAGTTAATAACCGCAAAGATAGACTTTATTTCTCGTATATACAAGCATTCACAAACAATTCCATAAAGAGATAACAAAAATAAAAACTTCCTAAATACCTAAAACCAACTCCCATACTCCAAAACTTCCTCATCCTCCCGCCTCTCCACCGACAACCCCACTGTTTACTACCCCTTCCAAAGGATTTATATAGGATGAATATAGGACGAATATAGGATGAATATAGAAAGACCCTACCAACTACCTATAAACCACCCACGAAACACCCCTCTCCCTGCTTTAATTATTAACACTTAATTCTTAAATTACAATAACGCCTTGCTGCGCTCATACCTACCGTATAATGGTTTCTTGCTGCACTCTTGCTCACCGTAGAGCCATAGCGTGCTATGGCTCTCAACCTTCAACTAAAAGACACTGGGGACGCGGGCGCCTCGCCTGCGGACAAACCATCACGCTCACCCATTGTTCATGCAAAAGAAATGAAGAACACCGTGCTATGGCTCTCATCCCCTCCTCCAACCACCTATATCCTCTATACTGTCTAATTCCCCTACCTCCCCCACCAAAACCTCCACCACCTCCAACCCTTAACCACTGTTGCCGCGAACACCCCGCCTGCGAACAAGCCCATAGTTCCCTTGTATAACCCTCCCCCCTACATCCTCCCACCCACCCACTCAACTACCCTCAACCCTCAACACTCCGATAAACCACCACTCAACTTCCCACAACCATTGTCTGTTTCCAAAAAAAACAATATCTTTGCAACCTGTTTAACGACTCGAAACAACGGCAACACAAAAAGACATACCCCCATTCACATCGTGGATTGAAGTAACGGGCGACAGGGTGAATAACTTGCGCAATATCAATGTGCGCATACCTCGCTATGCACTCACAGTCATCACGGGACTCTCTGGCAGCGGAAAATCAAGTCTCGCCTTCGATACACTTTTCGCAGAAGGACAACGGAGATACATCGACACTTTCTCATCCTATGCTCGGGGATTCTTGGGTAGTAGAGTACGACCCGATGTCGACAAAATAACAGGACTAAGCCCCGTTATTGCTATCAACCAGCATACCACCAACCGCAATCCGCGCTCCACCGTCGGAACCACCACCGAGATATACGACTACCTACGACTACTATTCGCACGAGCAGCAGTCGCCTACAGTTATCTAACGGGCGAACCAATGGTGCATTACACCGATGAACAAATACTCCAACTCATCATCAACGGCTATGCAGGCAAACGCGTACTACTCCTCTCCCCTTTGATAAAAGGCAGGAAAGGTCACTACAAGGAGTTGTTCGAAAGACTTCGTAAAAAGGGCTTCATGTATGTACGCATCGACGATGAAGTGCGCGAGATTGTTGCGGGTATGCGACTCGATAGATACAAGCGACATAATATCGAACTGGTAATAGACCGCCTCAAAATACCACACACCGACACCGCTAAACACACCGAAATAGATACGCAACGCATACAGGACTCCATCTCCAAAGCAATGCAGCAAGGCGAAGGGGTCATCATGATTGTAGAATACGACCAACCTGCCGGACAGGTCAAACCGAGGTACTATTCCCGTACACTCATGTGTCCTACAACGGGCATATCCTATGCCGACCCCGCACCGCATACATTCTCTTTTAATTCTCCGCAAGGAGCATGCCCGCTTTGCAAAGGACTGGGAGTTATCAATCGGGTGGATGTCGATAAAATAGTACCCAATAAAGCACTCTCCATCGCAGAAGGAGCCATCGAACCGCTTGGCAAGGCTCGTAAATCGGGCATCTTCGAACAGATAGAACAAATTCTTGCAAAGTATGGCGACTTCACATTGCACACACCATTCTCCAAACTACCCGAAGAGGCAGTCAACGAACTCATGAACGGTTCGGAAGACAACTTCCCCTTTTCTATCGCTGGTGTGGCAATGAGCAACAGTCATTACGAAGGTATCATACACTACCTCGAGATACAACAGGAAAACGCTGTTACCGAAAACGAACAACGATGGATAAAAAAATATGCCACTGAGGTCGAATGTCCCGAATGTCACGGTGCAAGATTGTCCAAAGAAGCACTGAGTTACCGGTTAGGAGACAAGAACATTGCACAACTATCCGATATGGACATCAACGACCTGATGACATACCTCGATACAGTAGAGTCCACCCTTACCGAAAAACAGAAAACAATAGCCCACGAAATACTGCGGGAAATAAAAAATCGGTTGCAGTTCATGGTAGATGTCGGACTGCAATATCTCTCGCTCTCACGGTCTTCCGACAGTCTGTCTGGCGGCGAGAATCAACGCATACGACTGGCTACACAGATAGGCTCACGATTGGTCAATGTACTCTATATCCTCGACGAACCAAGCATCGGACTTCACCAACGCGACAACCAACGGCTAATAACCTCTCTACGGCAATTGCGCGATCTGGGAAACACGGTCATAGTAGTCGAACACGACGAACAAATGATGCGGGATGCCGACTATATCATAGATGTAGGACCACGAGCAGGTCGATTGGGCGGACAAATAGTATTCGAGGGTACACCCTCGCAAATGCTGAAAGCCGACACTCTTACTGCGCAATACCTCAATGGAAAATTGTCTATACCTCGGGCAAAGCATACATCACTCAAAGATGTCGATTGGCTGAGGCTCTATGGATGCTCAGGCAATAATCTGAAGCATATCGATGTCGCCTTCCCCCTACGCCGCATGATTTGTATTACTGGCGTATCTGGATCTGGCAAGTCCACACTTATCAACCAGACACTCTATCCCATACTTAGTCAACACTTCTACCACTCATTACAGTCACCCCTGCAATACAACCATATCGAAGGATTGGAGTTCGTCGATAAAGTAGTGTGTGTAGATCAGAGCCCTATCGGACGAACACCCAGAAGCAATCCTGCCACCTACACCGGAGTATTCTCCGACATACGACAACTATACACCCAACTCCCCGAATCGCAAATACGAGGATGGAAAGCAGGACGATTCTCCTTTAATACTGCGGGAGGACGATGTGAGGAGTGTGGCGGAAACGGCTACAAAGCACTGCAAATGAACTTCCTTCCCGATGTCTATGTACCTTGTGAGGTCTGTGGAGGCAAACGCTACAACAAAGAAACACTCGAAGTACGGTTCAAAGGAAAAAGTATCGCAGATGTACTGGATATGACCGTCAACCAAGCCGTCGAGTTCTTTGCTGCACAACCTGCAATACTCTCAAAGATAAAAACACTGCAAGATGTAGGACTTGGATACATCCGACTCGGGCAAAGCAGTACTAACCTCTCCGGAGGAGAAAGCCAACGAATGAAACTCGCAACCGAACTCTCAAGAAAAGACACAGGTAACACCGTCTATATACTCGACGAACCAACAACTGGCTTGCACTTCGAAGACATTAGGGTCATGCTTTCTGTACTGCGTGAACTCACAAACAGAGGCAATACGGTCATCATCATCGAACATAACCTCGATGTAATACGAGCCTGCGACTATCTAATCGATATGGGACCTGAAGGCGGACGGGCAGGAGGACAAATCGTCGCAACAGGCACAGTCGAAGAACTGAAATCCAACCCGCATAGCCTCACTGCTCAATACATCTAACAACTATTTCCTGTTCCCGATCTTCTCTACCCACAATACCCACAACATAAAGAGCATAAAGTAGAACAAGTACTTGAATAGGTAAGCGTGAAAAAGTTCGAACCACTCTTGATGATGCTCCACTATTATTGCGATAATCGTTATACGGAATATGTTGAACAGATAAATGCAAACAAGTCCCAAAGGAATAAACCATACCTTCCTCTTCCAATCGCCTCTCGCAACAAGCATAATCACTATCCAAATAAAACTCTGTTTCAGTCCCGTACAACTCCACACAATATTCACGCCTGTTCCCGTGTCAAAACGCAAGGAATAGGGAGATAAGTAATGCACCGTATCACTGAAGAGGTGAATAAGTTGATAGGCTATATATGCCACATGGGCAGCCAAAAAGTCAAAAGGAGCAGAGATGTCCAAACCGAACCAATACACCGGACCACCATGCTCGTCAGCATCTACCGTGAACTTCCAAAAGTAATTCGCACACAATAGCGCAACCAAAAAGAGTATAATGTCTCGATAAGGGGTTATACTCCGAACAATCTTACTGTCTTTCCACTTACTCATTCGCTATGGTCGTACGCGCAAAAGGTACTGCATCTATAGGACAATACTCCCCTGCCAAATACTTGTAATATCCTGCTTGCGCTATCATGGCTGCATTATCTGTCGTGTATGCAAAGGGCGGTATAAACACTTCCCAACCATAACGCTTGCCATAATCAACAAACGCCTGTCGAAGTGCGCTGTTGGCACTTACCCCGCCCGCAACGGCTACCTGCTTCACACCTAAATCTTTCGCCGCTAAACGCACCTTTTTCATAAGGATGTCAATAACAGTCTTCTGCAAACTTGCACACAAGTCGTTTGTATTCTTCTTGATAAACTCAGGGTCTTCCTTTAGTCTGTCCCTCAGAAAATACAGAAACGAGGTCTTCAATCCAGAGAAACTGTAATCGTAGTGCGCTATCTGTGGCTTCGCAAACTGAAACGCATCCGCATTGCCTTCCTTACCCAAGCGGTCGATATACGGACCTCCAGGATAGGGCAAACCCATCACCTTCGCACACTTGTCGAACGCCTCACCTGCCGCATCGTCTATCGTCTGCCCGATAATCTCCATATCGTTAAACGCTTTCACCAAGATAATTTGACTGTTCCCACCACTCACCAGCAAACAAAGAAAAGGATAACTCGGATGATGCTCCTCCACTTTCCCTTCGCTCACAAAATGAGCCATCACATGACCTTGCAGATGATTCACATCCACCAATGGAATACCAAGACTCAATGCCATTCCCTTGGCGAAACTCGTGCCTACCAACAGACTGCCCAACAAGCCCGGACCGCGAGTAAATGCAATAGCACTCAACGACTCTTTCTCCACACCTGCTCGACGCAATGCCGTATCCACTACAGGCAATATGTTCTCTTGATGCGCCCTGCTCGCCAACTCAGGCACTACACCACCGTACTCCTCATGAACTCGCTGACTTGCTGTCACATTCGACAATAATATCCCGTCCCGTATCACTGCGGCACTCGTGTCATCGCACGACGATTCTATCGCTAATATAATAACATCCTTTTCCATTGTTCTGTTTATCCTGTTTCCTACCGCCCGCTTGCATCCGACGGCATACCTCCTCATTTTCGCCTGCGAAGTTACTACTTTTTCTGCAATCAACCAACTACCACCCACCTACCACATCATAACAACATCGAGACCTGCGTAGAAGATAAGCAGAAGATAAGCAGAACATAAGCAGATGATATGAATACTTTCTCTATACTATCAAGCCCACTCGACTTATACTTTGAGAACACACGAAAAACACTCTCGCAGACAAAAATACCATACAAAAAGCCCCCGCTGCGGTTGCTCTATCGTATTATCACGGCAGCCTCCGACCCCGAGGACATTGTGCTCGACCCCTTCGCAGGTAGCAGCACAACGGGCATTGCCGCCAACTTGTTAGGACGCAAGTTTATCGGCTTTGAGCAAGAAGAGTCGTTCGTTGAACTCAGTCGCCTCCGCCGTGAGGCACTGCAAGACCCCGATGTATTTAGTGATATGCTGCGTCGTATGATGCAACCCGCCAAGGAGATTTTGCAAAGGTAATACAGCAAAATCTTTAAGGAAACTGCGTCAAAATCATTTAATATCAAATTATGTAACCTGCCACCCGCAGGCGAATAGTTATTATAAACAAACCCTTGCCGCAGGTGTTCGGATTGATTAAAGTATTCGATGGGATTAAAGCCGAGTGTGTTAAAAGTACATCGGTCTTGTACAATACGACCTTTGGCGTAAATAGTGGCAAAAAGTAGATTGTCGTTTAGGATGATATGGCATAGGTTATGAACGGAAAAGGCCACCGTGCCTGTGCCGCAAAACGCATCAAAGAATGTGTAGCGCTGATTGAGAAGCGAATGTTTCTCAAGAAGATGGTTTATATGCTGAACAATAGATGTCTTATTGCCTAAATATCTCATTAGGTATGCGTATATCTCCGCTGTTCCCTGACGGATATATACAAAAAAAGCGTGGGAACAATACTTGAAGGTAATTCTCTACCGCTCAGGTCTTAGCATTACCCACAGGAAAGAGAACCAAGTATAAGTAGCCCACGCCGACATATATATACGCCAACATATCGTAGCGAAAACGCTACGATATGGGCGAGATATATACACCTCGTAGCAAAAAGAAATTACGGCTGCAAGAGTTACCCCCTTGCAGCCGTAATTCTTTTCTTATATAGAAAGTCTAGAATGTCTAGAAAGTCTAGAATCTCTAGAAAATCTACATAGTACCTACCGTTATATTAGCGTCGGCGGTCGAGGCGCGCACCATCTTCAGGACGGGGACCACGACGCTCAGGGCGAGGACCACGGTCTCCTCTTGGCGCACGTGCAGGACGCTCCGGCTCTACATAGCCTTCGGGTTTCTCTTTCAGTACCCTTGCAGACAGTTTGAATTTACCTGTCTTCTCATCTACTTCGAGCAAGCGTATCATAATCTTGTCGCCCTCGTGAACCCCCGTTTCCTCCATCGTGTCGAAACGCTTCCAGTCAATCTCCGAGATGTGGAGCAGGCCCTCGTGACCCGGCATGAACTCTACGAAGCAGCCGTAGGGCATAATCGACTTGACGGTTGCCTCATAGACTTCGCCTACTTCCGGCAGTGCCACAATGGCTTTGATTTTAGCCACAGCAGCGTCCATCGACTCCTTGTTGTTGCTTGCTATCTCTACTTTGCCCCCTTCTTCTACCTCATCTATTGAGATAACGGCACCTGTCTCGGTTTGAATACCTTGTATAATCTTTCCGCCCGGGCCAATCACAGCACCGATCATATCCTTCGGAATCATCATCGTCACGATACGCGGAGCGTGCGGTTTGATGTCGGCACGAGGCTCCGGCATGGTCTCGAGCAGTTTGTCGAGAATGAACATACGAGCCTGGTGAGCCTGTGCGAGTGCGTTCTCCAGCACTTCGTAACTCAGGCCGTCCACCTTGATATCCATCTGGCAAGCGGTCAGACCGTCACGGGTACCCGTGGTCTTGAAGTCCATATCACCGAGGTGGTCCTCATCGCCGAGAATATCGCTCAGAATCTTATAGTTCAGTTTGTCGCCTACAAGTTCCGAAATCATACCCATCGCAATACCACTGACGGGCTTCTTGATAGGCACACCGGCGTCCATCAGGGCGAGCGTACCGGCGCAAACGGTAGCCATCGAGGACGAACCGTTCGACTCCAAAATATCACTCACTACACGCACGCTGTAGGGGAACTCAGCAGGAATCATATTCTTCAATGCACGGCAAGCCAAGTTACCGTGACCAATCTCACGACGGCCTACACCACGCTGTGCTTTTGCCTCGCCTGTTGCAAACGGCGGGAAGTTATAGTGGAGCAGGAAGCGGTCAGAACCCTGAATCAATGCCTCGTCAATCATCTTCTCGTCACGGCTTGTACCGAGCGTAACGGTAGCCAGAGCCTGCGTCTCACCACGAGTAAAGATACTCGAGCCGTGAGGGCCGGGCAGCGGGCTTACTTCACACCAGATAGGACGGATGTCGGTGGTCTTACGGCCATCCAGACGCTTGCCCTCGTCGAGTACGGCACGGCGCATAGCCTCTTTCTCTACATCGTGATAGTAGCGATCAACCATAGCGGCGATTTCGTCTATATCGATGCCGAGAGCCTCAGCACGAGCGGCCATATAGTCAGCCTTCTCAGTCTTGAAGTCTGCGCAGATTTGCGAGAACATCTCCTCGCGGTGGTGCTTGTCGGTGTCGGCGGCAGTGGCCTGTGCGTAAGCGCGTGCATAACTGAAATCGTGTACAGCCTGCTTCAGTTCGTCGTCGTTCACCTCGTGGCAGTATTCGCGTTTCACCTCTTTGCCGTAGGCTTTCATCATCTCGTTGATAGCCAAGCACTCGGGTTTGATAGCCTCGTGTGCTGCCTTGATGGCTTCGAGCATGACGGATTCGGGCACCTCTTTCATCTCGCCCTCCACCATCATGATATTGTCGTAGGTAGCAGCCACCATCAGTTCGAGGTCGGCCTGCTCGCATTGTTCAAAAGTCGGGTTGATGACCATCTCACCGTTCACGCGTGCTACACGCACCTCCGATACCGGACCCTCAAAAGGTATATCCGAGCAAGCGAGTGCTGCACCAGCAGCAAGCCCGGCGATAGACTCCGGCATATCGATACCGTCAGCCGAGTACATCGTCACATTCACAAAAGTCTCTGCGTGATAGTTAGCAGGGAACAGCGGACGGAGCGCACGGTCAATCAGGCGGGCTATCAAGATTTCGTAGTCCGAAGCCTTGCCTTCGCGACGGGTAAAACCGCCGGGGAAGCGACCTGCGCTGGCAAATTTCTCTTTGTACTCAACGGTAAGCGGCATGAAGTCCGTGCCGGGAACTGCGTCCTTGGCGGAGCAGACAGTGGCAAGCACCATAGTGTTGCCAATCGTTGCCATCACAGCACCGTCGGCTTGTTTGGCGAGTTTGCCTGTTTCGAGCGTGATGACACGCCCGTCGGGGAGTTTGATTTCTTTTCTTACAATATTCATTATTTCTTTGAGTTTTATAGGACACCGTTTGTGTCCTGTGATACAAATGGATGCCGTATTGCACCCTTATCTCTTTGACCACGCAAAGTCGGCGCAAAGGTACTGCTTTTTTTTCGAAATGAACATACATTGTTAAACTTTATTTCTCGCATCGTTTCCTGTCTGGTTACAACGCCTCCAATCTCCCTCCCTCCACTGGAAACGCCTTCCCTACGCTGGGGATGTGAAGCGTAAGGCAGGTGTGTATAGCACACTAAGTGCCGTAACGATACGAAGCCCTGTGGGCTGAGTAGAACTCCTTATCGCCCCGCCTGCAAGGAAACGGTCAGCGTATAGCCTATCCGCTTGCAGGTGGACGGTTCGTTCTGATTATTTCTGGGAATAAAAAGGGTGTCCGGAGTAGGACACCCTTTGGGCAGGACTTATTCTTTCAGTCGGTTGGCAATATGCTCACGGAGTCGTTTGACCTCTTCTTCCAAGTCGGCACGCCATGTGCGCCGGTCTTCGGAAGGGTCGTTGTCGGCAATGGCTTCTGCGAACATCTCCTCTGCGAGTTCTATGCTGTGCTCAATGCTGTATTCTTTGCCCTCTTCGGCATATTTAGGCTCCATCAGTTTACGCTCTTCAGTATGGTCTAACCAATAGTCTATTGCGTTTGCCAAATCAGCAGGGTTGCCGGGCAGGAACAGGCTGCGCCGGTCAAGGGCAAACTGAGGTGTTGCCGAGCGTTCGGAGTTGGCGATGATAGGCACTACACCCGTAGCGAATGCCTCGATACACGATATGGCTTCTATCTCGATGTCGGCTGCGTGTACATAGAGGTCGGTCTGCGCAAGGGTGTCGATAAGTTCTTGCTTGCTGAAGAAACGGAAAACAGGAGGATTCTGTAGTCCTTCTGACCGCTTGGTGAGTGTTTCCAAAAGAGGACCTTGTCCAGCGAAGATAAGTTGTATCTTGTCTGCATACTTGCTCTGTTTGACGGCATCGATAATGACATCTTGCCGTTTTTCCACAGAAAGGCGTCCTATCATCATAATGACGATTTTGCCCTCGTAAGCAGGGCTTTTCTTTTCGTCACGCCGATACTTGAAGTCCGCCTCTACGCCGTTACTGATGATGTGCAGTTTGGCTTTGTATCCGTTTTCGACCAACTGATTGGCGATAAAGCGACTGGGGCAATGGATGTGCTTGAAGTGGTTGTAGAAGATGTCACGGAAGGCAAGATAGAGGGTCTTGTTGATAAGCGACGCATCTTTGAGTCCGATACTCGATGTAATGTTTTCGGGTTGTACATGAAAGGCAGCCGTGTGGGGAATGCCCAATTTCTGACACACTTTCAGTCCCTCAAGGGAAAGGGCGAAGGGCATCATGAAATGCACGACATCAGCCCACGATATGGCATTTTCGAGTACATCCACTTCGGGTTTGGCGAACGCCATTCCCTGCGCCTTGATGAGTTTCTCGCCGATGGGTAGTTTCCATTCTGCCACAACATATTTGTTTTCTGCTTCTGCGCCTGTCGAGATAACGCGGACTTCGTTGCCGTGTTCCCGAAGGTGGTTGGCAAAACGCTTTGCCGAGATGGTGGTGCCGTTGTTGGCGGCATCGAACTGATCGATTACGAGTAGAATTTTCATTGCATCTTTCTATTTAGTGTTAGTAAAACGGTTGTGTTTCGGGTCATTCTGTTTGCGGTATGGTTTTTGTTGTTTGTGGCAAATACCATTACCCGTTAATTGTGTATGATAAATCCGCATCAACATCTTAAGCGTTTCTATATTACGCTGTTTGTCCTGACCATCGTGTTAGGTGTTGCCAATGTCATTTACTTGTGTTTCCGTCCAGAGACGACGCTCAATGCGGTTCTGTTCTGTGGCTTGCAGTATGTGGCTATGTTGCTTATCTTGGCGGCTCCTATTGTGTTGCGCAAGCGTTTCCTGTTGAATGTTCCGCTCATCCTCTCGGTTGCCATTGCTGCGTTTGCTTTCACGGCAATGGTGCTTGGCGATGGGCTTAACTTCTACGGTCGCTATCCGTGGTGGGACTCGTTGTTGCATTTGTTGTCTGGCGGCGTTCTTTCGTTCATCGGTCTGTGGGTGGTGCATATCCTTTTGTCCGATTCCGACAAGGTGGTGTTCAGCAATAAGTATTTCCTGGCATTGTTCCTTTTGATGTTCTCGTTGGCTTGTGGTGCTATCTGGGAAATTTGCGAATATACCTACGATGATTTGTTCGGCACGAATACGCAGCAGTTTATGGCAACAACCTCAGGTTCCATCTACACCGACCACGATGTTCCCCTCGAGGGACACGAGGCGTTGAGGGACACAATGACCGACCTGACGCTCGACTTTATCGGTGGTCTTATCGTTGCTCTGTATGTGTTGTTTCGCCATAACGCATTTATGGAGAGGCACTCCGCAGATTCTGTTCTCGACTCGGCGTCCATTGTCGATGTCCTTGCGGAAGACGCTGCGGGCAAATCGCAAACGAACCCTGCCGACACTCCTTCTGCCACGCACGAGAAACCGGTTCCCAAAAAGAAGTCCTCATCCACTTGACCCTCTCCTTCAAAATATGTGCCAATTAGGGCAACGGGTAGGGTAGTGCCCAACAAGTTTGCTGTCTGCCCTTATGAGCCTAACCTTATGTTGTGGTGGTTCACTGTCGCTAATGGTGGTGGCGATGCGTTTATGACTTCGCGTTAGTGGTTACACATAGTTGCTGCAGTGGGCTAAAAGTAAGGGTTGAGGGTTGTTCTCAAGGCTGTTTTTGGGGGCATTGCGAGCCGTGTTTGCGTGTATTCCCGTATGTTTTCTTTACTATTCTAATTCCGCCAACGGGTGACTATTAGGTCTGTTCTTGCAAGGGTAGGGAGACCGCGATAAAAAGAAACCGGTAAGTTACAAATGGTAACTTACCGGTTTCTGACTTGCTTTCCTTAGTGACCCCGGAGAGGCTCGAACTCTCGACCCACTGATTAAGAGTCAGTTGCTCTACCAACTGAGCTACGGAGTCAATGCCTTGTTTTCCAAAAGCGGCTGCAAAGGTATACTAAAGTTTTCAAACTTGCAAGTACTAACCGAAAAAAATGTTTTTTCTCTATTAAAGTGCGGCATTTTTCTGCCAGCATAGTTCCCATTTAAGAACGCAATCTTGGTGGATAGCAAAACTCTATCAACCCTCCCTGAATACCCTCACTCTCACCCTTACTATCAAAAATTTGAAGGGAACTTGAATGTTCCTTCGCTCAAAGTAAGCGAACAGGATGTGGAACCCATTTTGTGGGAATATGGGTGCTTCAAGAGGGCTATAAAACCCTTATAAAAGTAATGGGTGGTAAGGGAGTGCTATGGGAGTGCTATGGGTGTGGTATGGGGATACGACCGAGATTCGAGGCTGTTTGGTCAGATACTTTTCCTTAATTGTAAAGTAAGATTAATCTGCTGATAGCGGGTTTATTTTGTGTGCAAAAGGTGACGAGAATATACAGAAGAAATCGAATCGAAGACCCAGAGAAAATGGAACTGCTAACCACCACAAGAGCACTTTTTCAACGGCGTTCCCTGACTTTGTACCATAAATTGCATTTGTTATTGGACAATACACATTTTCCTGCCAAGATTCCTGTTCCCAAAGATATTTTTCCGTCCTCTTGCCGTTCTCGGTAAATTATCGTAACTTTGCCGCAAGGATTTGTGTACGGATGCACAGGTTGTCCGGTACACTTGTTGTGATGCATAATAAACTATAACTTCAATAGACAAAGGAACTATGGAATTTAACTATGAACCGATGTTTCAACTTGGTGCCGACAACACTGAGTACTACCTGCTTACCAAGGATTATGTCTCTGTGAGCGAGTTCGAGGGTAAGCCTGTCCTAAAGATAGAAAAAGACGGTCTTACCCGCATGGCAAATGCCGCTTTCCGTGATGTATCTTTCTTGTTACGCCGCTCCCACAATGAACAAGTGGCGAAGATATTGCGCGACCCCGAAGCAAGTGCCAACGATAAATATGTGGCTCTCACTTTCCTGCGCAATGCAGAGGTGGCAGCCAAAGGACAACTGCCATTGTGCCAAGATACGGGTACTGCCATCATCCACGGCGAGAAAGGGCAACAGGTATGGACGGGTTTCTCCGACGAGGAAGCCCTTTCCAAAGGCGTGTTCCTTACTTATACCCAAGAGAACTTGCGCTATTCGCAGAACGCTCCTTTGTCGATGTACGAAGAGGTCAATACCAAATGCAACCTCCCTGCACAGATTGATTTGGAAGCCACCGAAGGCATGGAGTACCGTTTCTTGTGCGTCACCAAAGGTGGAGGTTCCGCTAACAAGACTTACCTCTATCAGGAAACGAAGGCTCGCATACAGAACGAAAACACGCTTGTTCCTTTCTTGGTCGAGAAGATGAAGAGCCTCGGCACGGCTGCTTGTCCGCCTTACCACATCGCCATTGTCATCGGCGGTACCAGTGCTGAAAAGAACCTGCTCACGGTCAAGTTGGCTTCTGCTCACTACTATGATAATCTGCCCACCACCGGCTCGCCTGCAGGACGGGCGTTCCGTGATGTGGACTTGGAAGAAAAACTCCTGAAAGAAGCCTATAAGATAGGTTTAGGTGCGCAGTTCGGAGGCAAATATATGGCACACGATATTCGTGTTGTTCGCCTGCCTCGTCACGGTGCAAGTTGCCCTATCGGCTTGGGCGTCAGTTGTTCTGCCGACCGCAATATCAAATGCAAGATCAATAAAGACGGTATATGGATCGAACGCATGGACGACAACCCTGGTAGCCTTATCCCTGCCGAGTTGCGTAATGCCGGCGAGGGAGATGCCGTACGCATCAACCTAAACCAACCCATGCCGGATATCCTGAAAGAACTGTCCAAATACCCTGTGGCAACACGCCTCTCCTTGAATGGCACGATAATCGTCGGGCGAGACATTGCCCATGCCAAAATCAAGGCACGCTTGGATGCAGGTGAGGACATCCCTGAGTACCTCAAGAACCATCCTATCTACTACGCAGGTCCTGCCAAGACCCCCGCAGGAATGGCGTGTGGCTCTATGGGCCCCACCACTGCCGGACGCATGGACCCTTATGTGGACGAGTTTCAGAGCAAGGGTGGCAGTCTGATAATGCTTGCTAAGGGCAACCGTTCGCAAACCGTCACCGACGCTTGCAAGAAGTATGGAGGTTTCTATCTCGGCTCTATCGGAGGTCCCGCTGCTATCTTGGCACAAGAGAACATCAAGTCTATCCGTTGCCTCGAGTATCCCGAACTCGGTATGGAGGCTATCTGGCAGATAGAGGTCGAAGACTTCCCCGCATTCATCCTGGTCGATGACAAGGGCAACGACTTCTTCAAACAACTGCAACCCTGCTCAGGCTGCACTATCTTAAAGTAACAATTTAGAACACATCCATCAATGAAGAACAAAGGCTTTCTGCAGCGACTGCGTTTCAAGTATCGTGTATCGGTCCTCAACGAGAACACTCTCAACGAGGCATGGCACACGCATCTCTCGCGCCGCAGCCTGTTTTTCTGGGTGCTGTTCCTGTTCTTGCTCTCTTTTGCCCTGTTCGCAACACTGATATGGTTCACCCCTATCAAGAACTACCTGCCAGGCTACAACGAAGATATCCGCCACGAACTGATTGTACAGATGGAACGGGTCGATTCGCTCAATCGCCAACTGCAACTGCAAACAGCCTACCTCGCTACCATACGGGCTGTCGTGGCAGGAGAGGTGGTGTCCGACTCGGTCAAACCTCTCGACTCCCTCGTCATACAAAAGCGGGAACTCTTGCTCGAGGACCAATCTCCCGTCATGCTCGATTTCTTGTCGCAGTACGAGCAGAAAGAACGAGACAACCTCACCACTTTCCTGTCCCCATCAAGTGCTACACGCAAGGTCGTGCTGTTCCCGCCTGTACACGGAACAGTCTGCCAACCGTTCAACCGCCAACAGAAGCAGTACGCTGTTGCGCTAAACACCCAAAAGAACGAAAACATTATGGCGGTCTTGTCCGGTACTGTCATCTCTTGTGCCTACACCATCGACCACGAATGGGTTATGATACTGCAGCACGATGCCGACTATGTCTCGATCTACAAAGATATACAACAAGTACTTAAGAAGCAGGGCGATTTTGTTCAACCCGGCGAAACCATTGCCCTTATAACCGATGGGCAACATCCTTTCACCTTCGAACTGTGGCAGAACGGGACACCTATCGACCCCGAAGAAGTGATTGCCTTTTAGGCTGACAAAAACAATATGAAACAACTCGCAATATTAGGCAGTACGGGCTCTATTGGGACGCAGACACTCGATGTGGTGCGACAACATCCCGATGAGTTCGCTGTCTATGCCATCTCGGCGAACAGGCATATCGATTCCCTTATCCAACAAACTCTGGAGTTCCATCCTGAGATGGTCTGTATAGCAGACGACACACTCTATCCCGACCTCAAAAAAGCACTATCCCACCTTCCGGTCAAGGTCTTTGCAGGAGCCGACGCCATCGCACAGATGGTCACAATGCCTTCCGTCGATATGGTGGTCGCTGCCATGGTAGGCTATGCCGGACTCTATCCCACCATCCAAGCCATCAAAGCAGGGAAAACAATCGCTTTGGCAAACAAAGAAACCCTCGTTGTGGCAGGCGAACTCATCACACGGTTGGCGCAACAATACCATGCCCCAATCCTGCCTGTTGACTCCGAACACTCCGCCATTTTCCAATCTATCGTGGGAGAAAACCCCGACCATATCGAGAAAATACTCCTCACAGCCTCCGGCGGACCTTTCCGCACCTTCACCAAACAGCAGTTGCTCCGGGTCACTGCCCGACAAGCACTCAAACACCCCAACTGGAGCATGGGCGCAAAGGTCACTATCGATTCCGCCACCCTCATGAACAAGGGCTTCGAGATTATCGAAGCAAAGTGGCTCTTCGGCGTTCCCGTAAGCAAAATACAGGTCTTGGTACACCCACAGAGTATCATCCACTCCGCCGTACAGTTCATCGATGGCAGTGTCAAAGCACAGATGGGTATGCCCGATATGCGACTGCCCATACAATATGCTCTCGCCTACCCGCAACGCCTCAAGAGCAACCTGCCCCGTATCGACCTGTTCCAAATAGCCGACCTTACTTTCGAACAACCCGATACTTCCCGTTTCCGTAATCTCTCTCTGGCGTATCAGGCAATTGAGCAAGGTGGCAATATGCCTTGTGTGCTGAATGCCGCTAACGAAATAGTAGTCAATGCTTTCTTGAACAATCAAGTGGGCTTCCTCCAAATGTCCGACATCATCGAACAAGTCATGGCACAAGCATCCTTCATCGCCACTCCGACCTACGACGATTATGTCCAAACCGACCAACAGACGCGTGCCTTGACACGCTCACTCATCCCGTGAACGAATATCCATCCATATTGTTAGAAAAAGCCGTCAACGAGTTTGCCTCCCTGCCGGGTATCGGCAAGAAGACGGCGCTGAGGCTCGTCCTGCACCTGCTCCGACGACCCGAAACGGAGGTCAATACCTTCGCCCAATCGCTGCTGCAACTCAAAAAAGAGGTGCATTATTGCCGTTACTGCCACAATATCTCCGACACCGATGTATGCCCCATCTGCGCAGGACACCATCGCGACCGACAATTGGTCTGTGTCGTCGAGAATGTGCAAGATGTAATGTCTATCGAAAATACAGGGCAGTACAACGGGCTCTACCATGTACTGGGCGGCATCATCTCCCCTATGGACGGCGTCGGACCACGCGACATCGAAATCGACTCACTCGTCGAACGCATCCCGAAAGAGAATATACAAGAGGTCATTCTCGCCTTGCCTACCACAATGGAAGGCGATACCACCAACTTCTATATCTACAAACGCCTACAACCTTTCGGCATCCTTATCTCGCAACTCGCAAGGGGAGTAGCCGTCGGAGGAGAAATAGAATACACCGACGAGATAACGCTCGGAAGAAGCATCGTCAATCGTACTAACTTCGCAGGATAAACACTGCTAAATACTATGTCTATGGAAGAAAAAACAGCAAAACGACTCAACTGGTACTACTATGGCTGCTATGTGCTGGCTGTGCTTGGTGCCACCCTCCTTTGGTATCTTGTCACCAAACAGAAAATACAGTCCTTCGAACCTCAATCTACGGTCGGCAATGTTCTGCAATACATCGCCATCGCCTACACACTGCTCTCCGTACCCGCAGGGCTATATGGCTTCAAACGAATATGCAACCGTATCAGGCATTGGGAAGAAGAACCCAAATTCCAGGCATACTTCAAGTGGGCGGTCGTTAGGATATTGGTAATAGGGTTAGGTGTCCTTGTCAATATCTCGGCTTTCTATATCTTGCGGGGATACCAGTCTATGCTTTGGTGTGCCGCTGTCTCTGCGGTAGCACTCTTTTTCTGTAAGCCCATGCCACGCAAGATACAACTGGAACTGAATATTGAAGAACCCTGATAACAACATCGCAACTATGACTATCGCTGTAGATTTCGACGGTACTATCGTCACCCACGCCTATCCCAAAATCGGAAGACCTATACCATTCGCCATTGAGACCCTCCTCAAACTGCAACAGGAAGGACACCATCAAATCATCCTCTGGTCAGTGCGCGAAGGAGAACTGCTGCAAGAGGCTGTCAACTATTGCAAGTCCAAAGGGCTGGAGTTCTATGCAGTCAATGCAAACTATCCCGAAGAAGAAGCCGACCGGAAATCATCCCGAAAGGTCGTAGCCGATGTCTATATCGACGACCGCAACCTGGGAGGATTACCCGACTGGGGGGTCATCTACCAAATGATTAAATCTGGCAATCTCTCCACTCCCTTTGCGGCAGAACAACCCGTTCGTAAGTCTTTCCTTTCCCGACTGTTCGGCAAATAAGCATGCTACTGCAGAACGACAATATACGACTACGGAAAGTAGAACCTTCCGACCTGCCTTTCCTCTATGCGATGGAGAACGACCCCAACGCATGGGACTCCTCCTGTGTGCATAACCCCCTCTCACACCAAGACCTCCGAGCCTACATCGCCAACACCACCGGTGACATCTACCAAGACCGCCAACTACGGCTTATCATCCAAGACCGGCAAGAAGAAACACTCGGAGCAATCGACCTCTTTAACTTCGATATCTACAATGGCAAGGCGGAAATAGGCATCTACATCAAACCGTCGGCACGACAAAAAGGCGTGGCGGAACAAGCCGTTGCACTCCTCCTTGATTATGCCCGTGCTATCCTCCACCTCCGCCAAGTCTATGCCCTCGTAACGAGCGGCAACCAACCAAGTGCTAACCTCTTCCGAAAAGCCCGCTTCCGACACACCGCCACTCTCCTCTCATGGCACAACGGGGAAGATACCCTCCTCTTCCAATACCTGTTCTGATTCCCTTCCACCGGCACAGCCATCAACGACACTGCCCTCATGCTCACCATAAAGCCATAGCACGCTATGGCTCTCAACATCTCCCCTCAACACCTAGATCTCCTAGACCGTCTAGTTCCCCTATACCCCTCACCCAAACCCCTACCTCCTCCAACCCCTAACCACTGGGGACGCTGGCGCCTCGCCTGCGGACAAGCCTTCAGGCTTACCTCCGTTCCCTTGTATAACCCCACCCTCTAGCCCCTCAACTCCCAACATCTCTTAACTTTCCCCCACTCATCTTTAACACTCCCTCCTCCCTCCAAACACCCCGTCCCCTCCAGCCTCCCCTCCGCTTACCCCGATAAACACTACCCATCTCGAACGATTTATATAGGATGAATATAGGACGAATATAGGATGACTATAGGAACACCCTACAACCCACCTATAAAACACCCACAAACTACCCCTCTCCGCACATTTATCATTAACCCTTAATTCTTAAATTACAATAACTCCTTACTGCCTTTATAATAGTTTGTTGCTGCGCTTATGCTCACCGTAGAGCCACACCGTCCTATGGCTCTCGTCCCCTCCTCCAACCCCATAGATCCCCTAAATTTTCTAGATTTCCTATTTCCTCTACCAACTACCCCACCCATAAACACATAAACTCCTAAACTTATAAACTAAACAACCGCCCTCAACCCTCCACTTCTTTTCTGTTCCTCAATTCTTAACCGAAACCCCCACCTTGCATACTTCCCAAAAATATACTACTTTTGCAACCGTAATCAAAACTTCAACTATGCAAAACGACTTGAAAAATACCATATACAGCCAAGGTGCATTGGACTTCGTGCAAATAGCGGCGCAAACTTGTATCTTGCTCGAACATTCAACCGAAGAAGATTCTTTCTCCCTCGTTGAAAAACTCTGCCGACTACTACCGCTGCTCTATCTCAAGGCGCACCTCCTGCCGCTGCCCGAACAGCAATCTGACGACTACCTGCAAGACTTTGTCACAGAAGAAGACTACAATTTTGTGGCAAACGGTATCAAAGAGCAACTCGCTGCTGACGACTCCTATCTCGAAGTCTTTGTCGAAGATATGAGATACTCCGACCAACCTGTCACTGCATTCATATCCGAGAACCTTGCCGACATCTACCAGGAACTGAAAAACCTCGCAGCAAACTATAGTACAGATAACGACATCGTCAGAAATGACGCATTGCTGCTATGCTTGCAGAACTTTCGGGAGCATTGGGGACAAAAACTGCTCAACGCACTACGCGCACTCCACCTGCTATGGCTCGACTATCAACAGAAACAAAACGATACGCAGGACAATCTGCAATAAGAATGAAAAAGACCAACCATTTTCCGACAAGAATATCCAAAGATGAGGTCAATGCTATGCCATTGGCTACTTTCAAGGGCAAAGTCTATATCATCAACAACCAACAAGACCTCGACCAGGCAGCCGAATACATCCGCCAACAAGACATAATAGGGATCGACACCGAAACACGACCCACATTCAACAAAGGCGAACACCATACAACCGCACTCTTGCAGATTGCTACCCGACAACGATGCTACCTCTTCCAACTAATGCAAACAGGACTACCCGAATCGATAACGGCCATATTCTCCAACCCCGAAATCAAGAAAATAGGACTCGCATTCAAAGATGATCTCAACGGACTGAAAGAACTGAACCCTTTCACTCCCAACAACTGTATAGACTTGCAGAAAATAGTACCCACCTACGGCATATTCGACTTGGGACTGCAAAAAATATTCGCGATAGTCTTCAAACGGAAAATATCCAAAGTACAACAACTCACCAACTGGGAACAACCCAACCTCACAAAACAACAGGCACTATATGCAGCCACCGACGCTTGGGCTACACTGCTCATCTATCTCGAACTGCAGAAAACCAAAAAACTGACACGGCAACAATATCTTGCTCTCAAAAACGAGGACATCAGACTGCAACAACTACACCAACAGGAAATACTTGCCGAACGGCAACTTGCTGCCCACCAAAACCAATCGATATGAATACAATCTACCTCAAACCACATAAAGAAGAATCTATCCTGCGCTATCATCCTTGGGTGTTTTCAGGTGCAATCGCACATATAGACGGCAACCCAAAAGAAGGCGAACTCGTAATGGTCAAAGACTCCTATGGACACAAGATGGGAGTAGGACACTACCAGATAGGAAGCATCGCCGTACGACTGTTGGACTTTCTTACAGACAACCTGCCTGCTGACTTCATCCAAACACGACTGCAACAAGCACTGTCTGTACGCCAAGCACTGGGACTGATCAATGCGGATAACTCCACTTTCCGATTAGTACACGGCGAAGGAGACTTCCTGCCAGGACTCATCGTCGATATCTACAACGATACTGCAGTAATACAAGCCCATTCAGTAGGTATGCACCTTTGGCGCTACGACATTGCTCAAGCCATAGTCCGACTGTTACCCTCCGTACAGAATGTTTACTACAAATCAGAGGGAACACTACCCTACAAGGCACAACTGCAAGACCGTGAAGATACCTACCTCATCGGAGGGGTATCCTCATGCGAGGCTTTGGAGAACGGACTTACTTTCAACATCGATTGGCTCAAGGGACAAAAAACGGGCTTCTTCATAGATCAACGCGAGAACAGAGCATTGGTCGAACGATATGCACGCAACAAAGATGTACTGAATATGTTCTGTTATACGGGCGGTTTCTCTGTCTATGCACTACGGGGAGGCGCCAACAAAGTACACTCCGTCGATAGTTCCGCCATCGCAATAGAACAGGTAAACCGTAATGTAGAACACAATTTCCCTAACTGCAACCGGCATACCGCATTCACAGAAGATGCCTTCAAGTATCTGGATACAACTACCAATACTTACGACCTCATTATACTCGACCCACCTGCATTTGCCAAACACAGGGAAGCCATACGCAATGCGCTACAAGGCTACAAACGACTCAACGCAAAAGCAATAGAGCAGATAAGAAAAGGAGGCATACTGTTTACTTTCTCATGCTCACAAGTCGTAACGAAAGAAATGTTCAGACTCGCTGTATTCTCGGCAGCAGCACAAACAGGACGGCAAGTACGCATCCTCCACCAACTATCGCAACCGCAAGATCATCCCGTCAATATCTATCACCCAGAAGGAGAATACCTCAAAGGACTCGTACTCTACATCGAATAATCCAACCCAAAAGGACTGTCGCTGAAGATATATTTTACCAAACTCTTGCAAATTCACTATTTTTTTATTATCTTTGCACTCAAATTGAGGTATTGCGCCTCTATATATAGTAACCGATAATAAACACAAAAACAAATACTTGGAAAAATACATAATACAGATATGAAAAAGACTTTGTTTATTCTTTCTACGCTTGTTCTATCAGTCCTGTCTGCAAGGGCAATAGAAGAAGACAACCGTGTACTGCTAACCATCGACGGACAACCATCCACCGTAAGCGATTTCATGTACATCTATCAGAAAAACAGCAATGCCTTGCACAACAACCAACAATCTCTGCAAGAGTACTTGGACCTCTTTATTAACTACCGCCTCAAAGTATGCGCCGCACAAGCAGCAGGCATCGACACAACAGAGGCATTCAAAAAAGAGTTGCAGGGCTATCGGGCTCAAACAACACCAAAGTACATGGTCAATCCACAAGCCGAAGAAGCAGTCATACAAAAAGCCTATGGACGAATGCTTAATGACCGCCTCGTCCGCCATATAGCCATCCGTTGTACCGCTGAGGCTACACCTGCAGAACAGGAAGCCGCCTCCGAGAAAATACGACGAGCCTATATGCGTGTAACGCAAGGACTGCCTGTAAAGGTGAAGGGAAAAACAAAACCGGGTAAAGTCGAAGACTTTGCAGTAGTAGCAGCAGAAATGTCCGAAGACCCTTCTGTAATAGAGAACGGTGGTCTGATAGGCTGGGTAACTCCATTCCGCTATGTTTACCCCTTCGAAGAAGCAGCCTATACAACAGAACCCGGACAAATAAGTCCTGTATTCCGCACTCCTTTCGGCTTCCATATTCTCAAAGTGGAGGATGAAAAACCGCATATAGATATTCGCGCCTCTCATATAATGCGCATGACACCACGAGGCAACGACTCTATTGCCATCGCCGCAAAACAACAAATCGACTCACTATACCAATTAGTTCTGTCTGGGTCAGACTTTGCTGAACTCGCACGAACCAACTCCGAAGATAGAGGCTCGGCACAACGGGGGGGCGACCTTGGTTGGTTCGGGAAAGGACGAATGGTTCCCGAATTTGAAAACGCAGCCTTTGCACTGCAGGACACAGGAGACATCAGCAAACCCATACATTCGCCCTATGGATGGCACATCATCAAACTGACGGACAGGCGTGGTACTCCCGACTTGGCAGATATGAGAGACGACCTTTTAAGGCAAATTCAGCGTTCTGAATACCAGAAACAAATCAACAATGCTTTTCTGCAGGGGCTTAAAGATACATACTCCTTTGCTGAAAACACCGATGTCCTGAACCAATTCTATGCTCTGTCCAAGAAATATGCTCCGCGAGACTCTGCATTCTTAAACGAAGCATCCGCTTTCGATGGTGTATTGTTCACCTATGCAGATAAGAACTGCACAGCAGCCGACTTCCTCGACTATCTCAAGCAGAATACATTCTCGCAACAGACATCCCCTGAGGCTGTTATAACCGAGAAGTATAATCAATTGGTGGAGAAACGCCTGCGTGAACAAGAAGATTCGCAACTCGAAAACAAATACCCCGAATTCCGGAACTTGATGCGTGAATACCACGACGGTACTCTTCTGTTCGAAATATCTTTACGGGAGGTATGGCAAAAGGCGGGGCAAGATACTCTGGGACTCAATGAATTCTTTGCCGGACATAAACAAAACTATCTATGGGACGAACCCCGATATAAAGGCTATGTCGTATATTGCAAAAACAAAAATACTGCCAAGGTGGCAAAACGCATCATACAAAATGCTTCACCCGATTCAGTAGCCTCCTACCTAAACAACCGCCTCAATGTAGATAGCATTACCTATATTCGCTTCGAGAAAGGGCTTTTCAAACTCGGAGATAATCCTGCCGTCGATAAATACGCCTTCAAAAAAGGCGATTACCAACCTAATGAAGACTTACCGGTAGTATTCGTGGTAGGTAAACAACTCAAGGGAGCAGAGGAACCCGCAGATGAAAAGGGCAAAGTACTAACCGACTACCAAGACTATCTCGAGAAACAATGGGTTGAGAAACTGCATAATACCTATTCCGTTAAAGTCAATAACGAGATATTCCAATCTCTGCAAGACTCTTTGACCGCAGTACCTTAAAACAATAAATGAGGAAACACGCTTTCTGGATATGGCTATCTGCTCTTGTGCTACTAAACTTGTTGGCACACTGGTTCTTCTTTCGTATAGACCTCACCAACGATAAACGCTATTCGCTAAGTGAAGAAACGAAAGACCTGCTTCGTCGGGTCGATAGAGTAGAGATAGACCTGTTTCTGGATGGCGAACTTAACTCGGGATTCCTACGACTCAAAGATGCTACCATCCAATTGCTTCGAGAGTTCGATGTCTATGGCAGTATTCATTGTTCTGTATGCGATCCTGCAAAGATGACCGAACAAGAAAAAAAAACACTTGCTCAAGAGTTAGGACAATATGGCTATATCCCTACTGCTGTTTACGAACGCGACAAATCGGGTAAAACATCGGAAACTATTGTCTATCCCTATGCACGGCTTCGTCATGGTAACGACACAACCATGGTCTGTCTGCTCCAAAACAATCGGGGACTATCGGGTGCAGAAAACTTAAACCACTCAATAGAATCGCTCGAATATCTGTTTGCAGAATCTATACAGACACTCACACAAACCGAGCATAATAAAATCGTTTTTCTCGAAGGTCATGGCGAACTGACAGAATACCAGACTGCCGATCTCCAACGCATTGCATCTCCTTACTTCGACATTTATAGAGGTACACTTACTAATGATGTATCGTGTCTGAACCCTTTCAAAGCAGTAGTAATTGCAGATCCCCAAAAGCCTTTCTCTGAACAAGATAAATACATCCTCGACCATTATATCATGCACGGAGGCTCCATCCTTTGGGCAATAAACGGAGTACGACTATCCGAAGAAGTTCTCTCTCAAAATGGTTTCACACCCATACTCCCACTCGATTTGAACATACAAGATATGCTCTTCCGATATGGCGTAAGAGTCAATCCTTGTTTGATAGCAGATTTACAGTGCCTGTCTATTCCCGTCGATATATCAAGAGACCCCGCACAACCTCAATACGAGCCTATTCCATGGTGCTATGCACCTCTATTGCTCACATCTGCAGCAAGCCCCATAACACACAACATCATGCAAGTATCCTCCGCTTTTGTATCGAACATCGATTTGGTGGGAGACTCTGCAGCACAGAAACGCATTGTACTGTTGGCGACTTCCTCTACCTCACGCTTAATAGGAACCCCCGCTGAAATAGACCTCTCTGACCTGAGTATCAACCCGCAAACCTTCACGCATTCTTATATACCCGTAGCCGTAAGTATCGAAGGAAAATTCTCTTCCCTCTTTGCTCATCGTATGCTCCCTGAAGGACTAATATCCTCAACGGAGAAGAAAACGGGAACAACCTATGCCAAACAGATTGTCGTCGCCTCAGGCTCAATCCTGCAAAACGATTGGCAGAATGGACAACCCTTGCCATGTGGCTACGACCGTTACTCAAAAATGCAGTTTGGCAACCGCGACTTCTTCCTGAACGCTTTGCTTTGGCTTACCGACCAAACTGGATTAGTCAACCTCCGACAAAAGACAATACCTTTACGCCTGTTGAACACAACCACCGTCAACGAAAAGAGAACTATATACACAGTCTACGCCATCGTCCTACCACTCCTCTGTTTGGCAATAACGGCTGTGGCTGTACTGACAACACGACGCTTCAAATATAAGCATTAAATACTTGAGACCTATGCGAAGAACATACACACTACCCATTGCCTTCCTATGTCTTGCTTGGATGGGCTTGTCTTGCCTGCAAGCACAGAACTACCCTACCGATACCATCAAGGGGAAGGTGTACTATAAGTATGCAGTCCAAAAAGGAGAGGGACTGTTCCGTATCAGTCAGAACTTCGGAGTGTCACAAGAAGAGATTATACGCTCTAACCCAGAATTGGGCAACAGCGGTCTTAAACTGGGACAAGTGATTCTTATACCTTATGTCGCAAAAATCGACTCTTCGCAATACATTATCCATCAACTCCAGCCTAAAGAAACACTCTATGGATTAAGCAAACAATACGATGTCACTATCAAGGAAATCACCTTGCTCAATCCTGTTGTTACCCAACGGATGGCCATCGGAGACCGACTGCTCATACCCCGTAAACAGACAAAACAAACAGTGTCTATCCAAGAAGAAAACAAAGAGGTAACACCGCCCGCACCGCAAGAACCGATTGACACAACACTACTCAACAAGAAACAGGATACACTCCTCCTTCCTCTGCCCCAACAAGAGAAAAATGCTATCACGCAGGACACTGTCGAAACCTCTGCCAACGACTCACTCCTCGAAGATACTGCTCCCACGCCAACTCCTCTACGCATCGCTTATCTATTGCCGCTGATGACGGATGTTGCCCAACGAGACATCTCTATCGATCGGTTTGTTGAGTTCTACGAAGGCTCTCTCCTCGCGCTAAACAAGGCAAAAGACAACGGACAGAAGTTCGAAATCTATGTTTACGACACTGAAAAAAGTGCTGCCAAAGTGTCGAACATTCTCTCCAAGCCCGAATGGCTCAACATTGACGCTATCATCGGTCCTGCTTATCCTTCGCAAGTAAGTGTCGTTTCCGAATTTGCTTACGAGCATCAAATTCCCGCCATCATTCCATTTACCTACAAAATATCTGACTTGGAGCGTAATCCCTACTTGATACAGTTCAACCCCTCCAATGAAACCGAAAACGAGGTTCTCATCGACTATATTCTGCAACAAAAACAACAACCCAACTGCATCTTTCTCAATTGGGATGAGGCAACCGACAAAATCAAAGAATTGCACACCCAACTCCTCTCAACAACCATTACAACTGTCACGGTACCAACTCATTGTGTGGTGAACGATTCATTGGGCTTCTTCATCAAAGACGGAGCCGACAACATCCTCATCTTTCCTTCCGAGAAATACGCCGACATAAAAGACCTTTTCCACTATGTTCAACCGCTCTCTCAAAAAGGACTTTCCATGCTCTCTTTCTACACATGGAAGGAACACGCCCTCCCGCTTCCATCCTTCTATACTGCAATTTTCCACGAGGTAAAAAGCCTGTCACTCGAAAAAATATCCTACGACCTCAACTTTAACCGCTATTTCGGACACGATTTGCAAACCACCTCCCCTCGTTACGACTATTTAGGCTACGACATCACCTCCTTTACCATCCAACTGCTGCAAAACAGGTCTGCCGACACCATCGACCTTTCACTCGACCATTTTGTCTATCAAGGTCTGCAATCAGATATCGAATGTCTCCATATCGATGAGAAGGGAGGATACGAAAACCATTCTATCCATATCGAAACGCGATGAAACGCCTGTCGCTCGCCATATTGTCCCTGCTCCTCACGCTCAGCGTGCTATCTCAACCTCGGCTCGAAAAAGACGAGTACTATCTCGGAATACATGGCGGAGCATTGGCATCGATGGTACGATTCTCGCCCACTGTCACTCAGTCTGCCCTCAAAGCCTACTTGGGACCAACTGCAGGACTCGTGTTTCGATATAGCGGACATAAATGCTGCGGATTGCAACTCGAACTGAACTATATGCAACGGGGATGGAGAGAAACCGATACGGGCTACCGTAGAGAATTGGACTATATCGAGATGCCTTTTCTGACGCACATCTATTTCGGAAACAAGTTTCGTGGCTTCATCAATCTGGGCCCGCAAATTGGAGTCCTCGTACACGAAAAACACTATAACCTTCCTGACGAATGGAAAGTCCAACACTATCCCGCCGATTCTCGCTTCGACTGGGGAATAGCCGCAGGGGTAGGGGCATTATACCGTAGTGTAGCCGGCGTATGGCAGTTGGAGATGCGATTTAACTATAGTTTCGGAGATATATTCAGCAATCACAAGAGCGACTATTTCGACAACTCCAACGCAATGAACCTGTCGCTTGGACTGGCATGGATGTGGCAATTCAAAAACGATAAACCAACCAAGAAACCCTAACGGCAATAAATCTACAAAAACAGAGTATTTGCTGCAGGTGAGTTCTTGTTGAATATACTATTTTTGCAAATGGTTAAACCTATAATGATGTAAATATGAAAACAAACTATGAGATTCGCTATGCGGCTAACCCTGCCGACGCAAAGCAGTACGATACCGCACGCCTCAGACACGATTTCCTTTTCGAAACACTATTCTCCACCGACGAAGTCAATATGGTCTATTCTATGTACGACCGTATGATTGTCGGCGGTGCTATGCCGGTCAACGAACCACTCTTGCTCGAGGCTATCGACCCGTTGAAAGCACCTTTCTTCCTCACCCGAAGGGAGATGGGCATATTCAATGTCGGCCAAGGAGAAGGACGCATCTATGTGGGTGACAAAGTCTTTACCTTGGCATTCAAAGAGGCTCTCTATCTTGGTCGAGGCGATAGGGAAGTGCGCTTCGAAAGTGTTAATGCCAACCAACCTGCCTTGTTCTATTTCAATTCAACAACGGCACATACCACCTACCCCGACAAGAAAATCACCAAAGCAGAGGCGGTCGTGGCGCACATGGGGTCTCTCGAAGGCTCCAACGAACGCAATATCAATAAGATGATTGTCAATCAGGTTCTGCCTACATGCCAACTGCAAATGGGTATGACGGAACTCGCAACAGGCAGTGTATGGAATACCATGCCGGCTCATGTACATTCTCGGCGCATGGAGGCATATTTCTACTTCGAACTACCCGATGACCAAGCCATCTGCCACCTGATGGGGGAAGTCCAGGAAACACGGCATATCTGGATGCGTAACAACCAGGCCGTCCTCTCTCCCGAATGGTCGATACACTCCGCTGCGGCCACTCACAACTACACTTTTATCTGGGGAATGGGAGGAGAGAACCTCGATTATGGGGACCAAGACTTCGCTTTAATAACTGACTTAAAATAACAACTGACAACATGAATCCTTATTTGAATTTCTCGCTACAAGGGCGTGTAGCCCTCGTCACCGGTGCTTCCTATGGAATAGGTTTCGCCATCGCTTCAGCCTTTGCTGAACAAGGAGCAACTATCTGTTTTAATGATATCAACCAAGAACTGGTCAACAAAGGACTGGCTGCCTACAAAGAAAAAGGAATCGCTGTACATGGCTATGTATGTGATGTCACCGACGAACCGTCTGTGCAGGCTATGGTCAAAGAGATTACCGAGACTGTAGGACCCATCGACATCTTGGTCAACAACGCAGGTATCATCCGCCGTGTACCTATGCACGAAATGCCTGCTTCCGAGTTCCGCAAAGTAATCGACATCGACCTCAATGCCCCGTTCATCGTATCAAAGGCAGTTCTCCCAAGCATGATGCAACGCCGGCATGGTAAAATCATCAACATCTGCTCTATGATGTCCGAACTCGGCAGAGAAACAGTCAGTGCCTACGCTGCGGCTAAGGGGGGACTGAAGATGCTCACCAGGAATATATGCTCCGAGTATGGAGAATACAACATCCAATGTAATGGTATCGGACCAGGCTATATTGCCACTCCTCAAACAGCGCCACTGCGCGAAAAACAACCCGATGGCTCCAAGCATCCTTTCGATAGTTTTATATGTGCCAAAACGCCTGCAGGCAGATGGCTCGACCCCCAGGAACTAACAGGACCTGCCGTATTCCTCGCCTCCGAAGCAAGTAATGCTGTCAACGGACATATTCTCTATGTCGATGGAGGTATATTGGCATACATAGGAAAACAGCCCAAATGAAAAGACTTGTTCTCTTGCTCGCTCTGAGTACTCTGCTTATCGGGTGCAAACACAATGTGCGCTACATCGTTGTCACAAACCCGTCTCTCGAAGAACGCTTCGACGAACTGGTAGAGGTCAGTGCTGCCGACTTGCTCCTGACAACGCATACCGTCGGACAATATGCCCTCTACGACGAACTCGGCGACATCGTTCCCTACGAGGTGGTCTATCGCGACGGCACACCTGCGTCCATCCTTTTCCAGACCTCCTTGCGAGGCGGAATGCAGAATGTTTATACTTGGAAGAAAGGCACACCCTCTTCTCCTGAAACGAAAGTCTTTGCACGCTTCGTACCCGAACGAAAAGACGACTTTGCTTGGGAGAACGAGTATGCTGCCTATCGTATGTACGGACCGGCACTCGCCGATGAGTATCCCAGTAATGGTATCGACCTCTGGCTTAAGTGTACCGACGAACTCATAGTGGACTCTTTCTACTATCGCGAACTGCAACAAGGCTACTCCTATCACATCGACTGGGGGAAAGGACTCGACTGCTACAAGGTCGGGCATACACTGGGCTGCGGTGGGACTGCACCTTTCCTGCACGACTCCTTGATCGTAGGAAACCATTTCAATACATGGAAAATCCTCGAACAGAATGCCCTGCGTACGGTCTTCTGCCTGTCCTACGACAATATGCAGCAGATTATCACCGCTCAGGCAGGAACGCCGCTGTGCCGTGCGCAAGTCGTCTATCAGCCCATCGTGGAAGATAACCTCACCATCGACACCTTCCTCGTCGCTGCAGGCATCTATCTACACGATGTCATCGATAACATCTCCTACCAGTCGCAAGGCAAATGGATTGCGTATGCAGAGAACGCAGTGAGCGATGCCGGACTGCCAGCAGGACGAAACTATGCCGCTGTCATTATGCCAGACGCCGTGAAAGCGTCCGTACATGGCAACTCGCTCTTGTCGCTTGCTCCCTACACCGCAAACGATACACTCACCTACTATTTCGCAGGAGGATGGAGCAAATGGCATTTCCCTACCGACACCGATTGGTTCAACGAGATATCACACCGGGCAAACCTGATCGGTTGCCCGCTCCAAGTCACCGTCTTGCATAAACGATAAGGGAATTCTCACTCCTGTCCAATACAAGAGGCTGCCTAACTTGCTTTAGGCAGCCTCTTCTTTATTTAATACATATCTCGTCCTGTCGTCCAATCGCCCATCAACCGATTGTCCTCTCCCTCACCTTTTCCCTTGCCGCTCTATCGGATCGGCACCACGATAGTCTTGCTCACGGGCGAGAACTTCGAATCGCTCTCTACGGTAAATACTAAATTCGGCAAACCAGGCTGCAAGGCACAAAACTCTATCGGCAACGACAGATAATAATAACCCGTAGGTAGGTTGATGATTCCGTTGAGCGTGTCCGAACTCTCCAACATAACCGAACGCAACTCGTCAAACAGATGTATCTGTAGATTCATATACTCTTTGTCCCACCCCACCTTTGCGGAGGTCAGGTTGTTGCCTAACGAACTGTAGGCTGCCATACAACGGACAGTATCGCCTACCTGTATCGTATCCAGTACGATCTGTTGGGTAGAGTCCAACACATGAAGCAACAATGTATCCGTTTGGTTACAAATAAACACACTGTTGGCTATACGGGGAGTATAATGTTCCTCCGACTTGTCCAAACAACCAACCATGAGAAACACGACAGAGAAAAGAAACAAATAACTCAACTTTTTCATAGATACTTATGGAATCAATAGATGATAAAAATCAAATTGCACATACAAGGATTTTGTTGTACCTTTGCGACCGCTTGTCTGCGTTAGGCTCGGCGAACAATGCTGCCTCCAACACCCAACACCTGTCACGCACAGTAAGTGTGCATCACAGTGCGGCATATAGGACTCGAACCTACACGACTTGCGTCACCAGATCCTAAGTCTGGCGCGGCTACCAATTACGCCAATGCCGCAAATGCGCCGCAAAGATACAAACAAATTTCAACCTACGCAACTCAAACGGATAAAAATGTCAGAATCTTCTGTACTCTATCACCAACTCAATAATGGTATTCGAATCGTTTACCGGCAAATCGACTCACCCGTTTCCTATCTCGGACTAATGGTCGGAGCAGGAACACGCGACGAAAAACCAAAGGAAAACGGCATAGCACACTTCATCGAACACGCCGTCTTCAAAGGTACTGACAACCTCACAGCACGACAACTCATCAACAAAATAGAATCTGTCGGATGCGACCTCAATGCCTATACCACCAAAGAAGAAACCACCTTCTATGCCTCTACGCTCACTGCCCACTACGAGCGCGCACTCCATCTAATAGCCGATATGACATTTCACCCCTCATTTCCCAAGAACGAACTCAACAAAGAGCGACTTGTCATCTACGACGAAATAGAGTCCTACAACGACTCTCCCTCCGAACTCATTTACGACGACTTCGAGAACCTTATATTCCAAGAACACTCCCTGCATAATCCTATCTTGGGAGAACCTAAAACGCTCCGATGGCTCACATCCGACAAACTGCACAACTTCATGCAAACGGCCTACAACCCCGATGCAATGGTCTTCTTCACGCTCTCGTCCCTCCCTTTCTGCAAAGTACTGCGATGGGCAGAGAAGTATCTCTCCTGCTGCCCCTATCCCTCACGGGCATTCACCCGACAGCCGCCCACTCAGTACCTTGTCGCTGAAACATCCTTCCATAAACACACCCACCAAACACACTGTATGCTCGGAAATATAGCCTATCCTATAGGGCATGACAAACAACTCGGACTATATCTCCTTAATAATATACTCGGAGGTTCGGGCATGAACTCTCTCCTCAACCTCGCTGTACGGGAGAAAAACGGGTTGGTCTATACTATCGAGTCCAACTACACACCTCTCTCCGACACAGGCTATTGGTCGGTCTATTTTGCGGCGGACGAATCACACAAAGAACAATGCCTTAACATCGTCTATCGCCAACTGCAACGCCTCATCGACAAGCCCATGACGGCTACCACACTCCATAAGTACCAGAAGCAACTGCTCGGACAAATGGCAATTATGGCAGAGAACAGAGAAAACGATGCACTCACTATGGCGAAGCAGGTGCTATACCAAAATGTAGCCACCTCTTGGCAAGATACCTACAAGAAGATTGAACAACTCACGCCTGACGACCTCTTCCATATCGCCAACGAATGTTATCAACTCTCCGACCTCTCTCTCTTGCAATACACCTGACCTCCCAACCTCCCTGCATACTGCTTGCCTGCCAATTACTACACTTGTAATAGTTCGTTACTACACTTGTAATGGTTTGTTACTACACTTGTAATGGTTTTGTAATGGTTTGTTACTACTCTTGTAATGGTTTGTTACTACACTTGTAATGGTTTGTTACTACACTTGTAATGGTTTGTTACTACTCTTGTAATGGTTTGTTGCTATGTTTATGCCCACCGTAGAGCCATAGCGTGCTATGGCTCTCACCCCCTCCCCTCAACACCTAGATCTCCTAGACCGTCTAGTTCCTCTATTTCCTCCAACAAAACCACCACCTCCTCCCATCGTTTCTGCTCACCATAGAACCACACCGTGCTATGGCTCTCACCCCCTCCCCTCAACACCTAGATCTCCTAGACCGTCTAGTTCCCCTACCTCCCCCACTACACCTGCCACCTCCTCCAACCCCTAACCACTGGGGACACTGTCGCCCCGCCTGCGGACAAGCCATCAAGATGACCTTACTTCCCTTGTATACCCCCACCTTCTCAACACTAATCTCCCAACATCTCTTAACTTCTCACTACCTACCTTTAACCCCCTCTCCTTCCAACAAACACCCCGTTCCCTCCTGCCTCCCCTCCGCTTACCCCGATAAACACTACCCATTTCGAAGGTTTTATATAGGATGAATATAGGACGACTATAGGAACACCCTACAAACCACTTATAAACCACCCACAACCCACCTCTCTCCCCGCTTTAATCATTAACCCTTAATTCTTAAATTACAATAACTCCTTACTGCCTTTATAATGGTTTGTTGCTGCGCTCTTACTCACCGTAGAGCCACACCGTCCTATGCCTCTCATCCCCTCCTCCAACCACCTATACCCCCTAGATTTTCTAGATTTCCTAGTTCCTCTACCCAACAACCCACTCATAAACACATAAACTAATAAACCAATAAACCAACCCCTCACTCACTTTCGGCCTTGTGTCGGTGCGTCAAAAAT
>CAVEIE010000001.1:0-413484 GCA_963615895.1 Bacteroidaceae bacterium | reverse complement strand
CTTTATTTTCCCATAATCTTGTTCAAGAACAACACTTGGTATATTAGTTATCCAAAGCACAAAGGTAGAGTATTTTTTCTAAGCGTACAAGTCTTTGGCTGTTTTTTCAATGCACGACCTCTGCGGACGCTACCCCAAGGACTTTAAGTTCACAGGTTGGCACCCACACTGCCGCTGTTATGTGGTACAGATACTCAAGACAGAAAAAGAACTCATGGAGGAAACCCGTGCTATTCTCAATGGTGAAGAACCTACAAAGGACAGCGTGAATAGAATAGACGATGTGCCACATAGGTTCAAAGATTGGATAAAGGACAACAAAGAGAGGGCGAAAAGGAGCATGTCTGTACCTTATTTCATCAGCGACAACAAGAAATACTTACCAAAGGAATATAAAAACCTTTACGCCCTGAAAACACCGTATGAAACATACGCTGAATATGAAGCCGCCATGAGGTATAACAAGAAGCACGCTGACTTCACGCCTGAGGTCTTGAAGAACATCAGGGAGTTAGACCAAACTCTCCCCGTGATGCAAGGAAAGATAATGAATTTCACAGAGGCTGACCAACTGAAAGGCAACCCGCATTATTCTGACCCTGACGGCATGACTGAGGGATATATGGATAATTGTCAGACATGCACAATGACTTATGAGTTAAGGCGCAGAGGTTTTCCCGTTGAAGCCTTGCCGAATAAGAATTGGGAAATTTTGAAGTTTTATGACAAAAAGAAAATAACTCAGGACGACCGCTTTCTCAACCCTGACGGCTCACGCCCTGTCCCGAAACACCCTCTAACACTGTCTGACACGATAGAGGCAAAACAAGAATTTATAGAAAGCGTGACGCAAGAAGTGGGGCGTTATGAACTTTATTTGCCTTGGAAAGTTAAGACTGGCGAAACACCTTTTGCCCATGTTATGATTGTTGAAAGGCAGAAAGGTGGGAATCTTCTTTGGTTCGACCCTCAATCAGGCAAACACGGGGCTTCAACTGTTTTTAACGGGTTTCTAAAACAAGCGAGACCCGTAGGGATAAGCGTTCTGAGAATTGACGATAAAATTATAAATCTAAAGTTCTCAGAACGCTTCAAGAGGGCTTCAAAGTAATTCTAAAGCCTCTTCCCCACCAACTATTTCAACGGTCTTCCCGTCAAAAAGATAGAGAACGGGGAGACCCGTTGGAACAGGTTTCCCGCTTTTGTCAATATACCCCATGCCATAAGCATCTTTCCCTCTTCTTTTCCCGACAAAAACAATATTGTTACAGCCGTTTTTGTCGGCAATGTCTTGAATGATTTTTGGTACTTTCATTTCGTTTTCTATTATTAAACATAGGTTTTCTCGTAGAAATTTAGAAATGCATAAACCCATTCTCATCGGTTCTGGGTTATTCTTCATCATCAAACTCTAAAATGGTTTCATATACCCATTTCCATCAGTTCCCCGGTGGCGTTCCATTCTGTAACCTGCTATTCTTTCATTGGCGGAGTCAGATGTGAACTCCAAAAATATACGAAATATACGCTCTTTATCATCATCTGACAAAGCGTTCTACTCTGCCTAATATTGAGCGTCACGGGCTTTCATATCAGCCCAAATTCTATCTACATCTTCGGCTGATATGCCATTATTCATTATCTCCTGTAACCATTCGTCTGTCATACGATTAAAAGTGCTTACAAGCCACGAACAAAGCAAGCGTCGTGGCAATCGCCGTTATCGAAACCATTATCAGCGTGGCTATCCCTTTCCAATCTACGGGGTTTTTCAGTTGCGGGTTCTGCTCCATATAGGCTGTTCCCTTTACCGTCAGCCCCGCTGCCAAGACTTCATCGTAATTCGCTCGGAACTCAACCAACCCCTTTTCCTGTAAGGTTGAAAGGCAGTAGTGAAACATCACGGGAGTAATGTTCCTCGGCTGCTTCTCGCCGTTTCCTTGAATATGACGAAACACCTGCTTTTCTGCCTTTGTCAAGTGAATACGCTCCATAGTCGCTGCAAAATTAAGTTATTCCGTTCCATTTCGCTGTCTGTCGGCTTCAATTTACTTCTTTGCGCAAGTTATTGTCTCGCTTCCGTTCGCCCGAATTTGGGCGGTTTCTGCGTATAGGGCGGAATACTCCATTACTCAAAGCACAAAGGTATCACATTTTTTCCGAGCGTACAAGTCTTTGGCTGTTTTTTCAATGCACGACCTCTGCGGACGCTACCCAAAGGACTTCAAGTTTACAGGCTGGCACCCACATTGCCGCTGTTATGTGGTACAGATACTCAAGACCGAAAAGGAACTTATGGAGGAAACCCGTGCTATTCTCGCAGGTGAAGAACCAACAAAGGACAGCGTGAATAGAATAGATGAAGTGCCACAGATATTCAATGATTGGATAAAGGACAACGAGTTTTGTATAAAAACTATTCGCTCCATTCCCTGATGTGTACTATCTAATAACAAATAAGGCAACAATCTAATCCATATAATTTTCTCTAATCGTATTGCCATTATGTAGATTTATTTATAACTTTGCAGCCGCTATCTTTGCGTGAACACTCATTATTATCAACAATAATATCATGGCAGAAGAAAAATTGAATTTGTTGGCTGATTTTCCCGCCATCTCTACCAAGACATGGAAAGAGAAAATCATTACCGACCTGAAAGGCGCTGACTTCGACAAGAAGTTGGTATGGCGCACTCCGGAGGGCTTCAATGTACAACCTTTTTATCGTCGTGAAGACCTCAAAGGACTCAAAACAACCGTTTCCGCACCAGGCGAGTTCCCGTATGTGCGGGGTACGAAGACAAACAACGAATGGGCTATCCGTCAGAACATTTGCGCTTGCAAAAATGCACGCAAAGCCAACGCCAAAGCCCTCGAAGTACTGAACAAAGGCATTACCTCGCTCGGTTTCTGTCTCGACAAGGAGAAACTGAACTATCGCTTTATCAAGACCCTGCTCAACGACATCAAGGCAGACGCCATCACGATTAACTTCAGCATCTGCCCTTGCGCCGCTCCCGAACTGGCAAACATCCTGGTTCGTTACTACGGGCGTATGGGATACGATGTGAAGAACATGAAGGGTTCTATCAATGTTGACCCGATCAAACAAATGCTTATCAAAGGCAAACTGCTGTCTCGTGAGGCTGTGGCTGCCAAGATAGCAGCTGTCGTTAAGGCGGCTAAATCGCTGCCCGGCTATCGTGTGGTAGGCGTTAATTCTGTGATACTCAACAACTCAGGTGCCTACTGCGCACAAGAGTTGGCATACACACTGGCTTGGGGTGCTGACTATATGACGATGCTCACCGAGGCAGGCGTGCCGAACTACAAGGCTGCCAACGCCATTCGCTTCAACATGGGTATCGGCGGCAACTACTTTATGGAGATTGCCAAGTTCCGTGCGGCTCGTATGCTGTGGGCAAAGATTGTAGAGGCATACAAAGCACCGACCTTTACCGCCGCACTCAAAGAGGCTGCCAAGATGAATGTCTGCGCAGAGACAAGCCGCTTCAATATGACCATATTCGATGCATACGTCAATCTGCTCCGCTCGCAGACCGAGACGATGTCTGCTGCATTGGCAGGCGTTGATGAGATAGTGGTTACTCCGTTCGATGTTACCTACGAGGAGCCGACCGACTTTGCAGAGCGTATCGCACGCAACCAACAACTGTTGCTCAAAGAGGAGGCACACTTCGACAAGGTGGTTGACCCTGCTGCAGGCTCGTTCTACTTGGAGAACCTGACACACGCTATTGCTACGGAAGCATGGAAGCAGTTCCTCGCCATCCAAGAGCAAGGCGGTATGTACGAGATGGTGGCTGCCGGCAAGGTACAAGCCGCTATTCAGGAGAACCTCACGAAGCGTCTGGCAGATGTAGCCAAACGCAAAGAGGTGCTGCTCGGCTCGAACCAATATCCTAACTTCACGGAGAAAGCAGCTAAGAAAATCAAGAATACCGACTGCGGATGTGGCTGCTGCGCTACACACCACAACGACATTCCCGCCCTGCCTGTGGCTCGTGCGGCTGAGGAGTTTGAAGCACTGCGTTTGGAGACTGAAGCGGCTAAGAAGCAACCGGTTGCGTTCATGCTGACCATTGGCAACCTGGCCATGCGTATTGCCCGTGCACAATTCTCGTGCAACTTCCTCGCTTGCGCAGGATACAAGGTAATCGACAACAACGGATTCCAGACGGTGGCAGAAGGTATCAAAGCCGCTCGCAAAGCCAAGGCAGACATCATTGTGCTCTGCTCGAGCGATGACGAATATGCAACGCTGGCACCCGAGGCATGGAAGAAACTGCAAGGCGCAAAGGAGATATTCATCGTTGCCGGTGCTCCTGCCTGCATGGAAGACCTGCAGAAACTCGGCATCGAGAACTTCATCCATGTGCGTTGTAATGTACTCGACACACTGAAAAACCTCAACAAACAACTTCTAAATAAGTAGCCGTATGAAACCAAATTTCAAAGATATTGATATCAACAAAGTGGCTGCTTCCCATGTAGAAGGAGCCAATGAAGCCAACTGGCAGACACCGGAACTGATCGATGTCAAGCCGATATACACCAAAGAAGACCTCGAGGGTATGGAACACCTCGACTATGTGTCGGGTATTCCTCCTTTCTTGCGTGGCCCGTATAGCGCCATGTATCCGCTGCGCCCTTGGACGATTCGTCAGTACGCCGGTTTCTCCACCGCAGAGGAGTCGAATGCATTCTATCGTCGTAACCTCGCCAGCGGTCAGAAAGGTCTGTCCGTTGCCTTCGACCTGCCAACCCACCGCGGCTACAATGCCGACAACATGCGTGTGGTAGGCGATGTCGGAAAAGCAGGTGTAAGCATTTGCTCGCTCGAGGATATGAAAGTCCTGTTTGCGGGTATTCCATTGAACAAGATGTCCGTCTCGATGACTATGAACGGTGCCGTGCTGCCTATCCTTGCATTCTACATCAACGCAGGTTTGGAGCAAGGGGCTAAACTCGAAGAGATGGCAGGTACTATCCAGAACGATATTCTGAAAGAATTTATGGTGCGTAACACCTATATCTACCCACCTAAGTTCTCGATGAAAATTATTGCCGACATATTCGAGTACACCTCACAGAAGATGCCGAAATTCAACTCGATCTCCATCTCCGGCTACCACATGCAAGAAGCAGGTGCCACGGCGGACATTGAGTTGGCTTACACGCTCGCCGACGGTATGGAATACTTGCGTGCCGGTATCAATGCAGGTATGGATGTCGATACTTTTGCACCGCGTCTGTCTTTCTTCTGGGCAATCGGTATGAACCACTTTATGGAGATTGCCAAGATGCGTGCCGGTCGTATGCTGTGGGCTAAAATTGTGAAATCGTTCGGTGCAAAGAATCCGAAATCGATGGCACTGCGTACTCACTGCCAGACTTCCGGTTGGTCACTCACCGAGCAAGACCCGTTCAACAATGTAGGGCGTACCTGTATCGAAGCCATGGGTGCCGCACTCGGTCATACGCAGTCGTTGCACACCAACGCCCTCGATGAGGCTATCGCCCTGCCGACTGATTTCTCTGCCCGTATTGCGCGTAACACACAGATTTACATCCAAGAGGAGACCAAAGTCTGCAAGGAGATTGACCCATGGGGCGGCTCGTACTATGTGGAGAGCCTCACGCAAGAGTTGATGAACAAGGCGTGGGAGCACATCCAAGAGATTGAGAAACTGGGTGGTATGGCGGCTGCTATCGAGACCGGTATTCCTAAGATGCGTATCGAGGAAGCCGCTGCCCGTACACAGGCGCGTATCGACTCGGGCACGCAAAAGATTATCGGTGTCAATGAGTATCGCCTCGACCACGAGGACCCCATTGATATTCTGGAGATTGACAACACCGCCGTTCGTGAAGAGCAGGTGGCTCGTCTAAAAGAATTGCGTGCCAATCGTGATGAGAAAGCCGTGCAAGAGTCGCTTGCCGAGATTACCGCTACCGTACAGGAGTGGGCAGACGGCAAGAAATGCTCGCACAACTTGCTCGATTTGGCGGTGAAAGCCGCAGGACTTCGCGCCAGTCTGGGAGAAATCTCCGACGCATGCGAGAAGGTAGTAGGACGATATAAAGCAACCATTAGAACTATTTCAGGCGTGTACGCTTCAGGAACTAAAAACGACAGTGATTTTGTCCGTGCACAAGAACTCACTGCAGCCTTCGCAAAGAAAGAAGGCCGTCAACCTCGTATTATGATTGCCAAGATGGGGCAAGACGGGCACGACCGTGGTGCCAAAGTGGTAGCAACCGGCTATGCCGACTGCGGATTCGATGTGGATATGGGACCCTTGTTCCAGACACCGGAAGAAGCAGCCAAGCAAGCCGTTGAGAACGATGTCCATGTATTGGGTGTCAGTTCGTTGGCAGCAGGGCATAAGACGCTCATCCCGCAAGTGATTGCCGAATTGGCTAAACTCGGTCGTCCTGACATCATGGTCATTGCGGGCGGTGTCATTCCGGCACAAGACTACGACTTCTTGTACAAGGCAGGTGTAGCCGCTATCTTTGGCCCGGGTTCGCCGGTTGCCAAATCGGCCTGCACCATTATGGAACTGCTCATGCAGGAGTAAGTATCTCCTTTGAAAATCAATCAAAAAAGGCTGTCTGACAACCAGTTAGACAGCCTTTTGATTATATACACTCAATGGAATATACTAATATCGAATTGGTATTCCATGTCTAATGCCTTTTGTTGAACACTTTTATATGCATATTCCTTGTCACAATCTCAATAATACTTCTCTGTTCAACCGAGAGGCATTTGTGAACACAGGCACACCGTTATATTTGCTGCTTCATACAATCCTATCGTGATATGAGCATCGGATAGCAATTGGCTGGCATACTTTTTGAAAACACATTAAGAACTCTCCTTCCTCAAAAGAGTAGGGAATAGCAAACCTTATAAAACATTACATCAACCCCAACTGCTTTATTTACAATCTCATATACATACCTCTCTATCGCAATCACCCAGTAAACGATATACAAATAAAACAAAAACGATTATGACCGAAAAAGAAAAGATGTTAGCAGGCTTGGAGTACAATGCCAACGACCAAGCACTATTGCAAGAGGTCTTTCGCTGCAGAGAACTTTGCCAACGCTACAACACGCTGCCGGTGACCGACATTATGGCACAGCGCACGCTGCTGCGGGAGTTGTTAGGCACTTGCCAGGAAGATTCATATATCAATCCGCCCTTCTATTGCGACTATGGCAAGCATATTCATGTGGGCAAGGGCTTCTTTGCCAACTACCACCTGACCATACTCGACGGAGGAACAGTCACCATTGGCGACCATGTCTTTTTCGGTCCCAATGTATCACTTTACACCGCCTGCCATAGCACGAACCCCATCGAACGCAACACTCTCCGCGTCTGGACAGAACAAATAACCATCGGCAATAACTGCTGGTTAGGGGGTTCTGTGACGGTATTACCGGGTGTCACTATTGGCGATAATTGCACGATAGGTGCAGGCTCGGTCGTCACACACAACATCCCGTCGAACAGCATCGCCGTCGGAAACCCATGCAGAGTGATTCGGCACATCGACTAAACAACCTGCCATCTTCTGCCCATACGACCAAAGAACGCCTTAATACAAAACAACTTCTCATTCCATATTTCCGACACCCTAAATTCTTTATAATTTCATTATATAAAAGTAAAAAATAGATTATATAATGCAATCACGATTTATAATCTTTCTTCCTTATATCATAAAAACTACCTTTCGCCAAGTCCAATAGATACTATATATTTCAAAGGTTTTATATAGGTTGAATATAGGACGAATATAGGATGAGTATAGAAAGAGCATATAAATCACCTACAAAACACCCATCCCTCACCACAAAAACACCTCACTGTGTTTATTGATTATCAATCACTGATTGTTAATTTATAATAACTGTATAGCAATAGCCTGCTATAACTCTCATTTTTCCCTCTATATAACTTTATTCCCAACATAACTAATCTCTCATCCACACTCCACTCTCAACTCGAAAAACGCCCAATTTCTATCAACTTTCGCCCATTACCTGTAAACCAAACAACCACATCCTGCACTCAACTGAAAAATCTCTCTTTTCTCCTGCCAACGACCATTTCTTCAAAAAAAAACAATACCTTTGCAGCGGATTGAACAGGCAATTGCATAACACTCCCGTTCTCCACAGAAAAGCATTAGTTTGTGAATTGGTTAATCGATTTATTTTCAAGTGATTCTGTAGCACACACTATGTTAGTGTACAGTGCTATTATTGCCTTGGGTTGTGCTTTGGGAAAGATACAAATATACGGTATCTCATTAGGCGCAACCTTTGTATTGTTTGTAGGTTTGGCTATGGGGCACTTTGGCGTAGCCTTGGATAGCCAACTGACCAACTTCATGGAAAACTTTGGTCTTATTATATTCGTCTTTTCTATTGGCTTGCAAGTAGGACCGGGGTTCTTTTCTTCTTTCAAAAAGGATGGACTGAGGCTCAATCTGTTAGCCTGCTTCATTATATTGTTGGGAATAATTGCGGTCTTGCTGCTCAATATCATCTATGGTGATGCCATAGGAATGCCTATGATGGTGGGTATCTCATGTGGCGCAATCACATCTACACCCGCCTTAGGTGCTGCCGAAGAGGCTTTGGGGCAATTGCAATCAAGTGGCATAATCAGTTCTATTCCCTCTATCAGTTTAGGCTGTGCTGTGGCATATCCGGTCGCCATTCTGTGTACGATAGCCGTCATGATGATCATACGATGGATATTTCGGATCGATTGCAAGGAAGAAGAAAAACGCTTGCGTTCTGCTGCAACCGCCGAAGAAAACCCAGACATACTAACTTTCCGGATCACGCAAGAACCCATCAACGGTATAAGCCTATCCACACTCAAACAGCAGTTTGGACATCAGTGTATCGCCACCCGTGTAAACAGAAATGGAGAGATATTCATACCTCATGCCGATACACCTCTGTACATTGGCGATGTCGTATTGATTGTAACTCGTCATCACGACGCAGCCGATTTGGAGAAACTACTCGGAGAGAAAATCGAATATGAATGGAAGGACGATGAAAAAGAATTGGTCTCCCGTCGGATTGTGGTTACAAAAAGCAATGTCAATGGAAAGACGCTCGGACAATTGCATTTGCGTAATGCATACAATGTAAATATAACGCGTATCAATCGTGCAGGTGTTAATCTGTTGGCACGCCCCGACCTAGCACTGCAAGTGGGAGATAAGGTAATGGTTGTAGGTCCCATCGAGGGTATTCAAAAAGTGGAAACCATATTAGGAAACACACTCAATCGTCTGAACGAGCCACATCTGATAACCATGTTCTTGGGTATCTTGTTAGGTATCATATTGGGCGCAACTCCCATCTATCTGCCACATCTACCCATGCCCACACGATTAGGCTTGGTTGGAGGTCCCTTGGTCGTCGCCATACTATTGGGACGTTTTGGTTATAAACTCAGACTTATCACCTACACCACACAATCGGCTAACCTTATGCTCAGAGAATTAGGACTCTGCCTCTTTCTGGCAAGTTTGGGAATAGAAGCGGGGGGAGAATTTATTCACTCGGTTGTTTCTCCCAATGGCTTGCATTGGTTATTATGTGGCACCATTATAACAATGGTTCCTGCTCTTATCGGCGGTATTATAGCAAGAGGTATGCATTTGAACTTCTTTACTATTTGCGGGTTGATAGCAGGGGCGCACACCAATGCTCCATGCCTGTCTTATGCAAATTCGCAAGGTGATACCGACGAACCTGCTGTGGTCTATTCTACTATTTACCCGCTTGTCACTTTCTTGCGCATAGTTTCTGCACAGGTACTGATATTGTTGTGCGTCTGAAAAAGACCCCTTAAACAACAATCAGACAAGCATACATCGAGTGTATTCTTGTCTGATTGCCTTATATGGACAATAGTCCGATCTGCTATACCTATATTTCCTGACTACCGGTATTAACTGTTCTTCGACAGTGATAGGGTAGTGCTACAATTCTTTTTTAACCTCTACTTGTTCGAACGACTCTATAATATCGCCTTCTTGTATATCGTTGTAAGAGCGTATATTCAAACCGCACTCTGTATTGATACCTACTTCTTTAACATCATCTTTTTCTCTCTTCAAAGAAGCCAACTCTCCGGTATAGATAACAATACCGTCACGAATAACGCGCACCTTATTGCCACGCTTAATCTTGCCCTCACGAACAATACAGCCGGCTACAGTACCAACCTTTGTTATTCGGAAGGTCTGGCGTACTTCAAGTGTAGCAGTAATTTCCTCCTTCAATTCAGGTGCCAACATACCTGCCATAGCGGCCTTAATCTCTTCGATAGCATCATAGATAATGCTGTAAAGACGAATATCAATTTCTTCTTTGTCAGCCAACTTACGAGCAGTAGTTGTAGGACGGACTTGGAAACCTACTACAATGGCATCAGATGCTTCGGCAAGAAGAATATCTGAGTCGGATATAGCACCAACGGCCTTATGAATAACATTCACTTGTATATTCTCGGTCGATAATTTAAGCAGTGAGTCAGAAAGAGCCTCTACTGAACCATCCACATCGCCTTTGACAATAATGTTCAATTCTTTGAAATCGCCTATTGCTAAGCGGCGTCCTATTTCTTCTAAGCCTACATGCTTCTTGGTACGAATAGACTGCTCTCTTTGTAGCTGCTCACGCTTATTGGCAATCTCCCTTGCCTCTTGTTCCGTACTCATAACCACAAAATCATCACCGGCCTGTGGCGCACCATTCAAACCAAGAATAAGAACGGGCTCACCAGGATGGACCTCTTTAACACGCTGGTTACGCTCATTGAACATCGCCTTTATACGACCATGTGCAGTACCTGCCAAAACAATATCTCCCGTATGCAGCGTACCATCTTGCACCAATATAGTGGCGATATATCCTCGTCCTTTGTCCAACGACGATTCAATAATCGAACCTTTCGCCTTGCGTTTAGGATTAGCCTTCAAGTCTAACAACTCCGCTTCAAGAAGCACTTTCTCAAGCAACTCAAACACACCCATACCACTCTTTGCAGATATGTCTTGCGACTGATACTTACCGCCCCATTCTTCCACAAGTATATTCATATTGGCGAGTTGTTCTTTGATCTTGTCAGGATTAGCACCGGGCTTATCACACTTGTTGATAGCAAATATCATAGGAACACCTGCCGCTTGCGCATGATTTATAGCCTCTATTGTTTGTGGCATCACTGCATCATCGGCGGCTACAATAATAATGGCAATATCCGTTACCTTGGCACCACGAGCACGCATAGCAGTAAATGCTTCGTGTCCGGGTGTGTCCAAGAATGTAATATGTTGCCCATTCTTTAGACACACATTGTATGCACCAATGTGCTGCGTAATACCTCCAGCCTCACCAGCAATCACATTCGTATTACGAATATGGTCAAGCAATGATGTCTTACCATGATCAACATGTCCCATAATTGTGATAACAGGGCAACGAGGCACCATATCTTCATCGGAGTACTGCTCTTCATCGTGCAACACTTCAATAACTTGTGCCGAAATATATTCAGTAGTAAAACCAAATTCCTCTGCTACTATATTGATGGTCTCTGCATCCAACCGTTGGTTAATACTAACCATCAAACCTAAACTCATGCAGGTTGCTATCACTTGGTTTACAGATATATTCATCATTGTGGCTAACTCATTAGCCGTAACGAATTCCGTAAGTTTGAGTACCTTCGATTGTGCTTGTTCTTTCTCAAGGATTTCCTCTTGATGCATTCTCACATGCTCTCGTTTCTCCTTACGATATTTAGCACCGGTATTTTTGCCCTTGCCTGCTTGTAGCCGTGCTATCGTTTCTTTTATCTGCTTCTGTACCTCCTCATCGTCTATCTCAACCTTGATAGGACGCTTATTTAGTTTAGGATTTTTGTTACCTTTTCTGAAGTCAGGATTATTAACATCCACTCTCCCTTGCTTGATGCGTTCTCTCTTGCGTTTTCCCTCTTTGTCGGTGCCGGCAGGGTTCGTGTTCGCCGAAGGAGCCGTGCTGCGTTGTTGTTCGCGACGTTCGTCACGCTCTTTCTTTTTCTGCTCTTTGGTCTTTTGCTTTGGATGGGTTGCCTGATTCAGTTTGTCCAAATCCAATGTACCAACAATTTTGGGCTTGTTTACGATGACGGGCTTTCCATAAGTAAACACCTCTGGCTCCTTCGGGGCAGCCGAAGAACTCGTGGGTTCCTGCTTCTTCGTCTCCTCCGCTTTTGCCTTCTGCACTTCCTGTGGTTTCTCTTCAATAGCAGTATCTTTCTTCTCCTCTACCGGCTTCGTTTCCTTTGTCTGTTTCTCGGCAGGCTTTTCTTTGACTTCTTCTGCGGGCTTGGCAATAGGCTTTTCTTCCTTTTGCTCTTCCTTTTGTGGTATAGGCTTTTCTTTTACCTTGACCGTTTCAACCTCTTTTACCGCCTCTTTCTTTGCTTCCGATGGAATCGTCTGAACATCTTTTTCCGATGTCGCTTGTGGTTTCTCATCGGTTGCTACGGTTGGCTCTTTTGCCGTTGGAGTCTCGTACTGTGGCTTTCCTTCGAGGTCAATATGTCCTACCACTTTTGGCTTCTGCACAGTCGGTACAGGCTCTGGTTCCTGTTCAACAGTCGCCTTTGCAGCAACGGATGCCTTATCTCGCTCTTGCCGTTCTTGTTGGAGTTTCTCTGCCTCCATCTTGAGAGCCATATCTTTGTTGAATGCCTTAGCAAGCAATAGATAGGTATCGTCATCTATTCGCATATTCGGATCGAGAGATATATCTTTCCCTTGCTTCTGTGCAAACTCTACGGCGGTAGCCATACCGATGTTGAGTTCTTTACAAGCCTTTATAAGTTTTATTGCCATGCAGATTCTGATTTTACATTATTAGTAGTCCATAATTTAATCGTAGTAAGGAGTAGGTGGTAGAGTAGGGCTTTGCTGCTATTCTTCTTCAAATTCGGCAGCAAGAACCTTTCTTACCTCATCAATGGTCTCTTCTTCGAGGTCGGTCTTGCTGAGCAATTCCTCACGAGGAGTATCCAGCACGGCACGGGCGGTGTTCAGTCCGATACTCTTGAGTACATCAATTACCCATTGATCGATTTCATCGTTAAATTCATCCAAGTAAATATCCTCCTCGTTGTTATCTTCCATCTCGCGGAACACTTCAATGTCATACCCAGTCAGTTTGCTGGCAAGTTTAATGTTCGCACCTCCCTTACCGATAGCCATACTCACCTCTTCTGGTTTCAGATAGACATTGGCAACCTTGCTCTCCTCATTGATTTCCATCGAGGATATCTTGGCAGGAGCAAGCGCACGCTGAATGTACAGGTTTATATTACTGGTGTAGTTAATCACATCGATATTCTCGTTGCGTAGTTCGCGGACAATACCGTGTATTCGTGTTCCTTTGATACCCACACAAGCACCCACTGGGTCTATACGGTCGTCAAACGACTCTACAGCCACTTTGGCTCTCTCACCGGGTATGCGTGCAATGTCTTTTATGGCGATCAAACCATCGTGTACCTCCGGAATTTCTTGCTCAAACAGACGGCGTAGAAACAATGGCGATGTCCGTGAGAGGGTTACTCGTGGGTTCTGGTTTTTGTTCTCCACTTCTTCCACTATGGCGCGAACCATATCTCCCTTACGATAGAAATCGGTAGGTATTTGGTTGGTCTTGGGCAAGAACAAGTCGTTCCCTTCGTCATCCAGAAGAAGCATCTCCTTTTTCCATACTTGGTAGAGTTCGGCGGTTACGATTTGTCCTTTCAAATCGGTATATTTCAGATACAGATTTTCTTTCTGTAAGTCAAGTATCTTACTGGCGAGTGTTTGCCGAAGGTTTAGAATCATTCTACGACCAAAACTCATGAAGTCAACCTTGTCGGTCACTTCTTCTCCTATTTCGCACTCATCGTCAATCTCTTTGGCTTCAGAGTAGTGTATCTCGGTGTTCGGATTGGCATTCGCATCGTCTGCTACTACGGTACGGTTTCGATAGATTTCCAAGTCGCCTTTCGTCGGGTTGATAATAACATCGTAGTTGGCGTCAGAACCGTACATTTTTGAGATGACATTACGGAAACTGTCCTCCATAACATTGATGAATGTTTGTTGGTCAATGTTCTTTAGTTCATTGAATTCTTTGAAGATGTCAATAAGATTGACACTCACTTGTTTTTTTGTAGCCATTGCTTGTAATCTTATTATAGATAGTTGATATATTTCTTGTTCGTTGCAAATCTATACCTTCAGATCGTAAACCACCGACTTCACATCTGCGTAGTCCCAAGTGAAGGTTTGTATTGCTGTTTGTTTGCGTTTCTTGTTCTCTACCGCCACTTTCACCTCTATATCCACCGAGAAATTGCTGTCTGTCGCATCCACCAGCAATCCCCTCATCTTTTTCCCTTCATTAAGCAGTACGACAACTTCGTTACCGATGTTTTTCTTGTATTGGAATGGAGTCCTGAACGGGTCGGTCAACCCTGCTGAACCTACCACTAACGAGTAATCCTCAATATCTCGGTCCATCTTCTCGGCAATATACTGACTGACTGCCGCACAGAAATCAATATCAATGGGAACCAATGCATCCAAAGTCACGCATATATCATTGTTCAATGACACACTGACCTCCGCTATTTGGTACTGTTCCTCCAAGTTTGTATGGGTTGTAATGTATTCTTTTACAATGTCCTCTACAATTTCCTTCTCTATCATAGTTCACTTATATTTGCAATGAAAGGGAGCCGAATTCGGTCCCCTTCATCAAATCAAGCGCAAAGGTACAATCTTTTTTCCTAATGCACAAGGGTTTTCTTATAAAAATGTAGCAACGCTATGATTATCGCAGTTAGGGTAGCACTTTCAAGGCTTCCTCAACCCGTCGGAGCGTCTCCTCTTTGCCTAACACATTCGTAATCTCCCAGATGTGAGGTCCTCGTGCCGCCCCAACCAAACAAATACGGAAAGCATTCATCACGATACCCACACCATAACCCTTATCTGCTATCCACGACATAACGATTTCATCGAGTGATTCGGCTGACCAGTCGTCTGTATCACGCAGCAATTGGCACAACCCTGTGAGATGAACACGGGAGTCTTCCTTCCACCTCTTTTTCAGCGACTTCTCATCATATTCTGTCGGGGCTACAAAGAAGAAACTCATCTGCTCCCACAGTTCACGAACGAAATTGACGCGTTCCTTCACCAAGCCTATCACATGAGGCAGTTGTTCCCGCTCCTTTTCATTGAAGGAGTATATCCCTAACCGACAGAAAGCATCGGCAAGATAATCATTGTCTTTCATCTGTAGATACTGATGATTAAACCATTTCCCCTTCTCAAAATCGAACTTCGCTCCAGCTTTGCTCACGCGTTCCAACGAGAAGGACTGAATAAGTTCATCCATCGAATAGATCTCCTTGTCATCTCCGCTGTGCCAACCCAATAGTGCAAGGAAATTAATCACTGCCTCAGGGAAGTAACCCGACTCACGATACCCGCTATATACGGCTCCGCTTTTCTGGTCATGAAACTCCAAAGGAAATACGGGGAAACCAAGACGGTCTCCGTCTCTCTTCGACAACTTTCCATTACCGTCCGGCTTTAGAAGTAGGGGCAAATGCGCAAACTCCGGCATCGTATCCTGCCAACCAAACGCACGATAAAGCAATATATGCAGAGGTGCCGATGGCAACCACTCCTCACCACGGATTACATGGGATATTTGCATCAAGTGGTCATCCACAATATTCGCCAAGTGGTAGGTCGGAAGGTCATCCACCGACTTGTAAAGTACCTTGTCATCCAATATATTCGAGTTGATAACCACCTCCCCGCGAATGAGGTCATGCACATGAATATCTTCGTCGGGGTCTACCTTGAAACGGACAACATACTGCTCTCCGTCTTGGATGCGTTTCTCAACCTCCTCCGCAGGAAGGGTTAACGAATTGCACATCTGCGTGCGGGTCTTCGCATCATACTGAAAGTTCTGTATCTCTGCGCGTTTCTGCTCAAGTTGTTGCGGCGTGTCAAAAGCAATATAGGCGTGCCCTGAGTCCAAAAGTTGCTTGACATACTTGCGATAGATGTCCCTCCTCTCCGATTGACGGTAAGGACCGTTCGGACCGCCTACACTCACACCCTCGTCTATTCCTATCCCCAACCAATGCAGAGACTCGATAATATACTCCTCCGCACCCGGAACAAAACGGGCAGAGTCGGTGTCTTCTATACGCAGCAACATATCGCCGCCATGTTGGCGGGCAAACAGATAATTGTAAAGGGCGGTACGCACACCACCTATATGCAATGCTCCTGTCGGACTCGGAGCAAAACGCACACGAACTTTTCTTTCCATTGAATGAGATAGTTATTTTTCAGGTTGCAAAGATACATCATTTTTTTGGCTATATGTGCCTCTCGCGCCTGTTTTTTGTATTCCTGTAGCATTTTCTTCGATGAAAAGGTGCTTCCCATGAGAATACGACCGCATAATACTCACTAATTATCTATAGAAAATTGTCATAAAATGGTTAACAAATAATGTGTAGAACAGGCTTGCTTTTTCGATACCAAAACGAAATACTGACCCTCCGTTAAGCCCGATAAATACTATGTATTTCAAAGGTTTTATATAGGATCTATATACGATGAATATAGGAAGAATATAGGATGACTATAGGAAGAGCATAGAAAATACCCTGCAAAATTGTCGCACAAACGCTTTGTGTATATTTACAATTTTTTTGTATCTTTGCACCAACTTATACGAACTGCGAAAACTGCAAGTGAAGCGAAACAAGGCAAACTATCCGTAGATTATGTCCACAGCCATCGAATTCAATCATATCAGCAAACAATACCGCTTGGGATTGGTGTCTACACGCACATTGAGCCACGACCTCGACCGTTGGTTTCAGACTGCTATCCTGCGCCGTGAAGACCCGTACTTGAAGATAGGGGAGGTGAATGACCGTGCCTCGAAAGGCAATTCGGAGTATGTATGGGCATTGCGGGATATTGATTTCAAGGTGGAGCAAGGCGATGTGGTGGGTATCATCGGCAAGAACGGTGCAGGCAAATCCACTCTGCTCAAATTGCTCAGCAAAGTGACGGCACCTACTACGGGTACGATTCGTGCTAAAGGGCGTATCGCATCGCTCTTGGAGGTAGGTACGGGCTTCCACCAAGAGATGACGGGGCGGGAGAATATCTATATGAACGGCGCTATCCTCGGTATGACCAAACAGGAGATAAGCCGCAAACTCGATGAAATTGTGAACTTCTCAGGCTGCGAGCGCTACATAGATACACCGGTGAAGCGTTATTCGAGCGGTATGATGGTACGGTTGGGCTTTGCTGTCGCCGCCCATCTTGACCCCGAGATACTGGTAGTGGACGAGGTACTTGCCGTAGGCGACGCCGAATTCCAAAAGAAAGCCATCGGCAAGATGAACGACATCTCCAAAGGCGAAGGCAGAACCGTCCTCTTCGTCTCCCACAACATGGCAAGCATCCGCCAGTTATGTCGTACAGGTGTACTGTTAGAGAATGGTATGTTGAAAGAAATAGGGCAGGTGGATAACATTGTTGATACCTATATGCGCACGCAAACACATGTAGGTGAGACACTTTTGTCAGCGTTAAACTATCAGGCGAACTATATTCGTATGACGCAGGTTCTTGTTAATGGAAGCGAGCATAGTTCTGTCATTCTCAATCAAAAGAACCATGCGCTTACTTTGTCTTTCGAAGGAGATTTGTTTACTGAACAATACATGGCGGTAGAGTTCCAATTGTATGACCAAAACCGCTTGCCATTGGCATTCTTCAGTCCATCACACTACTCTGGCAAAGTGCAGCAATATCACAAGGGGCATTTCCGAATAGAAGAGACAGTGCATTTGCCGGAGAATATGAACAAAGGTAACTACTATGGTAGTCTGTTTCTTACAGACCCGGGTAAGGTCTATCATATACAAATGGAATTTGCTCTACAGATCACCTATGAGGGTTTTACTATGCAAACAGGCCACTGCGTGGACTATAAGACAAATGGGTTGTTGTTCTTGTACCAATAATCAAGACCTTTGTCCTCCTATGAAGAAGATATTTATTACTTACGGCAATCAGCCTTTTTGTGATACACTCAAACGCCTAAAGAAGGAAGCGAAATCGTTAGGCATTTTCGATAAGGTAATTACCTACACAGAAAAAGACTTGTCAAAAGAGGTCTTGTCCTCTCCACTGATGCAGTATCTGCGTGGAGGTGGTTATTGGGTATGGAAACCCTATGTTATACTCAAAACTATGCAAGCCTACCCGGATGCTCTGATTGTATATACCGACGCAGGATGTTCTTTGAACAATAATAGCGAAGAGTGGAACCAATGGTTCCAGCTGATGCAGTCAAACGATGTGTTAGTACAAGCCTATCAACCTGATACAGACTATGGTTGGAATGCCATTTTCGGAACCTCATCCACTGCTATTGCTACATGGACTAAAAAGCAAACCATAGACTATTTCGACGAGAGAATAGGTACTGACAAGTGGCATAGTTTTAATAAAATATGGGGGGGGTATTTAATGATTTGTAACAAAACGACTCTTATGAAAGATTGGTTAGATACAATGCTCTCTCATCCGGAATTGGTTATCGATCCGACAGAAGAGGAATTAACCGACCAATACCCGGACTTTGTGCTGCATCGTCACGACCAATCGATATTAACTGCTTTGGTCTATCAGTACATCTATGACAAGAAATTGCGCATTTGTGTAATGCCCGAAACGGCTGAAAGCACGCAAACAGCTGCAGTTGTTGCTTCTCGCATTCGGACGATTACCAAAGTACCGCTCAAAACAAAATGGATACATTCTATCAAATCTCTCATAGGGGAAGATGCCTACAACGCAATACATTTTTGGAGATAGTCTCACAAACAAGTGAACAATACCATCACCGAACAAAAACAATATGGGTACGGCGAATAGAGATAATGCAATAGATTGGCTCAAGGTCATAGGAATGTTCTTAATAATATGGGGGCACTGTTTCCCTATTGGCGGTGTTACAAAATATATCTACGGCGTGAGTGTACCTCTGTTTTTCTTTATCTCCGGCTATTTGGTCTCGCCAATGCCATCTTTGAAAAATTGGATTTGTCGTAATTTCTATGCCTTGGTTGTCCCATATTTTGCGCTGAGTGGTATCAACTTGATACTGAAATGTGCATTACTGACGCCTTATTCTGGTTATGCTTTTCGTAGATTTATTGTAGGGTTGTTTTTGGGTTTCCAACGCTTTCAATGTGTCGATTGTGCAGGAGCAATGTGGTTTGTTTTTTGTTTGTTCTTTATCAAGTTATTTTATCAACTATGCTATAAGCACCAACGCATACACGCAGTTCTGGTATGCTCTTTTGTTTGTGCTGCGATATTCCTGCCTTATCTCTATTCCGGTTTCGACTCCATCCATTCACTGCAGGCATTCGTGTTATGTTATCCTTTTTTCTTTTTAGGGACGGTCGAGCGGGAGTATCAGTTTGTTGAAAAACTACGACAAGGCAAACGATGGCAGTGCGTGGTAGGAATAGCCATACTTGCTGTGGTGTATGCTATAAGTTGTTTTCTCAACGACTCTCCTTGGGTCTATCGTGGAATGTACGGCAACCACTATCTGTTATTTTGGCTATCTTCTGTTTGTGGTATAGTTTTGCTGCTTAGTCTGTGCTCTTTGCTGCGAAATGTTTATATGCATGTTATTCGTCTTATCTCGGATGGCACGATAATCATTCTTGCCCTGCATGGTCTTCTGCTGTCTTGTATTCAAGAGAGAGTGTTATATCCTATTTGCGGAGATGGAGTCTATCTGTCCCATATAGGAATATCTATATTGATATCTATTTGTATATTAATAATATTTACCCCCCCCCCTATATATTATTCAAATATATTTACCATGGTTGGCGGGGAAATACCGTAAGAATAATTCGGTATAGTTTGCCGTGTTTCGGTAATAAATTAGATACCGCAAGTCTAATAGTAATGCAAAGGTTTGCTTAACACAATGAGGAAGAGATTATTATACTATATGTTCCGATGCAGTTTTTTTCTCGGAATACAATAATATGGTATTGGCGATGCGATATTGTTGCCGTTGTTTACGGATATAGAGATATTGGCAGCATCGTCGTTGTTTGTGGGTATATTGAGTTCGAATATCGGAATGTATATGTTTGGGCGTATGCTACAAGGCAAGTGCATAGGTGTAGATTTCCAAGACTGGCGAATAGGGTGATGTTTACAGACAAGATACCTTTTATGTGATGATAAAACTGACTATTATAACCATTACTTATAATAATCTTGCGGGGTTACGCAAGACGGCAGACTCAGTGCTTGCTCAAACGCTGAGCGGTTTTGAATGGATTGTTGTGGATGGAGCAAGCACAGATGGCACGCAGGAGTATTTGAAAGAAATACCTCAACGCTGGCAAGGTGCAGCAGACCACTTGTGCATTATCTCCGAGCCCGATAAGGGTATCTACAATGCAATGAACAAAGGTATTCGCCACGCCCACGGCGAGTATCTGCAGTTCCTTAATAGCGGTGATTGTTTGGCAGAGAAAGATACAATAGAACAGTTATCTAAGCAGTCAATAACAAACGATATAGTGTATGGTTATCAGTATGATGATATAGAAGGAAAGCGTATACTTGAGCAATGTATCGATGTTCCGTATATTACATTCGATACTCTCCGTAATACACATATACCTCACCAAAGTACGCTTATTCGACGAGAGACTTTGCTGCGTCTTGGCGGATATGATGAACAATACAAAATTATCTCCGATTGGGCTTTCGTAATGAAAGGACTATTCAAATATGATTTAACCATATCCCGTATTCCGCTGTACATTGCTGTCTATGATACAAACGGGATAAGCAGTAGTGCAGACAAGTCTTTCCAATGGCAAGAGCGTGCGGATTTCCTGCAGAGAGAATTCCCTTTATTTATGCCAGATTATGAGCGTTGGGATAGATTAAATAGAAATGATTATATGAAGTTTGTGCGTGTAGTGCGTCGCATCAAAAATAGTCTGATATGCCACAAAAAGTAATTATATTTGATGCAACATTGTTTGTCAATGCGTACGAAACCAAATTATTTCGGACAGGGTTGTATCGTGTGTCGGAGCAATTATTGAGACAACTGCTGCTGTCGAACAAATATGATATATGGCTCTATGATACAATGGGGCGTGACCGGATATTGCGTCAATATATCTTGCCATCTTATCCGCAAGTGCATATCCTCACTACCGATAGCAAAGCGTATCAACGACTGACAGATACTCCTTTACTGTGGGCAGATAGTTCGCGAGAAAAGCAGTTGGCAACAACTAACAGAGTAGGGAAGAATGTATATAAATGGGCAAAGAATAGTTTGCGAACCTATGCTAAAATACTGCGACATTTGATTCCGACCAAAGCGATAGATATGCCAACTAACTGTACGCATTATTTGGCTACCTATTACCCTATTCCAGATTGGGTACATTCGTTGGGGCGGACAGCCACGCTGATTGTACATGATTTGATACCTATCCGCCACCCTGAGTGGTTTGTTTCGGACGCTAATAAACATACGATAGCGGCGATAATGAATAGTGCATTACCCACAGATTGGGTAGTTTGTGTAAGCGAATCAACTCGGCGGGATTTCTTTGCGTTCCGCAGCGATTTCCCCAAAGAGCATACTCGAGTAGCGCATTTGGCGGCAGCAGATATCTTTGTTCCAACCCCATTGTCTGACCTGTTACAAACAAAATTGCATATACAAGGTCGGTATATACTGTCGGTTTGCACCATTGAGCCTCGCAAGAATATCGAGACCGTCATAGCTGCTTATGCCATACTTTTGCAGACAGGACAAGATGTACCTCAGTTGGTACTTACTGGTGCTAATGGGTGGAAAAATGCTTCTCTTATGCAACAAATAAGGGAGTTGAGCGAACAGTATCCAAATAAGATTATTCTAACGGGATATGCCACAGATGAAGACTTGGCGCAGTTGTATTCCGGAGCAAGTGTTTTCGTCTATCCGAGCCTATATGAGGGTTTCGGACTGCCGCCATTGGAGGCAATGAGTTGTGGTTGTCCCGTGATAACAAGTAATATCTCATCTTTGCCCGAAGTTGTAGGCAACGCAGGTGTCACAATATCTCCTACCGATGTCGGTGCATTGGTGCAGGCAATAGATAGTTTACTCAATGGCGACAGAGAACAGCAAAAACACCGGGCATTACAGCGGGCAAAAGCGTTCTCCTGGGAGCGTATGGCAAACATAGTAGAGCAGACATTATGAGAAAGAATGTATTGGCGTTTCGTATATTTCCGAGCAACCCATTTGGTAATGGTGGCGAACGACGTGAGGCGCAGTTAGACGAGATATATCGGGAGTTAGGTATATCGCGGCGGTATTATGGCATGGAGAATCCGCCACTAACGCTTGGTATGTGGTGGCACTCTTTCCTGCTTATATTGCGGTCGCAGAATAGAGTTATCTTTCGGCATCTGCTTCTGCACCCGAAAGTGGTATATCACTACCTCAGGGCGTGGGCATGGAATGTTGATTCGTTGCGGTCGTTTTGTCAGTCTGAAGAGTCGTTGTTTGTCTATGAAGGCAGTGCCGCATACCACTATCCTGTAGTAGAAGAGGCGTTGCGGCACCAAAAGAAAGTCGTGGCAGTAATGCACAATATAGAGAGCCTTGTGCCGGGTCGCAAATCTGAGATAACCCAGCACTATGCTCCTGCCGATTTCCAAGATGAGATACATCTACTCCGTCGGTGTGATGTGGTGTTTACGATAAGCAAAGAAGAAACTTGGCTTATGCGTTTGTATGGAGTCAATGCCTATTACTTGCCCTACTATCCTGCAAAGGAGTGTCGAGAATGGTTGCTGCAAATACGCGCTGCACGCGAGAATAATAGTCCCTATTCGGCGCAGTCCTATTTGGTAATAGGTTCTGCTATCAATGGGCCTACCGCTATAGGTATGCAACAGTTGGTGGACTATGCGGCTGCTTATCTGCAAGGGGCTGCTTTGCATATCGGAGGCTATGGCACGGATAAGCACCTCCATATTCCGGCAGGGTGCAGCAATGTCGTACTCTTAGGGGAGTTGTCGCAAAAACAACTGACCTATGAGATGACAACTTGCACGGCTATTCTTATCAATCAGCCACCTACTACGGGAGCACTGACGCGTATTGTAGAGGCAGAGATAGCAGGGATTCCCGTAGTGGCGAATACGGACAGTATGCGTGATTATTTCAACATACAAGGTGTTTATGAATATCGACAGTTGAGCGAACTGCCTGCGGTTTTGAGCCAAGAACTGCATATCCCCAATGTGCCGCCTAAACCCGATTGTCGGTTGTTCAAAGAAGCAATACAAAGAATGAAGATATGAAAGAGTATTATTCATTATCCGATATTCCATATAGTTCGGAGCGGGCGGTGATTGTCAATGTGCATACGCTGCTCTGTACCACGCTGGCGATAGTGAGCACACGCCGCTATATGGATATGCCGTTGTTGGTTGTAGATTGTCCACTCCATGGCGAGTCGGACGCTGCGGCGTTGCGTCGTTTGCAAATGAACTACGATTTCGATCTTATTTGTCTGCCGCTGCGTCAGCATGGAGATACATTGGACGACTTGTTCCTGCATATTCAGTCCGATTGGCTCTACCTTGTTGATTCGGATATAGAGGTGCTGAATGGAGAGGCACTGCATATTATGCGCACAATGCGAGATACGAATTTGATAGATAGAGAGCGTATTTTCGGTATAGGAATGAAACAAGTGTCTGGATATGGCTTGCCGCCAATGGAGCATACTTATCATGCGGAGCGTATGTGGATACCCTATTGTTGCCTCAATGTGGTATTGGTGCGTCAGGCTATAGAATACGGAGGTAGTTTTAATATTGTTGCGAAGACTAATTTGAGTGTATGGGGGGGGGCGTTTCGCAAGGTGCGCAACAGACTACACAAATACGGATTGCATAAATTGGCACAGTGGACGGATGGTTATATGAGTTTGTGCCGCAAGCAATATAAAGGACATCGTATCGATGAGACACTGTATGATACAGGGGCTCTGCTTTTTGAGTATTTGACGGAAAGAGGTATGCACTATATCGATTGGTCGTTCTATTCTTATCCTGCTTTTGTAACGCATTTCTGCGGTGTTACACGCAGTGCGATGTACACCAATGAACCCGTGTCAGTAAGCATACATGATATAGAGAAAGCGGTACTTCAATGTTTGAGAGAAAAGTATCATTTTAACTATGCAACATACTATGCTTAGATGATTTGTTTGGAAAATTGACATCATTTTAGTATTAAGCAAAACAAGTAACAATGAAAAATATACTTCTACTATCCGATTATGCAGCACCTTATCGTGGAAATTTCATTCCCTCATTGGAGGCGATAGAGAGACACCTTGACAAAGATGACAGGGCAGTATATGTGTTCCCGAGTGTGGCACAAGAGCAGGCATGGATGCAGGTGTTCAAAAAGACACATACGGTGGTGTATATTGACCGAATGTTCTTCTCGAAATATCCGCAATGGAAGATAGTGGCTTATTTGCGAGCCGTGTGTCGGCAGTATCAGATCACTACTATTCATACCCATTTTGTAGAAGGCAATGTCAATGTGTGGCTTCTACGGACGCTCTCTGGCATGCAGTGTGTGGCTAATTTGCATAACCACTACAAGGTGTCTGGTCGTTTAGGTGTGGTGCGTAAATACCTCTTCCGGTGGACAAACGATGTGGTGATAGGCGATAGCGCATCGGTTTCGGAGAGTGCATACGCAATAGGTATTCCGCATAATAGAGTAATTACACTAAATAACTCTATTGATTTTACTCGCTTGGATAATTCTACACCCGTTGCGTTGCGCAAAGATACTGAACAAGTGGTATTGATGTTTGGCTATCCGTGGTATCGTAAGGGAGTGGATATAGCCGTTAAGGCTATCAAGCAACTCAATGAACAGGGATTGCCGGTACGCTTGGCCATTGCGCAGAGTGGGCAAGTGGAGCAGACAAAACAGGGGATTGTACAGGCTGTCGGTACCGTGCCGTCTTGGGTAACTTTTCTGCCTCCGACCGACAGGTTGGCGGATTACTACAATGCGTGCGATGTATTCCTGTCGGCAGGACGAGAGGAAGGGTTGAGTTATTCGCCTATTGAGGCGGGTTATTGTTCGTGTGGGGTGGTATGCAGCCGTATTGGCGGCAATCCGTTGGATATACCCGAAATAGGTATTTACAATACAGAAGATGTGACAGCACTATGCAGCGTCTTGCAGGTGCAATTCCAACTTTCATCGGCGGATAGAGATTTGCACAATGAGGTACAGAAGAAGTATGTTTGGACAAACTACAATGTGGAAGACTGGGCAGAGCGTGTAATAGAAATCTATAAATGAGCAAGATATGGTATTTGCTTTCTTAGAGGGTAGGTTAGGCAATAATCTGTGGCAGATAGGTGCTGCAGCCACTTTGGCTGCGAAGTGGCAGGATTCGTTTTCTGCCGTGGTGAGCGATACCTATTGGTGTACAGAGCCGGATAACTGCCCCCTGGAGGAGTATATCAAGCCTTTCAGGAAAACCATATTTCGTCATATCCAGTTTATAGATAGTTTGCCACCCGATACGATGCATGTTGAATATGGGGTGCGTGGGCAGTTGCTATTACAGAAACCTGCGGAAAATGTCTGTCTGCATTGTTGTTATCCAAATATGGAGATGATAGATGTTTCTCTTGTACAACACCTTTTTGCCCCAACTGCCGAACAAAGAGATTTCTTGTTTGCTGCTTACCCTGTTCTGAACCATCCATGTACTTGCAGTGTGGTAGTGCGTCGAGGTGATTATTTGCGTTTGCCTCTAACCAATCCTGCAGAGGACTACGGCTATTATCACAAGTGTATGCATCATATAGAAAAACGATTGCACACCAAAGAAATTCAGTATGTCATTGTTTCCGACGATGTGGCATGGTGTAAGACGCATTTCAGTGCCGAGAATATGTATGTCGTTGATAACAATGACCCATTATGTGACTTGTATATCAATGCGCTATGTAATCATAACATATTGAGTAACAGCACATTCGCATTGTGGGGGGGGGTATTAAATTTGTTTAGTAACAAGATAGTGTATTATCCGAGCCCATGGGTGGGGATGGGTATGCGAAAGCAGGTGCAACTGATTCCGACTTTGCCAAAGGATTGGATAGCGGTAAGGCATTATTCATGGCACTATATATGTGGCGTAGTATTATGGCTATGGCACGGAATAGTGAATACAATTAGAAAAGCAGTCCGAGAATGATTTGTGTTGATAAAGTATATACCGAAACACCGGAAAGTATAGTATGATTTATATCAATCTTGAAGGGAGAATAGGCAATAATCTATGGCAGGTGGCGGCAGCGGCTACCTTGGCAAAGCGGTTGGGTACGGACTTTGTGGCGGTGCCCAACAAGTACTACCACTGTCCCGAACCGGATGATTGTATGTTTCCGGAGTATATTGAGCCTTACAAGCAGACCATATTCCGCCAAGTTGCTTTTGCGGAATCCTATCCCGATGATTGCTATTCTTACGAAGTGGAGACAGACTTGTGCGCTATCCGGTCGTTACCAGCCGAGAATGTGCGATTAGAAGGCTATTTTCAAGATGTGCGCTATATCTCGGAGCAGGTGGTACAATCTTTGTTTTCCCTCCCCCTGTACGATGAATTAAGACAAATAAAAACACCGTATCCTGTTTTAGAGGAATTGACCACTTGTTCTGTAGTGGTAAGGCGTGGAGATTATCTTCAGTTGCCATTGACATTTCCAGCAGAGGATATGGCTTATTATCGTAAATGCATACGGCTTTTGGAGAAACGATTACATACAAAAAATATCCACTATTTGGTGATTAGTGATGATACGGATTGGTGCAAACGCCATTTCAGGGGCAAGCGTTTCACGATTGTGCCTCATACCACACCGCTCACCGATTTGTATGTCGCTTCGTTGTGCAAACATACTATCATCAGTAATAGCAGTTTTGCCCAATGGGGGGCTTTACTCAATACGCATCCGAACAAAGTGGTGCTGTATCCCTCTCCATGGATGGGAATCGGCAACAGACGATATGATACACACGGCGTCGGAATGCCGAGCGGGTGGACAAAAGTACACCATTATTCTGCCGCCTACCTGCATGGCGTATTGCTATACTTGTTCTATGGCACTCGTAAGCACATTATACAGATTTATAATTCCATTTTCAATAGATGAAAACAATTCTTATTCTTGGGGGCTATGGGTTTATAGGGACGAACCTGATGAAATGGGTCGATAGGGAGCAGTTGCCCTATCGGTTCGTGGTGTTCGATAAGTATCCTACCCACCATACGGGGCTGACTTTTGATTGTGTACTACATTCCTACGCCGGCGATTTTGCCGACTCCGTGGCTATCGAACAGATATTCTCGGAGAACACCATCGATCTGGTTATTCACTCGCTCAGCAGCACGGTGCCTCTGACAGCAGGCAGCGCACGATATGATGTAGAGAGCAATCTGCTCCCTACGCTGTCGTTGTTGGATACCATGGTGCGGTATGGCGTGCGGGACATCGTATTCTTCTCGTCGGGTGGGGCAGTCTATGGCGATAGTGCTCAGGGCAAACCCCATAGGGAGACGGACGAACTCTATCCCAAGAGCAGTTACGGTGTGGTTAAGTTGGCTATCGAGAAGTATCTGTTCCTCTATCGGTCGCTCTATTCGATACGCCCTATGGTATTACGCTTGAGTAACCCCTACGGGAGGTACCACTATTCGCAGCGGCAGGGCATCGTCAATATCGCTCTGCGGGCAGCGCAGGTGGGGCAGTTGTTCTCCGTTTGGGGCGATGGGTCGGCTACCAAGGACTATATCTTTGTGGACGATGTGTGTAGTATGGTTTTTTCGCTGATAGAGAAAGAGGCATACAACGAGGTGTTCAATGTGGCAAGCGGTGAACTGCTGTCTGTCAATGAGATAATGGCGCAGATACAGCACCTCTATCCCTCGTTCCGATGGTCCTATAGTCAAGCAAATGCCCACGATGTGAGCCGTGTGGAGTTGGATACCACCAAACTACACTCCCTAATAGTAACGCCGATGCATCGGTTGGCGGAAATACTGCCTGAATTATGAGTACACAAAAGCGACTAATAGGGATTGATGCGTGGCGTTTTCTGTTTGCCTTGCTGATTATATGGCATCACCTGCCATGGATAGATGGGCATGTGTACAAGTTAGGCTATTGTGCGGTGTCGTTTTTCTTTATTGCCAGCGGCTATCTGTCGGCACATTCCGATACTTCCGATTTGCCGAAGTACTACGGGCGCAAATTCTTCCGTATATTCCCTATCTATTGGATAGCACTGGCGATTGCGATAGTGGAAACACTACCCATACGCAGTGCATGGACACCTGCTTGTGTGTGGGACATCTTGCAGCATATATTCTTGTTGCAAGCCTATTCGTCGTTTGAGACCCGTCCGATGTTCTACTATCTGAATGCTCCTACTTGGTTTCTCTGTGTACTGGTGCTATTCTATGCTCTGTTGCCACTCTTGCAACGGTTGCAGCGTCGCAGTCCGCAGGGCTTTGCCATAGGGGTTGCACTGTATTCCATAGTGGCAGTTGTGGTTACTTGGGTAGAATTCGATGGGGTCTATTGGGTGCGTGTCAATATGCCATTGGTTCGTATCTCGGAGTGCCTGCTGGGTATGGTGTTGGCACATTGGCTGCAAGGGCGCACGCTGTCTGCTGTGCATCGCTACCTCTCGGTGGGGGTGTTGGTGGCATTCTTTGTCTTCGCCTACTATGTCCCTAATCAGTATATCCGTCCCTACCTATCTATCCCTATTATGGCATATCTCTTTCTCGCCTTTCTATCCTGCAAAGAGAATAGGGTGTTAATATATCTTAGTAAATGGGGGGGGGGAAGCATGGAAATGTATATATTCCATTTGCTTGTGATTGAGGGAGTGAAGTTGGTGGAAACCATCGTACAATATACTCCGTCTGTATGGTTGAATATCGTCTTGGTCTATGCGCTTACCTTGGTGGTGGCGGCGTGCTATCATTGCTATATAGCCCCTCGTATTCTAACAATTGAACAAAAAGCGCTTTCTCGCTTATAGAATACTTGCTTATGATTTCTGTAATTGTTTTGACCTACAAGCAAGAGGCATATCTCCGTCAGACTTTGGATAGTATCTTGCAACAGCAAGTGGATGAGCCGATAGAAGTGGTTATCGGTGATGACCACTCGCAGGACGGCACTATGGCTATCGGTAAGGCGTATCAGGCGCAGTATCCCGACCGTGTGCGCTATTTCTACAACACACCGAACCTCGGGTTGGTGCAGAACTTTGTAGCGATGTTGCGGCTATGCAGGGGCGAGTATATCGCTCTCTTGGACGGAGATGACTACTGGACGGACAGCCATAAACTGCAACGGGAGGTAGATGTGTTGCGAAGCGATGCTCAATGCGTTTTGGTGCATACCCACCGGCGTTTGTTGGCGGGTGATACGGTGTACGAGCAACCGTCTCTGCCGCCTGCGGAAGCCGAGAATCCGCAGGAGTTGTTTTTCCATTCGTATATCTGTGTGCCAACCACGATGTTCCGTGCAACACCCGTGCGGAGGTGGCTCGACACCTACGAGCGTCTCTCGCGGCAGCAAGATTGGCGTATGCAGGATTTCCCATTGTGGATGTACTTGGGACTGCATGGGACTTTCCGCTATCTGCCCGAGGCGACGGCGATGTATCGTGTACAGCCCAATACGCTGAGCCGTGAGAAGGACAAGCGTAAAAAGTATCGTTTCGACTGTTCGCTGCTGCGTATCAAGCGTTTTTTCTATCCTTTGTATTATGTCCGTATGGCGGATAAGACGGCGTTTCGCCGTGCGTTTCGGGAAATGGAGTTCCATGCAAGGAAGCGTATGCTGTTGGATTACGGAGGTATTGCTTGGCGGCAGGTATGGGGACTGTTGTGTATGACGCTATGGCTGCCGATGATAGGGTGGCGTTGGTTCCGCCGTCGGCGAGGATAACAGTTGCATATATTCCCGAAAAGCAGTATATTTGCAGCGAATAGTAGAGGCGTATGGATAGTGAACATGATAGTTCCTTTAAACTGGATTTATGTTTGACTGCCGATAATCAGTTGGTGGCAGCACACGATTGGGGCTATTATAACTATCTTACAGGGACGACACATCCAATTAGATACAAGACCTTTTTGAAATAAAATATATTCTATCAATCATTATGAGTTCTTTTCTTTCTCGCTGCCGTGCTGCGAAGTACACCAATTTATTGATTTTCGCTATCTTCGGGGGGGGGTATTTCTGCAATGTGTACTTTTTAATTGGTTAACCTTCCACTCGATTGTCATCAGTTCGTTGTGGCGTAATCCCTTGTACTTCTGGTCTTTCTATTTGCCTAAACTCAGTATTGCGCTGCTGTTGGGCAGTTTCGTTTTTCTTTTCCGTCGAAAGTATTGGACACTATATGCTTCCGTAATTATCAATCTGTGGATATTGGCGGAGGTGGTATATTATCGTTCTACACGGGTATTTATTACCGCCGAGTCATTTGCGCTGCTTGGTGAGTTACATGGTTTTGAGAGCAGTATCAGCATGTATCTTACGCCCGATTTGTTGCTGCTTCTGCTGCCCACAGTGTTGCTGGTTGTCGGTATCATACTTTTTGACAATCGCAAGCGGTCGCTGCGAGCCTTCTTTCCTGCTTTGATATGCAGTGCAGTATTGGATATTGCCGCCTGTAATGTGGTGGCGCGGCAGATATATCCGGCCGAAAAGCATTACTATTTTTCCTATTTCCAATCCGACTATTGTAGTGGTTTGTTTCTGTGGAATCCTTCAGAGTGTGCCGTGCGGTTTGTTTCGGTCTTGCATAGTTTCTACTATACGGCAGTGCGCTTGGTCTGCAAGCCTTTGGGGAAACCGACTGCTCTGACCGAGACGGATTGGCAACAAACGCAAGTCTATTGCGATACGGTCTATAGAGAGGTTCCACCCGCTCGTCCGTTGGTGCTTGTTTTGGTGGAGAGTATGGAGAATTGGGCTGTTCGTCCAGATATAACCCCCAATCTGTATCGATTCGTACAAGACCATTATGTGGTCTTTGCCATGCACACCAAGTCGCAGACCAAGGCGGGCAACTCTGCAGACGGGCAGATGTTGTACAATACCGGTCTGCTGCCGATTCAACAGGGGGTAGTGGTGAACAATTATTCGCAGAATGTCTTCCCATCGCTCAGCGACATATATAGCCGTACAAGCATGATACAACCGGGAGATTTGGGCGTGTGGAACCAATATATGATGAACATCGCTTATGGGATAGATACAGCATATACCATACCGTCATCGCTTGACGAACAAAGTTTTCGGACATTGGACAGCATTGCGACGGGGCAATATGACTATATCCTTACTATCACGATGGCAACGCATTCGCCGTTTAAGGCGTGTTCGCACTATTCCTCTTTGTCATTGCCGGAGGATATGCCCGAGAATATGCGGAACTATCTCCTCTGTATGAACTACACCGACTCTTGTTGGGGCAATCTCTTGCGGCGGATAGACACCGACTCCGTCCTACACAATAGCGTCGTCTGCTTCATGGGCGACCATATCATCTTTGACCCCATTATGCGGCAGGAGTTTCAGGCGTATTGCGACGATAAGGGCTTGGACTTTCAGCCCCGAGAGGCATATACCGCCTTTGTCGCCTATTCGCCCGACTTGCAAGAATCGACAGTCATTACCGAGCCGACCTACCAGATGGATGCCTATCCCACTATCCTGCATTTGATAGGGGCGGAAGACTACTATTGGCGGGGCTTTGGCGTGAACCTGACCGATACTGCCGCCCTGCACCATCGCCCGATTACGGAACAAGAAGCCTATATGCTTTCGGACAAACTCATCCGTGCGAATTATTTCAAGGAATGTGTGAAGAGGGTAGAGTGATAACACATTGTTGAGTGCGTTAGGATATTGGTAGTCGCAATGTAGTATCGCTTGTTAAGGCTCGGTGGTTTGGGATTTGAGGCGTTGGTAGAGGATGGACTGGACGAAGATATGAAAGCGGTAGTAGATGCGGGGACGGCCGGTACGAGGATCAACGGGTGCTTCGGCATCGCCCCGATGGAGTTGGGCGGCAAAACGCTCCTGCCAATATGCCAACCGCTCCGGGGCTCGGCGCTCTTCCGCCGCCTGCAATGCCGCCTGACGGAAGAGCGTGATAGTGCGCAGTTCTGCCCCTTTGGGCGGGTTCTTCTTATAATTGCGCGGGTGCAACACACAATACGCTTCGAGTGCGCCCTCCGCCACCACACGACCGCTGTCGTCACGATAGAGTTTCTGGCGCAGAATGCTACTGCGCCGTTGCTTCTTGTTGAGCCGACCCGAGATAGATGCGATGGGGTCAATGTAACTTACTTTTGCCATAAGATATTCCTTTCTGTTTGGTAGTTTTTTCGCTTGTTTTGATAGGGGCTATTCATTGATAACCTGCCGGTTGTGACGGGGTGTGCTTTCGGTATTCCTTCGGTCATCGCGTTGTCCTATGTGCTTATGAACCCGATAATAACCCATTAATCACCCGATAATCACCCGTTAACGACCCTATACTGTCAGCAGGATTACAGGGCGCAAAGATAGAGAAAAAAGAGTATATACACAAGAGGGCTTGCGTATTTCGAGAAAAAAGAGTACTTTTGTGCGGAATATTGGGAAGGAAAGGGTACCTCTCCTAACTCATCCTAAAGAGGAGGGGGGGCAGAGAACGGGAGGATGAGCCTTGTGGCTCACTCATTATAGGCGAGGATAAATGTACACAATGCATAATGTTATAACAACAAAACTATGGATAATACGGAGTTGATGGAACGGATGGCCATTCGAGAGATGACTTCTCGTGATGCTTCGTTGGGCTATCTAAAGGCAAAGAGTGCCAATGTAGAGGTAACAATTTTACGTGGAGAGGATATCGTGCGTATTAAGGACGGAAAAGAAGAAGTGATAGGTATGGTGAAACGACACTATCCTGCTCCAAAACAAGGTACACGCTACAAACTGAGGTAAAATGGTGCGTAGATTGCGTATATTAGCTGGACCTAATGGTTCTGGGAAGACTTCGGTGTATCAAGAATTACGGGAGCAATTCCATTGGGGTATATTCGTGAATGCAGACGAAATAGAACGGCGTCTAAAAGACGATGGGTATCTTGATTGTCGAGAATATGCGGTTGCTCTGTCTGATGAGCTTGAGAGTGGCATTTCTTTTTCTTTTGAAACGGTTATGTCTCACCCGAGTAAGTTGGCGTTTATGGAGAAAGCACACCAACAAGGTTATCGGGTGTACTTGTACTATGTGGCGACACAATCTGCAGAGATCAATATAGGGCGTGTGCGTTCACGCACAAAAGAGGGAGGACATGATGTACCGAAAAATAAAATAGAAGAGCGTTATGTGCGTTCGTTGCAGAACCTTTATCCTGCAGTAAGGCATGCGGATAGAGCATACATATTCGACAACAGTGGAACACATTTTGAATGGTTGGCTGAGTATGATGCAGAGGACGATAGCATTCAACTTTATAGCACAAACGATTGGTTGCAAACCTATTTGTTAAATAATGCAGAGGTCGAGAAGTAAAATCAATGACTTGTTCCATCATAACTATCACATTCAATAATCTCTCGGGGTTGAAGAAAACGGCTGAGTCGGTCGGGCGGCAGGCGTTCAGAGACTTCGAGTGGATAATAGTGGACGGCGGCAGCACCGACGGAACGCAAGACTTCCTCGAGGCACTGCGTCGGAACGGGGCGTGCTTTATGGGAAAGGATAGGGTATCTACTGCGGTTTGGGGTGAAGCGGTTAGACACGAAGCGGGAGACAATATGGGCTTGCCAGAGGCGATACGGATTGTGTCGGAGCCGGATAAGGGCGTGTACGACGCACAGAATAAGGGTATTGGCATGGCGCGAGGGGCGTATTGTTTCTTCCTCAATGCGGGCGACTGCTTCTGCGGGGCAGAGGTGTTGACGCATATCTTCGGCTCGGTGGCGAGCAAAGAGAGTAGGGAGAGCGTGTGCGGCGACAATGAGCGTGGCGTAGGGCTGCCGATTGTCTATGGCAATGAGGTGGTGGTGGACGCTATGGGCAAACGGGTGGATTATTGTCGAGGTGTGGTGAACCCTGGCTTTGTGGACTTGTACAACAGTTGCATGAAGCATCAAGCGACTTTTATCCCCCGAGCGTTGTTTGCACAATATGGCGACTACGATATCTCGCTGCGTATCTGCGCCGACTGGGAGTGGTTCTTCCGTGTGATTGCTTTCCACGATGAGGTGCAACTTGTGTACAAAAATGTGGATGTGTCGCTGTTTGAGAATACGGGGCTGAGTTACCATAGTCCCGAGTTGTGTCGCAGCGAACGGCAGCAGGTACTCAACCGCTATATGTCACAGCGGTTGCAGCGGGACTATGCTGTCTTAGGGTGCTATGCACACATTGGCAAACTGCAAAAACAATCCATTCCCGCCTTGCTGCTGCGAATGGCAAACCGATTGCTCAAATGAGACAAATGCAGGCGGATATACGGGTGGCAGTGTGCGTGGTTACTTATAACCAAGCGGCGTACATCGGTGAGTGCATAGCGAGTGCGCTGGCGCAGAAGACCGACTTTGCGGTTGATATAGTGGTAGGGAACGACTGCTCAACAGACGCTACCGCCGAAGTGCTACGCAAATGGCGAAAGGCGCACGATAACATCATCGTCTTCGACCGAGAGCAGAACCTCGGCTTGGTGGGGAACACGATTGCACTTTTCCGCTATATCATCAACGCAGGCTATACATACGTGGCGATGCTGGACGGCGACGACTACTGGTGCGATGACACCAAACTGCAACGGCAAGTTGACCTAATGGAGGCACATAAGGATATGAGTTTTTGCTATATGCGGGCGACGAGCAGCGAGAAAACAGCACGCCGACACAGAAACGATACCTATGCCGTGCGTGTGGAAGAGATGTTCAGCCGCATTCGCAGTACGGGTATCGGCAACGGCACGGTGCTGCACCGTGTGGCGATGTTGAGTCATGTGCCGTTCGACAAGATAGCGCAGCAACACTTGCTCTCGTGCGACTACCCGACCAATGTCTATATGGCACGGCTGGGTGCAGTTGGTTTCATCGATGCGATTGCGCTCTACTGGCGGCGCACGGGCAACACGGTGTCGTCGGCAGCGAGCAAAGACAAGGCGTACCGCTATATCGATCACGAGGTGCGGCAGGGGCTGTTCCTCGCACGGGAGTTCCCCGATACGGCGTATGCGTTTACAACTGCGGAAGCGGAGGAGTTCCGCTCGTGGCAGATGTACGAGTGGGCACTGTCTCACAAAGACTACGAGGCTGTGTCGGAATGCCTGTGCCGCCCGACTTTTCCAGCACAGTGGTTGACGCACCGTCCCGAGCAAAAGTACTTAAATAGTAAATATATGTTTGATATATATATATATATATAGTTAAAAAGTTTAATACTTTCCGCAGGATGGTGGGCTTGCTGCGATAAGCAAAAAAAGCAGAATCTAAAACACTTATGATACCCAAGATAATACACTATTGTTGGTTTGGACCCAAAGCGTACTCCAAGACGGTGCGGCGCTGTATAGAGACTTGGCGGACACACTTGGCAGACTACGAGTTCATGCTCTGGAACGAACAGACCTGTCAGCAGTATGCAGCCAAGCATGACTTGCCAGACCCATTGGAACACCCCTTTGCGCAGTCGGCGTATGCGGTGGGTAAGTACGCTTTTGTGGCCGACTATGTGCGCTTCTGGGCGTTGTACTATGTGGGGGGCGTGTACTTGGATACGGATATGTATGTATTGCGCTCATTCACTCCGCTCCTGAATGCGGAGTTCTTTGGCGGTTTTGAAACCGCCGATGGCGTCGCAAGGCATAGTGCCAACGGCATTGTGTCGTGCGGCGCCCTCGGGGCTTGCGCCCTCGGGGCTTGCGCCCTCGGGGCTTGCGCCCGAGATATACTAGCGAAATACGATACAATGCACTTTGACGAAGCGCATATTGCCGACTATATCATCCCGCGTATCATTACGCCTATCGTTGCCCGCCACCCTGAGGCAGTACTTTATCCCTACGACTATTTCTATCCATTCCCCTACGACCAACGGCAGGACGGGCGTTTTCTCTCGTACTGCACGGAGAATACTTATGCTGTTCATCTCTGGGATTTTAGTTGGGGCAAGCAGTATGCCAAATGGATGAGTAACATCGTTTATTACCTGAAGAAATCCTATGTCTATCGCTGCCTACATCGCTAAACCTGCTCTCCTGCTGCTCAAACTGCGCAATGCATGGTGCGGACTATGGCATACCTATGTCTATACAGGTCAATACACCACCAATCGCAACTTTGGAGATGCCTTAGGGATGTGGCTGCCGCAGCTGTTGGGTGTCAATGGGGGACGACTATTGCCGAAGCGTTTTGTCTTTGCACGGCAGTATGCACGAGGCACGAATATACAGATGGTGGGTTCTACATTGGGCGATGTGGATGAACACTCCGTAGTATGCGGTGCAGGAGCAGTGTCGGCAGACCAACGTGCCAGAGGTGTGCCGCAGAAGATAGTGAGTGTACGAGGACCATTGACACGCAATATACTTTTGTCGCAAGGCATTGATTGCCCCGCTGTGTATGGCGACCCTGCTATGTTGCTACCGCTGTTCTATACACCTACTCATTCTGTTAAGAAATATAAGATTGGACTTATTCCGCACTATGTGGATAAAGACAATGCCATTGTGCAGCGTCTATTGCGCAACAAGGATATTCACTCAATTGATATTTTGCTGCCGAAGAACAGAGGATTAAAGATGAGCATTGAGCGATATTGGAAACAATGGATAGATGACCTCTGCGCTTGTGAGTGTGTGGTATCCTCCTCGCTGCACGGGCTAATCATAGCCGAGGCGTATGGCATACCTACAGTATGGGCAAAGTTCTCGGACAATGTGAATGGGAACGACTTTAAGTACTATGATTACTATCAATCTATTAACACCCCCCCCCTATATATTGACTTTCGTTATACAATAGACGCAGATACAAAGTATATATTAAAGAATGCAACAATAAAAGACACCTCAACGGTGGATAAGGAGAGGTATAAGAGGTTACTAATGAATACAATATAGAAAGTGCGTATGAACTATATACTTGAGTTTTTGCTTTATCGTCCGCGGGTGTATTCGGGATTAGACCACTTGATGGTGGAACTGACACATCAGGCAGCAGAAGACGGTAACCGTGTGGTGTGTGTCTATTGCGACAGCATGGAGGCTATGCCTGCGCTGCAAGCCGACATAGAACATGCAGGCGGAGTAGTGGAGGTCATCCACAGCAACAAAAAGAAGATGCTGGTGGATATATGGCATCTGTATCGGAAGTATCACCCTCAGGTGGTGGATACACATTTCATGCAAGTAGCCAAGATATACACTGCCTTGCTATCGAAGGTGTTGGGCGTTAAGCATTTCACCCACGAGCACTCGCTGCTTGGGGATGATGTGCAGCAGTATATCCACGAGAAAGGACCTATCAAACGCATGGTGTTGGGACTGTACTATTGGCTGCTGACACGGTGGAGCAAGCAGGTCTTTTGCATCTCGGAGGCGATACATCAGCAGTATCGGTTATGGAGTTATGGGCATTGCCGCAATGTGCAGACCCTCTATATAGGCACACAGGTTGTGGAGCCACAGTACACGCGCAGTGAGGCACGAGAATTGCTGCATATCCCAACTGATGCAAAGGTGCTGACCAATGTATCCGCCATTGAGCCTATCAAGGGTATCGATATCATCTTGCAGGCAGTTGCGCAGTTGAAGCAGCAAGGGCAGGAGTGGCTCTTTGTGCATATAGGAGGCTTGCGCAGCGATACCGCAGAGCAAAGGCAATATGCAGACTCGTTGCACACTATGGCAGAGAAACTCGGTATTGCGGATAATGTGCGCTGGTTAGGACGGCGTTCCGATGTGCAGGATATCCTCCCGATGGCAGATATCTATGTGCATCCTTCCCGTTCCGAAGGGTTAGGGTCGGTACTGATGGAAGCCGCTGTGGCACACTTGCCGCTGATAGGTACGCGTGTAGGTGGCATACCAGAGATAGTGCAGGAGGGAGAGACGGGTTTACTAGTTCCTACAGATGATGTCCATGCCTTGGTACAGGCGATAACGGCAATGGAGCCTGACAAGGTGCGAATAGGGGGGGGGCGTGCCTGTTTGTTCGTTCGCACTACAGCCAACATTTACAAGCCGTTGCATTGTTGAAGGAGTATAGGGGGATAACCGTACGAACAGAGTAGCCTATGCATTTTGAGATTATTCCTTGGCTGAACATTCCTGCGCAGTTTGCGCAGCAGGTGTTTGTGGCGGTTACGCTGGTGTATATGCTCTACAAGTACCGGCATGATGCGCTGTCGGTGGTGCTCCTATTCCTCTGCTATCCGCGTGTATTTGCGTTCTTCGGGGTAGCGGCACATAATGTGTACAAGATTGCGATGTTGCTGCTCTGTTTCTATATCTTTGCCCGCTATCGTGCGTATCAGACCTATCGCCGCCGAGAGGGCTGGATAATCGCAGCGTTTGTGGTGTTCTCCTTGGAGTACCTATGGACGGCACTTTTTTATACGCAGAACACAATGACCATTGTCTTGAGTCAGTACGCCCGCTATGTGGAGGCGATGCTACTCTTCTGGACGGTGAAGACTGCGGTCTATCGGCGGGGACAGAATGAGCAACTGTTGCGCCTCTTCTACGACATCGGCTTGATGCAGATTATCATCTCGGTCTTCAAGTATGCCGTCTTTCGAAGCCAACTTGAGGGATTGGTCGGCTCGTTCTCTATTGCGGGCGGTGCAATGGGTACGACGATACCTATTCTGTGGTTTATTGTCTTGTGGCTCTACCGCAGGGGGCAGTTTGGCAAGTGGGATTGGTTGTATCTGTTGGGCTTGCTCTTCGTGGGGTTCACCACAGGTAAACGCGCCGTAATGTTCGTCTTACCTGTTGTTGTTTTTGTATTCTTCGTCTATGTACAGGGACGCAAAGTGAGTAAATATATGGTCTATGCATTGGCGTTAGTGCCTTTGCTTTTCTACCTCGGAGTGCGCCTTACGCCAACGCTCAACCCCGATAATCAAGTCTGGGGACGGTTCGATTGGGACTATGCGTTCGACTATGCCGAGACTTACCAATTCGGCAAAGAAGGTATGCAGGGACAGGCTGCTGATTTCCAAAAAGACCAATTGCAGTATATGGGCGGGGTAATCAGTACACAGAACAAACAACTGAAAGCCGACGGGCGAGGCGGTGCTACCACTGCGATATTCAAGTTGCTATTTGGACTGCACCCTTCTACCGAACAAGACTGGTGGGGCTTGGGTTTCAACAGTATGTATAGTTTGGACTATGCACAGTTTGAGAAAATCCCATTAACGATCCAACTTAACCACAAAGGGTCGGCGACGGGTTTATTCCAGAGTTATGTTACCACGGGCTTGATAGGTGCTATATGTATGGTGTTATTCGGCTTTTCCTTTTTGTTCTATATCCGAAATCGCCGACTGCGTTGGACGATAATAGGTATCTGCGCATGGGAGTATTTTATGTACACGGGTATGATATTCCGCACACCGGCATTTATGGTCGTGTTGTTCTTGGTGCTGCATTGTGCCAACTACGATATGCAGTATAACCAACTACAGAGACTAAGGAGGCGTGTGTGATGAAAGTGAGTGTTATTATACCCGTCTATAATGTGGCAGCCTACCTCGAGCAGTGTGTGCAGTCCGTATTGTCGCAGACCTACACCGATACGGAGATAATCTTGGTGGACGATGGCTCTACCGACAAATCGGGGCAAATCTGTGACCAATTGGCACAGCAAGACGAGCGTATTCGTGTAGTGCACAAGCCCAATGGCGGATTGAGCGATGCACGCAATGCAGGGCTACGCCTTGCTACGGGCGAGTATGTCGCTTTCCTTGACGGCGATGATGTATGGTTGCAGCGTGACGGATTGCAGCAGATGATGGCACTACTGGAACAATATCCTACGGACTTGCTGTTGTTCTTGTGCGTAGATCTGTACCTCGAGCGGAAAGAATTGCGTAGAGAGTATGATACAGCATTTGTCAATAGTCATTCGGCACAGGAGGTCTTTGCTCGTTTAGTGTGTACGCAGGCGTTCAATATGAGTGCATGTTTTCAACTTGTTCGCCGTGCGTTTATCGAGGATAATGACTTGTATTTTACGAAAGGGCTGCTCAGCGAGGATGTCGATTGGAGTCTGCGAGTGTGGCGTAGCGTGGAGCGTGTGCAGGCAATCAATATACCTATGTACGGCTATCAGCACCGTGATGGGAGTATTACAACCACTTATACTATTCGCAATCTGCGCTCGTACGATTATATATTCCGTAAGTTTTATGCTCTTTATGGTGAAGAGCAAGTGGCAAAGAATACGCTATATTGGCAGACGGCGTTAGGCTATTTGGCACAAATGTACACATCGTGTCTGTATGGGTATAATCAGATTGCCAGAGCCGATAAGTCCGAGGCAATGCAAATTTTGCAGGCAAATGCAAACTTGCTGGAGTATAGTATATCGAAAAAGTCGGATAGGGTGGTGCTGTGCAAAAAGGTATTGGGATTGCGCCTGACTATACGCCTTTTTGCTCTTTATGGAACGCTTAAACGCAAACGAAAGAACTAACAAAACATATGCTGTTATAAATGTGGTTTTCACTACTTGATTCGTCCATAAAAATGTAGAAAATGTATTTATATGGCAGATAATCAGTAAAATACTTGTGCAGATAAAAAATAATCACTATCTTTGCAAGAAAAGGTATAAGTATAACCCGTTTATTATTACAGAAACAGCGTACGCTACTATCAAGAACAGTAGAAATCTACATTTTTTGTCAATACACTATCAAGAACTCTAACAATAAACAATACTAACCCAACGGCGCGGACCACTAATGCGCCAGCGAAATAGAATATGAAAACAGCATTGATAACAGGAGTAACGGGACAAGACGGTTCCTACCTCAGTGAGTTCCTTTTGGAGAAAGGGTATGATGTACACGGTATCATACGCCGCAGTTCTGTCGATTACAGAGAGCGCATTGCTCACCTTGAAGGCAAGCCCCATTTCCACCTCCACTACGGCGATATGTCCGACTCGATGGGCTTGATACAAGTCGTAAGCAAAGTGCGTCCTGACGAGATATACAACCTTGCTGCGCAGTCGCATGTACAGGTCAGTTTTGATTCGCCGGAATACACGGCGAACATCGACGCTACGGGCGTGCTGCGTATATTGGAGGCGGTGCGTGCATGTGGGCTGACACAAACTTGCCGTATCTACCAAGCCTCGACCTCCGAACTCTATGGAAAAGTGGAGCAGGTGCCGCAGAATGAGAATACGCCTTTTCACCCCTATTCGCCTTATGCAGTGGCAAAACTCTATGGTTATTGGATGGTGCGGGAGTATCGTGAGGCATATAATATGTTCTGCTGTTCGGGTATTCTGTTTAATCACGAGTCCGAACGCCGTGGGGAGACTTTTGTCACGCGTAAGATTACGCTTGCGGCGGCTCGTATTGCGCAAGGCAAACAGGACTGTCTCTATCTTGGCAACTTGTCCTCACTGCGTGACTGGGGCTATGCAAAGGACTATGTGGAGTGTATGTGGCTGATTCTGCAACACAACACACCCGAAGACTTCGTCATCGCTACGGGCGTGCAACACTCTGTGCGTGAGTTTTGTGACTTGGCATTCCGTGAGGCGGGTATTACTCTGCGCTTCGAGGGAGAAGGAATAGACGAAAAGGGTATCTGTGTGGCAGGTCCAAAGTATTTGATAGGAAAGACCTTGGTAGCCGTATCGAAGGACTTCTACCGTCCGACGGATGTAGTCAATCTCTGGGGCGACCCAACCAAGGCAAAAGCCGAGTTGGGATGGAATCCCAATAAGACTTCGTTTGAAGAATTAGTACATTTAATGGTACAATCGGACATACGGAAAGTCGCTGCAGACCATGCGGCAGAACAGGCTCGGACTAACCTTGCCGAATACTTGGAGCGAGGAATTGTGAAGTAATATCGTAAATAGGGACGATATGGAATGATAATAACCGATTAGAGTAGGGGAGCAAATACTATACAATCATTAAGATACCGAATAGGTGGTTTCGTGATTGGAATTTGGTAGAAAGTATATCGTTTCTACGCTCTTTCTATACTCGTCCTATATTCGTCCTATATTCATCCTATATAAATCCTTTGTAATATATAGTATATATTGGGCTTTGCGGAGTGCAGTTTTGTGCTACCCGGACAAAAAAAGTGTTCTTTGCGGTCTGTAGCATATTTCTATTATTTAGCAAGTTTATTCGAATATCTAACATCCTTTACAAGAAAGAAGAAAGTAGTAGGGCAGTAAGTCCGTGCTATTCGTATTGTTGTAGGTGTGAGGGTGTAATGGATGTTGCAGTGTACTGATTGTGAGTAGGATAAGTCAGAGTCGCTGCACGCTAATCAGTTGGTCGTAGAGTGCGCCGAAGGGATGATAATAGACATAGACAGTGTATTCGTTGTGGGTCTCATAGTGGCTGCCTTCGATAGGTAAAGTGGTGGCTTTGTGTGTGTTATAAGGGAGGAACCAGTATTGGAAATCGTAGCCACCTTGTTTGAGATAGCAACTGAGCGTATAACAATGGTGGGTCGGGTCGTATTGCATCTTGTTGCGCTGCGAGAAGAGGTTGAAGAACATGTCTCCTCCAATATAGACCTCTCCGTTGATGAAGGGTAGCGGTTGCGGAAGGAAGAAATGTACCCACATATAGTCGGCATCCGTGTCGTCGTAATCGGTCTTTTCGGCATTTATAACGAACTGTCCGTTGGAGTCGTATTGTGCAGAATAGGCGGCATCGGCATTGTTTACGGATGGGAAAAGGAAGGCGTGATAGTAGTTATGGTCGAACTCAATCTTATCGACATTATTGCCCATGTAATATGTAGAGGCGATGTCAAAATAGCGATACTCGTTTCCCCCCTCGAAGATTAGGTCTTTCTGGTTGATAAATCTCAATCGATTGGCTTCGACATAGGTCGGCTTTGGGTTGTAGATAAGATTGTCCCACCGATTATTTTGCTGCACGACAAGCAGAAAATCAGATGTTTGTGTCCAAGTGATATTGTCGGTGTAGAGTTCGATGTCGAGTTGCTGATAGCGGCCATACAGTTCGATATTGGTGTTGCCCCGTAGGTTGGTTATTGTGTGTATTTTGGGGTCCACAATGGAGAAGCAGACGGTTGCGATGATGTTCTGAGGGTCGTTGTCTTCGTAGATGATGATGGCATAATTGCCTGATAGTTTGGGTTTCATGTCGTCATTTGGGAACTCAAACATATAATGCGTATAGAGTTGTTGGGTGTTGACAGATGTTTGGTAGTCGGTAATGTCGAGGGTGGTAAATCCTTGCAGGAAGTCGGTTGTGGACAAGGAGGAGGGTGTCCAGTCGGCGTTGAGATGGAGTAGGGTGTAAGCGTATTGGTGCAGATTGTGGGATAGTTGGTCAAAGGAAATCTCCAGCACCTCTTCCGAGTTGAGTTGGAGGATGGGACGCTCGAGGTTAGAGGCGTCTTTGAGGCGAAGACGAAGGGAGGCAATATCCTGTTTGTAGGTGTGTGTGCGGTAGATTGCATTATTTTCCTTTGCTCCAGATAGCATGGAACAAGTTAGAAAATAGAGCAATAAAAGTAGTTTTGGTATTTGTTTCATCGTTATTGCGCAAGTTTAGGTCAAAAAAACCGTCCTGATTGTTTGTAGTAAATGAAAATAGTGTTACCTTTGCAGTCGCTTAAAGGAAGTTGTTTACTTTTTTTATGCCGTTGCCACTGTGGCTCAGTTGGTAGAGCAACGCATTCGTAATGCGTGGGTCGGCGGTTCGAGTCCGCCCAGTGGCTCAACAGGGGTGGATAGATGTAGATTATGTGATTCGCGGGAACCGATACGATGTTGGGTCAGTATCGGTTCCTTTTTTATGTTTTATTTATCGAGTATGTTACCGAGCAGCGAGGCGACAAACTCTTCTTTTTGAAAGAGTTGCAGGTCGGTCATACGCTCTCCTAATCCGATATACTTAACCGGTATTTTGAACTGGTCGGAAATACCGATGACAACTCCTCCTTTTGCTGTTCCATCTAACTTGGTGATAGCCAAAGAGGTTACTTGCGTTGCCTGAGTGAATTGTTTTGCCTGCTCAAAGGCATTCTGCCCCGTACTTCCATCCAAGACAAGCATTACCTCGTGTGGCGCATCGGGAACTACTTTTTGCATGACATTCTTTATTTTGGTCAACTCATTCATAAGGTTGACCTTATTGTGCAGTCGTCCAGCCGTATCGATTAGTACAACATCGGCATTGTTGGCTTGTGCGGACTGCAAAGTATCGTATGCAACAGACGCAGGGTCACTACCCATACTTTGCTTTATAACGGGCACACCGATGCGTTCACCCCAAATACAAAGTTGTTCGACGGCAGCAGCACGGAAGGTGTCAGCCGCACCCAAGTAAACCTTTTTCCCTACATTCTTGTATTGGTACGCCAACTTACCGATGGTGGTAGTTTTTCCGACGCCATTCACTCCGACCACCATAATGACATAGGGCTTGTGGGGTAGGGGGGAGGAAAAATCGAGCGTGTTGTCGTTGTTGTTCTCTTGCAACAGTGCCGTAATTTCTTCTTGCAGGATTTTGTTGAGTTCGTTGGTACTCACATACTTATCTTTTGCTACTCTCTTTTGTATCCGTTCGATAATACGAAGCGTAGTATCGACCCCAACATCGGAGGTTACAAGCACTTCCTCCAAGTTATCGAGCACATCATCGTCCACAGTGGATTTGCCCACGATAGAGCGTGAGAGTTTCTGCAGAACAGATTCTTTGGTCTTGGCTAATCCATTGTCAAGCGTTTGTTTCTTTTCTTTAGAGAATAAGGAGAATAATCCCATTGCGGTTGTATTTATATGTTATCGGTGAAGGATTTTATAGGTTTAGCCTATCAAATAGACGGTTTCATATTGTGTAACGGAATGAGCAGCGCATTGTAGAGATAGTCGTCGTCTGCGGCATAGATACGGATAAAACTATCACCTTTCTTCGAATAGTCGGTTGGAACGGTAAGAACATACTCTTTTGCAGTTTGCTTTAAGTCAGGAAGTTGCAACAGAATATTCTGCCACAAGATTGCGAAGTGCGGGTTCTTGGGTTCTTCCTCAAATGCAAACGAAATAGTATGTTTTGTGCAACCGGTACAAATTAACCCACTCTTTGTAGGCAAGTCGGGCAATGCAACGATGCTAAGAAAATCTTTGTAGTTTTTACCCAGAGTAAGGGTCGGGACATAGTTTCCATCGTCCGGAGCAATTATTAAATCGACTTCTTTATCTATGTCGCACATCTCCCATATATCAAAATATGCGATGTCCCAATCTGCTGCAGATAGGGTAGGAACATAGTCCTCCAAAAGGATATGCGTGGAGTCCCCTGTCAGATAGATGGGTTGTATGGGATCGGACAGCATGAGTTTTTGTAAAGCCGTGAGAGATTCTGAACTCTTGTTGCACGCACAAAGGCACAGCAAAAGGGGGAGTGAAAGGATATATTTGATTTTCATGTGGTGGATGTTGTTATTTGTTATCATTGTACGGAGTCATTCTGTAGTGCTTCTATAGCAGATGTATCCGAATCGGTAGAAATTTCCTGTGTAGTCACTTCCTCATAGGAAATGACAAACTCCACACGGCGGTTGAGTCGGCGTCCATTTGCTGTAGCATTACTCTCAATAGGCTTAGTGTCGCCATATCCTTTCGAGGTTAACCTGCTTTGCTCCACACCCGCTTTTACCAAGTAGTCTTTTACGGAAGCGGCACGATGCTCCGAGAGTACTTGATTGGACTTGCTATCACCGACATTATCAGTATGTCCCTGAACCTCTACTTGATACTCAGGATTATCAATAAAGGTCTGCGCTATCTGATTCAGCAGAGGATAAGATGCTTTTTTGATATTTGCCTTCCCTGTTTCGAACTGAATACCTTGCATCGCCTTTTTCAGTAGGCTATGTATTTCTTTCTTGATGATAGGGCAACCATTGTTCTCTTTTGAGCCTGCAACAGTTGGACACTTATCACAATAGTCAGGGACTCCATCTCCATCGGTATCATCAACACAACCCTGTGCATTTACATATTCTCGTTCTTCTACTTTGGTATCATTACACTGGTCAAGATAATCGGGAACCCCGTCTTCATCTGTATCAAGTGGACAGCCGGTCTCACTAAGGAAACCGGTAGCCTCTTGAGGAGTATTTGGACACTCATCCATATAGTCAGGAACACCGTCTTTATCGGTATCTAATAGGCATCCTTTTTCATCCACAAAGCCCTTCGCAGCAGTTGGCGTTTCCGGACACTCGTCCAGATAGTCCGGCACTCCATCTCCATCAGAGTCAAGAGAACACCCATTCTCATCTACTTTGCCGTAAGAGGCTTTCGGAGTATGTGGACAACGGTCCTTATAATCTGGCACTCCGTCACCATCTGTATCAATCGGACATCCCTTCTCGTCAACCAATCCGTAGGCCTCAGTAGGGGTATTCGGACATTCGTCAAGATAGTCAGGAACACCATCTCCATCTGAGTCTATAGGACAACCAAATTCGTCCACAGTCACTTTCTTAGGGGTATTAGGGCATAAGTCAAACTTGTCGAGTATTCCATCTTTGTCTTTGTCTTGTTTGTGACCGATAACAATATTGATGCCCGCTGCAATGTTCACACCTTGTGTCTTGTATGGAATAGGTATATCTTGCCTGCTCCCATCCGCTTTCTCTTGACTGTAATAAGCATAATAGCACGGAACATAATCCGCAACGAGGGTAAAACCTATTCCCTCGTATGTCACGATTCCCAATGCAGCACCGATATTGCTTCCTCGCCCGTTGATAAACGAATACGAAGCCGCCAACTGTAGCCAATGGAATGGACGGAATGCCGCACCTAATGTAACCTCTTCATATATCTTATGGGGCGTAAATTTAGTACTGGAATAGATGCCTACGCCAACTCTGTTATCCCAAAAGTTTGCATCAACGCCAACATTAAGACGAGGTGATAACATATTCGAGAAGCCATCGGTAGCACTCTCAGTAGTCAGTGCTGTCTTATATACATTCTCAATCCGTGCCGAAACGGTATCCATCAACTGCTGAGAATTGAAGTTTCCCTCATCATCCACATAATCGCCGTATGCAATCTCCCCAACGCCATCGTAGGTACCATCTACCGTATAGTTATATTTTCTACCCTTGTGCCAATGGATAAAACCTATATCTGTCACCGATGCCGTTATCTGCACCATCTCATGAGGCCTGTAGGTTATACCCAAATCCAATGCCCCGCCAAAACCTTGAGGTTTAAGAAACGACAATAGATTGAAATCCGGTGAATAATTCCCCAATGTATCTGCATCAATACTTGACGGCAATTCAAATGGAGCCGCCGCCATGATAGCACCATTGCCCGATACATTCCACGAATCGGCAGAAGCGTTCAACGCAAGAGACTGATTCTTCATTCCTACATGAGCCGTACCGTACAGGAACTTCAACTTGCCACCTATGCTCCATTGTTCATTCAACTGATGAGAATAACCCAATCCCAATTCGGTATAGACTGATAAATCAACGCCCAACTTCTGCAAATCGAATGTGTTCATGCCGCCACTCAAGTCATTCATTCCGCCTCCCAATGCAAAATCAAACAGCCCTTTCGGAACAACCGTACCGCCGTCTATCCGCTCGTTCAGAGTAAAATGAAAGTATCCTGCATCTTGCACCTGAAAACCAAACGACAAAAGGTTTACCTGCGCTTCAGCACGAACACCCAAACCTTTTCCCAATCTGTTCAGAACGGCTGACTGATCGGCTTCAGGGTTCAAAAACCACATCGTCTTGCCATCCTGCTTGAAAATAATATCCTTCATCATAAGAGATGAATTTCCACCGTATGCCGATACATAACCCATCAAAGGCAAACTCACATAAACCTTGCTGATAGGTTGCAATGCAGGGTTTAGGTAGTGCCGCATAGGACTGTTCTCCAAGAAATACAAGGTGTTTACCTGTTGAGCCTGCATCCCTGCAAAAGTGAATACACCTAAGATAATGAATGTAATTTTCTGTAACCTATTGTGTTTCATTGTTCTGTCTTCTATGGGTTATTGTTCCTTATTTTTATCAAAATCCAAGTTAAGCAATGCCTTCACATCTGCTGCCAATCCTATCTTGATTCGCAACTCCGAACGGTCGAGCAAGCGAACGCTGACCGTGTTCTCGCCTAAGAACAAATCATAAACAATATAGGAGAGTGATTTCAACTTATCATACTCTGCTTGGTCTATTCTAATCACCACATTGGTCTTGCCGGGCTCTATAACTACTCTGTTCTCTACCTTCGTAGGACCCGCAATTTTCACCGTGTTACCATCGTCCTCCAACAAATTGTTGAAGTGTATCTCCTCGCCGTTCTTGTCAAAGAAACGGAAGGTCGCATTGACATTGAATGGTATATAGTTCGTCGCCAGCAATACCAACTTCAGTTCATTGATATGCACACTGTCTATTACCTCCGTGTTATCAATAATCGAATCTATCGACGACTGACTTATATTGATGTCTTTCAAGGTGTCGGAATATGCCACTTCCACTCCCGGATTGAATATGAACGGCAAATGGGCAATGGCCTCTAATTCTACATCCGTGTTCTTTGTCAAGCGGTGTTGCTTTAGGGTCGATGAATAACTCTGATTGATCAGTATTTCGAACTTGTACCCAATCATGTCGGGACGGATATCGAACAACTTGTCAAGACGACCATTCGACTCTGTATAATCTAATACTAAGGTGTTGGTCACCGTTGCGCCTATAGGACTGGTCCTCGGATCTACAAACAACGGAAAAGCCCAAATATATTTCTGATTGCCGTTGAATGTCGCATACTCAATCTTGTCATCTCTTTGCGATTTCACAAAGAAGTAGTCCAAGTTCGCCGTCAATGGGCAACCAAGTGCCTGTGTCGCATGAATGGTTATACGAGGCTCGGCCAACTTTAGGTTAAACCTTTCTATCGACTCCCAACCGTCCCACTCTTTCGATAAATCGATAGTATCGCAATCTCGCATCAAGTTACTTGGCTTGAATATACCCCATATCGCATTGTAATCAAGGAACTGAACCTTGAAATCGTAGTCAATCGAAGATTTGGAACTAATAGGGATGTTCTTGTCGGGCAGAATAGTGAAACGGAAGGTGAAATCCACTGAACTCAGCACATTCTTGTTACTCGGCTCCTCTGTCCTGTCCTTCATCAGATTGATGGTGAACTCATCTATCAGAATATGAATACTGTCATTGTAGCCGCTGCCACTCAATGGGATCTCTATAACTTTCCCTTCGGGACGGGAGATATTATCACTCAGGATAATCTCAAGTTTCTTGATAGATGAATAGGGTAGGTCAAGGTCTGTTACCGACAATAAGGTCGAGAAGCGTGCCTCCCGTATATAAATACTGTCCATTCGCTCTTCATCTAAAGCACTGTTTACATCCGTCAACTCCATCGTTAGAGGGAAATCAAGCACAACCTGCGTTCCTGCAGGAATGGCGGAACCTACCAATGCAGGTTGAACATCACCTATCACAAATTGCTTCTTCACACTACTGATGTACCGGGTCAAATCAATATCGTGGAAGTCTCGCTTGATAATGAAGGTGTCCTCGAAATAGAGCAGCCCATCCTCATCTACACCGATGAGGTCTTTCAGTTCCCCCTTCAAAAAGTCGTTGATAGTCATTTTCATCTCCCCGACTGGCAACGCCAAACCTAATTGCACCTGTGCCGATGGGTCAATGTCATTCAAGTCTATATCTGCACGGCAACTCGGCAACGAAAGTAGCGTACCAAGTGCTGAAATACAGATAAGTGTACGAAATGTAAAAGGTATTTTTTTCATAAGTCCGAACGGATGTTGTTATCTCAAATTAAACCCCACAAAGGTATAAATAGTTTTCAATATACGCAAATCTCAAAACCACCATCCTCTGAAATACAAACTAATTCCAACTCATACCCCCGCCAACCTCCATACCCGATGCAACACGCACACTATCAACCACCTAATCACATTAAACATATTCCATGCCAGTATCGTTAAAATTCCGCAACATATTGTTAAACAATAGCAATAAACCACATCCCCAAAAGCATACTTTTTCCATCCTGAATCATCAAAACGACCCTTCGTCCAGCCAAGTATATACTATATATTACAAAGGTTTTATATACGATTTATATAGAATGAATATAGGACGAACATAGGATGAATATAGGAAGACTATAAGAAAACCCTCCCAAAAACGCAAAAATAACAATAGTCCGTTCTTTTGTAAATAAATAGACTGCCTAAATAAACTTTTATACAAATATTCAACGCAGCAAAAACCGACTTTTCTGGTATGGACATTCGACCAAAGCCGAACAACCAAAACAACTGAAAATAAAGGAAAAACAACCGGATTTACTTCTTTGGATCACTGCACAAGCAGTCAAGAAGAAGAGAGAGTTCATCTTGCGAAACAAGTCCTTTCTCGATAAGAATAGCAGTGTCCTCGCTGAAATCAGTGTACAAACTGATACTATCCAAATAGTCAGTGTTGAACAATTGACTTTTCTTGTAGTATATCACTGCATCTGCCCGTCGTTTATTCACCAACAGACTATGCGCATAATTCATATAATCGCGCAATGTAGCCTCTTTCGATTGGGCTACCTCCTCCGAATAACGAAGCGCAATATCTACTTTCCCCAACATCAGCGCACACCAGCCAAGACCACGCTTGTGGTTTATTTCATCGGGCTCAAGCATATCCAACTTAAAGAAAAGTTGCAACGCTTCTTCATACCTTTCCATAGTCGAAAGGCATTGTGCTTTCATGAAAGTATATTTTAGTTTGTCGGGATTCAAAGCAATGAGCCTGTCATAATAAACCAACGCATCTTCCTCCAATCCTTCTTTCATACAACAAATGGCTATGTGCTGCAAAGTCCATTCGTCATCATCCTGAAGCGTCAATACCTTTTCAAACATCTTTGCGGCTGCCTCATACTTCTCTTGTTTCTGCTGGGCATAACCAATCTTCTGCCACAAATGGATAGAAGGAGAAAGGGTGGGGCGCAAAAAAATATCTTCGGCCTCTGAGTAGAGTTTAAGTTCCAGACAATAATCACCTATATCATTCCAACAACCTTCTAAACAGGAAGATAGCATATCCGTCTGACACACATCGGCAATAGTTGCCATCTCATTACGATATTCCCACGGATTATGACGGAAAAAGCGAAATAGGTTATGAATATACAATGCAATACCATTCGCAGCATTCTTGTTCTTGCGAAGCATGGTAATATCAGCGTCCGACATCTCGGCTAACTCATCCGGTAGCATATCCTCAAGAAGTTTGCCAACGCTGCTCCCTATCGTCAGACAAGTGGCATATTGGTCTATCGAACAAGCGTCTGCATTCGTATATACAAGTTTCAGAAGCAACTTGCCCTTTGCTGACTCAAAGTCTATACCGATATTCGGATTATCTGTACTGAATGGAATAAACCAGTTCGTTATCTCTTTTTGAAAGAAAGGATGTTTTATAAACATCTGTGTGCTGGCGTAATTAATATCGGCACCCATTTGATGCAAATGCATAATCGCTTCCGAGTGCTTACTGACCATCTCGTTCAGTTCTTTACTCCATGCAGGATTGCCCTCCTCCAGATCACCTATGTTTATAAGATAGGTCTTGCCGTCTTTTGCTATGTTTTCCTGTTGCGAAGAAATATCTTTTTGCAGATTGAGCATTGCCTTGTTCACTTGTTGGGTCAAGGTCGTACTGAGCAGTTGCATACAAATCTGCATAACAAGTTCTCTCTGGTGTTGATTATCAACAAGGAGTTGCCATCTCTCCGTAATCTTGGGAAAGAAGGCAAGCCGACTGTCGTACCGGTGTATAAGCAACACGCAACCCACCAAAGCCTTGTTTGCTATATCTTCATTGTCAATGGTGGCACTTTCAAGAAGAAACAAAAAAAGAGGTTCCGAAAAATCACTCAGGATATTAAGAGTAAGGGCAGACACTGCCATCTGCAACGACTCACTATCATGCCAGTCAACAAGACTGTTCCATTCAGCAGTGAGCGCACTCACATCTTGCATAAGCAAAAAGTGATAGAAAGTATCTCGTCCACGGCTGTAATAACCCGTGTGTCGTTCTTGCAGATGCTGCAAAAGAAGTTTGCGCGATGGTTTGTCCCTGTTATTGTCAAACACAATCTCGTCAAGCAACTTATACGCCTCAAAGATTAACTGATCAATAATAACATTTCTTTGTGGGTCGTCCCCGCCAGAAAGAAAATAATCAGTAAGAAAACGATAGTTACTCTCTATGCTGTGGTATCTGTCCGACCGACCTTCTTGCGGGTTTCGGGCAATCAAACTGCGTAATAAAATAAGCGCATGATAGAGTTGGCGCATATTCAAATGCCTCTCTACACATGCTTCTTCGCTCAAATCGACAACTTGTGAAGGATCGGAATGGGGGGCTGCCTTATCCATATAGACTATCCTAAACGGCTGATGTGAATAAGTTCGTCCAAGTTCAACACTTTTATCTTCCGCCCGTCCATACTGATTACACCTTCATTGGCAAAAGCAGTCAGCGTCCGTATAGCATTGCTGGTCGTCATATTCGAGAGATTTGCTAAATCGTCGCGCGATAAATACATACTGATTGTTGCTCCGTCCTCGTCAAAACCATAGTTCTTTTTAAGATACAACAACGCTTCTGCCAAACGGCCTCGTATATGCTTCTGCGCTATATTGACCGACCTCGTATCACTCGTCCCCAAATCTTTTGCCATCTCTATCATAAACAAGTAGCAGAACTGGCTATTCTCTTTGATAACCTTCATAAAGGCTTCTTTCTTCACCAAATATACATCCGACACCTCACAAGCACTCACACTCGTATTGTAGCACTCATCGGCAATCATAGCCCTGTAACCGAAAAAGTCATAAGGCTTGAGCATTCTAATAATCTGGTTGCGATTACCTACGCCCTCCTTAAATACACGGACCTTGCCACTTACCAACATCATCATGTGGGTTGGCGTATCTCCTTCGTGATGTATAATTTCGTTCTTGCGAAAAGTATAAATATGGCTATTTTCATCCACAAACGCTTTTTCCTCATTGGTCAAAGCATGCCACACAGGATTTAACTCCCACAACTTTTCTTCCTTGTTTGCTTGTCTCTTTGCCATTATTACTATAAACTAGTCTTATAACTCGCCCACAAAAGTATATCTTTTTATTGATTGCTGCAAATTTCTTACATCGCACAATGCTGTTTCGTCAATCTGACTATATACTGCCGTCATAATTTTCACCTGCTATAGTACATCTGCATTATCATCCAACATATCTCCTGCATTGTGGGATACACTATCATTCATCTTGCTTTGAATGGAATGGTAGTTTTGTTGCATCCCTGCACCATTTTCCGAAAGCGAAACACTGTCGTCCGGATTATCCATATAAGTCATGCCTTCGTTGGCATTAAGGAATCGGGCGCGATTTTGGTCAAAGCGCAATACAATGGCCTTCGTCTCACCATTACGGTGCTTGGCTACGATAATCTCTGCCATTCCGACCATCTTTTCATCGTAGTTCTCACTACCTCTCTTGAAGTAATATTCCGGACGGTGAATAAAACAAACCATATCAGCATCCTGCTCAATAGCACCCGACTCACGCAAATCACTCAACTGCGGGCGTTTACCGTCAATACCAACACGCCCCTCTACATTACGATTCAACTGGGATAATGCAATGATAGGAATATCCAACTCCTTGGCAAGACCCTTCAAACTACGCGAAATAGTACTGATTTCTTGCTCACGGCTGCCAAAATTCATACCCGATGCATTCATCAATTGCAAATAGTCGATAATGATACATTGCACCTTGTGTTCACGCACCAACTTGCGAGCCTTGCTGCGTAACTCAAAAATCGACAACGAAGGTGTGTCATCCACATATATTGGCGCACCCATAAGTTCCGTAATGCGAGTCTCTAACTGATCCCATTCTTTCGACGACAACTTACCATTCTTGATCTTGTCACCCTCTATCTCACATACATTCATAATCAAACGGTTCACCAACTGTACATTCGACATCTCCAAAGAAAACAACGCCACCGGAACTTTATACTGCACAGCCATATTCTTCGCCATACTCAGCACGAACGCAGTCTTACCCATAGCAGGACGAGCAGCGATGATTATCAGATCCGACTTCTGCCAACCTGAGGTCACCTTGTCTAAAGCATGGAAACCACTAGGGATGCCCGACATATTGTTCTTATTCTGACTGGCCTTCTTCATACGCTCAAAGGCCTCTTTAATAACGGGGTCTATCTGAACAACATCCCTTTTCATAGAGTGCTGGCTAATCTCAAAGATACCTCCTTCTGCCTCCTGCATCAAATCTTCCACATCTTCACTTTCGTCGTATGCAGTTTCTATAATACGGGAAGACAACGCAATCAAATCACGCGCAATGGCTTTCTGCATGATAATCTGTGCGTGATACTTCAAGTGAGCAGTGGTCGCTACCTTATTAGTCAACTCTGATATATACATCACTCCACCTGCATCATCCAAACTACCATCTCGCTTCAATTGCTCTATCACCGAGAGCATATCAATCGGGCATTCACGAATGGAGAGATTTTGTATCGCACGATATATTTTATTATGTGCTGGCTCATAGAAACTCTCAGGAGAAAGCAAGTCCGCAACAACTCCGTACGCTTCCTTCTCAAGCATCAATGCTCCCAACACCGCTCTTTCCAACTCGATTGCTTGAGGGGGCAATTTACCCGACACATTTTCTCCTACTACGATAATAGGTTGTTTGTTCTGTTTCTTACGAGTCGAACGACTACTGTCTGTACTTGCTGCCATAACTTACTATAGAATATAATATAGAAAAAAGAGTCTGCATTTGCTGCAAACTTGTATATGCAAAGGTAGGACTTTTCTTCCAAACACACAAGAGGCAAAAAAGCAATATATTGTTAATATCGCCCAACTATCCTCTATTCTGCTACTTATTTAGAGAGGGTTATCTTGTTGAAAAATTATAGGGTCTTTATCACTTTGCACGGATTACCAGCTGCAATGCTGTTGTCCGGTATATCATGCACAACAACCGACCCTGCACCAATAGTACAATTATTACCTATCCGTACACCGGGCAATACGGTAACAGAACCCCCAATCCAACAATTATCGCCTATAGTAATAGGCTTCGCCCATTCACGGCGCGTATTGCGTTCTACGGGATTGGTACTGTGACAAGCAGTATAAAATGAGACATTCGGACCAATAAACGCATTATCACCTATCACAACCGAAGCTTCGTCAAGCACAGTCCAATGAAAGTTCGCAAAAAAGCCCTTGCCTACATGTATCTGTTTGCCATAATCACAATAGAATGGAGGATTGATGTAAGTATCTTCTTGACAAGTACCTAACATCTCATATAGCATTGCTCGCTGCGATGTAACATCATTGGCAGGCAGATTATTATATCGCTGACAAACTTCCTTGCAATGAAATATCTCCGCAAGTAATTCGGCGTCATTGGCATCATACTCTAATCCTGCCAACATCTTCTCTTTTTCAGTCATAGAACAACTATTTCCATATAATCAATAAATCTGCCGTATTCCAAACAAAAACTATGCCTTAAAACAGCATAAATAAACATAGGAATACACAAGTACAGTCGAAACAATACCATACTACAACCTTCACTGCATAATCGTAAAATCGTCAAATCTCCAAATGTCTGACCATGCCACTTGCAAGTATTACTAAAATTGCATACCTTTGCAACTCTATTGTGTGGCTGCCATACAGATACCGCACAACCAACAACAACGAAAGAAAATTGCATAATTATATCCTATGTTTGATAATCTATCAGAACGATTAGAGCGCTCTTTCAAAATACTGAAAGGAGAAGGGCGTATCACCGAAATCAATGTAGCCGAAACAGTAAAAGACATCCGTAAAGCACTGCTCGAAGCCGATGTAAACTACAAGACTGCAAAGCAGTTTACCGATAAGGTCAAAGAGAAAGCACTCGGACAGAATGTAATCACTGCCGTTCGACCTGGACAACTGATGGTTAAGATAACCCACGATGAACTGGCAGAACTTATGGGGAGCGAGGCTACTGATATCAACCTCAAAGGAACACCCGCTATCATACTAATGTCAGGTCTGCAAGGTTCGGGTAAAACCACTTTCGCCTCAAAATTAGCCAACTACCTACAAACCAAGAAAGGAAAACGGGTTATGCTCGTTGCTTGCGATGTCTATCGACCTGCAGCCATCGAACAACTTCGCATCTTGGGAGAACAAATCAATGCTAAAGTATATACCGAAGAAACCGAGAGTAACCCTGTCAAAAAAGCACAGAATGCTATTCAGGAGGCACGAAAATACGGCTACGATACAGTCATCGTCGATACAGCAGGACGCCTTGCAATAGACGAGCAAATGATGCAAGAGATAGCCGCTATTAAAAACGCTATTCAACCTTCGGAAACACTATTTGTGGTCGACGCCATGACGGGTCAAGACGCAGTAAACACCGCCAAAGAATTTAACGACCGTATTGATTTCGACGGAGTTGTACTGACCAAACTCGATGGTGATGCGCGTGGTGGTGCAGCATTGTCTATTCGTTCTGTCGTCAACAAACCTATCAAATTCATAGGAACAGGCGAGAAAATGGATGCAATCGATGTATTCCATCCGGAGCGTATGGCAGACCGCATTCTTGGTATGGGCGATGTTGTCAGTTTGGTAGAACGGGCACAAGAACAATTCAATGAAGAAGAGGCTCATCGTATCAGCAAGCGTATCGCTAAAAACCAATTTGATTTCAACGACTTTCTTGCACAACTCAACCAAATAAAGAAGATGGGGTCAATGAAAGACCTTATGGGTATGATTCCCGGTATGGACAAGGCACTGAAAGGTGTCGAAGTCTCTGATGATGCCTTCAAACCTGTAGAGGCAATCATTGGTTCAATGACACCTGCCGAACGCTCCAACCCTGCTTTACTCAACGGCTCTCGAAAAGACCGTATTGCTAAAGGCTCTGGAACAAGTATCGTAGAGGTGAACCGCTTCTTGAAACAGTTTGAGCAAACCAGTAAAATGATGAAAAAAGTACAACAGATGCGCCGAAAATAAATGATATTATTAAACGGAAAATACATAGCAGAACAAATACGCCAAGAACTGCGAGAAGAAGTCAATACAATGCTCGCACAGGGAATGTGCGCACCTCATTTAGGCATTGTTATAGTCGGGCATAACCCTGCAAGCGAGACCTATGTTCGGAACAAAATAAAAGCCTGCCAACAGGTTGGTATCATCGCCGAGCAAATAGCATTCGATGATACCATCTCCGAAGTGGAACTATTGCAAGAAATCAATCGCCTGAACCAAGACCCTAATATCGATGGTTTCTTGGTACAACTACCACTACCTAACCATATCAACGAGTTGCACATAACATCCGCTATCGACTACCGAAAAGATGTCGATGGTCTGACACCCGAAAATGTAGGACGAACATCGCAAGGATTACCCTCCATCGTATCTGCAACGCCACGAGGTATTCGGGAACTGCTTGCACGCTACAACATTCCTACTGACGGCAAACATGTTGTGGTAATAGGACGCTCAAACATAGTCGGTAAACCTATGGCACAACTCCTTATGCAGAAGCACGATAGAGGTAATGCAACAGTAACGCTCTGCCACTCACACACCCAAAACCTGAAGGACTTGTGCCTTATGGCAGACATCATTATAGTTGCAACGGGTTGTCCCAATCTGTTGACAGAAGATATGGTACGCGATGGTGCGACAGTAATCGATGTAGGCATCAACCGTATAGAAGACAATACCACACCTAAGGGCTACCGATTAGTCGGGGATGTCGATTTTACCCATGTCGCACCACATTGCGCCTACATTACACCTGTCCCCGGTGGAGTCGGACCGATGACTATTGTCAGCCTGCTCCAAAATACACTACAAGCCGCTTCTGCGTGGCGTTCAATGAACAAGTAAGCAAATGGATATCTTAGATAAAATAGATGGCTTGGAAGCCAAATTTCACGAGGTAAGCCTATTGATAACAGACCCTGCTGTCATAGCCGATCAAACCCGTTATGTACGACTCAACAGAGAGTATCACGAGTTGGAGCGGGTACTGTCCTCCACTGCAAAATACAAGAAGGCACGAACCGAACTCGAGGAAGCAAAAAACATCTTCCATAACGAAACAGACCCTGAACTGCGCGAAATGGCACGAATGGAGATTGACGAACTCGAGCCGCAGATACCGGCGTTGGAAGAAGAAGTGAAACTCATGCTTCTTCCACAAGACCCGGAAGACAGCAAGAATGTAGTCATGGAGATTCGTGGTGGTACGGGCGGTGATGAAGCAGCACTCTTTGCTGGCGATCTGTTCCGTATGTACACCAAATACTTTGAGATACACGGATTCAAGTACACCGTATCTTCTTGCTCCGAAGGAGCAGTCGGCGGCTACAAAGAAATCATATTCAATGTCACAGGACAAAATGTATATGGCACCCTCAAGTACGAATCGGGCGTACATCGAGTACAGCGTGTACCTACTACCGAGACACAAGGACGGGTACACACATCGGCCGCCACTGTAGCCGTACTGCCTGAGGCAGATGAGTTTGAGGTACATATTAACGAAGGCGAAATCAAATGGGAGACTTTCCGTTCAGGTGGGGCAGGAGGACAGAATGTCAATAAAGTCGAATCCGGAGTACGACTACGATACAATTGGAAGAACCCTAATACAGGAGAAGTACAGGAGATTCTCATCGAGTGTACCGAAACGCGCGACCAACCTAAAAACAAAGAAAGAGCCTTATCCCGCCTTCGTACGCAAATCTACGACAAGGAGCACCAGAAATATATCGACGACATTGCCGCACGACGGAAGACTATGGTATCTACGGGCGACCGCTCTGCCAAGATACGCACCTACAACTATCCGCAAGGGCGTATCACCGACCATCGTATAGGCTACACGGTTTATAACCTCGCTGCCTTTATGGATGGCGATATACAAGGTGTGATTGATGCTTTGCAAGTAGCCGAAAACGCCGAGCGACTAAAAGAAAGCGAACTATAACCCCCCAATAATACAACCCGCTATCAACGCAACGCCACTAACGCACAATCATAAATGTAAAGTGCAGTGAAACCCAAGATATGTACTTGTTCTACACTCCTGACATAGAAACAAAGCAGTACCTCTCCGAAGAAGAATCAGGGCATTGCGTGCGTGTATTGCGTTATGCAAAAGGCGACACCATCCTGTTAACCAATGGGCGGGGTACAACCTACAATGCACGAATAACCAATCCCCATCCCAAGCATTGCGAATTTGAGGTAATAAGCCAAGAACAACAGCAGAAATCGCATTCTTTTCATCTACATATTGCCATCGCACCAACCAAAAATATCGAACGGTTAGAGTGGATGGTAGAGAAATGCACAGAAATAGGTATCGACGAAATCACACCATTGCTCTGTCGATTCTCCGAGCGCAAACAGTTGCGTACCGACCGTTTGGAAAAGATTATCCTCTCGGCAGCCAAACAATCGCTCACGCCTTATCTGCCTGTTCTCCACCCACTCACCGACTATCAGGATTTCATTCACAACTATTCTCGCAACCAACCAACCACTATCGATAAGTTTATCGCTCACTGTTACAAAGAGGACAAACGCCTACTAAAGGACCTCATTGTACGAAACCACGATGTATTGGTCTTGATTGGACCGGAAGGCGATTTCTCTGAGCAAGAGGTGCAACAAGCCTTATCCGAAGGATTTCTTCCAGTTAGTCTTGGCAATTCTCGACTGCGTACCGAGACCGCAGGAGTAGTGGCTTGTCATACTGCTATACTTCTGAACGAATGAAAAAATGTTGGGGCATACTAACAACTATCCTTCTCGCTCTGTCGGTGTATAATCTGCAAGCACAGACTGGTCTCTATCACGCCGATTTATCGCAAACAACACTCATCTCCCCTTACTATTTCTCCCCCAATGCTTTTCCCATTCCCGATATGCTTTCTGGGGAAGTGTCTCCCAATCTTCGAATAGAGGTTAGCGGTGACTATTTCTTGGGCTTCGCCAACGACCGCACAGAAGATATTGCCTTCAATCTTCGCATCCCGCTCTTCACCGACAGGATAAACCTGACCTTGTGGATGCCTATGATGGAGTTCTACCAAAACACATTGGAACGACAACGCATTCAGCGTCTGCAAGATACCTTGTGTATGAGTGGTCATTTGGCAGGCGATGTGTATATATCCACCGACATTCAAGTGTTGCGTCACCGTCAGTGGATACCCGACATTGCTGTCCGCACCGCAATGAAAACAGCCAGTGGGGGAGGGTATAGCCAAGCACGCTACTACGATAGCCCTGGCTATTTCTTCGATATGGCAGTGGCTGAAGTGTTCCCATTGCCGCAATCTGACTTCCTGCAAGAATTGCGCTTGGCATCTTCTGTAGGCTTTCTCTGTTGGCAGACCGACAATGGCAGGCAAAACGATGCAGTGATGTACGGCGTAATGTTGCAGTGGAAAACTAAATACTTCGCATTGTCTGAAGTGTTCTCTGGTTACACGGGGTGGGAAAATGAACACAAGAATCATCCCGACGCCCACGATGCACCCATGTCTCTCAAAACAAGCATTACAGGCTATTACAAGAATTTCGAATGGGGCTTTATGTATCAATATGGCGTACGAGATTACCCATTCCACCAGTTCAAACTGTCCCTTGCTTACAACATCGACATTCTCTCGCTCCTCCACGCTGCTCGCTCCAAAAACTAACCTTCCCGTCTCCCAACGCCCAATGGGGACGATTGTGTAAACTCACGGAAACGGACGCCGACTATATGACGGCGTGGTCTTGTGGCGGAGCGACCGACATAACTAACTGCCAAATGCTCTGCGGGACCAACAACCGCTCCAAAGGCAATCGTCAAACAACCACCACGAATACAAGCGGCAGCAAGCAAGAAATGGGTTTAAGTAGAGGTACTATTTCCCGTTACTCAAACGAGCCGCCTCCTCCAAATCACCTACCTTACGCTGCTTGGTGTACTGCTGATTGCCGAACACATAATTAAGGCTGAAGAACACAGTCTGACTACGATAAGTATAGTTCAAACAACTGCTGCTGCCCTGCGGAAGCCCTAAGTATTCCGTACTGTCATCCTTCGAACGCAGTAGGTCATTCACTGCCACCGTGAAGGTCAGACCTTTCTCCCGCCATTGTTTGCGCACCGAACATCCCATATAAGTCGATGAACCATACCGGGCATAACCATCGGTCATTGGCGAATCATACATCCCGTAAACAGATATCGTCCAATCTTTTGGCAGATACGAAGTCAGTTCCGCATAACCTGAACCAAAGTGACAACGGTTCACATACGAATTATCTGCCGACCGGTTAAGATAGTAGCGGTAATCGCCATTGAGCGACAGAGCAAGCCACGCCCCTTGAAGTGTACGCTTACCGTCTTCCCCCGTCGTAAACTTCGGCACGATAGGCAATTCTGTGAGCGAAAGACTGACGCCATGCGTAGTACTTGCTCCGAAGTTATCCATATAAGTGCGCCCGTCACCATTGGACAGAACCTCTGTACGCTGGATAATCATATCCGTACTGTGCGAGAAATAACTGGTTAGCGTCACATATTGTGAATAAGAGAAATTAAGTTCCACATTGTGTGAAAATTCAGGGGTCAGTTGAGGGTTTCCCTCTGCATAGTGGTGTGCATCATAATAGCGGCGGACAGGATTGAGGGAATAGTAGTCAGGACGACGGATACGACGGGTATAAGACGCACTCATCGACCAGTCTTCAGTCGGGTTATAACCCATAAACACAGTGGGAAACAGGTTAAAATAGTTGCGTATCGTGGTGGTATCTGCCGACACCCAATCGCCTTTCGAGTGCGTAAACTCGCCACGCAAACCCAATTTGGCGTTGAAATGTGTACCAAACTGCTTTGCCACAGAGATATATAGTGCCGCCACATGTTCCGAATAGTTGTAGTCAGAATGATCGGTCGGACGGGCAACGGCATTAAGCATACTGTCGGTCGTCATCGTGTTGGCTGTCGTGGACAATGCCCACTTCGCCCCTGCCTCTATCATACCCGTATTCCAAAAGTGAGTCTGGAAATCCAATTTGGCGGAATAGATATTGGTTACGCACAGGGTTCCTATATCCAACCCCAACGCCTGCATCGAGTCGGCAACCATAGGGTAGGTAGTCTGCGTCTTCTGCTCGCTACGATTCCGCATAGACTGGTAATTATAGTCTAAGTTCACCGTCAGTTCCTGCTCCAACGAGTCGTTGAATACATGAGTAAAGTTCAGGTTACCAGTATATTGCTGTGAATATACTTTGCGCTCCGATTGCGTAGTCGAACGCTCTGCCTCCACACTGTCTATCCTGCTGTATCCATAACCCCAACCATTCGGAACCGATTGGCGATACACCATTATCGGCACTTGAACAATAAAGCCGAGCGTATTCTTCTTGTCTATATACCAATCGTTTCCAATTCTCGCCATATAGTATTGAAACTTCCCATCGCTGTTCGTCGAGTCCAAACGCTCCGTCAGTCTGTTCGTCAGCGTATCTCTATAGGTGCTGCGTTGTTCTGCGGTATTCACCTGATTGGCATACATCTGCGTCAGCGACATAAAAGTATAGGTCTTCTCTGTGCGGTAATTCAGGTTGAGTGAGAACATATCCGAGTTTTGCCAAGTCTGCACATCCTTGTAGTACATACCACCGTAAGCGGCACTCAAGAACCCGTTCAAACCTCGCATCATATTGCGCTTCAACTTGATATTCACTATACCCCCCGCACCTGCCGCATCGTATTTGGCGGAAGGGTTGGAAATTATCTCTATCTTCTCTATCGTATTGCCGTCTGTACCTTCGAGCATGGCTTTCAGTTGTTCCCCGCTTAGGTATGAGGGACGACCGTCAATATAGACAGCCACCGATTTGCCATTCACCGTCACATTGCCGTCCTTATCCACATTTACGCCTGGCGCTTTTTTTAGGATGTCTTTACCATTGTTCCCCGCTGCAAATGGCGAATTGCTCACATTCAACACGATCTTGTCGAACTGACGCTCAATCAGCGGACGCTTACCGCTCACCTCCACCTCGTTTAGCATTTCGCTCTCTTCTTGTAAAGTGAGAACAAGGTGCTTCCTGTTCACCCCTAACGGCTCACATACCGTATGGTAACCAATGAAACTGACCTGTAACAGGTGTTCCCCTTTCGGCACCGGCAGACTGAACATTCCCTGTTCATCCGTAATACAACCCGTCACGAGGGTACTGTCTTTCTCCAAAAGACTAACTGTAGCGTACGCAATAGGCTGCTGCTTTGCGTCTTGCACCTTGCCTGCTATCTCGTTTTGAGCAACTGCCGAGAGAGCAGAACAAAGGACAAAGGCGAGTACAATAGTGTGCTTCATCGAATAACTTGCATAGTGGTTAAAAGTCGTGCAAAGGTATGGATTTAATTCCTATCACACAACATACTGGTTCTGTAGAACGCCAAAACAACATAAATCAAACCACATGCCTCGCTGCATACAATCATATTAAATATCCTTAAAAATATCAATTCCAATCCCTTGCCTTTCCCTTGCCTTTCCCTCACACTTACCTCCCGCCTGCCCTCCGCCAAGCCCACTATTTACTACCTGTTCCAAACGATTTATATAGGTTTTATATAGGATGAATATAGGATGAATATAGGACGAATATAGGATGAATATAGAAAGACCCTACCATCCACTTACCAACGACATAGAAAATCGCTTTCTCCACACATTAATCATTATTTCTTAATTGTTAATTTTTAATTATTTCTTGCTGCGTTATTGCCAACCGTATAACCACACCATCCTCTGCCTCTCTTCCCTTCCTCCAACCACCTATATCCTCTAGACCGTCTAGTTCCCCTATATCCCCTACTACAATTGCTTTCAACTATCAACTTTCAACTATCAACTCTCAACCCCCTTTCAACCTATTCAACCCGCATAGTAACCATAAACCCCTTTTCTTGGTAACCTTATACTCACTCTATTCCTTTTGTCGGCAGCAAAATACCTATACCTTTACGCAGAAATAAAAAACATAACCCATAATACATACACAATGAAAAAACTTACCTTCCTTTTCTTATTCCTCTCCTGTGTAGGAATAACACTGTTAAATGCAGAGAATCAAGATACTATCATTCTTCGAGATCAAACACAAATAATCTGCAACATCACCGACATGACAGAAACGATGGTATCATATACCCGTATCGACCGACCCAAAACCATAGTATTTTCCACACCGATGGAAAAGATAGAGAAAATCGTATTCAGCGATGGAACAGTAGCACAGATAACGCCTACCACTCCAACAACACAACCCTCAGCAGCACCTGCGGAAAACATCCAACCTGCAACCAATACTGCAACAAAAAGCCAGACGAACACAACTACGGAAAAAACTGTCATCGAAACACCCCCAACGCCACCTGCACCAACGGTCAAGGCTCCAATGGCGGACACTCAACCGATCACTCAATATACCGAAACACAAACGCCTGTCACGCAGACTGCCACATCGCAACAGACAACTACAAGCAGCCAAAAACGAATCTACCGTGACAATAACGAATATATGTACGACAATAAATACATCAGTCAGAAAGAGGTGGAACGCATCATACGCACAAACTATGCAGCCAACGAAAAATGGCAAAAAGCAAAGCGCAAAATCACTGCAGGTTGGGTAATGGTAGGTATCGGAGGTGCATGTGCAATAGGCTCATTGGCATGCATTCCCGCAGGAGGCATTGCTGTCGGTTCTATGTGCGCTGGTGGACTCGTATTCTCATCAGTGGGATTGGGGCTTGCATTAGGCAGTGCTAAAAACTACGACCAGGCTATTGATATATACAATGCCCAATTCGATACCACCACAGAACTACACATATTTGCTGACCCCAACGGGGTAGGGATAGCACTCCGATTCTGAACCAGTACGGCTACTCCGTTCGCTCCTATAATGTGGTAGGCACCCTTTCCGTTGCTTGATGCATTTTTCTTGCTGTTTGCCATTGTTATTTACTATTGTGTATATGCAAAATAAAACATACCTTTGTATGCGAAATTTGACGAAGTAAGTAATATGGCAGACGACAAGAAAATCATCTTCTCTATGGTGGGCGTAAGCAAAAGTTTTAGCCCGCAGAAACGAGTACTCAACAACATCTATCTTTCCTTCTTTTACGGGGCAAAAATTGGTATCATTGGTCTGAATGGTACGGGTAAATCTACCCTCATGAAAATCATTGCCGGAGTAGAAAAAAACTACGAAGGCGAGGTGGTATTCTCTCCCGGATACAGTGTCGGATACCTCGAACAAAATCCGAAACTCGACCCTGACAAAACCGTGCGTGAATGTGTACAGGAAGGAGTGCAGTCCATCATGGATATGTTGCACGAATACGACGAGATAAACGCTGCTTTCGCAGAGCCGGATGCCGACTTCGACAAACTACTCGCACGCCAAGCCGAACTGCAGGACAAACTCGACAGCAGCGATGCATGGAACATCGACCAAAAACTGAACCGCGCTATGGACGCATTGCGTTGCCCTGACGACAACGCAAGTATCAAAAACCTATCAGGTGGCGAACTCCGACGAGTGGCATTGTGCCGATTGCTCTTGCAGCAACCCGACATATTGCTGCTTGATGAGCCAACCAACCATTTAGACGCAGAATCAATAGACTGGCTCGAACAACACTTGCAACAATATGCAGGGACGGTCATCTGTATCACCCACGACCGCTATTTCCTCGACCATGTAGCCGGCTGGATACTTGAACTCGACCGTGGAGAAGGAATACCATGGAAAGGTAACTACACCTCATGGTTAGAGCAGAAAACGGCTCGTATGGCGCAAGAAGAAAAGCAGGCAAGTAAACGCAGAAAGACACTCGAAAGGGAACTCGAATGGGTGCACATGGCACCAAAAGCCCGACAAGCAAAAGGGAAGGCGCGTCTTGCTGCATACGACAGAATGCTCAACGAAGAACAGAAAGAAAGGGAAGAAAAACTCGAGATATTTATTCCAAACGGACCTCGTCTTGGCAACAAAGTTATTAATGCCGAAGGCGTAGCAAAGGCGTTTGGCGACAAAGTATTGTTCGAAGACTTGAACTTCATGCTTCCACCCAACGGCATTGTAGGCGTAATCGGTCCAAACGGCGCAGGCAAAACAACACTCTTCCGTATGATAATGGGCATGGAACATCCCGACAAAGGTACTTTCTCGGTAGGCGAAACAGTCAAAGTCGGGTATGTGGACCAGGTTCACTCTAACATCGACCCAGAAAAGACTGTATTCGAGACTATTGCCAACGGAACAGAATACATCCGTGTAGGAGGAAGAGAAGTAAATGCACGCGCCTATCTAAGTCGCTTCAACTTCATCGGAAGCGATCAAGAAAAAAAGTGCGGCGTACTATCCGGCGGTGAACGAAATCGCTTGCACCTCGCTCTCACATTGAAGTCAGAAGCGAATGTGCTACTACTCGACGAGCCAACTAATGACATCGATGTAAATACATTGAGAGCATTAGAAGAGGGACTCGAAAATTTTGCAGGGTGTGCAGTAGTCATCTCCCACGACCGATGGTTCCTCGACCGTATATGCACCCATATTCTTGCCTTCGAGGGAGATTCTAAAGTCTTTTGGTTCGAGGGAGACTACTCTGACTACGAGGTAAACAAAAAGATGCGTCTTGGTGAGGATGCACTAACACCAAAAAGAGTACGCTACAAGAAACTGATGGAGTAGTCATTATGCGCGATTTCACACTCTCTAAGTACAAAGAACTACTGCAGGAACTAATAGGTGCAGGCTACAATGCTATCACTTACGCAGAGTATTGCACGCTCCCTATATTACCCAACAAGTTTGTTATCTTGCGCCATGACATCGACAAACAACCTCATCAGGCACTTCAATTTGCCAAGATAGAGGAAGATTTAGGAGTCAAAGCCACCTACTATTTTCGTATAGTGAAGCAGAGTAATCAACCTGACATCATTCGTTCTATTGCTGATAGAGGAATGGAGATAGGGTATCATTACGAAGATATGTCTATCTGTAAAGGCAATTGGATGCAGGCGAAGAGGCACTTTCAAGAAAGTATCGCCTACTTTCGCAAGTTCTACCCTGTGCGTACCATTTGCGTACATGGTGCGCCCATGAGTCGTATCGACAACAAATCATTGTGGGAGCATGCTGATTACCACGACTATGGTGTCATCGGAGAACCATATTTCGATACCGATTTCAATAGCGTATTCTATCTGACAGACACTGGTCGTAGATGGGATGGTTATCGCTTCTCGTTCGTGGATAAGATACCTCAACAACAATCTTTGTGGAATGTAAAAGGGTTACAATATCATCATACAAACGATATTATCAAGGCATTGCAAAATAACACATTCCCTAACCATATACTATTAACTACGCACCCACAACGATGGCACGATGAAATGTGGGCATGGCTCTACGAATGGATGCGTCAACATCTCGTTAATGTAATTAAGTATATCCTTTTTCATAAAGGAATAGGATAACCTTGTTTTATTGAAAGAAACTGAAATTAACGCTACCGTACCGACGATGGCTCATAAAGTGTGGATGATTGGAAAAATCATCCTTTGCCGAATGTTCCATTATAAACCATCCTCCGCTTTTCAATAACTCTTTTTCGAAAATAAGATCGGGCAGGGTAGGTATTGTATCCAATTGATAAGGAGGGTCTGCAAAAATAAGGTCGAATTGTCGTTGGCAAGACTTGATATATCGAAAGACATCATCTCTTACAAGCATCAAGTTATCAATTCCTAAACTTTTGCAAGTGCTGATAATAAAGTTCTGTTGAACATGCGCCTTCTCCACTGAAACGACAGAATCAGCACCTCTTGAGATACATTCTATACCAATACTTCCTGTGCCTGCAAATAGATCTAAAACATCTATACCATCTATACTTATTCGATTTTCTATCAAGTTAAACAAACTCTCTTTGGCAAAATCGGTAGTCGGACGAGCAGTTATTTTGGTAGGAGGTATAATTCTACGACCTTTATATTTACCGGAGATAATACGCATATAATTGATTTATTGTACCGCAGGGAGGTAGTGCATATTCAGATAGGTGCTTAAAAGTGTATTGGTGGCTAACTCTGGGTTAGTAATATAAATAGGAATTTGTCTGTCAGTAGATAGTTGTTCAACTACATTCAATAGGTAATACAGCATATCCTCTATATTCGTAACATGGTACACATTAGCCAACTGAAGCATATTATCTTGGTATATCACCAAACACATCATCGTATCAATGTACATCACCAATACTTTATTTGCAGAATTAATAGAGTGACTTTTCTTCATTAAATAAGAAATACAATGCTCTTCCTTTTCACTCTCCTTCTCATGCAAAACGAAGCACTTGTCCTCCTCAATATAAGTAGCACACACAACTTGCTCTCGATTGATATGTTCTTCTAAGAAATTAAGCCAAAGATCTTGGTCTTCTTCTCTGTAGAGAGCCTCTGGTACAATACAGAAATGAGGGGTATAAGAAAACAATCCACCGCCTGAATAGTCGGTGGATTGTATATGAGTTGATAACCTACCAGTCGTTACCATAGTTTATTATTCCCAGTTACCTGCATTGTTGTTCGGTGCAATAATCGAACCGAATTTCAAGCCTGGATAATGGTCTAATTTTGTTTCTCTGTCAACAAGATTAACTCTCTCTTGATCATCTAAGTCTGCCAAATAAGTGTTATAGTGTACACGAACCTCAATCAATGGCACTTTAATACCTCTATCTGTTTGATAGGTATTGTTTGTCTCTACTTCAAATAGAGCCTTATTGGTATAAGGTACATAGATTATCTTGTCTATATTGTTCTCAGAAAACTCTCCCTTATAAAGCGACTGTATCATATTAGTATAGATAGTATCACGCTTGAATTTCTCTAAACCATTGGCCTTAATTTCTTTAGCATTACCACGAGCAATGATTTTCACAGCCTTAGCCTCTGTTAAACCGGCCTCTAATTGAGCCTCTGTCAATGCACCTTCCTTCAAGACTTCTTTCTTCTTAGCCGTCTTAAGGAACAATACCAATGAGTCTAAGTCTGCAGTATAATACCCCTTTTGAGAACGGAACTCTGTTTCAGCGGTACGAATGTGAACAAGATTCTTGATAATTGCATTTTCGCGCTGAGTCTTCTTCTCTTCAAATCGAATAGGAGTAACAATACTCATAACGCATACATACGACATAAAGCAAATGGCTATGCCTAATAGAATACGAATTGTAGTTTTCATATTGGTTTATGATGTTAGATTATATTATTTATTATTTCCGTCCTGTTAGTTGCCCGTTTCTACACTGGGTCAAAAAATACTCTGCAAATTTACAAAGAATATCTCAAATGCGTGATGTTCGTAAGAGAAAAATCTGTCTTTTTTGTATTTTTCTGTAATTTATTGTACTTTTGTCATATAAAATCGTCTTGGTTATTGACAGAAAGAATACTTATTCATATATATGGAAACATTATTACGCACACTAAAAGAACAATACAAGTTATCATTGTCTCCTAAAGAGGAAGAACATCTATTGTCTTTGCAACTATCAGAGCAAGCAAAGCAAGATATAATGCAAGTGATTGATATTGTAGTTTCGGAAATGGGACTGAGTAAAGTATCTGTTTTGGGTGTGCTGCTACGAGGTGTTGACACAAATACTTTGCCCGATATCTACGATACACATGTAGTAACGGTAGTAGAAGGATTGCACCGTGTCGATGATCTGTATAAAAAGAATAATAATGCACTTGAAACTGAGAATTTCCGTAAATTACTACTTTCTCTTGCACAGGATGTGCGTGTTGTTCTTATTATTATTGCTGATCGATTAGCCCTAATGAGAAGACTCAATACTTTACCAGACTCTGAATATCGTCAAAATATCGCAAGAGAAACATCTTTTCTCTATGCCCCGTTGGCTCATCGTTTAGGTTTGTATGCAGTAAAAACGGAACTTGAAGATTTATCTCTGAAATATACGGATTATGTCACCTATAAGGATATTGCCCATACATTAAATGAAACAAAGCGTCATCGAGATGCTTATATCGCAGCGTTTATTGCTCCTCTAAAAGAGAAACTCGAGAATTTAGGCTATACCTTTACAATTAAGGGGCGTACAAAGTCCATTCACTCTATTTATAAGAAGATGCAAAAACAGAATACTACTATTGACCACATTTATGATTTATTTGCTATACGCATTATACTTGATTCTGCACCAGAGAAAGAAAAAGCAGAGTGTTGGCAAGTATATTCTGTTATTGCTGATATGTATCAACCTAATCCAAAGCGATTGCGTGATTGGCTATCAATACCTAAATCGAATGGGTATGAGAGTTTGCATACAACAGTTTTAGGTCCAGAGAATAAGTGGATAGAAGTGCAGATACGTACACGGCGTATGGATGAAATAGCAGAGAAAGGTGTTGCTGCTCATTGGAAGTATAAAGGAATAAAAGCCGAGACAGGGATGGATGAATTTCTAAAAGGGGTGCGTGAGATATTGGAGAACCCTAATGTAGAAACAAAAGATGCGATCAACGATTTTCGTCTTAACTTTTATGAACAAGAGATCTTTGTTTTTACGCCCAATGGTGATTTGTATAAGTTACCTAAAGGGGCTACTATACTTGATTTCGCCTTTGCTATTCACACTTCCTTAGGTACTCATTGTGTCGGTGGAAAGATTGGTGGCCGAAATGTGCCAATTAAGTATGTGTTGCGTAATGGTGACCAAGTTGAGATACTGACCTCTCCTCAACAGAAGCCTTCACAAGCATGGCTACAAATAGTATGTACCTCTAAGGCACGAAACAAAATACGCCAAATGCTCAAGGAAATTGAAAATAAGGATGCTGCAGACGGGAGAGAGTTATTAGAGAGGCGTTTTCGCAATTGGAAATTAGACTATAATGAGGGTCTTATTAGTCGTTTGGCTAAAAAATTGGGATATAAAGTTGTTACTAATTTTTATCAAGCATTGTCACAAGGAAGTCTTGATATTCTTGATATAAAGGAAGTTTATCTTGAGTTGGAGCGAATGGATACGGTACAGAACACAACAATAATTGTGTCTGCCGAGAACTATACGACTCCTCAAACTCCTATAGAAAACACAGTGCGTGATGAGTTGGTAATAGACAGAGACCTTAAGAATATAGACTATAAATTAGCCAAGTGCTGTAATCCAATTTTTGGGGATGAGATATTTGGCTTTGTTAGTGTGACAAATGGCATTAAGATCCACAGAAAGAATTGTCCTAATGCAGAACAGATGAAGGAGCGTTTTCCGTATCGCATTGTTCCTGCGAGGTGGAGTGGTAAAGCCGTTGGTCAACAATACCCAATTACTTTGCGCATCGTGGGTAACGATGATATTGGTATTGTGACCAACATCACATCTCTTATCAATAAAGAGGGTGGGATGGCTCTTCGCTCGATATCGATTGATTCACACGATGGTTTATTTGAAGGACACCTTACATTGCTTGTTAACGATATAAACCAATTGGAACAGATACAAAAGAAGATCAGTCAGGTGAAAGGTGTTAAACACATCATTCGCGGATAACCGATATGATTTAATGGGGTAAAAGGGCATAGTCAATTACTTCTTGTATGTCTTTGACATAGTGAAATTTCATTCCTTTTCTGTATAGTTCCGGTATCTCTTCAATATCTTTTTGGTTATCGGCACAGAGTATAATTGTATCAATACCTGCTCGTTTTGCTGCTAAAATTTTCTCTTTTATACCACCTACAGGGAGTACTTTCCCGCGAAGGGTCATTTCTCCTGTCATAGCAACCCGTTCTCTCACCTTTCTGCCAGTAAAAGCAGATACAAGAGCGGTAGTCATTGTTATGCCCGCTGAAGGTCCATCTTTGGGTATAGCACCTTCCGGTACATGGATATGAACTGATTTATGTTCTATATTCTTTTGTGCGATGCCGAATTGTTCGGTATGCGCCTTGATATAGCCTAAGGCTATTGTTGCCGATTCTTTCATTACATCGCCCAAATTACCAGTCAATGTTAGGGTAGGGGACTTGCTTGGAGAAAGGGAACATTCAATGAAGAGAATCTCTCCCCCTACTTGAGTCCATGCTAACCCTGTGACAACACCGGTGTATTTATTATTTTCGTACAAGTCGCGTGAATATCTTTGTTTTCCGAGATATTCATTCAAATCTTTGGTCGTCACATTTACATTGTAATGATCTCCCATTGCAATATGTTTAGCAATCTTCCGCATTATTGCTGCAATTTGTCGTTCCAACTCTCGTACACCAGATTCGCGAGTATAATGGTCGATCAATGTATTTAATACAGTCTTACTGAACTTTACCTGAGATGTTTGAATGCCATGTGCTTCTAACTCTTTTGGTATAAGATGTTTGCGTGCTATCTCCACTTTTTCTTCTTGTAGATAGCCTGTCATTTCGATGAGTTCCATTCGGTCTAATAGAGGTCGAGGAATGGAATTAAGTGAGTTGGCCGTTGCAATGAACAATACTTTACTCAGGTCGTAGTCTATATCCAAGAAGTTATCGTGAAATGTAGAGTTTTGTTCAGGGTCGAGTACTTCCAATAATGCAGATGTCGGGTCGCCATGATAGTCAGAGGATACCTTATCTATCTCGTCCAATACGAATACAGGGTTTGATGATTGCACCTTTTGTATGCTTTGAATTATTCGTCCCGGCATAGCCCCTATATATGTACGCCTATGTCCACGAATCTCCGCTTCATCGTGCAAGCCTCCTAATGAGATACGGGCATATTTGCGGTTCAGTGCTTCTGCGATTGACTTACCTAATGATGTTTTTCCCACACCTGGAGGGCCATAAAGACAGATGATTGGTGATTTTAGATCGCCTTTCATTTTTAGCACTGCAAGATATTCGAGAATGCGTTCTTTTACTTTCTCCATACCATAGTGGTCTCTACTGAGTATTCTCTCCGCATTTGTCAGATCAAGATTATCAATAGTACACTCATTCCAAGGGAGTGATAGCATAGTATCCAAATAATTCTGTTGCGTCGAATATTCGGGCGATTGGGTAGGGATACGTTCTAATTTTTTCAGTTCTGACTCAAAGATTTTGGCTACTTCTTCGTTCCACTTCTTTTGTTTCGCCCTTTCCCGCATATCATTGACATCTTGTTCGCTCGTGTCGCCTAATTCCTTCTGAATAGTATGTATTTGTTGTTGAAGGAAATACTCTCGTTGTTGTTTGTCGATATCTTCTTTGGCCTTTTCTTGTATAGAGCGTTTAATATCTAACAATTGCTTTTCTTTCTGCAACAGTTCCAACAGATGTACGGCACGATCTTCCAATTTTTCCTGTTGCAACAACTCTTGTTTTGCATCAATCTTTATAGGGAAATTGACACAAACATAGTTTACGAGTGATGGGGGATTATCTATATTCTCGATAGTAAATCGAGCCTCTCTGGGCATATTGCCCCATTGTTTAATGATATTTATGGCAATGTCTTTTATGCTAGCCGCTAAGGCAATGAAATGCTTATCATCTCTTTTTGGGAATATTTCCGGTATAACGATGATGCGTGCTTTCATATATGGGCGTTGTGCTACGATTGAATCTACCATAATGCGCTCCATACCTTCCAGAATAATAGTGAGCGAACCATCAGGCATATCGAATGTACGAATTACACGCGCTGCAGCCCCAAGCATATAAATATCGTTTTCCTTCGGTTCTTGTACATCGGCATCTTTTTGGCAGCACACAGCAATCAGTTTTTCTTCTTGAAAGGCTGTCTTTACTAATTTGATCGATTTAGGGCGGGCTACAGTAACTGGTAGTAATACACCAGGGAACAACACCATATTACGCAGTGGTAATACAGGTAGCACATCACCAGTAGTGATGTGTACTTTCGTTTGCTCATCGTTTGTACTCAATATGGGAATTATCTCGGTTTCCGCATTTGTATCGTTATTTTCTGTATCCTCTGTTGTTAACAGGTCAAAATAATCTACCATAACCAAAAATATTTGTCGTATATTTCGTTGTACAGCACTAATTATCCATTTTATGACAACTCATGCATAAATGGGTATAAATTAACTACTGAAAGGATATAGGCAAGAATGATACCAATATAATATCCTGCCAATTCTGCCATAATGACAGAATGCATAGGGTATTACGATTTAATAACTATTTTACATAATATGAATTATGATAAGTTTCAAGTGTGGTATAAAGTACTTGTATCGTCCTTTAATCTTTGTGGATAAAGGTGTTTCATCTGTGGACTATATTCGTTTTGAGAATGGTGTTCGTCATTATTTCTCTGTAGATTTCCCGGCCTTGTATCAGTATATGTTGCGTTCAAAGTCATTAAAGATAAATCAATGTAATGGTATTACTTTACACATGTACAAAGATAAATATCGTAATATAGTAGTGAGGTATTATGAATCTTAATGAGAAGTATATATATCAGTCTTGCATGCACCCGGTTAAAATTCGTGTGGTTAACCCCTGTACTCATATAGAGGAAGAAAGAGAAGTGCCCTGCGGTAAGTGCTTGCATTGTCGTTTAACTCGTGTATCAGAGTGGACCACTCGTATGGTATGTGAATCTCTTATGTACCCTCATGTGTATTTTATTACCTTGACTTATGATAGTGATATTATCAAGGAGCGTCTGGAGATATTATCAGATACTCATGCTTGTGTACATTCCTTTAATCAGTTCCACCGTCCTCAATTAGCCCCACTTACATTGTGCAAGCGTCATACTCAATTATTTTGGAAGCGTCTGCGTAAGAATACTGGTAAAAAGTTCTCGTATTATTTATGTGGTGAATATGGCCATAAGTTCGGTCGTCCTCACTATCACGCTATTGTATGGAGTGATGATGTTATTACTCGTGATGAGTTCTTGAGTGCTTGGCAGTTGTGTTCATTGTCCGGCTTTGGTTATGATGATTTGAAAGTACCCCATTTTGACCAATATGGTAAACTCCGTGACCCTATTTCGTGCTATTCGTATGTAACAAAGTACCTATTCAAAGACTTTAAGTTTGAAGATTTACCTACTTACAGACTTCATAAAAAGGTTTATGATGATATGTATTCAGCCTTTATGTCTAAATATGATAATATAAATGGAAAGTTTTACTATAATAAAGATGAGAATTATGTTCAGTCTAAAGAATTTATCGAAGAAGTTACTTCGTTTTCTAACCTCTATGCAAAGCAGTTTAATTCCTTTACAACTTGCTCTCGCAAATGTGCTATCGGTAGTAGATACTTACAGGAGCACCTTCAGGAATACTGCAAAGGAAATCTGCGTATCTTTGGAATACATGGATCAGACCTTATATTCCCGTCCTATTATACTCGCAAAGTCAAAGAGTGTCTTTGTCCGTATAAGCCAATATCTGCAGAAACTGGTAAACCTACTTCGCCGTCTAGTTCTTTCTCATTATTGTCCTATGTATCTCGTGCGCAAGATACTTTGTTGGATTTATTTGAGTCTGTCGCGTTTTATAGTGTTCTTGGAGAAGATGATACTCGCGTTGTCTGCACGCGTGACCGATTGAAAGATAGATACTTTAATAAGTATGATTTTTACGATTGTATGAATAAATGCTATTTTATGTATATGCGTGATGATTGCTGTGGTGCACATGGTTATGTTATTTTGCAGTACAATAGACATACTCGTAACTATGATGTGTGTGATTTTGTAAAAGTTGAAACTATTCTACCTTATTTGTATGGACATTATCAATTGTTGTATGATACATTTCTTAAGCCTTTCGAGGACTTTCGTGTATTACGTGAAAAGGAAAAAGCGGACTATATCTATAAAGTTTATGGTACTGTTGAGCGGTTTGAAGCCGAAAAAGAAAGTATATATTCTATAGTAATGCGTAATCGTGATATAAGACAAGCACAATACAAGTTAAAACATCAAATATTCTAATTATGACTAGAAAAGAATTTCGTAAGTTGTTGCAATCTCGTGAACGTCCGTTCGTAGATTGTTGTGTACAAGGTGTCCCCTCCGATACCGATCCATCGTTCTATATGACCGGCTCGCAGTTGTTCGCTGCTGCTGCTCAAGGTCTGCCTATTCCTCAACCTCCCATTATCCAGGAGTACTCCGGTGTTCGTGCCGATGATATGACCCCTGTAGATAAGCTCTATGGTGATAAGTTTGAGAAAATGCAATTTGGAAAAGATTTCTTGCAAGAAACAGATAATAAAGTATTAACTATTAAAAAACAGATTGAAAATGAAAAGTAAACGCACAAGGCGTACAGTTCGTGTATCTCGTACTGGTACTCGTTTGTTACGCTTGATTATTCTTACGGCTTTAGTCGTGACTTTTATGGCTTGTAGTGCCACTTCTAAGATCAGTGTAAAACAGAATCAAGGTGAGCAGAATCAGGAGATAGATATTCAGCATGAAGGTAAGCTCCAAAATTTAAGTTTAATATTTAACACTACCCCGCTTTATGGATGCTCTCAAAAGTAAAGGTCAAATGTATGATCAAATAGATCTCGGTAAGATTCAAAAGTCCGGTTTTGATTTGTCGTTTGATTGTAAAGGTACTGGCTCGCTTGGTCGTTTGTACCCTGTTCGTTGTATGGAAACATTACCTGGTGATAAATATCAAGGTAGTACTCAGATAAGTGCTCAATTTAACCCGTTGGCTGTTCCTATGCTCGCTAATATGTTTATGCGTACAGAGACTTTTTATGTACCTGATAGATTATTATGGAAAGATTGGGAAAAGTTTATATCTGGAGGTCAAAATTTGGATGATACCTCCTCTGTTCCGATGATATCATTTTATGATTGCTTGGCGTCCTTGATAGATCCGGATGAGTTACTCTTTTTGTTTACATTGAAACCATCACAGGTATTAAGTTATATTGGTGATTATGATTGTATGTATTATGATGAGAGTTTTCTAGGTTCGGTTAAGCCTGTAGCTGATTATCAATATTTCGATCATTATATTATAAATGGTACTCCTCGTAGTTATAGCGGTCAAGGTAATTACAATATGGTTGTTAATTGTAAGTGTTATCGTTGGACGACTGTAGTTTCTTGTAATTCTCTTATTGAATCTATAATGGCTTTGCGTGATGTTTTGATTAATAAATCAAAGTCTGCCGGTATTTATGATTTGATGTTAGATTCTGTAGCTGCTCTTGAATCTGCTATTACTTATCTTAAGAATATTCCTGATGTCACCTATTATTATCGTGATACATCAGCTTGGGTATCTAGTGGTGAGAAGTATTTGCCTATTTTTGATGTCAGTGATGACCATGTGTATGATTATACCCGGCTTCGTGCTGTTAATTCTCTTGGTAGTTCCTATCTAGATAAGATATTGCCTTACTTGCGTAGTGAATATATGTCTATGATGACTAAAGCTAAGTCTCATGATAATGTTGGTGTTGTAGAATATCGTCAACCTGTTTATCTTGCTACTTTCAGTGATGAGTATATAGCTTTTATGCGTTATTTGTATGATTGTTTCCGTCCGTTCGTTGGTCTTGGTAGTAATCTTGAGATGTTAGGTTATCATATTTTCGATTTCTCCGATTTACTTGCTATGCAATATCGTTATATTGCTTCTGAAGTCGCTTTGGATGTTTTGGTAAGTGGTGACTATGAATCAGTATGTTTCTCGGTTGGTTTTAACTATGCAATAGATTCTTGGTTTAATTATCTTGAGCAGAATAGTGCTGCTTCTGTTGTGAGTGTGCTTCCATTGCGTGCATTATATGCAATATGGTATAATTATTATCGTGATCAAGTGTTGGAGAGTGACGCTCTTGAGCCTGTTACTGATAGTAGTGTTACTTCTGCAGAGTTGCTGCAACTGCTTGCCCCTCGTCGTCGTTGTTGGGCTAAAGATACCTTTACAACTGCTCTTGATAATACTGGTACTGGTAGTGTTATTGTTCCTGTTAATGATAGTACTCGAGCTACTACTTTTGTATTGAAAGATTTTGCTTCTCTCACAAAGAATACCACTGATACTAAAAGTGCAAAGATTGAGGATATAGATGTTGTCCGTTATACACTTTCTAGTGGTGAATCTATAGAGTTGCCTTCTCGTTATCTTGGTGCTCATGCGACAGGTCCTGATACTGATAAAGGTACATCTGGTTTCTCGTTGGATGTGATGAAGCGTGCTGAAAGAGTTCAAAAGTGGATTCAGAAAGCTCTTATTTATGGTAATCGTCCGCAAGATTTCTTGTTTACTCATTTCGGTGTCCGTTCATCAGACGCCCGGTTACAGTTGCCTGAGTTCTTGAGTTCTGATAGTAAGTTGTGTCGTCTTGATACTCTTATCAATAATACCACTACTGCAGAATCTGTAGCTGGTGATAAGGCTGCTAATGCTTATGGTTATACCGATGGTTCTAATCTTAATCGGTTCTGTGAGGAGCATGGTTTGATTATTACCTTATTCTCTATTATGCCTGAAACTGATTACGGTTATGGTGTATCTCGTTTGTTGCGTAGAAATAGTAAGTTTGATTTTGCGTTCCCGGAGTTTGCTACTCTTGGTATGGATGGTGTTTTGAATTATGAACTATGTGAGACGCCTGTTAAACTTACGAAAATGACTGTACTTGAAAGTGAATATGAGCAACCCGATGTTAATTCTGTCTTTGGTTATCAAGGTAGATACTATGACTATAAGTGTAAATTAAATGAGATTCATGGTGATTTGCGTGATTCGTTAAAAATGTATACCTTTGCGCGTGAGTTCAACCCTTACGATGATGATGGTATGCCCAAACTGAATAAATATTTCGTTCATTGTCGCCCTCGTCTTGATATGTTCGTGAGTGATTACCCGTTGGATGATCAGTTCCGCTTTGATATTCATCATAGTCAAGCTGTCGAGCGTTGTTTACCTGTTCCATCTCAATACTTATAAGTTATGGATCCGATGACTTTATTTGGTTTGATTTCTGCTATTGGTGCTGTTCTTGGTGCTACTATATCAAGTGTTACCAATGGTGTATCTACCAAACAGACTAATGAAGCCAATAAACAGATAGCGCAGGAAGCCAATGCTGCTCAAGCTGCAGAGAGTGAGAAAGCGTATCGCCGTTCTATGCCTATCAATCAGGTAGCTAATTTGCGTAATGCTGGTATGTCTCATGCTGGTGCTTTGAATGTATTGTCCGGAGGGGGTTCTTATACCCCCGCTCCGGTTAATACTGCTCAAATGCAATCTTTTTCTATGGATAACCCTCTAGCTGGTGCTTCCGATATTATTGCAGGTATTGGTACAAATACTGCTCAAATGAAACAGAATAAGGAGCAATTTGATAAGCAAATGCAAGAGCAAGTAGATCAATATAATGCCTCCCTTAATGAGCAAAAACGTGTTAATGACGCATCTATTGCAAAGAGTAATGCAGAAACTGCTCAAATTAACTATCAAACATCTATGTCAAAGTTGCAGAATAATGAGGATGAGTATATCGCTTATGGTCGTCTTTCTGCTCGCTTGAATCCGGCAGATTATGATACTGCTTATTCGTATATCTCTGCTCTTAAAGATGGTGATGATGGTGAGTTTATCAATCATCCTAATGTTCGTGAGCAATTGGAAAATCAGTGGTATCTTGCTAATTCCGGTAAGTTAACTACTTCTCAAACAGATAAGACTTATTCCGAATCTTTTAAAATCAGTCAAGAAACACGAAATTTAGAGGAAGCATTTAAGACTACACAACAACAAAACAGAATGTTAAAGCAGCAAGCTGATGAATTTTTAGCAGAAGGAAGTAAGTCTGCTCGTGATTGGGCTGTTTATGTTCAGCAGCAAGCAAATGTCTTGAATTATTCTATGACACGTAAAGAATTAGCGCAGTATCTTTCTACTTATTATAAGCCTGCTAAAGATAAAAAATATTATTTTGGTTCTCCGGATGATTTACTTTCAAAGGGTTCTTTGAATTGGGAACGTATTAATAAAGATAAGAATACGTCCGAAAATGCTGCATTTTGGAATTATGTATTCTCTTATTTCCCTGAAGGTGAGTCAGTGAGTATGTCAGACATGTTGCTATTATTAAAACTTGTTAAATAATTGCTTATGTGGAAGTTCTTGGAAAATTTATTTGCTTTGCGTTGGATCATTTACATTCTTGTAGGTTTTGCCGGTAGTATCTATTTGATATTCTTTGCATAGTTCTGCAAGTATTAAGTATTTAAGGCATAGCCGTTTCCTTAAAAGTACATCATAGCACGTGCAGTCATGAGTTATCTCGTGGCTGCATTTGTGCGCTTATTGATGTAGCGTATAGCCTTTAATAGTATGCTTGGTTTTTGACCATTTTGTCCTGAAAATGGGTGCTCTGTCTTGACTATTATATAACCACTGACACCAAAGGTTCAGCAAAGTGAATTTTTCGCATAGAAAAATGAGTGTCCCTATTGTATATATGAAAAATAATCTTTTATTTTGCGGTGTATTTTACACTTTATGAATTATGATAAGTTGAAGCGGGGATAATCGGGGGAGATGATACGAGGGTGCAAGTATTGAAGTTTGTGCGAGGAAGTATTGAAGTTTGTGCGAGAAAGCATTGAAGTTTGTATGGGGGAATGTTGGAGTTTGTGCGAGGGAATGTAGTGTTGGGTATGCTGATGTATAGGAGTTAGTTGGTGAATTCTTCGAAGGTGCCGTCGTTGTAGAATACGACAATCTTTTGTATCTCTCTTTTTGAGTCTGTTTGTTGTAATACGGTTGCAGGAGTTTCCGGCGACCGTTTTTCTTCGTTTACAGATGGTTGCATAGACTGCCCCAAGACATTTGTTTGATTGTTTTGCGTGTCAAATAAAGTGGTCTGAGAATCGTTTTTTTGCCTATACATAGGCTCGTTACCTGAAATAAGCCAATCTGAAGCGATATGATCATATCGTTTCAATACTTTTTGCATTACTTCGAGACTTGGTTTGTTTCTGCCACTCAAGATGTTAGATACTGTTCCCGGTTGTATTCCGACCTCTTCTGCAAACTGTTTTGCCGAAAGACCTTCGCCTTTCATAACCGCCAATAATCTGTCTTTTTCGTCCATCATACAAATGTGATTTTATCGTTTGCAAATGTACAAAGCATTTATCACATACGCAATACCATAGGACAAATTATTTATTTGTGAATTATATGCATTTGCAAATCGAAATTCACAAGCAAAGCACTGCTGCATTTATACTGAAAACTACAAAAATGGATAAATCGCTTATCTATAACAGTCTATCGCTTATACAGATACGCTTTACATTATTTGTGTAATACGATTATTTTTAGGTAGTTATATGACAATATCTATTACTCAACAGGTATAATTCACGGATATTTGTGGATAGGTGCCGTTTTAGATAAAGTATAACTATAGATTTTCTGTATAACTACTCATATATAGCATTTTATATTGCTCGCTTTGATTGTATTTTGTGGTTTAATTGAGAGTGTATCGGTGTTTTGTTTTGAATACAATGCCTGTGAATCAGTGAATAATTATGTGAATTATTATGCATATTATCGTACTTATTGTTGTGAATTTATATCTCCTATCTTTGTGTATTTGTGAATTTTGCATTGTGAATTACGGATATAGTACCCTACCCTTTTTCTTGTGATGTGATTTTTCTGTTTGTTGATTTGCTAAGAATGGAAAGATGATGTAATTTTGCAAAAATCTTGAACGAATGTATTATTAACTTCAAAAATTCGATTTTTTATGAAGAAAGAATATGATGAGATAGAATTTAATGAGGATGATGCTATAGATTATATTTTAGATTTCATTCCGGAAGATGACAGAAAGGCAGTTACCCGTGATGATATACAAGATGTGTTAGACCTTATATATGACTACTATGATTCAGAGGGTTTGATTTCAGAGGACACGGCAGAGTCAGCCTCTATAGATGAGGAGGAGATGTATCGGTATATTCGGGAGCATGCTTCGAAGTACGGTCTTTCGTTGTCGAATGAACTTATACAGTTGATTATAGAAGGCGAGTTTGAGTATGGTGTTTCGATCGGCATTTATTCGGCAGATGATGATGAATAGTAAGCCGTAGGGATGAAGTGCGCTGTTGTTATATTGAATTGGAATGGCTTGCCGATGCTTGAGCAGTATATGCCATCGGTGTTGCAGTATTCTTTGTTGTCTGATTGTGAGGTGGTTGTTGCAGATAATGGTTCTACTGACGGTTCGTTGGCGTATTTGAAGAGTTTGCCGAATGTTCGGGTTGTGTCGTTTGCAGAGAATTACGGTTTTGCGGAGGGATATAATCGTGCATTGGAGCAAGTAGAGGCGGAATATGCCGTTTTGTTGAATTCGGATGTGGAGGTGACAGAAGGCTGGTTGGAGGTTCTTTTGCGCTATATGGACAGTAATCAAGATGTGGTTGCCTGTCAGCCCAAGATACTCTCTTATCGCAGTAAGCAGGAATATGACAAGCACCATGTAGATGCTATTCGTTTTGAACATGCAGGTGCTGCAGGAGGTTATATAGACCTATTGGGTTATCCATATTGTCGTGGTCGTATGATAGGCTATGTGGAGGAAGACAGAGGTCAGTATGATGAAACCGCCTCTGTTTTTTGGGCGAGCGGCGCATGTTTGTGTATCAGGATCGCCCTATACAAGGAAGCCGGTGGCTTGGACGCCCGTTTTTTTGCCCATCAGGAAGAGATTGATTTATGTTGGCGTTTGCAATGCAGAGGTTATCAGATTGCCTGTGTTCCGCAAAGTGCCGTGTATCATCTTGGCGGGGGTTCGTTACATTATGAAAACCCTCGCAAGACCTATTTGAACTATCGGAACAACCTGCTTATGTTGTATAAGAATATGCCAAGCCGTTACCTTTGGTGGGTTTGGATTGTTCGTTTCTTTATGGACTATGCGTCGTCGATAGTGTTTGCGATGAAGGGTGAGTTTAAGAATTTCCGTGCCGTTGTTCTTGCCCGTTTTGATGTGATGCGTCAGCGCAAGCAGTATAAGAGCGACCGTATAGACAATATGCATAAAGCAGTTGTTTTGTTGCCTAAGTTGATTGCGCACCGTTCGATAGTGTGGGACTATTATTTCAGAGGTCGCAGAAAATAGCAGCAACCTATTTATTCTATATTTTCTTAACATTTCGAATATTTTACTAATGTGCATCACTCGCTTTTCGGGTGATTTTTGTTGCTGTTTTCTATGTGTTTTCTATAGTATTCCTATATTCATCCTATACTCGTCCTATATTCATCCTATATAAAACCATTGAAACAGACAGTATTGATGGGGCTTCGCAGTAGGTAGGTCTTTGGGACTTGCCTTGCAGGCATATATTAAAATGAAAGAGAGGAAATACCAAACGATATTTATCATATAAGCCTTAGAAAGGTTTGTCAGTTCGTAGAAATGTTGTATCTTTGCCTATTAGATTCGAATCAAAAACAAGCGGGTATGCTAAAGCATTTGCACATACGAAATTATGCCCTTATCTCGGAATTGAACATTGATTTTGAGAACGGTTTTGATGTATTGACGGGCGAAACAGGTACCGGTAAATCTATTATCTTGGGGGCATTATCACTATTGATGGGCAACAGGGCGGACAGTAGGAACATTACGGAAGGCGAGCAGAAGTGCGTAGTGGAGGGTGAGTTTGCCCTTGGGGAATTAGATTTGCGTTCCTTTTTCTCTGAACACGATTTGGACTATTCTCCTGTTTGTGTACTACGCCGAGAGTTGGTTTCCAGCGGTAAGTCGCGTTCGTTCGTCAATGATACTCCTGTGCCATTGTCGCTGCTTCATGACTTGTCGAACAGGCTGATAGATATTCATTCGCAGCATCAGAATCTGCTACTTCGTGACGACAAGTTTCAGATTTATGTGGTAGATGTGATTGCCCGCAATAAGGAGGCGAAAGAGGCTTACAGGTCGTTGTTGGGTGAATATAAGGGTTTGGAGAGCCGTTTGCGTGCATTGCATGTGAAAGCCGAACATGACCAGCGAGATTCGGACTATGTCCGTTTTCAGTACGATCAGTTGAAGGATGCCCGTTTGGTAGCGAACGAGGAACAGGTATTGGAGCAGGAGCAGAGGCGTTTGGAGCATACGGAGGAGGTGAAGAGCGGCTTGAACGAAGCTTTGTGCCAGTTATCGACAGAGGATGTGGGTGTGTTGAGCCGTCTGCAAAGCGTCTTAAACGAGTGCAAACATATTGTTCCCTATATAGAGGACGGTGAATCGTTGAAGGAACGCATACAGACTTCCTATATTGAGTTGAGTGATATTGCAGACGAGTTCGCGCGATTGTCGGAGGACACCGAGTTAGACCCGAATGAGCAGGCTCGTGTGGGTGAACGCTTGGACTTGTTGAACAGTTTAATGCAGAAACACCGAGTGCAAGATGTAAAGAGTCTTATTGCATTGCGAGATGAGTTTGCCTCCCGTATAGGTGCCATGGAGTCGTACGAAGAGGAGATTGACAGTTTGCAGAAAGCACTTCGCAGTTGCGAAGAGAAGTTGAAACAAGCGGCAGACCGGCTTACGCAGAGCCGCAGGAGCGTGTTGGCTACCATAGAGGAGAAGGTTGTGGCAGAGTTGGTTACCTTAGGAATAAGGCATGCGCAGATGCAAGTGTTGATGACGGAGAGGGAGAGTTACGACATAGACGGGCGGGATGAGATACAGTTTATGTTTGCTGCCAACAAGAACCAACAACCACAGCCGATAGCCAGTGTTGCCTCTGGCGGTGAAATCTCGCGTATTATGTTGTGTATAAAAGAACTGATTGCCAACGAAGCGAACCTGCCTACCTTGGTATTTGATGAGATAGATACGGGTATTTCCGGTGAAGTGGCTGCGAATATGGGAAACATTATCCGGAGGATGTCGAAGCAGCGTCAGGTGTTGGTGATTACTCACTTGCCGCAAATAGCCTCGATAGGAGATGCCCATTACAAAGTATATAAGACAGATACAGAGCAACATACGGAAACAAGTATCCGCAGGTTGTCTGCAGAGGAGCGTGTAGGAGAGATTGCGCAGATGCTATCGGGGAGCCAAGTTACCGATGCAGCCATCCGTCACGCCAAAGAATTACTCAATATGCCCGATTGACTATGTTACCATTAGCAGAGCGATTGCGTCCGAAGACATTAGAGTCGTACATAGGTCAGAAGCACCTTGTAGGTGAAGGCGCCATTCTTCGTCAGATGATAGAGAGTGGTAACTTGTCGTCGTTTATCCTGTGGGGACCTCCCGGCGTTGGAAAGACTACATTGGCTCATATTATTGCGAACCGTTTAGAGCGTCCGTTCTACACTTTGTCGGCGGTGACATCGGGAGTGAAGGAAGTTCGTGAGGTGATTGACAAGGCTCGTGGTGAAGGAGGATTGTTTTCGAAGGGGAATGCCATTCTATTTATAGACGAGATCCATCGTTTTTCGAAGTCGCAGCAAGACAGTCTGTTAGGAGCGGTGGAGAAAGGTATTATAACGCTTATTGGTGCGACGACGGAGAACCCGTCGTTCGAGGTTATTACCCCCCTACTCTCCCGTTGCCAAGTGTATGTGTTAAAGAGTCTTACGGATGATGACCTGCATACATTGCTGACTTACGCTTTGTCGTATGATGAATGGTTGCGGACAAAAAATGTTATCGTAGAGGAGACGGACGACTTGTATCGTTATTCGGGTGGCGATGCCCGTAAACTGCTTAATACTTTGGAGATTGTAGTGAATGCAGAGGCAGGCGGAGAGAAGGTTGTAATTAACAATCGGACCGTTACATCGTGTTTGCAAGCCAATCCGTTGGCATACGACAAGAACGGGGAGTTGCACTATGATATTATTTCCGCCTTTATCAAATCGATTCGTGGTAGCGATCCTGACGCGGCTCTATATTGGTTGGCCCGTATGGTAGTGGGAGGGGAAGATCCCAAGTTCATAGCCCGCAGGTTGGTTATTTCGGCGGCAGAGGATGTCGGCTTGGCAAACCCTAATGCGTTGTTGTTGGCCAATGCGTGCTTTGATGCGGTGAATAAGATAGGTTGGCCGGAAGGGCGTATTCCCTTGGCTGAAACGACAGTTTACCTTGCCACCTCTCCCAAGAGCAATTCCGCCTACTTGGGAATAGATGCGGCTATAGCCGAAGTGAGAGGAAGCGGGAACTTGCCCGTACCCTTGCACTTGCGCAATGCACCGACAAAGTTGATGGAAGAGATAGGTTATGGACAGGAGTATAAATATGCTCACGACTATCCCAATCATTTTATCGAACAACAATACCTACCCGATGCTATTCGGGACAAACAGTTTTGGGTGGCACAAGGCAGTGCGAATGAACAGCGTATGGCAGAGTGGATGCAGAGGTTGTGGAAAGACAGGAAAAAAGATTGACTGGCATGGCGGGGATCTACCTACATATACCCTTTTGTGAAAGGCGATGTGCCTATTGCGATTTCTTCTCGACTACAAGTCTTGAGAGGAGGGGTGCATATATCGGTGCTTTGATGGATGAATTGGCTATGCGTGTTGGGTATCTGCCGAAGGACAGTGTAATTGAAACGATATACTTTGGCGGCGGTACTCCCAGTCAGTTGGATGCGGCGGATGTGGGAAGGTTGTTGGATGCCATTGCAAGGCAGTATATTGTCTCGGATGACGCTGAAATTACATTAGAAGCCAATCCGAGTGATTTGACGATGGATTATTCGGGACAGTTGTTGGCAGCAGGTGTGAACCGGTTGAGTATCGGCATACAATCTTTTCAAGATATGCTGCTTGAGACCTTGGGAAGACGACACGATGCGGCAACGGCGAAGAATAGTGTCAGAATGGCACAGGCAAGCGGTTTTAAGAACATCAGTATCGACTTGATGTATGGTTTGCCGCAACAGACCCTTGCTCAGTGGCGAACGGACTTGGAAGAAGCCATTGCTCTTGGAGTACAACATATTAGTACATATTGCCTCAGTTATGAGAAAAATACGCTGTTTGGCAAGATGCTTGCAGAGAGAAAGGTGGAAGAGGTGAGCGATGAATTGGCGAACACGATGTATGAGACAACGATTGCGCGACTTAGTGAGGCGGGATTTCATCAGTATGAGGTATCGAACTTCAGTTTGCCGAATTACTATTCCCGCCATAATTCCTCTTACTGGAACAGTGTGCCGTATATTGGTCTTGGTGCAGGAGCGCACTCATACGATGGTGAGTCAAGGCAATGGAATGTGTCAGATTTGGAGAGATATATTGGCAGTATAAGAGAGTCGGTTCTACCTTATGAGCGTGAGATACTGAGCAAGAATGATTTGTACAATGAGCGGGTGATGTTGTCGTTGCGTACAGACAAGGGATTAGCCTTGACGGAACTTGCTGATGATGAGCGCAGATATTGTATGCAGCATGCGACAGGTGATATAGAACGAGGCTTGTTGGTGAAAAGTGATGACCATTTGGTTGCCTCTCTTCGAGGAATAGAGGTGTTAAACAGAATAATAGAGAACCTTATAATTGTGTAATGTATTATGAAACAAGACGCAAAATCGACCTTTAAGCACTCCTTTGGAGTATGGTTTTGGAGTATCTTTGCAGTGGGGATACTCTGTATTGTCTTTATCTTTTGGATGATTTCGAAAGGTTGGTTGGGTTATCTACCTCCGTTGGAAGAATTACAGAATCCTAAGAATGTTTATGCGACGGAAGTGTATTCATCGGATATGCAAGTGTTAGGGAGTTATTATCGTACAGAAAACCGTGTGGGAATAGAGTATCAGGACATTTCTCCCAATATGATAAATGCTCTTATCTCGACAGAAGATGTGCGTTTCTACCAACATCCGGGCGTTGATTTGAAAGCGTTATTCCGTGCTGTTGCGCTATTAGGCAGAGCTGGTGGCGGTAGTACATTGACCCAACAGTTGTCGAAACAACTCTACTCTCCTACTGCAAACAACATCATAGAGCGTGCGCTGCAAAAGCCTATTGAGTGGGTAATTGCTGCAGAGTTGGAACGACTCTATTCGAAAGAGGAAATTATTACGATGTATTTGAATCAGTTCGACTTTCTCTACAATGCCGTAGGGATAAAGTCGGCAGCACAGGTTTACTTTAACACCACTCCCGATAATCTAAAGGTAGAGGAAGCCGCAATGTTGGTCGGGATGTGCAAAAACCCATCGTTGTATAATCCTATTCGTCATGCAGAAAGAGCCAAGTCGCGTCGAAATGTTGTGTTGGCGCAGATGTGCAAGAACGACTGTATCAGCAAGGAAGAATGTGACTCGTTGCAGCAACTTCCGTTGACGATAAGTTATCGTTCAGTGGATCACAAGCAAGGATTAGCACCCTATTTCCGCGAATATCTGCGTGTGGTATTGACAGCAAAGGAACCTAAAGAGAGTAATTATCCATCATGGAATAAAACCCAATATAAGATAGATCGAGAGCAATGGGATAACGATCCGTTATACGGTTTTTGCAACAAGAACCGTAAAGCGGACGGCAGTACTTATGACTTGTACAATGACGGTTTGCGTATATATACCACGATAGATTCTCGTATGCAGACCTATGCAGAAGATGCTGTAAATGAACATATACAGTACTTGCAGAAGCAGTTCTTCAAGGAGAAGAAGAATAAGAAATATGCTCCATTTAGCAGGGACTTGAGTACGGATGAGATTAATGCTATCCTGATGCGAAGTATGAAGCAGTCGGATCGTTATCGCCAGATGAAAAAGGCGGGTAAGTCAGAGAAAGAGATTACGGAGGCATTCTCTACGCCAGTGGAGATGAGAGTGTTTTCATATAACGGTATGATTGATACGATACTCTCTCCGTTGGACTCTATACGATATCAGAAGTACTTCTTACGCTGTGGTTTTATGTCGATGGACGCCCATTCGGGACATGTTAAGGCTTATGTGGGAGGTCCTAATTTTGCCCATTTCCAATATGACATGGTCAATACCGGTCGTCGGCAAGTAGGCTCCACTGTCAAGCCGTACCTTTATACTTTGGCAATGGAGGAAGGTATGTGGCCGTGTGATAAGACAGTCAATCAACCTATCACACTGAAGGACGCCAATGGCAATGATTGGTCGCCACGCAACAGTAGTAAGAACAACATAGGTGATACGGTTACTCTACAATGGGGGTTGTCGCAATCGAACAACTGGATATCTGCCTATTTGATGAGTCTTTACACTCCTGCATCGCTCGTCAACCTGATGCGTTCGTTTGGTATAGCCGGTCAGTTAGACCCAGTTGTCAGTCTTTGTCTTGGTCCTTGTGAGGTGTCTGTCAAAGAGATGGTTGATGCCTACACTACATTCCCCAATAAGGGAGTTCGTGTGGAACCTCTTTATGTTACCAGAATAGAAGATAACAACGGCAATATTCTGGCTTCCTTTACCCCCCGTATGCACGAAGTGATTAGCGAAGAGACTTCTTACAAGATGATAACCATGCTTCGTAGCGTTATTGACCAAGGGACAGGTGTACGCGTTCGTTATCGCTATGGACTCAGAATGCCGATGGGAGGTAAGACGGGTACTACACAGAACAATTCCGATGGTTGGTTTATGGGCTTTACACCATCACTCGTAAATGGTTGTTGGGTAGGAGGTGAGGACCGTGCTATTCATTTTGATTCTATGGCAGAGGGACAAGGTGCAAGTATGGCGTTGCCAATATGGGCGATCTATATGCAGAAGGTCCTGGCAGATGAGGAATTGGGCTATTCCTCCACAGAGCAATTTGACATACCAGATTGGTTTGACCCTAACGCAGGCTGCAAATAAGCCACTATGTATCGTCTGATGAGAAGGATTGTAAAAACATATATCATTTGTTTGGGATGCTTATGCTGTGCAACAATAGGTTATGCTCAACTGAACACAGAGCGTATCACTGCCATCGGACGCAACGCACTCTATTTTGAAGACTATGTACTTAGTATACAATACTTCAATCAAGTTATCCGATTAAAGCCGTGGTTGGCAGAGCCATACTTGTATCGTGCTATTGCGAAGATACAATTGGGCGACTACAAAGGTGCAGAGGTGGATTGTAATCGTGCTATTGAAAATAATCCTTTTCTACCGGGAGCCTATTACACACGAGGGTATGTTTATAGTAGACTCGAGGAGTACACCAAAGCAGAGAATGATTTTAGCGAGGCACTTATATATGCTCCAGAGAACAAGACCTACCTTTTGCTCCGTGCTGATGTTCGTGCAAAGAATAAGCATTATGATGCTGCTCTTGCAGACATCAACTACTTGCTGAAGCGTGATCCAAATGCACCCTCTTTATTGTTTGAGCAAGGAGCCATCTATTTGGCTAAGGATGACACTCTAAATGCGATGGAAAGTTTTACGAAGGCTATTAATGGTGATTCGCAGAACTCTGCCAATTGGAGTGCCAGAGGTGTCGTAAATATGATGTTAGGTAATGACGAGGATGCGCTTTACGACCTGACACAGGCTATCGATCTGGGCAGTCGCTGGTCGGGGGACTATATTAACCGAGGCATTCTCTACTACCGTAAACATAGTTATCGCGATGCTCTCGCCGACTATGACAAAGCCATTGAGTATGACCCTAAGAGCGTTCAGTGTTACTATAATCGGGGTATTTTGCGTGCCGAATTAGGAGACCTTAATCGTGCTTTGGATGACCTGAATTATGCCATCGAGTTAGATCCGTCAGAAACGGAAATATACTACCAGCGTGGAATTGTCAATCTTCATCTGAAGCAATGGCAAGATGCCATCAACGATTTTAATCGTCTCATCGGTACTTACCCCTACTTCCTTCCTGCCTACTACCTTGCTGCTCAAGCGGAGAAGGCGTTAGGTAACACCAAGAGTGCATACGCCTACCAAAAGAAAGCCTACGACCTTGAGCAGCAGAAGGAAGAGATACAACGCACCCATCCTTCTCCTGATATTGATGTCAAGCAGGCTAATAGTCAACCCCAGCGAGACCGGAAGAAAGAGTTTTCTCAGTTGGCGGCACAGAATATGCAGAACGAACAAGAGGAGGAGCAGAAACCTTACCAGAACGAATCTCGAGGCTCCGTTCAAAAGCGTTATACCAATGCTATCAACGAGCCAAATGCAGTGTTAAGTTATTATATCCGGCACAATACCCTAAGGCATACAAACTATACTCATCACGCTGTCGATGAGTACAACAAACGGCACATTCTCCCTGCCAACCTGATGCTTGGAGTGCAGGAAATACCGCTTACTGCGGAGTCGGTTGATACCCATTTCAATATGATTACCTCTCTCTCTGCGGAGTTGGACAATCATCCTACCAATGCCGATCTGCTCTTTGCCAGAGCATTAGAGTTCGCCATTGTGCAGGACTATTCTTCCGCTATTGACGACTGTAATAAGTGTTTGATGCAACAGTCCGATTTCGCCATTGCCTACTTCTGTAGAGCCAACTGGAGGTATAGTCTGTTGGAGTACAAACGCAACAATATCCAACCCAACAGCAGTAAAGAACTGCAGGACGAGTTTGCTTCAAACATCAAGTTAGATTGCGAACTCATTCTACGCGACCTCGAACAAGTGATACTTTTGCTTCCCGACTTCTCTTTTGCTTATTACAACAAAGCCAATATCCTCTGCCTGCAAAAGGACTTCCGCTCTGCTATCTCCTATTACACACTTGCCATTGAGACTGATTCCGACTTTGCAGAAGCGTACTTCAACAGAGGACTCACGCATATCTTTATTGACGAGGTAGAAGAAGGGCTTACCGACCTGAGCAAGGCAGGAGAATTAGGTATCTACCAAGCATATAACCTCATAACTCGTTTCCAATAATGTCCTGTTTCCTTCGACATACCATTCTTTTTGCAACCTTGCTGCTCTCTACTACGAGCCAGGCTCAACTGCTCTACGCTATTTCAGGCAACGGTGTAGCCGACAAGTCCTATCTTTTTGCGACGAACCGTTTATGCGAAATCGCTTTTCTTGACACGGTCCCTAATCTCTTCAAGGTCTTTGGACGCTGCGACAAAGTGATTACGGAGATGGCTCTATACGATTTTGAAGCCACCAATGCGCTCAAAGTGGCGGCCCTCCTACCCGACTCGCTCACTCTGCAAAAAGAGTATGAACCTGCGCAGTTGGCGGCTATTAACGATGCCTTGCAAACCACTTTGGGTATTGGCATTGAGAATTTAGGACGAATGAAGCCTTCTTATCTCACGGAACTCTATCGCAACGAACTCCTTGTCAAGTGGATGAACTACGACCCGAACCAAAGTGCTGAAGTGTTCTTTCAAACCATTGCCGCACAAACAGGCATTCCGGTTTATTCCTTAGACGATACAGGTGAGACTCTGTATATGCTCTTCGACAGAGAACCCTTCTATTGGCAATGTAAGGAATTGCTTTCTATTGTGGAATATCCCGAGAGGGAGATTAAATTGGAAAGGAACATCCTGGCTGCCTACAAGATGGGACAACTCACGCAGATTGCCTACTCTGTCGAAGCACCCGACAACCTCTCCACTCATTCCTACTCTGATTATACGGTCTATTGTCAGCGCAATATCGAGTGGGTTAAGCGGCTGAAACCTTATTTGGCGGAAGGAAAAGCCTTCATCTGTTTAGATGCCATCTATCTTGGTGGCGACAAGGGACTTATTGCGCAACTTCGTGCATCGGGCTACAAAGTAAAATCTGTTAATAAATAATCAATGCTATATCGTATATGTGGACTATCTACAAGAAAGAAATTCGCTACTATTTTTCTACCCCCATCGCTTATATTGTCATCGGGATTTATCTGCTCACTATAGGTCTGTTCTTGTGGGTCATTCCCGGAGAGTATAACATCCCGATGTCGGGTTATGCGCAGGTCGATGGTCTGTTCTCCCTCAGTCCGTGGTTGTTCCTTTTTCTATGCCCTGCACTCACTATGCGTTTGTTTACAGAGGAGCGACAAAACGGAACTTGGTATCTGCTGAAGATAAAACCTATTCCTCTGTGGCATATTGTTCTCGGCAAGTATCTTGCAGTGTGGACTATTGTCCTCTTGGCGCAACTGCCTTGCATCATCCACTATATATTGGTTTACCATCTTGCATCTCCCGTAGGTAATATCGATTCGGGTGCTTTCTATGGCTCTTTTATTGGCTTGCTCTTTCTGTCGGCAGCCTTTTGTGCTATCGGCGTGTGGGCTTCCTCTGTCACACGAAGTCAGATTGTCGCATTTATCGTGGCACTGATTCTGTGCTTCATCTCTTTCTACGGATTCGATTTTCTGTCCTTGCTTTTCAAGGACGGTATGCTGTCTATGGTGGTAAAGAGTCTTGGACTGAACGAACACTATCTGTCCCTCTCTCGGGGAGTCATCGATATTCGCGACTTGCTCTGGTTTTTCACCTACGCTACCCTGTTCTTGCTCCTCGCTATCAAGAAACTACATAAGCAGGAATAACTACGATGAAGATTGTTGGCATCTTGTCTGATACTCACGGACTGCTCGATGAGCGTGTCCTTGAACATTTCAAAGAAGTGGATGAGATTTGGCATGCCGGTGACATCGGTTCATGGGAGGTCTATCAACAACTATGCGCCTTCAAGCCTACACGGGCGGTCTATGGAAACTGCGACTATGGAGACCTTCTGAGAAATCTGCCGGAGTACTATCGTTTCCGTATCGAACAAGTCGATGTGGTGCTTACTCACATCGGCGGGTATCCTCGCCACTACAATCCTAAAATCGTGCGACGACTCTATGCCAACCCTCCTCAACTCTTCGTCTGCGGACACTCGCACATCCTCAAGGTGCAGTACGATAAATCGTTGCAGATGCTATGCCTTAACCCTGGTGCTGCTGGCAAGTATGGAATACATACCGTACAAACATTGCTTCGGGTAAAGATAGAAGACGACCGTATATTCGACCTCGAGGTAATTGAGTTGGAACACCGTTAAATACCGCATTTATTCATCATTAAAGATATAAACATCATGATTCGCATTGCATTCTTTGGTACAAAGAAGTACGACCAAGAGACTTTCAATTCTATCAACTCGCTCACTGACGAACAAGGGAACCCTCGGTTTGACTTTGAAATAAAGTACTACAAATCTCATCCGACTATGGATAATGTGATGCTCGTACAGGGAGCAACCGTTGTTTGTTGCTTTGTCAACGACCCTCTCACTGCCGATATTATCTCCGAGATGGGACGGTTGGGAGTCCGATTGATTGCGTTGCGATGTGCAGGCTTCAACAATGTGGATTTGCACGCCGCACAGAAAGCAGGAATACGCATTGTGCGCGTTCCCGCATACTCCCCGCATGCTATTGCCGAGTTCACATTGGGCTTGATACTTGCTCTCAATCGGCATCTTCCACGAGCCGCTACACGAACAAGAGATGGTAATTTCTCGTTGCAGGGACTGATGGGCTTCGACCTCTACGGCAAAACCATTGGTATCATCGGCACAGGTAAAATTGCTAAGGTCCTTATCGAAATACTACAAGGCTTGGGGATGCGTATTTTGGGCTACGATATTTATCCTGACCACGATTTTGCCTCGAAGCATAATATGCGCTATGTACCATTGGAGACCTTGCTTCAAGATTCGGACATTATCTCTTTGCATTGCCCGCTCACTAAGGACAACTATCATCTCATCAACCAAGAGACTATTCGCTTGATGAAAGATGGTGTTATGATTATCAATACAGGGCGAGGAGGACTGATTGACACGGAAGCACTCATTGACGGACTCAAATCTCGGCACATTGGTTCTGCGGGGCTTGATGTGTACGAGGAGGAAGGCGGATATTTCTATGAAGATGTATCGGACGCTATAATCGAAGACGATGTTTTGGCACGACTACTCAGTTTCAACAATGTTCTGCTCACTTCCCACCAAGCATTCTTCACGCGTGAAGCCATGAACAATATCGCTACGACTACCCTGCAAAATATCGACGACTTTGTTCACAACAAGCCTCTTGTCAACGAGGTTACCCTTTGATACGATTAGAGTCTTCACTGTGTCTTCCATAAAAACTGCCCTCTGTCAAGCCCCGTCAATACTATATATTTCGAAGGTTTTATATAGGATTTATATAGGATGAATATAGGACGAATATAGGATGAATATAGGATGAATATATCTGTCTTGGTACTAAAAAGTTGGCGTAATGTTCATTTTGCAGTCTACTAAGTAAGAGTCAACCTATCTTAGTGCTAAGCCCCAAAATAGTCACCCCGAAACGAGACATGACAATATGCAAAAATTGCCGTACTTTTGATATACTAACGATGTACTATAACCGAAGCATAACCGAAGCATAACCGAAGCATAACCGAAGCATAACCGAAGCATTAGCGAATTATTTAGCACTTTCGATCATAAGACAATCATAAGTATGCTTATCCTTCGTACTTAGCGGTCGCGGTAGTCAGTGGGGTTAAGACCAAGGTTGTGTGTCACATAGCGGCTAAAATAGGCAGGCGAGGAGAAACCCAGCCCAATCCGACGGCGGACACACGCAGCCCGCTCATTCCCAATGTTCTGAATTTCATTATTGTGGTCTTATGTCTGTTTTTTAGAGCAAGTTGATACGCTGCAGCCATTCGGTTACACTGCTTTCGTTCACACGGCCGCTTGTCAGGCCGCAGCCCGTCAGGTGTTGGGCGGCGAGTGTCAGTTCGGCAATGCGCGCCAGGGTCTCGTCACGATAGGTGGAAGCGTAGGTACAGAACGGCACCACCGTCTTGCCCGCAAAGTCGTAACTCTCGGCAAAGGTGCAGATAATCATCGGCGTTGTCCACCACCATACGGGGCAGCCGATAAAGACGATGTCGTATTGTTCCCAGTCGGGCACCGTGTCCTTGATGGCGGGACGCGCGTCGGCTTCTTTCTCGGCGCGTGCCACCTCCGTGGTCGGGGTGTACTCGGTAGGATAAGGCGTAACGGGTTCGATACGGAACAGGTCGGCACCTGTGAGCGTGGCAATCTGTTGCGCCATGCGCTGGGTGGTGCCGCCCCAACTGAAATACGCCACCAGTATGTGCGTGCTGTCGGTGGGTGTCGTGGGGTTGGCTACAATCTCGTCGCCGTTCAAGAGAGGGGCGTTACTGTTGCAAGCCGAGCATACAAGGGCGGCTGTTGCCATCAGAATGGATAAGATCTTCTTCATAATCATCAGGATTTGATAGTGTTTTGTTTTCGCCTGCAAAGATACAACGACCTATCAACCTGTCTTTTACGAAAAAGGCGGATATACTCCCCATTTTTGCCGATTCGGCCTATTGAGAAGAAAAATAGGTGTATCGGTCAAAATATACCGCACGGCATACCACACCGCCGTACAAGAATCGCCTGCTTATTTGCGCACCGACTTGTTTTATTCGCTAAAAAAACACTATCTTTGCAGCCAAGAAACAAATTCCGATAATTTCGCATTATCCGAAGCATTATCCGAACAGAATGTGCTACCCAGAAATCATACCGATTATGACACCGGAAGAAAAAGCCAGACAAAAAATAGACAAGAAACTGGAAGCCGCCGGATGGACGGTACAAGACAAAAAAGACATCGATTTGTACGCCTCTTTAGGCGTGGCTGTGCGAGAGTTTACCACTGCGGATAATCACGAGGTGGATTATGCACTTTTTATTGATGGAGACCCTGTCGGATTGGTGGAAGCTAAAGAAGATAATCAGGGAGTAAACTTGACTAATAATGCTCTTGAGCAAAATATGGGTTATGTGCAAGTCGGTCTGAAAAACCATGAAGAAGAAAAAGACCGGCTGCGCTTTATTTACGAGGCGACAAGCATCAAAACATTGTTTGTGGATTTGAAAGATCCGCAACCCCGTACGCGCGAGATATTTTCTTTTCACTGTCCTGAGACTTTGAAACTATGGATAGAAGAGTATGAACGGGAACAAACCACTCTGCGGGGGCGGCTCTTGCATTTTCCAGAATTGCCAACAAATGGTTTTCGCGAATGTCAGATAAATGCCATTGTCAATCTGGAGAAATCATTTGGTAAGAACCATCCGAGAGCATTGGTGCAAATGGCTACAGGAGCAGGGAAAACCTTTACGGCTATTACGGCATGCTATCGCCTATTGAAGAGCGCAAAGGCAAAGCGTATTTTATTTTTGGTTGATACCAAACAACTCGGTGAACAGGCAGAAACCGAATACAAAAACTACCAACCCTATGATTCACAAGACAAGTTGGCGTCTTTGTATAATATCACACGTATTCAAACCTCAAATATCTCGCAAGACACCCAAATTTGCATTAGTACCATACAACGCTTATATTCTGCCCAATTCACATGGGAGATACCTCAAGAAACCGATATTCCATATTTCCGTAACAAAGGAGTTAGAGGACAACTTTTGGCAACGGAGAAGCCGTTAAAACCTGGCTTGAGAGGAATAACTCTTTATGCTCACGGAAGAATGGTTAATGCACCAGAATTCTTCGGCGTTGGGGAATCCAGTCACTTTTATTCTTACCTTACAGGATGGCTTGATTTGGATTTCGTGGACGAACAAGATGAAGACATTATCTCAACAGACAGGCAATCATTGAGTTGGGATTTGCCAATAACATCAGAGTTGCAAGAAAAACTCAAACAATTATTATCGTCGGTTGAGCGTGATTGGCGCGAAAAGAGGAAAGTAACCAGAGAACGGAAAATTAAGGAACAGACACGTATTGACATTGGCACATGGTATCCGACTCTATCTCCACAAATAAAAGAAGGCGTAGAAAAGATTGTCAATTCTGTTGTGGAGAACTCTGAAATGGAAGGAGAAAAACAGAGCGAAGTGGTGGGTATGTTACATAGTCTTATTCCTGAATATGCCCAATATCATTGGAGGCATCTGCATAAAATTGTACAAGATGCTTCTTACAATGATTATAAAAATGAAGATTTTTATAGAGCAGTAGACGAAACTATTAAACGCTACGAATCTTTAACACAAAAGAAATCAGGCCAGTCTGGATTAACAGGACAAGGTCTTATTACGCAAGTTTTTGGGAAAGATAAGACTTTATCTGTTTCTGAAAAGTACAAAAAACGAGATTGTTCTAATTTTACCACCTCCACGACAGAAAACATAGAAGAAGGACAAAAGTTCTTTTCTATGGGAGTCTTTGCAGGTGTTCGCAATCCAATAGCTCACGCAGAGATAATTGAATTAAAAGAAACTGGTTTATTCACAGAGAATGATTGTCTGGATATGTTGAGTCTATTAAGTCATTTGTTCCGTCGATTGGATGACGCTGTAAAGAAATGAGAAAAATTAAAGTTTTTGAAGGATTTGCGGGATACGGGGGTGCCTCTTTTGGATTAAAAAGGTCTGGTATTCCATACGAAGTTGTAGGATATTCCGAGATAGACTCGGATGCAATTGAGTTGTACGAATATAATTTTCCAGAAATTAAAAACTATGGGGATATAACTCAAATTACAAATCCTAAGAAGCAACTGCCGAAATTTGATTTATTTACTGGCGGATTCCCTTGTCAGCCTTTCTCTACTGTTGGCAAAGGATTAGGTGAATTGGATATACGTGGTACTTTATTTGGTGATATTATCCGTGTTTGTGAAGCAAAAGAACCCAAATATATTCTGCTTGAAAATGTTCGTGGTTTGTTGGGGAAAAAACATAAAGTAACATTCCAAAAAATCCTTTCTGAATTACACAGAATTGGCTATGATGTAAGATATGCTGTACTAAATTCGAAAGATTATGGTATACCTCAGACAAGAGAGCGGTTGTGGATATTTGCTTACAGAGGAGTCCTGCCAGAAAATTTTGAATTAGTACCTCCCGTAGTAGAATCCAGTTTGCGTTTGAAAGACTTTCTAGATAAGCACCCCGATCCCGAATTGTATCGTTCTGAAGCGCAAATTAAACGAATACACGAAATACATAGTAATGGCACATTTGATGTACAGGAGCCTTTGTGCTACGATATTTACAATCGCAAAATTCGTTATGATGGCTTGTGCATGACCGTAACGCCACCAGAACACAATGTTATTCGGATTATTGAACCAATGGTAGATGGAAAAGAGAGATTTAGAAAACTTTCTCTTGATGAGCATTTTCGCTTTATGGGTTTCAATATGAATGATAATGAGAAAGAAATAAAATTTCCTCCTACTCAAAATTATACCAAATTGGGAAGGCGTGCTGGTAATGGCTGGGATGTAAATCTTGTTGGCATTCTTATCAAACACATATTTAGTCAATTATAATCTTACCATATTATGAAAGTCGATATTACATCAATGTTTTTCAATTCAAGAATTGAAGGGAAAACAGCGACACCTGCTTGGAGGACTTCTATTGGTCAGAACAAAAGCAAGGAATGTAGAATAGAAACAGATGTTCCTGGAGTGACCGATATGATAGTCGGAATGACATATAAGATGCGAACTGACCTCCAGAATCTGGATAAAACTGGTGTGAGTGGAGATTTAATGTTATGTGCAGTATTTGACAAGATATTTGTAAATGACATTCGTATCAATAGTAGCACATATACTTTGTTGTTGCTGCGCGAAACATCCGAATCACATGAAGGAAGGTTGCAAATCTGCTATGCTCCCAAAGTATCATTTCTAGGAGAAAGTAATAGTGTAACTATAGAGCAAATAAGAGAGGCATTAGGCTGTTCTATTAATGGTTGTTGGTTTGTTTATGAGATATCCATCAAAAACCAGGACGAGTTACATTTCTCTGCCATTGTTGTAGATAAGAATCAACCCGCAATATATACAGGAACGAGTCAAGAGCGTTCTAAATACTGGAAATCCCTAATTCCAGCAGGAAATAGTCTAATCTCAGATGTCACCTATCTCCCCTACCTGACGGCGTTACGGACAAAGCCGTTTATGCTGTTGGCGGGCATTTCAGGAACGGGCAAAAGCCGTATCGTACGCAAGTTGGCACAAGCCACCAATCCGAAGACGTATGCGAATAAAGATGACCGATGGAAAGACAACCGACCGGATAACTTTGAACTAATCCAAGTCAAGCCCAATTGGCACAACTCTATGGATGTTGTGGGGTATATGTCCAACATTCCTGCACCGCATTACGTGTTTACCGACTTTGTGCGTTTCATTGTCAAAGCATGGCAGCACAAGGACACGCCGTATTTCCTTTGTTTGGATGAGATGAACCTTGCACCGGTGGAGGAATACTTTGCGGAGTTTCTGAGTGCCATCGAATCGCGTGCCTTGGACGAGCACGGCGAATATACGACAGATCCGATTATCGCACCGTTCAAGGAGTTCACCCAAGACGTGCGCGAGGATATGCTCAGGCAGTTGCTCGGAGAGGCACATCATACAGAGACCAATCCGCTGGCGATACAGTTCACGGAGAAAGGTCTGACGCTTCCGCCTAACCTGATGGTAATGGGTACCGTCAATATGGACGAGACGACATTCTCTTTCTCCCGCAAGGTACTTGACCGCGCAATGTCCATAGAGATGAACGAAGTCAATTACGATGACTTCAAAGAGGGGAAAACGGAACTGATGCCGCTGCTGACAACCCAGAACGGATTATTGGTGAACCGTCCGCAAAAAGCAAGCGAAGTCCAAGAGCGGATAGAGAGCGACAAAGTGATTGATTACCTGAAAGACGTGAATGCCCTGCTGGACGGTACGCCATTCAAACTCGGTTACCGCGCCGCCAACGAGGCAATATTGTATGTGTCTGCATGTCAAGATTTTGCCGGTGATAACTTCAGTATCGAGAAAGCATTAGACGAGTTTACGCTGATGAAGATTCTGTCACGTATAGAAGGCGATGACAACCGTCTGGCTGTGGATGAGCGCGACGAGCGTCTGCAGGCGGCAGGTATAGACGGCAACGCAGCGGAAGACGGCGAACATAGCCTAAACCTGCTCAACTGCCTGCGCGCCATTGTGCGGAAACATATCGGTCAGGGTACAGAGACCGAAAAGAAAATCAACCGTATGTACAACACGCTGATGCGTGAGCATTTCGTTTCATACTGGAGTTAAGCGTGCATGGCAACCGGCAGCGTGAATATCTTCGAAGTGGCGAATGACGATGTGCGCATCCGTTTCTCCTGTTTGGCATCGGCTGATCGTATCCGCTGTGCAATAAAGAATATGCGCATAGAGAAAGGCGACAGCCGCCTGCAGGCGGAGTTCCGTTCGTCACAACTGGATGTACGCTTTTTCTTTGATAGCGAAGAGCAACAAGGCATGGTAACACGCGAGGCGGTATTCTTCGAAAACACATCCTATCCAACGCTGATAGAAGCCAAAGAGGGCGTGAGCCGTATGAGTCTCCGTTTCTCCAACTCGCCCCGTGAGCGCAGTCTGAGTGCGGACGGACAGTTGTTGTACGGTGCAGTCAATTTCGGCAACCAGGTAGGCAAAGCGGATATATGCCTGTCGTACGAAAAAAGCGGACGGCATCTGACCTTGCGGTTCACGACCGAAGTCCTGAGTTACAAGATGGACTACCGCTCGGATATGAAACAAATCATCCGCGACATCGAGGAGGAATACAGTATGTTGTCGTTCGCGTTCATGCGCGAGACCTATCTCAATTTCCGCACGCAGCGAGGGGCATCCACCGACCTGATATGGTGGCAGATATTCCGTACGTGCTATCAGGATATTATTCATGCCTGTCGCCAAATCATACAGGCGCCCCGACACCGTCTGCATCCGGAAGTGCGCTATGAACGGGCAGAGAGGCTGCGGTTGCTCACACCGGACATGGAAAACGAATACTGCCGTTTCAGGGATGAGCCGAATCATCTGTATCGAACGACGGAACTGTGCCATACAAATGACACGGTGGAGAACCGTTTTCTCAAGTTTGTTATGAACGACCTTCTCTGCCGGTTTCAGACAGTGAGCCGGCATATACGCAATACCTCACAATCGGCATATATAGAGAAAGAACTGCGGGAGATGGAGGAGAACCTGCAACGTACTGTGCGGCATCCGTTTTTCCGCAACATAGGGCAGTTCCGCGGTTTTGTGCAGGATTCGCTAATCATGAAACGCGCCAATGGTTACCGTACCGTTTACAGGAAATGGATAGAACTGCAGTGCGGGTACGAACTGGAAGAAGGCATCAACCAACTGGAGACCAAAGATATTTCCGCGCTGTACGAGATATGGTGTTTCCTCAAGGTGAAAAACATCGTGGAAGATATCCTTGGCGAGAAGGCACAAGCACGCTATTATGGTCGCAAACTGACACCGCAGTTTGTGCGGGACTTGAGTTGGGGCACGCAGTCGGAAGTTACTTTTGTGCGTACAGAGGACGGTGTGGAATTGGCATCCGTCATGTACAATGCGCCGGTTAACGATAGTGGCAAGCAGGCAGAATCGGTCATCCGCGGCACTACAACCTTCACTACCGCACAGAGACCGGACATCGTGCTGCGGCTGACCAAGCAGCAGAGAGACATCCAATATACTTTCCTTTTCGATGCCAAATACCGGATTGCAGACAGCCCAAAAGACGGTCAGGATGTGCCGCCTGTAGACGCCATTGACCAGATGCACCGCTATCGTGATGCCATCTATTATGTGGATCAGGCAAACGGTAAGCCCAAACGCGAGGTCATTGGCGGTTATGTGTTATTTCCAGGCAACTATACCAAAGAGGAGTATGCACAGTCATACTACCACCAATCGGCGGAGAAAGTGGGCATCGGTGCTTTCCCTTTGCGACCGACAAACGATTTAACGGTCTCCCCTAATGACAGCGAACAGGCTTTGCGCGAACAGATAGCGGCTTGGCTGCGGAGCAAGCGGATGTTGTCGGATCTATACAAGAAAACGATCCCGCAGCACGGTCTGGCATACCACAATCCGGATGATGTGGTTCTTGTCAATTATGCCAATGCAGCCAAACAGGCGAAGATGAAAGAGACTGGGTTGTGTTATCTTCGCACAGGTGAAGACAAGGGTTCTATCGTTTTGACTCCGGATGCAGTCAATGCCCGCTATGTAATGCTGCATAATGGCAAGAATGGTACATTGTACAAGATGAAAGGCAAAGGACCGCGTTTCTGGGCAAAAGCCGATTTGGAGAAGAAAGGCTTCGAGAATCTTGGGCATGAGTATTATCTGGTTTATGAACTGGATACCTCCAAGTCCGCCGAGTATCATAATCTTTCCGCTCTCAATCGCGGTGCTCAAACCACCAAACCAGATTTTATGACATGGGGAGAATTGGTGGACAGGAAGAAATAAGTAATTATGAGTATATTAGACAGACTATTATTCATGTAACTATCATATGACTAAAGCATAATTTGTACCGCAATTTATAACTATGCCCGATGTTATGACTCCACAACAACGCCACAGCTGTATGTCGCATATACGCAGCAAGGGGACAAAGCCCGAGTTGGCGGTAAGGAAATGGCTGTGGATGCACGGATACAGATACCGGTTGAATGTCAGGAGCGTGCCAGGCAAGCCGGACATCGTGATGCGCAAGTACAGAACGGCGATATTCGTCAACGGTTGTTTCTGGCACGGGCACGAGGGGTGGAGGCACCGGAACCGAAACACGCGCCGCACTTGGAAACAAATACACGGAAAATTACAACAACAATAGGTCAATAAGCATAGGAGCGCGTTTTGTGAACGGACGGCTACGCCGTATTATCACACATTAGTTACAAATTCCATATCTTCAAATTATATTGAACCGACGTTTTTGTTTCTGCAAGACAGGCTCCATATATATAACGCAAAAAAGGGCAAAAAACTACACTCTCGAGAAAGAAAAAATGCATTTTCTTTGTAAGTCAGTGATAATCAACACTACAAAAATCACCCATTTCTGCTAATATAAGACCAAAACATTCAAAAAAAGCAAAACCTGTTGTGCGCAACATGCACACAACAGACTATGTCATTTGAGAATATATTTCTTAAGTTATCCACCTAAGAACATCCATCAAATAACCAACAAAATACTAACACTGCAATTACAAAAGGGAGGATTGCTTCCAAGATGATAGTAAGACATCCTAATCCTCCAGCACCTCCTGTTAATGCTCCTGTTAAACACCCTTGTGCAGGACTTAAATCACCTTCCTTTGAACTGCTTGCAAATAGTCCAAAGAGGGCTCCGCCAACTACAAATACTATTAAAATTATTAACCAACCAGGCATAAATCTAATATCGCACTATTTGTTAATCCATCTTATAAGAAGAAACATATTACAACTATCAAAAGAATAACGGCAAATACAATAATCTGTATTTTTTCTGAGTTTGTTTTAGGTTCTGCCTTAAATTCTGTAGGGATATGATTTTGCAAATAGTATAGTATGTTTCCAGAAAACAAATCCATAGGAAGGCATAGAGCCATCAACCCTGTATCACTCATCGGGTGCACAAAAACCTTTTTATGGATGTTCCTAAATACCATAGATGTCTTTCCGAGGAAAGCATTGTATTGTTTCAACTCTATATACACGCATTCTTCATCTTTATCTACCACCATACGATTGATATTACCCCAATCTATTAATCCTATGATTATAGGAGTATTATTTAGGGCATTGCCACACAGCCATACACCTTGTGGTCCTGCGGCAGTATAGTGCATATTCCAATCTATAAACAATGTTCCCTTTGCTTCAAATGAATCTTCCATTTGATAATACTCCTTTGCCTTGCCCGTAGCAAGTTTCTTTTGCAATGCTGTTGCCATAAAATTCTGTTTTTCTAATAAGTTTATTATCGTATTTATTATATGTTTTCAAAGTTATCACACATTCAATATATTACGTACTATCCACCAAGAAAGGTACATAATAATGAACAGATAGATAGCCGTTGGTGACATACACACGTGATGTAATCGAGGAAAATGTCTCCTCAAAAGTATCAGTAAAATATACAGCACGCCAACTAGAAAAAAGTAGTTATAACGCAGCCCTTCTACGAAATGACCATTCGCCCAACTATAAAGTAGCCGTTGGCATCCACAACTAGGACAGTCATACCCTGTCAATGTTTTAAGAAGACATTTTGGGGCATAAACGCTATTAGTCGGATCAAAAAAATGATACACAACGACTATGGCAATTACGATTACCCCCGAAAGGGCAATCGTAATTATCATTTGTGGACGTTGCATACTTAAGCATAGACTGTTACTAACATACAGATGCCGTAAATAACAATTCCAACAATTCCGCAGATTAGAGCCACGTTTGCCCACTTATCCGCATCGGCTGCCGCCTTTTGCGCCTGCTCTTTCTGACCAGAAGCCCAAAGAGATTCCACTTTTGTTGCATTAATAAGGGCAACAATACCAAAAGGAAGACAACAAAACAACATAGTCAAAATGGCTTTAACCAAATGGTTGTCTGGTGCTGGTGTAAAATCTTGATTTTCCATAAAAGTTGAGATTTGAAAGATTAATAATACTGCCTACTCTATTGAAGGTTTTCGGCATCTCCTATTTCTAATCTAATTTGCATATATTCCGCAAAATAACGACAAACATAATTCCTGTTATCTTTCCATTCCAAGACTGTGTTAACATATTAGAAACCAACTTTTTATCAGCAACTTCATCATATAAATATATAAATGGCAGTATTGCCAAGAATATCATAACAACGCATGATAACGGATTGATATATAGTGCCTCCAAAACGTCACCTTGTAACAACACATTCGCTGCTCGAAGTCCTCCACACCCAGGACAAGGTATACCTGTGAGTAGTTTGAATGGACACAAAGGAATAGGAACCCTATCATAAAACAGGGTCGCAAACATAAACAGCATAATTGTTGCCAAGTAAGCAAATACAATTCTATGTTTCCATATGCGTATTATCGGGTTCATATCCTAATATAACGTTATTCCTTGCACATACAGGGCATCTGCTAACTTTTTGAAGTTATATTCACGAGTTCTATCTTGCGCGTTAACCATATCTATAATCCACCAAATGTAACAACCACCACAAGTCAAGAGTTTAAGGATGCCAAGTCCTACCTCACCTAACATAAATCTATCTACTCCCAAGACGCCACACAGAACAGAAATGATAAGTACCGTCAAAGGGTCTTGGAGGTCTGCATACAGGTATAAGACAGCCGATGCCTTGTCATCGTCTAAAAGAGTAAGGGCATCCTTGATTTTCCCAATTTTGTGTTGTGGAAATTTTGTTGCATTTTGCGCAACGAACATGTCTATTTTCTTTTGTTCCATAAGTTGTATTTTTATTATTCTACTTTCTGCTTAACAGACACACAAAAACAAAGCGCAGACTTTTCTCGTTTGTTGAGTATTTGGTTCCTAAAGGATTAAACTGGACTACCTCATCTTTCCAAATATCTACGGAAAAAGCCCACGCTATCAACGTGAGCATTTCGGCTTTTTCCTTGGAAAGATTTAGTCCTAAAAAGTGTCCAGTTTTTCAGGAACCAAGTATTAGAGCAAAAACGCTTTATTTCAATATGTCATTGCATCGCCTTACCGATGCGTGGTTATGCCATAGGCGGATTGTTTAGTCGGTTGTTTATTGATAATTGATAATTTATCGTTTACGGCTGCAAAGATAGAAAAAATTACGGAACTATGCAATAGATACTTGAATCGTATTACTGAAAATTAATTATCGCATAAAATAGATAAGGCTGTAGAGATAGCACTCAATAGGGCAGAGGCGTTTTTACTCCATATATTAATTTGTTCCATTTGAGGTTTTTCACCAAAATGAAGTTTGTCGTTATCCAATAGGTCGTAGCATAATCTAACAAACTCTTGTTTCTTACAAATAGGGTCTGAAGCCAAATGTACTCGATCAGTCTGTACTATTTGTCCGCCATAAAACAAATTGTCTAATAATATAAGCAAATCGGGATCACATTCTTTGAGAAACTCAACAATATCAGATGGTTTGTAATTTTGAAGATAGACCATAAAATCATAACTATTGAATGTTTTTATAGTTTCTTTTTCGGCTGAAGTTTTCAGTATTGATAAGAAATCATCTATTTGGTGGCGGTATTTTTCAACCATACCAAGATAGGTATTTAACTCCGCCGATGTCGCTACTTCTGACATTTGGTTAGATATATCATAATCAAGTTGTCTTAAGGAATCACATAATTCATCCATTCGCTTACCAAAATTAGTAAAATCAAACCGATATTCATGTTCCTTGTTGGTCTCTAAACTTTTTTCAATAGGATAACGCATTATCATAGAATTTGAATCAAATTCATTTATTGATTTTATATAGTGCTCCATTGCGTCAATGTTTACTAAACTTCCAACATGTTTCTTCCCTATATCCAAATAAGGTCGTAAAACAGTCCAAAGTTTTAGTAGATTATGTCCTATTTTAAGGAACTCACGTTTAGCCAATTCTGTCTGCTCACCATATTTGAAAAATAGCAACTTCAAATATGTTTCGATAGAATGTCTGTAGTTGAAAAAAAGTGGATATACCAAAGAGTCTACTATTGCAAAATCATTACATTTTTCTTTCATCTTCTCCAGTAATACTTTTGCACTATTCCAATACCCATCTGAAATTGTGAGAAAAGAAAATGCTCCATCCCCTTCCCAACCAAAATGTGCAAATGGTTTTCCTGCAATCAGTTCTGTTTGAGTAAGTTCGCGTATAACAATATCTGTCTTATCCATAATCTATAACAACATTATTATCTCATCAATTAATTCTCTTTATTACACATAATGCCAATGGGTTCTTCACAAAATCATAATGACATTTATTGCAACCGATGCTTCACCTGTTCTTCTATGGCACGAAGTTCGGCGGTATCTTCGCGGTCGGCTTCTATGGCATCGAAGGTGCGGCGGCGTTGGTCAAAATCGGTGTATATGCTTTCCACCTGCTTTTCCATTTCTGCTGTGGAGATACTGCCTGCGCCTTGCAGTATGGCTTTCTGCTGGAATTGCAGCAGGCTTTCCACATTGCTGCGCCAATAGTCAATGGTCAGGTCGCGGCGTTCTTTGACACGCATTTCCGCCGACTCGAGAAAGATGGAAACCAACCGGTTAAGCGAGTCGATTTCGTCCTCGTTGAGGTAGTTCTTCGAGATATAGATGTCCTGCTTGCGCACTATCTTGCCTTTCCACGAGGTCAGTCCCATATTGGCGGCTTGCGCATCGGCACGGCTCACTATCAGTTCCGCTGCCGTCTTGCCGGTAACAGCGTAAATGAGTTTGTTTTGCGTCTCGGCAAAGAACATCTGTGTGGCTTTGTCCGTCTTGTCGTAGTCGCTACTGAGGGCGAAGAGGTCGCGTATCTTTTGGTAGAACCGTTTTTCGGAAACACGTATGTCGCGGATACGTGCCAGCAACTCATCGAAATAATCGGGACGCCCGTTGGGATTCTTGAGCCGTTCATCGTCCATGACGAACCCCTTGATCATATACTCGCGGAGGTTCCTGTTCGCCCATTGCCGGAATTGTGTGCCGCGCTTGCTGCGTACACGGAAACCGACTGCGAGTATCATATCTAACGAATAGAACGTTACTTCATATTGCTTGCCATCGGAGGCAGTTGTAAAGTAATCCTTTATAACTGAATTTTGTTGCAATTCATTATCATTCAGTATATTTGCTATATGCTGACCTATGTTTTGCACCGAGGTGGCAAAAAGTTCTGCCATCTGCTTCTGGTTCATCCACACCTGCCCGTCTTTGGCATACAAGACCACGCTTGATTTGCCGTCATCGGTGTGATAGATAATTATACTGTTTTGTGGGTTGCCGTTCTCTGTCTTGTCCATTGATACACTCTTTTTTAGGGAATTGTAAATTTTCCGCTACAAAGTTAATACATTTACATTAAATAGGCAAGAGCTATTGTTGAAATCCTCTTGCCTCCCCAAAAGAATAGCCTCTTTATACAGGTGTCTCTGTTCATTGCGGTTAATGCACCGCTAATGCATCGGACAAATACAAGACTATTTTCGGACACATCTGCCACGAATCTCGGTCGTATATCCATACCACACCCATAGCACCTCCCTTACCACTTATAACTCTTATTGGGGTTTTAGAGGGGGTTTAGAGGGTGGTTGGAATGACCCGTACTGTTTCATTATGAATCAAGAATAGGGAATTAGGAATCAAGAATTACGAAAGATGAATTAAGAATTAGGGAATTAGGAATAAAGAATTAGGAAAGATGAAGGATGAATTAGGCAGGGTAAATCGGGCGGCAGGCTTCGGGTACTGATGCGGGGTGCTTTTCTATCCAGCGGAGAAAAGGTCTTAAGGTCGTTTCGTTGTAGGGAATAAAGGTCTTGCTGTGCCCTATCAACACTACCGGTATCGGCTCGGTACATCTACCGCGGACTGCACCTGCATAATTGGAACTTGTACTACTAACTACACCTGCATGGTTAGAATCTTTACCGCTGACTGCACTTGCATAATTGGAACTTGTGCTACTAATTACACCTGCATGGTTAGAATCTGTGCTGCCCGCTACACCTGCTTGGTTGGGACTTGTGCTGCTGCCTGCGGGCTGCTTTTCCATGGCGGTCAGGCGGGATTCTATGTGCTGAAGCATACGAATGAGTTGGCGACTGCGCAACTGGTTGAAGTCCATCTTGAGCGGACTCAAAGTGAAGAAACTGCGCAGCGTGATACGACGGTTGTCCGACTGCTCTATCCGCTGACGCTCCGTCTGCCCCACCACCGAAGACACACCTTCCTTTTCTACACCCTCTGCGGAAGGTATATGTTCTTTTTTCATACCCACCACCGAAGACCCATTCTCCCTTTGGGCAGGTATCGCAGTAGCCTCCGACGACGCCGTCGCTGCCACTACCGGTTGTTTATGGCGGTGGAACTTGGCACGGAGCATACGGAACAGGCGTATCGGACTGACGAAAGCGTAGAACGGACGCATCTCGGTATATATCGGCAGTTCGGTAATCGCTCCTGCTGGGTCATAGTCGTTGATATTCTCGGCAGAGGCGGTATAAGGCAAGAGGTTGTCGTACGCCGTACGATAGTCGTAGCAGACCGAACCGCCCTGACAACCACCCTTATAGACGGAGGTATCGTGTGTAATTCCCTGCTCGACCAATACTCGATAGAGTGCGGGCGTAGGCATCATGCTCCAGTTAGCCGCACGGAACAGCCAGACCTTGTAGTCCGCACGCACAGGGCGCAGCAAGTCTTCGAGATAGCAAACACACTGACTGACCATATCTTTGATTCGCTCGTAAGGCAGTGCCGCCATGTTATAGTCCTCGATACACTGGTCAAAGTGTTTTCCGTCCCATTGGGCACGGAAATAGGACGAATGGATATGCAGTTGCACATCATGTCCCCGACGGATGGCGTCCCGCAATTGTTCTTCTATCTCCGCCACACGGAAGTCGTCCCTGCCTGTTTCCTCCCGATAGCGACGGAAGCATAGTATCTCTGCCACATCTGCCATTATCACCAGATGTTGCTTGTATTCCTCCAACAGATTCATCAGGCGATAGGTAGGCTCCACCATCAGTGCCTGTGGGTTGCCGTCTCCATTGCCGTGTATCTCGTAATCGAGGGTGAATAGCAGTTTATAGTTCATAACAGAGTATTTTGTCGGTCGGGTATGGTTTGTAGAGCGTAAAGCCCATCTTATGGTACAGGTTCTGCGCACGGAGGTTATTGTCAGCGACTACCAAATAGACTCGCTGCACTTGTCGCCTCCGTAGTTCGGCGATAAGGCACTGCATGAGTTGCGTACCGTAGCCCTTTCCCCGCTGCTTCGGGTCTATCCATATATCGTACAGCCACCACGAATAACGGCATATATCACGGCTGAACTTTCGCCGTATAACCCCGCAGCCAAGCAGCGTATTCCCTTCTTTCAAGAGCATAAACTCGGACTTATAAAGCGTTGATAATGAGAGTATTGCATACCCCCCCCTATTGGTATATTTGCGTATTTCCTTATCGGGGAAATAGGCATGGACTGCGGCATAATCCGCTTGGGTATAAGGCACGAGTGTCGGCATAATGTACAAGAGAAACTATAGTTTGTTACTAAACAGCCGCAGCAGTTTGCGCTGCGACAGCAAAAAACGAAGGAGACGATACTTCCACGCCACAATGGCGACAGTTCCCCCCGTAAACTCGCAGTACGAACCGCCAAAACTGCGTTTGAAAGCATATACCCCATAGGCTGGGTGGTCTTTGTCGGGCGATACGGGAACGCCTCCCATATCGAAGCACGCCGTACCCTTCCCATTGTAGTAACACAAGGCACGCCACAGCAAAAAAGCCGAACAGCAGTACTTGCGGTTCAGGTCGTAATCACTGCCCCCCGAATAATAGTACACGGTATCGCCCCCTCGCAACATCAGTGCCACTGCGGCTACTTGGCTTTCCGCTTTCGCTACAAAAAGCGTGGCTTTCGGGTCGGCAAACTTGGCGGCAAAGAAACTGTCCGATTTGAGCAACATAGACGCTTGCGCATGGTTGTGGATGGCGTGCTGTTGCGTGGCTTGGCGCAGTCGTTGAAAGTCTGATAAATAAGGCATTGCCTCCGCCCCCGTATAGACTTCGACCACCACCCCACTCTTCTCTGCCTTGCGTATGCAGTTGCGTTGTTTCGATTCCACCCCCTGCCACAACTGCTCTTCGGTCGTATGCAGGTCGGTACAGAATGTGGCTTCCGTTACCGGGGTATCTATTGCCATTCCGTTGCCACGCACCCAATGGGTGAGATTGAGCATCGTAAGACGCGAACGGCGTGCGTAAGCGCGTACCGCAGCCAGCAATGGCTCATAATATTGTATCTCCCATTCCTCCGAAGAGAATACGGGATAGCCGTCGAAATAGACCGACTTGGCTAACCATCGCACCCAGCGTACATTTCCCCGCAGCGTACCTACCCAACCGCCAACCACTTGCTCCCCGTCCAATACGACCATTCCCCACAACGAGGAGGTATAATGCACCGGCAGCATGGGATTACCCCAGCGGGTGGATTGCACGAGGGAGTAGAAAGCGGAATAACAGGTTTCCGATACAGGAACAATCGAGATAGCCATAGAGAAGAATCTTAAAAAACGACATTTTTATTTTGCCAGGACTTGCATACGAGTTGGTAACGAGTTCCTAACGAGTTGGTAACGAATTTTGGAAGAGAGATATAAGACTGCTATAAGAGAGGTATAACGATTTCATCTTAAAAAAACGACACTTTTCGTATAGAGTTCATAGAGCGTATCCGCCACCACGGGCGTAGTATAGCGGGCAGGCAATGCCGGCGAGGGAAGATGTCCTGCCGCTATGGCTTGCCGCAAACAATGCGCCACATCGGCTGCGTCATAACTGCAGAGGAACACATTCGGCACACCTGCCACAACCTCCCGCACATCGCCCACATCGGTTGAGACAACGGGACAGCCGCACGCCACCGCCTCTTTGACAAACTGCGGACTGCCCTCCGAGAACGAGGTCAGCAACGCACAATCGCAGGCATTGTAGAGCAACGGCATCTGTTCACGGGTATAGCCGAAGAGTTCGAGGAGAACGATTCCGCTGTGGGGCGAGTCGGTGTCGGAGAGGGTTTCCACCGCTGCCTTTGCCAGGGGGTAGTTCTTTACACGGTCGGAGAACTCCTTGGAGAACAGGATATAGGTCTTGTCCTGCTCCCATCCGAGTTGCGCACGGCACGCCGTCTTGTCCATCGGACGGAAAGCCGCCGTATCCACCGAACAGGGCACCACGGCGGCGTGCTTCGGCTTGCCCGCCTTGCGCAACAACTGCTCCGAGACGAAGATATTGCAATCCGACAAACGCATTGCCCAACGAGACAACCACCTAACCGAACCGCTGTTCACATCGCTGCCATGGAAAGTGGAGAAGACCTTAATTGGACTTTCCCATTGCCCCCTCAAAGAGTGGGAGACGCGGGATGAGAATGGCGAGTTGTGCATTGAGCGGGTTTTGCTCTGTTGAGGGTTGCGCGAGTGGTTCGTAGTGTGGCGGCGAGCGAAAAGTTTGACGGACCATGCCGCCACCAAGCAGCACAGACCGCTATGCCCATGTACGATGTCGGGGCGATAGGCACGCACCGCCCTCGGTATGCCCCATAACGCACGGACATACCCACGCCAACCACCTGTTATCAAGTAGTACTCGAACTCCACCCCCTTGGTACGCAATGCCTGCACCTGCTCGTAAATAAATGGTGCGACATACTCCGTATAAGGGGCATAATACCGACGGCTACAAACAATAAGTACTTTCATAACACAACCACCCTACTCGACCCAAACGAGCAAGGAACAAAACAGATAGAAAAACGAAACTTAGTGCGCAAGGAGCGCGGAATAGATAGCCTGCAGCGTGCGAGCCACTTGCGGATTGGTAAGCCCTTGCGACAACAGACGCTCCCGTGCTTCGGTACGGAACGACGAAACGGAATCTTGCACTGCGACAGATTGCATTTGTGCAGTAGAATAATGCGCTTGCACCGTAGAATAATGCGCTGAAGACGGCTCTTGCGCTGTGGTTGACGACTCTTGCTGCTGCGAATAATAGGGGGGGGTAAAATCAAGCACCCTTCGTAGCAATGTGGCGAGTTCGTGCGGATTACGGCTATTCGACACCGCACACCCCTCGATGCCCTCTATGCGCTCCCGCACATCGCCGACATCGGTCGATACAATCGGACATCCGCATGCCATGGCTTCTTTTATCACCTGCGGACTACCCTCCTGACGGCTCGTGAGTAACAAGCAGTCGGCGGCACACATCAGGAGATTGACCGTAGCACGGTGGTAACCACGGAGTTCGATGAGAAGACATCCCCTGTCCCCTCCATAGGAGGGGAATTCCGATGCTCTGCAAGCCCTCTCTCTGAGGGGGATGGAGGAGTCGAAGTAGAATTGGAGAAAGTCGGTCAGTACCTTTTCTGCCAATGCGGCATCCTTGACCGAGTTATCGAACGCACCGGCAAAGAGAACCAGACGACGGTGCTGTATCTCACAGAATGAGTAGGATTTACGCTCTTTACCGTCAGAAACGGTACACTGCACACCCATCTCTGCCAAACGCTTGCGGGCCTCGGCACGAGTGAGCAGTTGGTCGTCCGACAGCGTCACTCCGCACGGCAAAAGGGAATAGTTGTTCCCCCGATACGCCCACGGAGCAAAGCGTATGCTCTCGCCACGCGCCGTGCGTATATTCGCCTTCGACACAAAGATATTCCACGATGAGAGTCGCATCGCCCACCGAGAGAGCCGCAACACACGATGGCTGTTGATATCACTGCCGTGGTAAGTGGTAACCACGGGAATGAGACTTTCCCTCTTATGGTTTCCTTTTTGAGGACTTTCCCCTTGCCCATTCATAGAGATGGAGACTTGAGATGAAAGCCGTTTCGTGCTGATAGAAGAAAAATTAGCCAGTAAACCACATAGTCCGTAGTGAGCGTGTATAATGTCGGGGCGTTCTTTGCTGATAGCCCGTCGCAAGCGGGGTATTTCCTGCAGATAGCCACGCACGCCCTTACCGCACACCGCATACCGCACCACCTCGTGAGAGAGGTCTTGCAACGCCTGCATCTGCTCCTCCACAAATGGAGCAAAATGCCCACCCTTATCTACGGCTACGATGAGGATTTTCATACTATATGAGATTCTTTTTCACTTGCGTATGCGAATGACTTTGGCAGGATTGCCGGCAACTATTGCATAATCCGGCACATTATGTGTCACTACTGCACCTGCACCGATTATGCTATGTGCGCCTATGCGTTTGCAGCCTGGCAAGACTATAGCACGAGAGCCAATCCATACATCGCCGCATATCTCAAGAGGCGTTAGTCTTTCTTCTTCGGTTTCCGGTACTGAGCCTATTGGTACATTAGGGTCTGCGAAGGAATGTGCCCCCCCCAGAAAAAGGACATTCTCACCCATCAGCAATCTATCTTGAATCAATAAGGGGCGGTTGTGTGTACAGAAATCCTTCCCTATTCCTACCTTGTTGCCAACACTGATATTCTTACCATTGCCGAAATAGGCACCTTGTTCCACATTCACATCCTTACCGCACTCCGCAAAAAGATGTTTAGCACACTGATAGCGCAAACGATATGCCGCACGCCCCAATACAGGCATTGTTGATTTAGGCAAATGCCGTGCAAAAGCGTAGTAAAGTATTAGCCAAAATGTTCTCATCTCTCTGCTCGCATGGGGTTATGCAAGAAATCCTCGTAGGTAAGTCGAATGCCCTCTTCCAATTCGGTGCTATATGTCCAACCGAGTGCAGTTGCCTTCGATACATCCAATAACTTTCGGGGTGTACCGTTCGGGCGAGTTGTATCCCACTCGATACGCCCTTTGTATCCCACTACTTTTGCCACCAAATCTGTCAGCGATTTGATGGTCAGTTCTTTTCCTGTACCGGCATTGACGGTTTCATTGCCTGAGTAGTTGTTCATCAAGAATACACACAAGTTCGCCAAATCATCCACATAGAGGAATTCTCGCAACGGGGAACCATCGCCCCAGCAGGTAACACACTCTGCCCCACTCTCTTTTGCCTCGTGAAATCGGCGTATCAGTGCTGGTAGTACATGAGAGTGTTCGGGGTGGTAATTGTCGTTGGGTCCGTACAGATTGGTCGGCATTACTGAGATATAGTCCGTAGCATACTGCCGATTAAGGAACTCGCAGTATTTAAGACCGGAAATCTTTGCCAGCGCATACGCTTCATTGGTTTTCTCGAGAGCACCGGTCAAGAGGCAATCCTCTTTCATAGGCTGTGGTGCCAATCGTGGATAGATGCAACTCGAACCTAAGAACTCCAACTTTTTGCAGTTGTTCTGCCAAGCAGCGTGTATTACATTCATCTCGAGTATCATATTGTCGTACAGGAAATCAGCGAGTGCAGTTTGATTCGCCACGATACCTCCTACCTTGGCGGCAGCAAGAAAGACATATTCCGGTTGCTCCTGCCGAAAGAATTGCTCGACAGTCTCTTGCCGACAGAGATCTAACTCCTTGTGCGTACGGGTGATGATGTTGGTATATCCCTGCTTCTGCAGTTCCCGCACGATAGCACTGCCTACCATACCACGATGACCTGCGACATAGATTTTGCTGTTCTTTTCCATACCATTTTTTGTTTTATACTCAAGATACACTATATTCAAGACCGTTGAAAGGTAGATACAACCGATTTCGGAGGATAGATAGAGGTGGGAATAAGGAAAGAAAGATTAATAATTTACGAATAATTGCTAATCGGCGAATATGGGTATTTTTGCAGTATTCGGGAGGTTGTTTTTATGCTCTTTCGATACTCGTCCTATATTCGTCTTATATTCATCCTATATTGATCCTATATAAATCCTTTGTAATCCATAGTATCTATTGGGCTTGACAAAATGCAGTTCTCCAATACCCGATACGGAATACCGATAAATATCTACTGCAACCAGATTAGCAGTATAAATTTTGTATATCCTCTTCCTAAAAGATTTTATACAAAATTTATTCTGCGGCGGAGTATTCTTTTCTGCTAATCTTTATTTTGCGAGTCTCTGTCGGATAGCCTCCCCCTCTTTTTCATATCCGGGCTTGTTGAGCAAGGCAAACATATTCTTCTTGTAAGCCTCTACACCCGGCTGGTTGAACGGATTGACATCCAACAGATAGCCCGATATACCACATGCCTTTTCGAAGAAATAGATCAACTCACCCAAATAGTACTCGTTCAGACGGGGTATTTTAACATGGATATTTGGGACACCACCATCCACATGAGCCAGCATTGTTCCCAGTTCCGCCATTTTGTTGACTTCATCGACCCGCTTGCCTGTCAGGAAGTTGAGTCCGTCCAAGTTCTCTTCGTCGAACGGGAAATCTACACGGTAGTTCTGTTCAGCCACCGAGATAACGGTTTCGAACAGGTGACGCTCACCATCCTGTATATATTGCCCCATGCTATGCAGGTCGGTTGTAAAATCAGCGGCAGCAGGAAATATGCCTTTATGCTCTTTACCCTCCGATTCCCCGTACAACTGTTTCCACCATTCGGCGATATAATGGAGTTTGGGATGGAAGTTGACTAACATCTCTATCTTTTTTCCATCTTGATACAAGATATTGCGTACGGCAGCATACTGTGCCGCAATGTTCTCCTCGAAGGGAACATTCTCATCGCACATCTTCTCCATACGGCGTGCGCCTTCTACCAAGAGGTTGACATCGAAGCCAGCGCAAGCAATAGGCAATAAACCTACGGGCGAGAGAACAGAAAAACGGCCGCCGATATTATCCTCGATAATAAATGTCTTATATCCCTCTTTGTTGGCTAAGGTACGCAATGCGCCTTTTGCTTTATCGGTGATACAAACAATCAGTTCTTGTGCAGCCTCTTTTCCGACAGCCTCTTCCAATTGAGTTTTCAGCAAGCGGAAAGCCAAAGCGGGTTCAGTAGTAGTGCCAGACTTACTGATGCAGATTATCCCGAATCGCTTATTGCGAAGCATTTCTTGTAGTTCGTACAGGTAATCTTCGCTTATATTCTGTCCGGCATATACGATTTTTGGAGCATCGCTGCTTATCCACGCAAAGGTATTGCTGAGTGCTTCTATGACAGCCTTAGCACCAAGATAGGAACCTCCGATACCGATGGTTACAATCACATCGCATTTGGCACGGAGCAAGTTAGCCGTCGCTTGAATATCCTGCAGATGTGCGGTAGTGATTTCGGAGGGTAAATGAAGCCATCCCAAGAAGTCATTCCCCTTACCGTTACCGAGATGCAATGTTTCCTGAGCGTGCATCGAACGCTCTTTGTAAGCAGCAACGGCTTGTGCTGTAACTGCTTTTGAATAATTCAGTTGAATATCCATAGTTGTATATGTTATAAATGGTCTATCTTAACTTATCAGTCAGGTCGCGGACAACCAGCATGGGAGATTTATGTCCGTACAAGATGTCGTAGACGGCATCTACAATGGGTAAGGACACATGATAACGGTTATTAAGGTCGTGGATGCACTTTGTTCCGTAGTACCCTTCAGCCACCATCTCCATCTCAACCTGTGCAGCCTTTACACTGTATCCCATTGCAATCATAGCCCCGAATTGACGATTGCGAGAGAAACGAGAGTAACTCGTAACCAAGAGGTCGCCCAAATAGGCAGAGTCGCTTATATCACGGTGCATGGGACTTATAGCCAAGATGAAACGAGCGATTTCTTGAGTTGCATTGGATAACAAGACTGCCTGAAAGTTATCGCCATACTTTAGTCCATGACAGATTCCGGCGGCTATGGAGTAGATATTTTTCATCACTGAGGAATACTCCAGTCCCAACACATCTTCGGATACGGAAGTATGTACAAACGGAGTAACGAACAACTGCGCTATATCACGGGCTCTTTCACGATTGATGCAGCCAAATGTGAGGTAACTCAACCGTTCCAATGCGACTTCTTCGGCGTGGCACGGACCGGCGATAATACCTATTTGCTCGCATGGTACACGGAACTGCTGATGCAGATAATCGCTCAATACCATATTACCGTCGGATATCATGCCCTTTACAGCAGAGATGACTATCTTACTACGCAGACTGCGGCGTAACTTATTCAGGCTTTGTTTGACATAGGGAGAAGGTATGGCTATGATCAGTACATCGGACAAGGAAACGACCTCGTTGATATCACTTGTGAAGTGAATACGGGTAGTATCGAAACTTACAGTCGATAGATAAGATGGGTTCTTGCTAAATTGCAAGAACTCTTCTATTTTCTCTGGGCGACGCATATACCATACTATTTCCGGCACATTGGACATTACTATCTTTGCCAGAGCAGTAGCCCAACTACCACTGCCCAAGATGGCTATACGCTGTTGCAATATAGGTACCGTAGTTTCTCTCTTCATAATCGCAAGTCTTATTCTTTCTTTTCGTCCTCTTGTGATTTAATGGTGCGAGCCTCGTTCTTCATTTGAGGAAACAGTAAGACTTCTTGTATAGCGTTTTTGCCAGTCATTAACATTACCAACCGGTCGATGCCGATACCTATGCCGGATGTAGGAGGCATACCGAACTGAAGCGCACGGAGGAAGTCTTGGTCGATAATCATAGCCTCTTCGTCGCCTTTATCGGCTAATCGCATTTGTTCCTTGAAGCGTTCTTCTTGATCGATAGGATCATTCAGTTCTGAATAGGCATTAGCCAACTCTTTACCATTGACCATTAGTTCGAAGCGTTCTGTAAGACCGTTTTTCGAACGATGTTTCTTTGTCAGAGGTGACATCTCGATAGGATAATCGATGATGAATGTGGGTTGCAAGAAACTTCCTTCGCAGAACTCACCAAATAGTTCGTCTATCATCTTGCCTTTCCCCCATGTGTGGTCTATCTCCAAATGCAATGTCTCACAAATGTTGCGTATTTCTTCTTCGGTCTTATCTGTCAGGTCGTAGCCAGTTTTTTCTTTGATGGCATCCAATATTGGTAAGCGACGATAGGGCGCCTTAAAACTGATGACATTACCATCGATGACGCTCTCTGGTTTGCCGTTTACGGCTATACATATCTTCTCGAGTAACTGCTCGGTGAATGACATCATCCAGTTATAGTCCTTGTATTGAACATATAACTCCATGCAAGTGAATTCGGGGTTGTGTGTACGGTCCATCCCTTCGTTACGGAAGTTCTTGCCAATCTCGTACACTCCTTCAAATCCGCCTACTATGAGGCGTTTTAGATACAATTCGGTGGCAATACGCATATACATATCAATGTCAAGTGCATTGAAATGAGTGATGAAAGGACGAGCAGATGCGCCACCTGCTATATTTTGCAATGTAGGTGTTTCCACTTCTGTATAGCCTGCCTCATCCAAGAGAGAGCGAAGTGTACGCAAGACCGTTGCACGCTTCAAGAATGTATCTTTCACTCCGTCATTTACAACCAAGTCAACATAACGCTGCCTGTAACGCAATTCTGGGTTATCAAACTTGTCGTACGCTACTCCATCCCTGTATTTAACGATAGGCAGGGGACGAAGTGACTTCGACAAAACTGTCAGTTCCTTTGCGTGAATGGATATTTCGCCTGTTTGCGTGCGGAATACAAAGCCCTTTATACCAATGAAGTCGCCAATGTCCAACAGTTTCTTGAATACGATATTATACATATCGGGTTGCGATTCTGTTGAGATGTCGTCACGCGACACATATACCTGAATACGCCCTTTGGAATCTTGCAACTCGATGAAAGAAGCCTTTCCCATTACACGGCGTGACATCATACGACCTGCCACGGATACTTCTCTGCCTACTGATTCCTCGTTAAAAGAAGATTTGATATTGGTTGAGTAGTCGGTTACTACATATTCTGCGGCAGGGTAAGGGTTGATTCCCATATCACGCAATGTCTGCAAACTCTGCCTTCTAACAATCTCTTGTTCTGATAATTCCATAGATAATTCTTTTCTTTATATTCTCACAAAGGTATCGCTCTATAGACAATGGCTCTACCTGATGAGCAAAGTTTTTACCTTGCAAAAGTAATATATTTTTTTGATATAAACAACAAGGCATATAATAATAAGTTGGGTATTGAGAATTAAGTATTTATGGCAGTTGTTCCACCGAGCAATCGGGTTATTCGGAGTGATGGATGTCGTCCCTTTTTCGTCACACTTTTGTATATAACTCGTCACACCCTTGTATATAAGATGTATATTCATCCTATATTCGTCCTATATTCATCCTATATTCATCCTATATTCATCCTATATAAAAAGTAGGAAAAAGGTCGAATAATGCTACCTGTTTGCGGTGGTCTTATTCAATTCCCGAATTGCCGTTATCAACGCCCTGTTTGCTGCCCTGTCGGTAATCTGTTCACGCAGGCGTCCCAATTGCATACACCACGAAATTGTCTGTTCAGGCATAGCCAATGCGAACCAGACCGTTCCTACAGGTTTTTCAGCCGTACCTCCATCGGGTCCTGCAATACCGGATGTGGCAATAGCATAGTCGGTCTGCAAGAGTTGTTTGCATCCTGTTGCCATAGCCCGAACAACCGGTTCGCTGACGGCACCGTATTGTTTCAGGTCGTCGGCACTGACACCCAACACATTCTGTTTGACTTCGTTAGAATAGGCTACTACGCTACCTTTATAGAATTTGGAACTGCCAGGCTGCTTGTTAAGTCGCACTGCAATCTTCCCCCCCGTACAACTCTCTGCAGAGGAGATAGTGAATCCTTTTTTGATTAACAACTCACCTAACACGACCTCCAACGGCTTGTCTTCGGTGGCGATAAGATAGTCGTGTATGAGTGGGAGTAGTGCTGCAATCTGTTGCTTCATTCTGTCTTCCAAGAGTTGTTTGCTATCAGAAGTGGAAGCCGGTGTTATGCCAGTCAGTCGCAGACGGATAATACCATCTTTTGGGAGATATGCCAAGTGCATACAGGCAGGCAATGCCTCCTCCCACCTGGCAATACGCAGTGCCAATGACGATTCAGCGATGCCAGACACAAGCAGTGTATGATGGATGATGTTATGCTGCTGTCTGTCCAACGATTGCAGTTGCGGAAGGATATGATGTTCCATTGCGTATTGCATCTCGTAGGGTACGCCTGGCATACTGATGACTATCTTGGGACTATCTTGTGTACCCGCATTGAACCACAAGACGGGAGCCGAGCCGACATCGTTAGGGATGACGGTGCAAGATTGCGGGACCAGCCATTGTGTGGCGGTGAGTGCGTTCAGAATTGCAGGGCGGTCTTTGTAGAGTGCTTCGATATGGCGATGTACACTTTCATCTTCCACCAAAGAGGTATGGAAGAAGGTGCATAGCGTTTGCTTGGTGATATCGTCTTTGGTGGGTCCTAATCCGCCCGTGACAAGAACGAGTTCCGAACGACTCAAGGCTTCATTCAGTGCATTGATAATCTGTTGTTGCTCATCGTGAATACAGGTTGATTGCAGGACTTCTATACCTAATTCGTTGAGTCTGCTCTCCATCCATGAAGAGTTAGTGTCAATTACTTGTCCGATAAGCAGTTCGTCGCCTATTGCAATGATTTCGGCTTTCATTTCTCAATCAAGTATTTTGTTTATGCCACTCGTCTGCCACCAAACATAATTCGTTGTACCAGTCTTCGCCAAAGCGTTCGATAAGCGGTTCCCGAAGGAATTGATATATTGGCAGATGTTTTTTCTTTCCTAATTGACGGGCGCAGTGACAGATGTCCCACCGATGATACTCCACGCCCGTGAAGGAGGGATAGTGTGTGAGGCGTATAGGATACAGCGCACAGGATATGGGTTTGCGTAACGGTGATTTGCCTTCGTTAAAGGCTTTCTCTATCAAACAGTAGCACCACCCTTCCTGATTGGTACGGGAGAATATGCAGTCCTTACCATTCACTATACTCAAGACCCTCTCACCCGACGGGTCGTTGTAGGCTATACCCTGTTGCTGCGCCACATTGCGTGCCTCTTTGCGCATATCAGGCAAAAGGACAGGCAATAAATCTTGTATTTGCTTTTCTTCTTGTTCGCTAACAGGCGCACCTGCATCTCCCTCTATGCAGCATTTTCCTTGGCAGACAGCCAAGTCGCAACAGAACATCTTCTCTATAACCTCCAGACTGACAATGGTATCTTGAATGTGAAACATCATAATCAACACCCATTGAGAAGATGTTCAATAAATATCTTCAAGCCAATCCCCACGAGAATGATCCCGCCTATAAGGGTCATGTTCCAGCGAAAGCGTTTGCCACAAAGCATACCTACACAGTATCCCGCCAGAGAGAACAAGAAACTGGTGGCGGCAATGATGCCTACTGCAGTAACAATGATTTCGGGTGTGGGGACGAATATAATGCCTGTAGCCAGCGCATCGATACTGGTTGCTATTGCCAAAAGAATAAGGTGCGAAAATGCAAACGGGTTTGCCGTATGCTTATGGTCAGTGGTGTCTGCGCTGTCTTTATCTTTTTGCAGGCTTTCCACAATCATCTTGCCACCGATAACAGACAACAAGACAAAGGCTATCCAATGGTCGTAGCGACTAATCCAATCAGTAAATCCGATACCTAACAAGAAGCCTATCAGAGGCATCCCTCCTTGAAAGGATCCAAAGAGAAAAGCCATCAGGAGTACTTTGTTGTTCCATTTGCCTTGCTGTATTCCTGTGGTGACAGATACCGCCAAACAGTCCATCGCTAAACCGATAGCAATGAGTACAATGGAGAGAATATCCATAACAATACGATGAAATTAGTGTTTCGTTCTATAGCGAGCAGTGGTTTTGCCCTTCGCGATATTCGCCAATTTGGTTCTACAGAACTGCCTACGGATAGGCGAGATACGATCGGTAAATATATGGGCTTGCAAGTGGTCGTATTCGTGCTGTACAATACGAGCAGCGAAGCCGGTCAGAACATCTTCATGTTCTACAAAGTTCTCGTCTTGATAGCGTATCTTGATGGTACTTGGACGGACTACATTCTCCGATATACCCGGCAACGACAAGCATCCTTCGGCGTACATCACCGTATCTTCGCTTTCTTCTACAATAGTCGGGTTGATAAACGCCTTCTTAAAACCTTTGCACTCCGGGAAGTCCTCTGCCAAAGCCTCGCCATCCACTATAAAGAGGCGAATAGACAGTCCTATCTGCGGAGCCGCCAAGCCACAACCATCGGCTTGGGTCAAGGTCTCGAACATATCGCTTATCAACTCTTTCAAAGACGGATAAGATGAGTCTATTTCGTCGGTCTCGCGGCGAAGTACAGGCTGACCATATAGGTAAATGGGTAATATCATAATCGCTATTTTTACGAACGGCAAAGATACTCTTTTTTTTCGGGACTACAAAGATTGCATATAAGACTCCAATATATAACTCGCAGCAATCTTATCCACCACCGATTTGTCTTGCCTTTGTCCCCGTTTCATGCCCCCGTCTATCATCGCCCTGTGCGCCAAGACGGAGGTATAACGCTCATCGAACAGATGGACCTCTTTTTGAGGGAAACGAGTAGCAAACTGTTTCAGAAACGAATGTATATCCGTCATCGTTTCCGAGTCTTCGTTATTAAGCCGCTTCGGCTGCCCGACCACCACAACATCAACCTCTTCTTGTCGGAAATAGTTCTCCAACCAATTCAGCAACGAGAAAGTAGCGACAGTCGTCAGAGGCTGCGCCAATATACGCAACGGGTCGCTAACGGCTATCCCTGTGCGTTTACGCCCATAGTCTATTGCCAGTATGCGACCCATATTCCTTTATCAATCAGCAATGAGTAACCTCTTGAACTTATCGTGCCGCCATTCGTCTTGCATCAAGAGGTTCACCTTAAACTGCCCGTCACGCATTCCTTCGGACAAGCATAAACGCTTGAACTGCTGATAAGAAGAATTGATTAAACGACCGGTGACAGGGTCTTTCAGACGGAAAGAATCCCGTTTCGACTTATACTCCACATTCTCTTCTTTCAGTATCTCATCCACATTCTGCGTAAAAACTTCAGCCTGCGCTTGTGTGACGGAAGAATTAGCGAACTCATAATAGAAACAATAGGTTGACTCTTCCACATCAGCAAAACCAACAAAGAAACGCGTCTTTAGTCCTGTCAATTTCTCTGTCCTGCGAATAGCCTTTATGAACTGTTGTTCTGCCAACTTCTCTCCTGTCATCGACACGATTCCATTTATCTTCTGCACCATGTGAACCGTTGGAGTATTCAAATAGCGAGGACCTACTTCTATCAAATCATTCATGTTGTAACGATACAAACCACCGAAAGTAGTGACATAAGAACAATAACGCCTACCCTCCTCTAACTCATGCAGTTGATAGAAACGGGGATTCGATTTGTCCAAGTCTTCCTCTGCCACAAACTCATAGAAGTGAAAATGAGGGAATAGCACAGAGTCCAATCCATCGTCCATACAAAGTCCGAAACGGCACTCCGACGAGAAGTAACCCAACTCCTGATGATATATATTCTCTGGAAAATAGTCTTTTATCTTATCTACATAGATTTGCGTATTACCGCACTTCCATGTACTCAACAACTGTATATCCGGCCAATAATGCTTCGGCAACACCACCTCATGCTGTTGCTTCAAGTAACGCAACTCTTTGGCACGCTCAGGATTAGGATGAAGACGGCTCAACAATGTCTTGCGGATATCCTCCGGAATATCTATTTTATCGGAAATCGTACCTTGTTCTATATCGGTGATAAAATCGTCAAGGTGTTCATTTACCGTATTCTGCAGTTCTAATATGGTCGAAGGATTAGGAGTCAGGAACAGCGTCACATTGCGTTCAATGCCCACACGCATCAACGCATAATTGCGTGCGGTGTAATCGGATATATGGAATATCTCAGGATAAGAGACATACATCTTGCGGATGAAAGAAGGAGCATCTCGTTGTGTTACTCCCGACACAGAACCGAACACTGTCCCGTCTGGGGCGTACCCTTCTACATCTTTACCCACAACAAACATCACAGCCCCCGCAAAAGTATTCGGACGACGGATAATGAAGTTCGTTATCCAGCATCGTGTCATCTTGCCATATACACTCTTCAAATATCTCTTTGTGATAGGTATCCACTTCGGCTCTGTCGTTGTTCCCGATGTCGTAGCATACATAACAGGTTTGCCTGGCACTATCACATTCGGTTCACCTGTCTTCTGACGCTCAATGTAAGGGCGGAGGTTATCATAATTGTTCGGTGTAACATACTTGTGAAAACGCCGTAATAACTCCTCGTAAGAAAGGGCTTGGAGAATTTCTTTGAAATGATGTTCTTTGCCGTATTCTGTGTTTTTAGCGTAGCGTAAGATGCTGCGCAAGGTCAATTCACTTGCCGTCTTCGGAGTAATATTTGCCAAGCGTACTGCCCGTATCTGTCCCTTCCCTACTAATCGAATTAGCAGATTTATCAATCTTGGGTTTCTTTCAAATTTCATACTGTTTATATTCTAACTGCCGTCTTTCTGCTACACCCCGACTACCAACCACCACTGCATAAAGACAAGCATAATTATTACCCTAAAATAAAGTTCACATTGCCTTTGTATGAAAGACACTGCAAAAGTAGTGCTTTTTTCTTAAACAGGCAAATTCTTGTTTACCCATTTAGCATAAACCCTCAATACAAAACAAATAGCACTGCTTTCCTTTCAATTTTCGGCTATCAACTTTCTGTTTACACAGCAAGCAACCACTCGCTACTCTCTATTTAATCAGTTTGTGTTACTCTTGGGTTATTCTTAGGTGATTAACTAACCTAAACAATATGAAAGGTATTCGAAAACCGGATATTCCCTATTCCACCGACAAAACTTGACCATCGTATCGAAACAACACAAGGATAATACTCCCATTCGAAAGGGTTTCTGCGACCCGTCCACAACCAAAAGTAGAATATTTCACATAATTTTGACACTTTTATTGTATAGTATTTGCGTACTATGTTTTTTATTGTATCTTTGCACAAAATATCAACTCTTACCACATACATTCGCTTAATGGAAAGGCACAAACAACTTATAACTGCACTGCGTCGGAACTTCGGCTTCGATACATTCAAGGGTAATCAAGAGGCTATAATAGAAAACTTAATGGACGGAAACGACACCTTCGTCCTAATGCCTACGGGAGGTGGAAAAAGCCTCTGTTATCAGTTGCCCTCACTACTTATGGAAGGCACTGCTATCGTCATCTCACCACTTATAGCCCTGATGAAAAACCAAGTCGATGCAATGCGCAACTTTAGCGAAGAAAACGGCGTCGCACATTTTATCAACTCATCATTGTCAAAGGCTGAAATTTTAGCCGTAAAAGAAGATATCCTGCAAGGCAAAACCAAACTACTGTATGTCGCACCCGAATCGCTCAACAAAGACGAAAATGTCGATTTCCTGCAACAAGTGAAAATCTCCTTTTACGCCGTCGATGAAGCACACTGCATCAGCGAATGGGGACACGACTTTCGTCCCGAATACCGTCGTATCTCGCCCATTGTACAACGAATAGGGAAAGCACCTATCATCGCTCTGACCGCCACAGCAACTCCAAAGGTGCAACACGACATACAAAAGAATTTGGGTATGCTGAAAGCAAAAGTATTCAAGTCTTCATTTAATCGCCCCAATCTCTACTACGAAATAAGAACAAAGACCGACGATGTGGACAAAGACCTTATTCGCTATATCCGGCAAATGGAAGGCAAATCGGGTATAATCTACTGCCTTAGTAGAAAAACAGTGGAAGAATTAGCACAAACATTGCAGGTTAATGACATCAAAGCACTACCATACCATGCAGGAATGGACTCCGCCCAGCGAAGCGAGAACCAAGATGCTTTCTTGATGGAAAAAGTACAAGTCATTGTGGCCACCATCGCTTTTGGAATGGGCATCGATAAACCCGATGTACGCTTTGTAGTACACTACGACATTCCGAAATCGCTCGAAGGATATTACCAGGAAACAGGAAGAGCGGGCAGAGATGGTGGCGAAGGACAATGCATCTGCTACTATTCTGTTAAGGACATCGATAGACTCCGCAAGTTTATGCAAGGCAAGCCTATTGCAGAACAGGAAATAGGTAATCAGTTGCTCTTTGAAACACAGAGTTATGCAGAATCAACACTATGCCGTCGCAAACTCCTCCTACACTACTTTGGAGAAGAATATCCAGAGGATAATTGCGGCAACTGCGATAATTGCAAGCACACATACAAATGGATCGATGCTACAGAGTTGTGCCAACTCATTATCGAAACAATACTGCAACTGAACGAAAAATTCAAGGCGGAACATATTATCGACATCCTTAAAGGAAACGAGACCTCTGCTGTGCTATCCTATAAACATAACGAGTTGGAAAATTTCAGCAGTGCCAATGATGAGGACGATGCAACACTGCTCGCTATAATTCGACAGGCAATGCTTCAAGGCTACATCAAAAAAGATATTGAGTCTTATGGTGACTTGAAGGTTACTGCAGAGGGCAAGCATTTCTTAAAGAAGCCTACTGAATTCAAAGTACCGGTAGAAGACACCGAAAGAGAAGAGGACGAAGTACTCGAACAAAACATAGGTAGTTGCTCGGCTGCTGATGAAGTACTCTTTTCCATATTGAAAGACCTTCGAAAGAAATTGTCCAAAAAATTGGATGTACCTCCTTTCGTACTATTTCAAGACCCCTCACTTGAAGCAATGGCTACAAGTTATCCTATCAGCATAGAAGAGTTGCAGAACATTCCGGGTGTGGGCGTAGGTAAAGCAAAGCGTTATGGAGAAGAGTTCATAAAAGTTATCAAGGAATATGTAGAAGAGAACGATATTATACGACCGGAAGATCTCCGTGTCAGGACAGTAGCAAAACGCTCGCAACTGAAAATATCCATTATTCAAGCCATCGACCGACAAGTAGACCTCGACGATTTAGCCTTGTCTAAAGGAATGGATATGGACGAACTGTTGCAGGAGATAGAAGCCATAGTCTATTCCGGTACAAAGATTAATATCAACTACTTTATCGAAGAAATAGTTGACCCTGATAAAGAGGAAGAGATATATGAATACTTCAAGACTGCAGAAACCGACAATATACCAAAGGCACTTGAAGCATTAGGCGAAGATGATTTTACGGAGATAGAAGTACGCTTGGTCCGTATAAAGTTCCAGTCTGAATTAGGCAACTGAGTATGCACTCCAACGAAATAGACATTGTTACACTTGGCTGCAGTAAGAATCTGGTGGATGCCGAGCGTCTTATGCGCCAACTAACGGCAGTAGGATATCGCTGCGTACACGATAGTGATAATCCCAAAGGAGAAATAGCGGTTATCAATACTTGCGGCTTTATAGGAGATGCGAAGGAAGAAAGTATCAATACTATTCTGCAATTCGCACAGCGTAAAAAGAAGCACCAACTAAAGCAACTCTATGTTATGGGATGTCTTTCTGAAAGGTATATGCAAACTCTTCAGATGGAGATTCCTGAAGTGGATAAATATTATGGCAAGTTCGATTTTATGCAGTTGGTTAATGACTTGGGAAAAGTATATCAATCGGACATTCTTTCAGAGAGAGTACTTACTACTCCGAAGCACTATGCTTATTTGAAGATTTCAGAGGGGTGCAATAGAATGTGTTCCTATTGTGCTATTCCCCTCATCACAGGGAAGCATATATCGCGTCCTATTGAGGATATTTTGACAGAGGCACATTGGCTTGTGAAGCAAGGTGTAAAAGAGTTGCAAATAATAGCACAAGACCTATCTTACTACGGTATTGATCTATATGGCGAGTGTCGTTTGGCAGAGTTACTACAACGACTCTCTGATATTAAAGAAGTGGAATGGATTCGTCTGCATTATGCATACCCTGCTGGATTTCCGTTTGAGATATTGCCTGTTATGCGAGAACGAGACAATATATGCAAATACATAGATATTGCATTACAGCACATCTCAGATAATATGCTTAAGCGTATGAGGAGGCATATAACAAAAGCGGATACTTATGCTCTTATAAACCGTATTCGAGAAGAAGTACCTGGTATTCATATTCGTACTACATTGCTATTAGGTCATCCGGGAGAAGAAGAAACCGATGTAGAAGAATTGATACAGTTCATAAGAGAGATGCGTTTTGAACGATTAGGTGCTTTTGCTTATTCCGACGAAGAAGGTACCTTTGCCAATAGACACTATATAGACAATATTCCGCAACAAACCAAATTGGAGCGAGTAGATACTGTTATGTCAATACAAGAAGAGATTGCTGCATCAATAAACGCACAAAAGATCGGCTCTGTACTGCGTGTGATTATCGATAGAGAGGAACCTGATTATTATATAGGGCGTACAGAATACGACTCACCTGAAGTTGACGGAGAAGTACTTATTCCGAAAGATGCAACACTCACAGTAGGAGAGTTCTACCCTATACATATTACAGATGCAGAGACTTTTGACCTATATGGAGAACTCGCCAATCATAAGTAACCAGTAACATCATCTTAGTATGACTACACAACAGATAATTGAAAGAATTAGCCGGCAGACTCAATTGAGCAAGGAACAAGTCAGCGAACTACTTCGAAGTACAACAGAAGTCTTAACGGAGAATCTTCTGAATGGAAAGAGTATTCATATACAGAACTTTGGAGATTTTCAGGTGCGTAAGAAGAACGAGAGAGTTAATGTTAATCCTAAAACAGGCATCAGGACACTTACACCCCCTAAACTTCAGTTGTATTTCAAACAGAACAGCAAACTAAAAGATACTTTACTGAAAGGAGAATAGGAGCATTATGGGAGAAGAAAGAATTACACTTGCAGGGCTTCGCAAGTTATTGAGTAACCACACTACACTATCGGAGAAAGTTTGTGGTGAGTTTGCAGATGCACTCTTCCAATCTGTTATAGAGGGACTACACACAGACAAGTCAGTAAAGATCAATGGACTTGGTACCTTCAAAGTACAATGGAACGAGCCTCGTAAAAGCATCAATGTACAGACAGGGGAGCCTATTGTAATAGAAGGTTATAATAAAGTTATCTTTGTTCCTGACTCTATCCTTAAGGAGCGTATCAATGAACCTTTTGCACACCTTGAGCCTATTGTTATTGATGAGAATCAACAGCAAGAAAAAGGTGAGGTAGATCCTATGGAGAAATTAGGGGAGCAGGTAGAAGAAATAAAGGACATCCTTGCTGAATTGGATGCTATTACAGGCAACGAGGAACAAAGCAAAGAGGAAACACCACAGACAGAGGAAGCCACTCCTTGCGAAGAAGAAAGAGAAAAGGAAGCAGTACCCGAAGTACCTACAAAGGAGGAAGGATCTGCGAAAGAAGATAAACTTACCCAAAAGCATAAAGAAAAGCCCTTTCAACCATGGAAAGTAGCAGGTATAACGATACTCTGTTTTTGCGTGTTTTTAGTAGGATGTTATTTCTTTCTGCAACACAAAGTAACTGCTTGGGCAGATAGTCTCCTTGATAAAAATGAAACGACTACCGAAGTTGTTCAGGGCATGGATGATAGTAGTGATATTGAAGCGATAGTTGTTGATACTCTTTCTACCGATAGTGATAAGGACTCTCTTCCTTTGCAGAAAGAAGAGTTGATAGAGAACGAACCAATCTTACAAGAAAAGACTATTGTTCAAGAAGAACGCACCTATACTGATTTTATTACGACAGAAACACTTACGGAAGGTAGTCGTTTGACTTGGCTATCGCGCAAGTATTATGGTGCTCCTGACTTTTGGGTATATATCTATGAAGCCAACAAGTCGGTTCTACCCGACCCTAACCTTATTCCTGTTGGAACTCGAATACGCATCCCTCGTTTATCTAAAGAGTTGATTGATGTGAATAACGAGGAAAGTATGAAACAAGCAAGACAACTACACGATTCTATTCTTGGCAAGTCTTGGGCAGAGTAAGTGGAAGAAGGGTTTATCCATATAAAAGGTGCGCGAACTAATAACTTGAAGAATGTAGATGTTTACATTCCTCGTAATCGGTTTGTAGTTATTACCGGTCTTTCAGGTAGCGGCAAGTCAAGTCTTGCATTCGATACGCTATACGCCGAAGGACAGCGTAGATATGTGGAAAGTTTGTCTTCGTATGCCCGTCAGTTTCTTGGTCGTATGCAGAAACCGGAAGTTGACTTTATCGATGGTATTCCCCCCGCTATTGCTATCCAGCAAAAGACATTGGCAAAGAATCCTCGTTCTACGGTAGGAACGGTGACTGAGATATATGATTATTTGAAACTTCTTTATGCCCGTATAGGTCGCACCATTTCTCCCGTATCGGGACAGGAAGTAAGAAAACATTCTGTTGCTGATGTTATCAATTATATTTCTTCGTTAGCAGAAGGCACTCGCCTTATGTTGTTGTCGCCGGTAGATACGAACAACCTATCGTTGTCGAAGCAAGCCCATATATGGCAGGAACAAGGTTTCAGCCGTTTATTGATAGGAAAGGATATTGTCCGCCTTGGAGAAATAGAGAATGTCGCTATAGACAGTAAGAAAGAAAAGATATACCTGCTTATTGACCGTATTGTGGCAGATAGGCAGCAGAGTACTCTAAACCGCTTTGCCGATTCGGTTCAGACAGCATTCTTTGAGGGAGATGGTTGTTGTTGCATACAATTAGCCGATGGTACTCTCAAGAAGTTCTCTATTCGTTTTGAGGCGGATGGTATGCAGTTTATTGAGCCTACCGAGCATTTTTTTGACTTCAACAATCCTTTTGGTGCTTGTCCTGAGTGCAACGGTTTTGGTAATGTTATGGGTATAGACCCGAATCTTGTTATTCCGAACAAGTCGCTCAGTATCTATCAGGGTGCTATTGCCTGTTGGCGTGGGGAGAAGATGGGATTATGGAATCAGGCACTTATTGAGAATGCCTCTCTATTTGACTTCCCTATTCATACGCCTTTTTATGCATTGAGTGTAGAGCAGAAACAGTTGCTCTGGACAGGTAATACTTATTTTCATGGCTTGAACGATTTTTTCAAGATGCTGGAAGAAAAGCAGTTTACCAAGATACAGTATCGTGTTATGTTGTCACGCTATCGTGGCAAGACGCTATGTCCGATGTGCAACGGTAATCGTTTGCGGCGGGAAACATCGTATGTTAAAATTGGAAACAAGAGTATTACTGACTTGGTCAATATGCCTATAAGCGATCTTATATCGTGGTTTGACAGTCTTCGTCTTAATCAAACAGAAAAGGCCATAGCAAAGCAGTTGCTGCAAGAAGTTACCTCCCGACTTCGTTTTATGGATGAAGTCGGGTTGAACTATCTTACCTTAAATCGTCTTTCGAGTACCTTGTCGGGTGGTGAGAGTCAGCGTATTAACCTTGCCAAATCTTTAGGCAGCAGTTTGGTAGGCTCGCTCTATATACTTGATGAGCCGAGTATAGGTCTTCACCCACGAGATACGGAGCGTCTTATCGGGGTGTTGAAAGCCTTGCGTGATATAGGGAATACGGTGGTAGTAGTGGAGCATGATGAAGAAATTATCCGTTCTGCAGATTACATTATAGATGTAGGTCCGGAGGCGGGACGAGGTGGTGGTGAAATTGTATGGAAGGGGCAATATCATCAGGATGACCCTTCGTTGAATGTACCACAAGGACACTCCTATACTCTTGACTTTTTGACAGGTAGAGAGGTGATTGCTCCTCCGCAGTTCCGTCGCCCTTGGAACAATTATATTGAGTTGAAGGGTGTTTGCGAGAATAATCTAAAGAACTTGGATGTCCGTTTTCCGTTGAATGTCTTTACGGTTGTTACAGGTGTATCGGGTAGCGGTAAATCGAGTTTGGTGGGTAAAGTGCTTTATCCTGCATTGAAGAAGTATTTTGGAGGTGTAGCAGATTATACGGGTGATTTTGATTGTTTGCAGGGCAGTCTTCATTTGGTGACTAATATAGAGTATGTAGATCAGAACCCTATCGGGGTATCGACCCGCAGTAATCCTGTGACCTATATCAAGGCATACGATGAAATACGCAAGTTGTTTGCAGAACAATCCTATGCTCAACAAATGGGGTTCAGTGCTGCCCATTTTTCGTTCAATACTCCGGGCGGGCGTTGTGAAGAGTGCAAGGGAGAAGGCACTATTACGATAGAGATGCAGTTTATGGCAGATATAGTGCTGACTTGTGAGCATTGCCATGGTCAGAGGTTTAAGCGAGATATATTGGAGGTTACTTATCGAGGTAAGAATATATATGATGTCTTAGAGATGACCGTTAATCAAGCCATTGAGTTCTTTGGTGAAGGCAATGGCAGTACAGAGAAGAAGATAGTGAAGCGTTTGAAGCCTCTACAAGATGTGGGTATAGGTTATATTAAATTGGGTCAGTCGAGCAGTACTCTTTCTGGCGGAGAAAATCAGCGTGTCAAATTAGCGACCTTTCTTGCAAATGAGCGCAGCGAACCTACTATATTCGTGTTTGATGAGCCGACAACAGGTTTGCACTATCATGATATACGGTTGTTGCTTGAGGCACTGAATGCGCTTATCAGCAAGGGGCATACAGTTATTGTGATAGAACATAATCCCGCCGTTATTATGTCGGCCGACCATGTTATTGACTTGGGACCTGAAGGCGGCGAAGAAGGGGGCAACATCGTATTTAGCGGTACGCCCGAAATGTTGATGAAGTGTCGGGAGAGTTATACGGGTAGATACTTGCAGCGCAGATAGTCTTCGCCAAAAAGAAAGATGTTCTTTTCCGGTTGAAATCCAATGGATTCGTACAGGCGTCGTGCAGGGTTGTCGGGCAGGACGACCAAAGTAACTGGTTGTTGCTTTTGTGCTGTGAAGTAGTTGATAGCGTGCAATAGCAGTTGTCGGGCTATGCCTTTGTTACGGAATTGCGGTTTGACGGCAATGCTATCGAGATAGTACTCCCCTTCTTGTGTTTCGTTTGCCATTTGCTTTGTTTCTTCGTTGAGCATATCAGCCAGTAGTTGGAAAGTTATATGCCTCATGTTGGCATATCGTTTGCCATCATATCCGACAATGGCACCTGCATACTCGTTGTCATATAGAGCGATCCAAGCATTTGTCCACGAATAGAGTGTGTCGTTGCGTTGGCATACCTGGGTGATTGCTTGCATCCTTGCAGGGTCTTGGAGTGAGGAAGCAAAGTCGTCGCCTAATGCAACAACGACGCATTGTGCAAGGAATGGTGCATCGGCAGAGGTTGCTTTACGAATTTGTATTGTTGTCTGCATGATTCAGTTTATATCGTAGTTCTTTGTAATCAGGTATGTAGTGTTCTACTATCTTCCAAAAAGCATGGCTGTGGTTAGGTTCTTTCAAGTGTGCCAGTTCGTGTACGATTACATACTCTATCTGTTCTTGGGGTTTCGAGGCAAGTAGTGTGCTGAACCGTATTGTGCGTTTCTTTGGTGTACAACTGCCCCATCGTGTGTTCATCGCACGCAGGCTACACCTGACACCATACTCGTTCATAGCCTCTTGCCATTTAGGAAGAAGGTTGTTTATCAGGACTGCCAATTGTTTAGCACAGAAGCAGTCAAGGCATTTCTTACGAGTAGCGACCGAAAAGTTTGGATTGCAAGACAGTATTATCTCGTTGCCTTCTTGTCGCACGGTGTTTGCGCGAAGGTTCTCTTTGAGTTGCAGAGTATAGGTATCTCCGAACAATGTTATTTTGTCGCCTGTTAGATAGTTCATTCAGGATGTTTGGCAAAATACTTCCATAATGGTGCACTATGCAAGGCTTGTATTATTTCGCCGTTATCCAGTAGTTGGTAGAGTTCCTCCTTGCTGCATAGATGTGTGAGTATGTCTTCTGATGGCTCTTGATTGGGTTCGTGCAGGGGTTCTACCCCTATTGCCAAGAAAGTGTAGGAGTGATTGGTATGGTTGGTCGGATTAGGGGACAAGCACATAAATTCGCTCCATTCTCCTCCGCCGAACCCTGTTTCTTCCAACAATTCCCGTTGTGCCGCAGCAAGTGGAGAAGAGTCTGTCCGATCGACAACACCTGCACATAGTTCGTAGTGTGTTTCACCCAAGGCATGGCGATATTGGCTGATGAGCAGGAAGCGGTTGTCTTTGGTGATAGCGATTACATTGACCCAGTCGGGAAATTCCATGATATACCATTTGGGTATGATAACTCCTGAAGGTAGTTGTACTCGTTCTCTGCGAACTGTAAACCAGTCACCTTCTTTGGCGAGGTATTGGCTGTCTAATACCTTCCATTTTCTGTTTTTGAGTTTCTCCATTGTTGAAGATATTGTTATGTTGTAGGGTTGCAAAGGTAGTAATTCTTGTTGGGAAGCGCAAATTATAAGTTGAGGACAGGTGTTTAGTTGATGAGTTGATAAGTTTATGTGTTTATGCGTGGGTTAATGGGTTGAAAGGGGGGTGAGAGTTGATAGTTGAAAGTTGAGAGTTGAAAGCAATTGTAGTAGGGGATATAGGAGAACTAGACGGTCTAGAGGATCTAGGTGGTTGGAGGAGGGGAAGAGAGCCATAGGACGGTGTGGCTCTACGGTGAGCAAAAGCGCATGGAGTAGTTGTTATAAATTAACATTTTGGGAATAATAGTTAATGTGTGGAGAGGGGTGGTTTGTGGGTGTTTTATAGGTGGTTTGTAGGGGATTCCTATAGTCATCCTATATTCGTCCTATACTCATCCTATATAGATCGTATATAAAACCTTCGAAATACATAGGAATGACGGGGCTTGGCGAAGGGGAGTTTTGATGTATGGTAATCGGGAAAGGGGGCTTTGGGGAATGGAAGATATTCGTATTATTTAACAATTCCGTATGAATATCCTATTTTTCAGGAGTGCAAGTAGTGTGCAGGGTCTATCCAGTTGTATTTGCTATGCCATTGGTGGAGTTGGTCGGAGAGATGTTGCAGGAAGCGTTGACAGTCGGCAGTATCAGGATGCAGGGGCGTATGGTGCAGGCTGGCATATAGTTTTTGCAGGGACTGCATATCCTTGAGGGTATCGGAGGAGAAGTATGTTTGTGTAAATCTCTCCCAAATATACTCTACTGCTTTTTCGGAGGGGTGAAGCATATCGTCGGCATAGAATCGGTAGTCGCGTAGTTCGTCCAACAGGATCTCGTAGGCGGGGAAATAGTCGAGGCAGGAGGTTGGGATGATATTGGAAGGGTTGTGTGGGCTGTTTTGCAGGTTGGAGATGAGTTGGTCGATGGAGAGCAAGAGGACACTCTTGCTCAGTTGATTGGCATGAAGTCCGTCGTTCAGATGGCGTATGGGTGAAACGGTAAAGATGATGTGTTTATCTTGCAACAACGGGAGTTGGAGGATGGTATGACAGAGGTTCAGTATCTCCATGACAGACAGACAACGGCGATTGAATTGCGAAGCGGGAATCTTATGGCAGTTGCTAACGACTGCTCCGTTCTGCTCATAGACCCAAGCCGTACCAAAAGTGAGAATCAGCACATTGGCGTTGGAGAGTTGTTCGGCGCCCTGCTCAAGACTTTGCGAGATACGGAGCATCAGGTCGTCTTTGTTGTTGGCAGAGAACTCGCCATGATGAAGCATAGAGTGCCACAGCCCTTTGTGTCGGGTAAGGGGAATGGAGGAAGCCACTCGGGCAGGAGAAGCGTCGTGGGTTTGCTGCAAGAGTTGCAGGCAACGGGCTATACTCGCAGGGTTATAGAGGGTGCCAAAGGGATTGCTTGACACCTGAAAGAACGCCGATTGCAGGTGTTTGGTTATGTTATCGGCAAAGCAAGACCCGAGCAAGAGAATTTTATCCTGATAGGTTATTTCTTTGCAGGCATGGGGAATATCGACGGGAGTGGTGAACTGCATAGACGGTATTTATTCGAAGTGCATTACCTTGGCAGGTGATATGCGGGTGATAATTGCTGACGGTGCAAGCAGAATGAGTATGGAAATAAGGAATGTGCCGATATTGAGGACAGCCCACCATCCCCAGTTGAAAGCAATAGGGACGAAGTTTACATAGTATGCCGTCGGGTCGAGGGGGATGATATGGAAGAAGTATTGCAAGGCACAGAGTGAGAGTCCCAAGATATTGCCCCAGAGCATACCGTTGAGTATAAGGAAGGCTGCCCGATAGAGGAAGATGCGCCGGAGGTAGGCGTTATCTGCTCCGAGCGCCTTCATTATGCCTATGAATTGTACTGCGTCCAAGATAAGGATGAGCAAGCCTGAAATGATGTTGAAGCCTGCCACACAAAGCATCAGGAGAATGATGATGACCACATTCATATTCAGCAGTTCGAGCCACGAGAATACATTGGGGTTCTGCTCAATAATGTTTTGCGTATAAAGGAAATTGCCGTCTTCGTCGGGATGGTTAGCGACGCGCATCCAAACGGCATCGTAGATTTGGTCGAGTTGGTTGAAATCGCGGATGTGGATATCTACTCCTGAGATTTGATCGGGTTGCCAGTTGTTCAGACTCTGCACTTGCCGGATGTCGCCCAAGATAAAACTCTTGTCGTACTCAGTAATACAGGTGTTATAGAGCCCTACTACCGTGAATTTGCGTGCGCGTACCTGGTCTTGTATGAAATATGCGAAGAAGGCATCTCCGAGATGTAGTCCGAGCAGGTCGGAGACAGCGGTGGAGATGATTACTTCGTTCTTGTTCTGCGGGAGGTGTCCTTCCGTCAGGTAGTCGGCGAAAAAGTCCCATCCGCCATATTGTCGGGAAGCGTCAGGCGGATTGACGGGGAGTCCTTTGAAGATGATACCTTGGAAGGCGGAATCGGTTTTGAGCATGCCAGGTTTGGTGGCGAAAGGTTGTATGTAGTCGATTCCTTTGATCTGTTGCAGGGAGAGCAAGAGCGAATCGCTGATGGAGACAGGCTTCATCTCGTAGGTGTTGTTGTTGTCGAAATTCATTATCTGTATGTGCGCTCCAAAGCCTGCCACTTTGTGCTGAATCTCTTGTTTGAAGCCTATGACGACAAAGATGGTGATAATCATTACCATCATGCCTACAATGATTGCGGAGAGTGCCACCCTTATGGCAGGCAAGGACATTTTCTTGTCCTCATCTGTCGAAGTATAGTACAATCTTTTGGCTATAAACAGTTCATTACGCATACCTGTCCGATGCTCTTTTCTTGGTCGTGCAAATGTACAAGAAAAATCGTAAAGACACAATACCTGTTTGGCAGGTGTTTGGAACGGGAGTAATATGTCCGTTATGGTTTAATGTGCCGTTATTGTAGTCAAGATTGGTGCATAGGCTTGTATTATTGAGATATTGTTCGTACCTTTGCTCACTTTTCTTAAAAACTGCATTGCTATATGAGAGAATTAGAATTCAAGGCAAAGGTAACGGCATACCAAGCAGACGAATTACCTGAAGAATACAAATTGTTGGTTAACAGAGCCAAAGAGAGTACGAAGAACTCCTACAGCCCCTATTCTCGTTTTGCGGTGGGTGCTGCAGTGTTGTTGGAAGACGGTGAGATATTGTGTGGTGCGAATCAGGAGAATGCTGCCTATCCGAGTGGTTTGTGTGCAGAACGCACCGTGTTGTTTTATGCGAATGCGAGTCATCCGCAGACGGCAGTGAAGGCATTGGCCATAGCCGGTTATACGAACGGTCATTTTACGCAAGAGCCTGTTTCTCCGTGCGGGGCATGCAGGCAAGTGATGGCAGAGACGGAACATATATGGGGCAAGCAGATGACGATATTGTTATACGGAGAGAAAGAGATTTATGTAGTGAAAGGAGTGGAAGGTTTGCTCCCCTACTCTTTTGTGAGTGACAATTTAGAAGGATAGGTGCGAGCCTGTGAAGAGATTACACTTTGGCATAAAGAAGTTAGATGTTTATATTCTCAAGAATTTCTTGGGTCTTTTTTTGATGACCTTTCTTATATGCATTTTCATACTGCTGATGCAGTTTCTTTGGATGCATGTGAAAGATTTGGTGGGTAAAGGTGTTGGGATTTCGGTATTGGCAGAGTTCTTCGTATATTCGACCATCTCGGTTGTTCCTTTGGCTCTTCCATTGGCGATACTATTGGCGTCGTTGATGACTTTTGGGAATTTGGGAGAGAAGTTTGAGTTGACTGCGATGAAGTCGGCAGGAATTTCTCTATTCCGTATTATGCGTCCGCTGACGATATGCATTGCATTTGTTTGCGTGGGTGCTTTTTTCTTCTCCAATTATGTAATGCCAAAGTCTCAAGTAAAGTTGTGGACTCTTATCTTTTCGCTACGACAGAAGTCACCGGAATTAGACATTCCAGCAGGAGAGTTCTATAGCGGTATCAGCGGCTACAATATATATGTGCGGCATAAAGATACGAAGACGGGACGGCTTGAGGACCTGATGATATATGACTTCAGTGAAGGGTTCCGTAACACGAAAGTGATGGTGGCAGATTCGGGGCGTCTTTATTTTACGGCGGACAAAAAGTACTTGATGCTATGTCTGTACAACGGGGAGTCGTTTGAGAACCTTACTCAACAGAATGCGAGTGTATCGAGCAGGGACAGAATACCGTACCGGCGTGAGACATTCGTGCGCAAGCAATTGCTCATAGATTTTGACTCGGATTTCAGCCGTTACGACGAGTCGGTATTGCGCGACCAACATGTATCGAAGGATGTAGGCGAGTTGGTTCATTCCATAGACTCGGTTCGTACGATTGCCCATGACCGTTCACGGAGTCAGAGTGAGGAGTTGGTTGAACATCGTTACTTCGGGAGAGAGCGGGTGGCTGACCGTCAGTTGGCAGCGATAACGCAGGATGAGCAACGGGCATACGATATTGATTCGTTGTATGCCTCTCTTCCTATGGCGGGGAAAGAGAGAGCGGTTCGTCTTGCATACGAGAAAGGTCGGAGTGCGAGTGATTTAGTGGAGTATAACGCATTGCTGCTGGATGATTCTCAGCGCTATATCCGAAAGCACGCCATTGAACTTCACAGGAAGTTTACCTTGTCGTTTGCTTGTTTGATATTCTTTTTCATAGGTGCTCCGTTGGGTGCCATTATCCGCAAAGGAGGTTTGGGTGCGCCTGTGGTTATCTCGGTGGTGATGTTCATTATTTATTATCTTATCGACAACACCGGTTACAAGATGGCTCGTGAAGGCTTGTGGCCAGTATGGTGCGGCATTTGGCTTAGCAGCAGCATATTGTTGCCGATTGGTATTTTTTTGACTTACAAAGCGGCGACCGACTCTGCCCTGCTGAATCCGGATGCATGGTTGAAGCAATTTGAGAGGTGGAAGCGTTCTGCGATTCACCTTGTACGATGGATTCGGAAACGGTTTTAGGTTGAAGTTGGCAATCAGACACTTTCTACGAGGGTGTCTTTTTTTATGTTCATTTTTCGGAGGTTATTCGATAGATGGTTGGTAAAGTATTGAATGTGACAGGATTGCATTACGAATATAGTATAGAAAAGAAAGAGACTGTTACCATCGTGTCTTCATTGTTTGTAGGCTGTAGGCGGGTGGCGATGTATGTTTTGATTCGTTGTTTGGGGCTGTTGCGGATAGAAATTGCGGGGAAAGGGTAAAAAAGATAGAGGTTGATTTGTTTATTTTTATAAAAAAGTGTACCTTTGCGAGTTGTATATAGGTTGAATAAAGGGTTTAATTATTAAGCGTAATGAAGGAAAGTGATCTTACACCTCAAGAGGAGAAAGTCATACAACAGGAGTTTGAGGGCTTGTTGGATGATTATAGTCGTACCCTTCATCGTCAGAAGATTGAACTCATTACGAAAGCCTTTCAGTTTGCAAAGCAGGCTCATCATGGTATTCGTCGTCGTTCTGGCGAACCTTATATCCTGCATCCTCTTGCCGTTGCTCGTATTGTAGTGAAAGAAATAGGTTTGGGAAGTACATCTATTTGTGCGGCATTGCTACACGATGTGGTAGAGGATACGGAGTACACGAAAGAGGACATAGAAAATCTGTTCGGTCCAAAGATAGCGGATATTGTAGAGGGATTGACTAAAATTTCAGGCGGGGTGTTTGGTGAGCAGGCATCAGTTCAAGCGGAGAACTTCCGTAAGTTGCTGCTTACGATGTCGGAGGATATTCGAGTTATCCTTATAAAGATAGCGGACAGATTACATAATATGCGTACTCTTGCATTTCAGCCTATAGAGAAACAGTATAAAATTGCAGGGGAGACGCAATATATCTATGCGCCATTGGCTTTGCGGTTGGGATTGTTCCCTATCAAGACAGAGTTGGAGAACCTTAGTTTCAAGTATGAACATCCAGAGATATATGAAGATATAGAGCAGAAGTTGCAAAGCGTTAACAGTGAACAGATGGAGTTCTTTGAGACCTTTGCAGCACCTATCCGTGAGAAATTAGAGAATATGGGGTATGAGTTCAATATCAGTGCCCGTATCAAGTCGGTATATTCTATCTGGAAAAAGATGCAGACAAAGAATATATCTTTTGAGGATGTTTATGACTTGTTGGCTGTTCGTATTGTCTTCACTCCTCATACGACGATGAGTGAGAAAGACCAGTGTTGGATGATATATTCAGCATTGACTGAGGTATATAAACCCCACCCTGAGCGTATTCGTGATTGGATATCTACGCCGAAGGCTAATGGTTATGAGGCATTGCATGTGACGGTGATGGGTCCGAATGGGCAGTGGGTAGAGGTGCAGATACGAACTGTTCGTATGCATGATATTGCGGAGAAAGGTTTGGCTGCGCATTGGAAATACAAGTTGGGAGAGTCAGATGAGTCTGAATTAGACAAGTGGTTAAAGACCATCAAGGAATTGCTTCAGCATCCGGAACCTAATGCTCTTGATTTTCTGGACACATTCAAACTTAATTTGTTTGCATCTGAGATATTTGTTTTTACTCCTCGCGGTGATATAAAGACGCTTCCACAAGGTTCGACGGCGTTAGATTTTGCATTTATGCTCCATACAGAATTGGGTCTTCATTGCATGGGCGCAAAGGTTAATCATAAATTGGAACCGTTGAGTTATGTATTGCAAGGCGGAGATCAGATAGAGATTATTACCTCTCATGCCCAGCATCCACAAGAGGAGTGGCTTAAATATGCGGTAACAGCAAAGGCACAGACAAGTATCAAGAACTTTTTCCGCAGGATGTATGCTCAAGAGATGCAGGAAGGTGAACGCCGTTTCCGAGAAGCAGTATCCAAACTTGGATTGGAGAATCAGTATAATACTGTTTTGCAACAAGTGTTGAATCATTATCAGTTGCAGGAGCCTATGCAATTGATGTTGCGAATAGGTAAGGGTGATGTTGATTTGGCGGAACTATCGAAGATATTGCCACAGAATAGCAAGAAAAGTTGGTTTCATTACTTTACCAAGTCGAATATATCAACAACATTGCCAGACACGAAGAATCTCAATGCTGTTGGAGATACAGGAGGTGAGAAGAAGCATCATGTTATCTTGACGGAAGATAACCGCGACAGTGAATATCAGTTGTCTCCATGTTGCAATCCCATACCCGGTGACGATGTGCTGGGTTATTTGGATGAGCGTGGTATGATAATGATACATAAGTTGAACTGTCCATTAGCCGATAAGTTAAAATCGAGTTATGGTAATAACTTGTATTCGGCTACATGGAATATGCATCATGAACAGACTTTTCTTGAGACGATTGAGATACGAGGGATTGACAAGGTTGGTATGGTTATTGAGATTGTACAGATAGTATCTAAAAAGTTTAATTTGAATATCCATGATATTCATTTTACTGCGGAAGGTGGTATATTCAACGGCACACTGCAGTTGTATGTACATGACACGGAAGAATTGCAGACGATATGCAATACATTGCACAAAGTAAAAGAGATAAAGTCTGCACAGCGTATAGAACATTGAAATTGATAGATATAAAATAGATAAGGTTATGAAAAAAACATTATTTCTAAGTACACTGCTGATTATGGCAGTTGCTACGATGGCACAACAACCTGTCATCAGTTTTAGCAAGATAGAACATGACTTTGGGAAAATTAATGAGTCCGACGGTCGTGTAACTACCATATTTGAATTTAAGAACGAGGGCATGGAACCGTTGGTATTAAGTAATGTGCGTGCCAGTTGTGGATGTACTACTCCTACATGGACCAGGACACCTATTGAGCCAGGAGAGAGTGGCAACATCACAGTTACCTATAATCCTAATGGCAGACCCGGTAAATTTACGAAGACTATTACTGTAACGAGCAATGCTTCGAAACCTACTACTAAACTGACTATCAGGGGAGAAGTTATTCCTAAGCAGGCTAAGCCTGTCAATAAATACACTATTGCGATGGGTGAGTTGAGCCTTAAGAGTACTAATATGTCTTTTGGCACGGTGTTTAAGGGCAACAATGCAACTCGTTCGTTGGAGTATGCCAATCTTACCGACCATGAAGTAACCGTAGAGGTACTGCAAAATGACCGTGACAATATGCTTACAGCAGTGCTTTCTCTAAAGACATTGAAGCCACAAGAGGTAGGTACGCTCAATGTTAATTTCGATGCCGATAAATGCAAGCAATGGGGTTCGAACACCTATTATCTGTATTTGATGGTTAATGGCAAGCGCATTATTTCAGATGAGTATAAACTGACCTTGTCTGCAGATGTTGAAGAGGACTTCAGTAAACTCACGACAGAAGAATTGCAGACGGCTCCGATATTTGAGATAGCAGACCACAATATTAATCTCGGTATAATTCAACCGAATGCCAAATTTGTAAGGAAGATAGCCTTTAAGAATGTCGGAGAGCGTGCGTTGGAAATCAGAAAGGTCAGCAATTCCAATCCTGAGGTTGTTCGTGCGAATGTAGCAAAGGCAATTGTTAAAGGTGGAAAGAGCAGCGTAATTACCATTGAGGTATTACCTAACGAGGAGACAGTTAAGCCCGGTACTTATCGTCGCCAGATAGAATTGCTCACTAATGATCCGAAGAATACGAAAATCCGTCTGAACATTAGTTGGACTATTGCAGAATAATCAATAACCCTTCAAAAACCGAAAGTAGAACAAGATACATCCGTATCTCCTGTACTTTCGGTTTTTTTATTATCCGATTATGGAACATCATCATCACCCCGAAAATGAAGACAAATACAAAGGTCTGACTGTTAATGCAGGAATTGAGTCGCTGCCTAATGTAAACCCTTATACTACCTTTCACCGTAAGAAGTGCAGGTTAGAAGCAGAGGATTATGTTCGTGGCATCCTGCAAGGCAATGTATCGATTTTAGGGCAAGCAGTTACTCTTGTAGAGAGCAATTTACCTGCAGACCAAGCAATAGCGCAGAAGGTGATAGAAGCCTGTTTGCCTTATTCCGGTAACGCCATACGCGTGGGTATTACGGGTGTACCGGGTGCCGGTAAATCGACTTTTATAGAGGCATTGGGTGTGGAATTGACCAATAAGGGGAAGCGTTTGGCGGTGTTGGCTATTGACCCGAGTTCTGAACGCTCGAAAGGTAGTATATTGGGCGACAAAACCCGTATGGCGGAATTATCTACCGCCAAGAATGCGTTTATCCGCCCTTCTCCATCTGCCGGTTCATTAGGGGGTGTAGCCCGTAAGACGAGGGAAACTATTATACTTTGTGAAGCCGCCGGTTATGATACTATATTGGTGGAGACAGTAGGTGTTGGGCAATCAGAGACCGCCGCCCATTCTATGGTAGATTTCTTTCTACTCTTGCAGGTAACCGGTACTGGCGATGAATTGCAAGGTATCAAGCGTGGTATTATGGAAATGGCTGACGGCATTGCTATTAACAAGTGCGATGGTAATAATATCGAGAAAGCACAAGTTGCCAAGACTCAGTTTACCAATGCACTTATGTTGTTCCCTCCTGCTCCATCGGGGTGGAAACCGTCGGTTGTTACCTGTTCGGCAGTCGAGCATACTGGTGTGGATGATGTATGGAAGATGATAGAGGAATATATTGCATTTACCCGTGAGAATGAATACTTCTATTACAAGCGTCAGCAGCAATCGAAATACTGGATGTATGAGACTATCAATGCCCAACTATTGGGTCATTTTTATCAGAATGAGGAGATAGCCACGAGTTTGAAAGAAGCAGAAGAAAGAGTATTGTCGAATCAGGTTAGTTCGTTTGTGGCGGCATATAATTTATTGGAAGAGTATTTTAAGGGTGGATTTGGGGAGAACTGACAGTTAATATGCGGAAAGGATACGAGAGCCATAGCACGCTATGACTCTACGGTTATTATAAATTAACAATTAAGAGTTAATGATTAATATGCCGAGAGGGCAATTATTCAGGTGCAGAATAGGTAGTTGGGAGGCTCTTCCTATATTCGTCCTATATTCATCCTATATAGATCCTATATAAAACCTTCGAAATACATAGTATTGACGGGCGTTGGCGGAGGGTAGTTGGTACGAAAACGGGGTAGAAGTCGTAACCTTTGGTTGTTTTGCCGTATTTATATTTCTTGTTATTTGATAGGGTTTCGCTTGTTAGAGAGAAGGGAGGTTTGCACAGATAGTATTTTTTGCCTACCTTTGCGGCATAGTTTTCAATGGGATGAAGTTCGTAAGTATTAGCCCAGTTGGTCTGTCGCTCGAAGTATTGTTTTCGCAAGAATGAATATATTCGGGAGGAAAGTCCGAGCAACAAAGAGTACCATACCGATTAACGGTCGGCGGGCAGCAATGTTCGGTAGATGGCACAGAAAATAACCGCCTCTTGCAAGAGAGGTAAGGGTGAAAAGGCAGGGTAAGAGCCTACCGGTCTTGTAGAAATGCAAGGCGTCAAGTCGTCCTATGGGTTGAAAGTTCAAGTAAACTGGTGTTTGGTGCAATCACCATGAAGAGTTACTCGCTCGAGCCAGAGGGTAGAACGATAGAGTCTATCAGAAAGGTTAGACCACAGATTAATGACAGACATTCCTTTAGAGGAAAACAGAACTCGGCTTATAGATTGGACTACTGCTTACGAACTTTATTTATTCTGTTGTTTTTTGCACGAGGTATTATTGTATGTACAAAAAGATATACCAATTTATCCGTTACGATGTCTGGTCTTTGACGGGGACGGAATTATCGAAGAGTAAGAAGATATTGTATATGGTTCTGAAGACTATTATTTTGTCAATCAGAGGATATGCAGAAGACGAGTTGAATACCCGGTCGAAGGCCCTTACCTACTCTATGGTTTTCTCGGTAGTTCCCGTTTTGGCGATGGTACTTGCCATTGCCAAGGGCTTTGGTTTCGAGCAAGTGATAGAGGAGAAGTTGTATAGTATAGCCATATTGGAACAGACCAACATGGTACCGGAGATAATGGGTTTTGTGGAGCGTTATCTTGCGACCACTCAAGGCGGTTTGTTTCTGGGTGTTGGTATTGTTATCCTTCTATGGTCGGTAAATTCGTTTTTTCGTGACATTGAACTCTCGTTTAACCGTATATGGAATGTAAAGAAATCGCGGAACTCAGTCCGGCAGTTTGCTATCTATATCACGATTCTAATTATGATTCCTATACTGATAGTGTTTACGAGCGGTTTCTCTATTTTTGTCCATTCGACTATTGCAGAATACTCGTTGTTTGATTCAATGCCCTACTTCAAGGAGTTCTGTATCAAGTTTATCCCCTTTGTAGTATGTTGGTTGATATTTTCCTATATGTACTACGCTATTCCGAATACGAAAGTGGGTTTCTCGGCAGCCATTGTTCCCGGTATGCTGATAGGGACATTGTTTCAGGTATTGCAACTTCTAAGCGTCTATATTGTTCTCTTTCTTTCACGGACAAACATTGTCTATGGTGCATTTGCTGCCATTCCACTTATCTTGATGTGGATTTATTGGTCTTGTCTGCTGACTCTGATAGGTGCGGAGATGTCATACGCCATTCAGAACAATGAATACTTTGAGTATGATGCAGAGATGCAGCATACATCGCGCCGTTACTATGATTTTATTACGGTGTATCTGACCTATTGTGTGGTTAAGCAGTTTGAAGACGGGGGTGTGCCACAGAGTAGTTATCAGATAGCAAAAAGTACCAATATGCCCATCCGCCTGGTGAATGAAGTGATGACACGGTTAGTGGAGGTGGGTATATTGCGTGAGTCGTATATAGAGGGGAATGTAGATAAGACCTATATGCCTGCCATGGATATTCATAAACTGACGGTGGAAAGAGTAATCATCCAGATAGACAAACAGGGTAGCGAAGATTTCATTAAGAATATTCCGGCGGAGGTAGAGGAGATATGGAAAGATTGGATACTCATAAGAGAACATCGCTCGGATATAGATATTTCGCAGTTATTAGTAAAGGACTTGGGCTTGTGCAGCAAAGGCTCTACCGAAGAGGCGTTACAATAAAGATTGCAGACGGTGTTGCCGGTGGCAGGCAGATAAAATCAGTAAGAGATAATCGTTCTAACAATGCAGTTGCGTAATAACAAATGGATTATAGCAGGGCCTTGCAGTGCAGAGTCGGAGGAACAAGTTTTTGATACGGCTGTTGCATTGCAGGCAATAGGGATTTCGACCATTCGTGCGAGTTTATGGAAACCACGAACCCGTCCTGATTGCTTTGAAGGTGCAGGAAGTAAGGGTCTTGCCTGGTTGCAGCGTGTGCAGAGAGAGTTGCATCTTTCTGTTGCGACAGAAGTGGCTACCCCTGGACATGTGAGGTTGTGCATGGATCATGGGATAGATGTTTTATGGATAGGCGCACGCACCACGACCAATCCTTTTATGGTTCAGCAAATAGCCGACGAGGTAGGACATTACGAACAGAAACCTATCGTTTTAGTCAAGAATCCGATAAGCCCAGATATAAACCTGTGGTTCGGTGCGATAGAGCGATTTGAGAAAGTTGGAGTGGAACAGATAGGTGCAGTACATCGGGGTTTTTACAGTCCCTACTCTGCTCCGTTGCGCAATATGCCGAATTGGTCGGTACCTATTGAGTTGAAGCGAAAGATGCCCCATATCCCAGTGATCTGCGACCCATCGCATTTGACGGGTGATGCAACAATGGTAGGAGATGTGGTGACACAGGCTATACAGATAGGTTTTGACGGTTTGATGATAGAGTGCCATATATGCCCACAGGAGGCACTTTCGGATGCAGGCCAACAGATTACACCATTGCAGTTGGATAATCTCTTAAAGTCGATAGAAAACAAGATAGGAGGACATTCGAAAGAAGAAGATGCCACGACTGCGTTATTGGCATGGCGAGAACAAATAGACGAGATTGACAACGAGTTGTGGCAACTTATCGCAAAACGATTAGATATAGCGGAAGAGATAGGGCAAATAAAACATCAGTACGGGCTACCTATTTTGCAATCGGAACGCTACAATGACATCTTGCAAAAGCGTTTGCAATGGGCCAGTGGGCATCATATATCTGCGGAAGTAGTGCAGAAGATGGTTGAAATACTGCACGAAGAGGCTATTCGCAGGCAATTGTGAGTTATCAGCAACTCATTCCGCCACAACAATGGATGACTTGTCCTGTGACATAGGACGAAAGGTCGGAGGCTAAGAAGAGTGCGACCTTTGCCACTTCTTCGGGTTTGCCTCCACGCCGCAAGGGGATAGTTTTCTCCCAAAAGGCTCTTACATCATCCGATAGAGCGTCGGTCATATCACTGATAATAAAGCCCGGTGCGATAGCATTAGCACGAATGCCACGACTACCCAACTCTTTTGCTACAGATTTGGTAAGACCAATAATACCTGCCTTACTTGCAGCGTAGTTGGCTTGACCGGCATTGCCTGCTACTCCGACAACAGATGAGATGGATATGATAGAACCACCGTGTTGCTTCATCATAACAGGCGCACAGGCATGCATATAATTGAAGACTGATTTCAGATTAACCGTTAATACTTCATCCCATTGACTCTCAGACATACGCAAGAGAAGTCCATCCCTTGTTATACCCGCATTGTTGACTAATATATCAATATGCCCAAAGTCGGTCACTACATTGCTTATTACTTGCATTGCGTCGTTGTAGTCGGCAGCATTGCTACCATAGGCTTTCACCTTTACTCCCAGTGCCTCAATCTCTTTTTGTGTCTGTTTTACCGTGTCGTTCAACTCTAAGTCAGTGAACGCTATATGACAACCTTCTTCTGCAAAACACAAGGCAATAGCCTTGCCTATGCCACGCGCAGCCCCAGTGATGAGTGCCACTTTGTTTTCTAACAAGTTCATAGTATCTATACTTTTATTGCGGATTATCATCCTTTATGGGAAAGACTCCCTGTGGATGAAGAATGGTGTACTGAGTCATCTCTTGATTCGATTCAAAACCCACCCCAACAATGACGGAGTTTTCTCTTGTGACGGTGATTGCAGAGTCGGAGTAAACCCTACCCGTCTGTTGATTCCAAAACAATTGTTGTGTATCGAATCGTTCTCCTTTGAGGTTCATTGCTTTTACATTCCCATCGAGTTCCCATATCTGTGCCACATCGTCGTAGCGAGCATAGTCGGAGCGAAGAGATGCCTCGATCTGAAAATCTTCGTTGAACTTTTCGAGGTAAATTCCTTCGGAGAACTCCCAATAAGAAGGCACTGCCTTATCGTAGATGTCCCATTTATGTGCAGAGATGCGATAGCGCGTTATGCCAGAGTCGGAGATTAGCGTTGTTACAGAATCGGTGTCAAGTATGGGGATAAGAGTACGGTCGATGATAGCATCGATTTGCTCCTTATCGCTTCCTTTGCACCCTGCAAAACACAATAATCCTATAAAGATAGACAAATGCCACCCCCATTTACCTAAATGATTAAGTAGTGAGAATGGCATTATCCGTTTCATATTATATGATTTATAGAGATGATATAAGCCGTGGAAAGATTAACGGCAGACGGTGGTTTCACCTATCCAACCTCCTACTGTGAACGCCTTGCCTTTAGCTAGTCCATTTCCTGCATAGAAGAAAATTTCTTCGGTTGTCGGGAAGTATTGCGAGTAGGTATTTATCAAGCGTTGTGCTTCGTCTGCACATAAAGGGTCAACTTGTTTAGCCTTAGTAAACTTATCGCATGCTGCCCAATATACCGTTTTGTTCAGTACTGCATCGTCGTAAGGTTTAGAGGCGGCATAAAGTGTTCCTATCAAGATATAACAACGCCCCTGATCTGCTTTGTATTCCAAAGATTTACGGGCATATTGACGAGACAAAGAGTAATTCTTCAAGTTGGAAAAATAGATGCAGGCAATGTAGTACTGATAGTTTGCTTTGTCCTCGTTGTTTTCTGCATAGGTAGTTGCTTCGTCGTAGTATGCAACAGCGGCACGGTAATCCTCTTTCTTTAGGCACATTTTAGCGCATCCTGCTGCAGACTCCTCATTGGGTTGTAATTGATGTGCAGCCTCTGCCGCTGCAAAATAAACTGATGATTCTACGCAGTTAACACGATTATACAACTTCATTATTTTGGTAAGCATATCTAAATTCTGCAAGTTAGCATTGACCAATGAAGCATATAGTTCGTCCAATTTATCACAGTCGGCTGCTCCTGATACTGCAAATACATTGTCGATATAGTCTTTCAGTTGTTTGGCATATTGAGCCGACTTGCTTGTCGAGTCGTTGCTAACGGCAGTCAATAATTCAGATACCTTTTCGTAGTCAGCGATATATTGCTCTCCATACTGCTCGGGATTGGTCTTATACAGGCTATTAGACAATTCGGCATACTTGCTAATTACCTCCATAGTACTCTTCGTACCCATGCCCAACACAGACTCTTTGAGCCATTGATAAGCAGAGAGTTTAGTATTATCTTCTGTGAAATAGTCGCAGTAGTCTAATCCTTTCTGTCCCAATATATAGGCAGTCGGGTATCTAAGGTTATCGCCAAAATACTTAATGCGTTTATCATATACTTCCATTAACAGGTTGCGTAGTCGTGCTTTTTCCTCTTCTGTTTGTGCTTGTGAAATTTGCCAGGCTACTATTTTAGTACCATAGACATATATAGCGACATTGGCACTTGGACAAGTGTTATATACCCTATACCACGGTTCTACTGCATCGGCATACTGTTTGTTTTTTGCAGATTCGGAGAATAGACTTACATCGGTGATACATTCCTCAGTGATGACAGGTGTTTCGTCGATGGTTTGTAGATTGTTGGTGGTTGCAGTAGTGGTGTTTTCTACTTCTTTTGAGGGTGTAACCACCTTTTTACTTTTGGCTACAGCAGTCATAGGGATAATGGTACAGATGGCAAGTATGGTTAGTAGTCTGCTTGCACTTGATACTTGAAATATACGCATATTCATATTCGATAACATTATTATAGTAAAACAGATATATTATTCTTTTTTCTTCTATAGTTTTCGCTTGAAGAACCAATTCTCGGATACGGAGGCATTGATAGTGAATTTGAAATAGTTCTCTTCTAATGTACCATTCGCTCCTCGATGCCCATATTCAACGATAGTGTTTATTACTGTAGCCACATTGCGTAGAGGGAAGCCCACACCTACACTGACCGAAAATTCTTTAGCATTGATATTTGTCAAGTAGGGGTCAGATAGGGAACACCCTATACGGAAAGGCATCCGTTCCACATACTTGCGACCCATAGGGTTATGACGATATTCGAAGCCCATTGCCAGTTTAGAGCGGTTTCGGAAAGCGCCTTTATTTCCAAAATAGAGAGCATCTGCCCAGTTGATAGCAGAATAGTCTATTGCAAATGTCATCCTGTCAGCATAGTTATAGGATGCTCCTACGCCCCACGCCATTGGTAACTCGAATCCTGTTGCGGTGTTCTGTACTGTATCGGTTGTGGTTGTTTCGATTTTGCTAAATCGTCCGTTTAATTTGGTTTTATTCTCAAAAGTTGCTCCAAGTACTACTGTATGTTTCTCGGCAAAGGTGTGGAATAGTTGTGCTCCGTATCGCAGGCGTACATCGCTTACATGCATAGTAGATACCTGAGATACTGTATTGAAACCAGATTCGGTGAAGGATAGGGTTTTGTTATTCTCTATATCGCCGAACATATAGTAAACATTCATACCTAATGCAGCCCAGTTCACTATGTTGAACGATATGCCTGCATAGACCTCTGATATACCGCCTGTGCCACTATAATTTCTCTTATATGGATGAATGAAAGAAGTTACGGAGTCGGTCATTTCGTAGCCTACTGCAGAATAAGGCATGATACCTAATGATACCCCTATATATTTCCATATAGGAAATTGCAGGGTTAAGTATTCGAGATTACCATTTCCTTTTGTTCTCCTTCCTGATGCGTCCTTGTAAGTTGAAACCATTGCGCTTGCTGCCAAGTCGAACATAAATGTGGTATTATCTATTGCGCTATACGATGCTGGTTGTGACGGATTGATAACCGTTTTGGAACGCATACCTATAGATACTCCTCCGAGTCCCCTATATGCTCCCGGTACATTATCGTTGAGTTCGCCATAACCAAACATGGAATATGGTGAGGCGGTGGAGTTTTGAGCAACTATAGAAGCAGCAGTTGAACAAAGCATTAAAAAGGTGACTAATATGTACCGAGTTGCATGACGCATAGAAGTATAGTTTTCAATTCTGCAAAGATACAAAATGTTTGCCAATTTTAGAAATAAACCGTGTTATATTATTCCGTTGTTCTATTTTTCATTACCATATTGCAATATTCGGTTCAAGCCTTTTAGTACCAAGTGTTTTTCGGTTTGCACTTCTCCTTGCAGATTGGGATAAATTAGCGGTGCATTTCCTCCTGTCAATATGGTTTGATAATGCTTGACCCGTTCTTGCATGGTTCTCATATATCCCTTCACTTCGAATACAACGCCTCGTAGTACGCCTGCGGCAATAGCATCGTGTGTATTATGTCCGAATAGGGGTATTAGTTGTCCCTCTTCTATTTCGACCGTAGGTAAGCGTTTTGTCATTTGTCGTAAAACCATCAGACGCATTTTTATGCCCGGTGCGATATTGCCTCCTACATATTCGTTGTTTTCGTTGAGGAAATCATAAGTAATTGCAGAGCCAATATCGACGATAAGGACATTTTCGTCAGGGAACAACGCATTTGCGCCCACAGCAGCAGCCAATCTATCTTGTCCCAATGTCTGAGGTGTATCGTACAGATTTGCGATAGGGATGGGTGTTGTATGGTCGAACAATACAAAACGGTTGCATTGCCGGTTGAGTGCATTCAGTACGGCGGGGTTAGTATGCGCAACGGAAGATATGATACAGTTGTGAACAGGGTATAACGAACAAAGTCGCTCTGCGTCTGTTGAAGAGAATGATTTATAGACGAACGCCTTTATCAGTTGTCCGTCTTCTTCTCGGAACAAAGCAACTTTTGTTCTTGAATTACCCTGGTCGATACAAAGATTCATACCTATCGGTTATATGGTTGAAGACAGTTATTCACCCATAGATGCTGTGTAGAGGAATCGTTTGATACTCTTCTTGGGTGTCTTTTCGAATTCATGTCCAAACAACCGAATACGCGAGACGGATTCATAAGCTGGTATCATTTTATTTAATTCCTTACGGTTTTCTTCCATTGCAGCAACGAGCGCATCGTGTTCCAAGTGGTTAGCATCTACCATTTCGAAATCAGGACATACCAATGCTACCAGTTTGTCGTCATCTTGCAGTACGATACTTTCCATAACATAGGGCATATTGTTGAGTTTTGCTTCTATTTCTTCTGGATAGATATTCTGCCCAGAAGGTCCGAGCAGCATTGTTTTGCTTCTGCCTTTGATATAGAGATTGCCTTCTGCATCGAGCATACCCCTGTCGCCCGTCCGTAGCCAACCATCTTCAGTGAATATATCCTTTGTGGCTGCTTCGTTCTTGTAGTATCCATCCATGAGTCCTTCTCCGTGTACAAGAATTTCGCCTATACCATCTTTGTCGGGGTCTTCTATTTTAATCTCCATTCCAGTTACCGCCTTTCCACAAGAGTTCATCTTAAACTTATCGGGGAATTCATAAGCGATGAGGGGAGCACATTCGGTCATTCCGTATCCGACTACGAGAGGGAATTTCAATCTATGAAAAAAGTCCTCGACTTCTGCGTTCAATGGAGCACCACCCAAGATAATATGCCAAAACTCGCCTCCAAAAGCGTTAACGAGTTTTTGTCGTATCTGTCCTAATACGACATCGTCTAAATAAGGTACTTTTAGTACCCAACTGATCGGTTTTTTGTCGAGTAGTGGTTGTATTTGTTTCTTATAGATTTTCTCGATAATAAGAGGCACTGAGAATATGGCAGTGGGTTTAACATCGGCGAACGCCTGTAGTAGAATTTTCGGTGAAGGTGTTCTCCCCACAAACCATGTATGCCCTCCTATACAAGCCGAAGTTAGAAAATCGAATGCACAACCATAGGAGTGTGCAAGAGGTAGGAAGCATACTTGCCGGCTTCCACGATAAATGATTTTAGATTGGATACCGAAGCGCACATTGTTAGCCAACGCATTACCACTGGTCATGACACCTTTAGAGAAGCCTGTGGTACCGCTTGTGTAATTGAGTGATACCATTTCTTTGTTGGACTTGTCTATATAGCGTATGCAGTATTGGTGGAAGCCTTCAGCATATTTCTTGTTGAACAATTGCTTGATATGCTGCCAATCGATGTCTTCTTTATTCAGCAAGATGTGTTCGTTTGCCTCTGCTGTATCGTCGGAGATTGGTTCGCGAACGGCTAAAGTAGAATAGTCTTTCAGAGAAAAGACGGCACGCACATTGTGTATCTGATCGATATCCAAGTTATCCCATATATTCTCGTCGGAGAATAGCAATATCGATTCGGAGTGGTTGACAATATGAATAATGTCGTTGGGTTTGAAGTCTTGTAGAATAGGGACAATGACAGCACCGTAGGTGACCGTTGCTATGTAGGTAATCGCCCAGTTCGCACTATTTTTTCCAATCAGTGCGACTTTGTCGTTTCTCTGTACGCCACATACATCAAATAACAAGTGCAATCGCTCAATTTCGGCAGCAGCCTCTCCGTAAGTAAAAGTTTTATCCGTACCATAATCGGTGAAGGCAGGCAACTCCCAATTGCTACGGAACGAGTCTTCAAATAGACGAATAAAATTTTCTTTAAGCATAATAATTGTATTGTTAGTTAAAAAATAAATTGCGTGAGTATGTATTGTTCTTATCGCAATAGCGGAGGTGTAGCGACCGGTGATACGGAGATGATACTATCGACCACGAACTCACTGACTCCTCTCCAAGGTAGTGCGCCAAGATATTCTTTGTAGTGCAATTCAACCATTTTCCCTGTGCAACGCATAAGGCTATCTGCCACCTGTTTGTTTTCTACTGAGAACTTGAATTCGTTGGACTGCACAGTTGCCGTAGAGTTTTTGGAGTTATAGCCAGATTGAATAAGCCTTCCTTCATAAGTTTTGAAGATATAGCCTTTGTAGGTCAGATAGTTTAACTCTCCTGCTTTTACCCCCTCTCCAAAGACGAAATAGAATTTGAAGAAGAACCAACATCCTAAACCAATCAACAGCAACAGGGTGATGATTGTGATGACTTTTCCTTTTGTTTTCATACCAATAGTTTTATGTTGATAAACTCGACAAAAGTACAACAATTCTGTGGAATGACAAAATTCGTACCAAAGGGGAAGGTTATTTGGTTGATGAGTTTAGGAGTTTATGAGTTTATGCGGGGGGTAATGGGTAGAGGAACTAGACAATCTAGAAAATCTAGGGGATCTAGGGGGTTGGAAGAGGGGATGAGAGGCATAGCACGCTATGGCTCTACAGTGAGCAAGAGCGTGGCAACGAACCATTATAAAGGCAGCAAGGAGTTATTATAATTTAAGAATTAAGGGTTAATGATTAAAGTAGAAAGAGAGGTGTTTGGGAGGGGGATTGGAGGTAGTTTGTAGGGGGTTCCTATAGTCATCCTATATTCGTCCTATATTCATCCTATATAAATCGTTTGGAATAGGTAGTGTTTATCGGGGTAAGCGGAGGGGGAGCGGGAGGGAACGGGGAGTTTTTGGGAAGGAGGGAGTGTTAAAGGTCGGTAGTGAGAAGTTAAGAGATGTTAGGTAATGAGTATTGAGAAGGTGGGGTTAGCCAAGGGAAGTAAGGTAAGCATGATGGCTTGTCCGCAGGCGGGGCGCCCGCGTCCCCATTGGTTAGCGTTGGGAGGAGGTGGTGGTTTTGGTGGGAGATGTAGAGGAACTAGACGGTCTAGGGGATCTAGGGGTTGGGATGAGGGGGTGAGAGGCATAGGAGGGTGGTCTTCATTTCTTTTGCCTGAACAATGGGTGAGGCTGGTGGTTTGTCCGCAGGCGAGGCGCCCGCGTCCCCAGTGTGTTTAAGTTGAGAGAAGAGAGCCATAGCGTGCTATGGCTCTACAGGAATTATATGAGTGTGAGGGCTATTTGTATATGGGGTCGAAGCCTCTACCATAGACACCTATTACCTCCGACTGCGAGATGAAGGCATCAGGGTCAATCTCTCTGACCAAAGTGAAGATGCGAGAAGACTCGCTTTTCTTTGCCAAGACCGTTACAACATGAATCTCTTGTTTGGAATACCATCCTTGTCCATTGAGGATGGTTACTCCACGCGGCATAGAATTGATGGCATTGGCAATCTCTTCGTACTTGGTAGAGAAGATGAAGAACTGTACAGACTGACGCACCTTGTTCATAATCATATCTACAACGCTTGTACACATGAATGTGAAGCAAAGACCCAACAACACCTTTTCGACACTGCGTACATTGGGTAGGAAATAGGCACTGGAGATGATGATAAGGTCACAGTAGAAGAGTACTCGTCCGATAGGAATATGGTGGTAGCGGTTTACTATCATGGCGACAATATCCGTGCCACCGGATGTACCATTGTTCAGGAAGACAATGCCCAAGCCACATCCGCACAGCATACCTCCAACCACACTTGCCATGAAGGGGTCGTGCAGTAGAGGCTCGGAGGCTATTGGCACCACTTTCAACCAGAAAGTGAAACTAAAGACGCCGAAGATAGTACGCAGGACAAACCTAAAATCGATGAGTTTGAGCGCAATGACAAGTAAAATGATATTGAACGAGAGTGTAGATAACCAGATAGGCACAAAGCCTTTGGTAGCAAAATAGATGATCTCGCACAGACCGGTCAGTCCACTTCCGACGATATCGCTCGGCACCAAGAGTTGATTGACAGCCACAGCATAGGGGAACAACCCTACGAAGATAAGCAAGAGTTCGCGTATCTTTACTACAGGCTTTGCATTATGAAACCTGTTGAAATTGCTTTTCAGCGTTTCTGTTCTATTCATTTATCAGCCTATTTTAGCGATTAGGTTGCGGTCTCCAAATCCGTTATCCACCCGAGCGACAGCAGGCCACAGTTTGTTGTCGGCGACCCAAAGTAGCGGGTATGCTGCTTTCTGACGGGAATAGTGATGTTTCCACTCGTCTGCCGTTACCTCATACTCTGGGTGCGGAGCGGATAGGAGTACATTATCTTTGGGGTCGGCAGCACCAGTGATTACCTCTTCAATCTCAGCCCTGATGGTGAGCATCGCCTCTACGAAGCGGTCCAACTCTTCTTTGCTTTCGCTCTCGGTAGGCTCTACCATAAGTGTGCCATGTACAGGGAATGACAAGGTAGGTGCATGGTATCCGAAGTCCATAAGTCGTTTTGCCACATCGGTTTCGGTGATACCATACTTTTTGAACTGACGGCAATCGAGAATAAGTTCGTGTCCTACCCTACCATTCTTGTTGGTATAAACGATTCCGTAAGCGTCCGCCAAGCGATGTGCCAAGTAGTTTGCATTTAGGATAGCGACAGCCGTTGCTTTGCGCAGCCCTTCTTCGCCCATCATTGCGATGTAGCCATAGGAGATGAGTGCCATATTGGCGTTGCCATACAGCGAAGTGGAGACGCGATTGTTGTCGGCAGAAGGCAGACTGTCCTGCAGTTTTTTGTTGACGCAGACAGCCCCTACACCAGGTCCTCCACCTCCATGAGGTGATGCGAAAGATTTATGCAGATTGAGGTGACAAACATCTGCTCCGATCGCCGAAGGGTGTGTAAAACCTATCTGCGCGTTCATATTCGCACCATCCATATATACCAATCCGCCATGCTCATGGATAAGTTGGCACATCTCCATTACATCCTCCTCGAAGATACCATGTGTGGAAGGATATGTTATCATGCAGCCAGCCAAAGTGTCGGAATACATATCGGCCTTTGCACGCCAATCGTTGATGTCGGTGTTTCCGTTCTCGTCGCAACTCACTACGACAGGGACAAACCCTGCTTGTACACAGGAGGCGGGATTGGTGCCGTGTGCAGACGCGGGGATGAGCAAGACATTGCGTTGGGCAAGTCCTTTGCGCTGCAGATAGTCACGAATGATAACAAGTCCCGTATATTCGCCTGCCGCACCCGATGTGGGTTGCAAGGTGCAGGCATCGAAGCCTGTAATGACACACAAATAGTGTTTCAGTTCGCTTAACACTTGCAGGTATCCCTCTGCTTGCTCTGCAGGAGCCATTGGGTGAACACCCATAAAGCCAGAGTAAGTGACAGGCAACATGGCAGATGCAGGGTTGAGTTTCATAGTGCAGGAGCCAAGAGGTATCATACTATGTGTCAGGGAGATGTCTTTGCGCTCCAAGTGCTTGATAAAGCGCATCATCTCTGTTTCCGTGTGATATTTTTTGAAGACGGGTGCCTGCAGATAATCGATTGGTCGCACCATCTCTTCGTCGAGTGTCCATAGTCCATTGAAAGCCGATTCAGATTGCTCTGGACACGGGATATTGCCGCTTACGGAGGCAAACAACTCAATCAGGTCGTTCATATCGCTCAGGGAGGTTGTCTCGTTGATACTCATCCCTATTGTGCCATCTTCTGCATAGAAGAAGTTCATACTCATCTCCTCTGCTGCATGGCGGAAGGCAGCGAGCGATACCGATTGCGGCAAGCGGATCTTCAGTGTGTCGAAGAACTGTGCGTTCTCTTGTGTATAGCCATAGGCTTGCAGCATTTCGGAGAGGTAAGTGGCTTTGCTGTGTATTTCTTCGGCAATGCTTCGAATACCGTCCGCACCGTGATACACGGCGTAGAAAGCCACCATCATCGCCGTAAGCGCTTCTGCAGTACAGATGTTGGAGGTTGCTTTCTCACGCTTTATGTGCTGTTCGCGCGTTTGTAGTGCCAAGCGATAGGCAGGTTTGTCGTACGCATCCTTAGAGAGCCCTACGATGCGCCCCGGCATATCGCGTTTGTATTCACTACGGGTTGCCATATACCCCGCAACGGGACCACCATAGCCCATCGGTATTCCCATACGCTGAGTCGTGCCACAACAAACATCTGCGTCGAAAGAAGCAGGCGAAGGCAAAAGAGCGAGGGAGAGGATGTCGGCAACGACAGTAACCTTGATGTCCAAGTCGTGTGCATGCTTGACAAAACCTGCGTAATCCTCGACAGAGCCATTGCTATTGGGATACTGCAGGATGGCACCAAAGTATTGCCGGTCTAATCGGGCTGCAGCATAGTCCCCCACAACAATTTCGATTCCCTGCCCTGCAGCACGCGTCCGCAATACGGACAATGTTTCTGCAAAGACTTTCTCGTCAACGAAGAGTTTATTCACACCAAGACTTACCTGCTCGCGCGAGCGAAGGTTGTGCATCATTGTAGCACTCTCGGCAGTGGCTGTTGCCTCATCCAACAATGAGCAGTTGGCAAGAGGAAGCCCCGTAAGGTCGGACACCATTGTTTGGAAGAGGAATAACGCTTCCAAGCGACCTTGAGATATTTCTGCTTGATAGGGTGTGTAAGAAGTGTACCACACCGGGTTCTCCAGTACATTGCGGACAATGACAGATGGCGTTGCTGTATCGTAGTAGCCATGACCGATGTAACTGCGGACATTCTTATTAAGACCTGCCAACTGCACCATGTGATGCAGATATTCGTGTTCGGACAATGGCTTAGGCAAATGAAGCCTTTCTTTGAGGAAAATATCAGATGGGAAAACCTGTTCCATCAATTCATTGATTGACTGGACATTCAGTACACGCAACATTTGCTGCATTTCGTCATCATTCACTCCGATGTGACGAGGACATAAGTAATCTTGCATAAGGATTATGTTATGGGTATTTTGTGTGTATTCTTTTCAAATGCTATCAAGGTATCAGGTCGCAAAGGTACAGAATAAAATGCATAGTGCAAGAGTAAGACATTCTTTTTTCCATAAAAAGTTGCAATCAACTCTCATGTTCCTTTGCCGGCAAAAGATGGACATAAAATGTTGTTCCTTTCTCTGATGTTACAAATGATATATCTCCTCCAGACCCATCTACGATATTTTTAGAGATAGCCAAACCAAGTCCCATACCGGTACTTTTGGTTGTGAAGTTTGGACGGAATATTTTGTTGCGTGTATCGGGTGCAATACCGTAACCGTTATCTGATATGGATATTACCACTTCCTTTGCTGTTTCTTTCAAGATAACAATAATATCCCCACCCTCTTTGTTTTCAATTGCCTGCAGTGCGTTCTTTATCAGGTTGTTGAATACTTGCGATATTTGCAGTTCATCAGTCATCGCCCAAACACCTGTTTCAGCACCAATGTAGCGAATGGGGACGGATGCGTTGTTGTTGCGGAATAGGGTTATGACTGAGAATAGTTTGCTTGCCACATTTACAGGAACAATCTGCAATTCAGGCATTTTTGCGAATGAAGAGAATGTGGAGGCAATCTTTGACAAGGTATCTATCTGCTCTATAAGCGTTATGCTGGACTTTTCGAAATAGGTGTTGTATTGTTTCAATTTTTCATCGTCTTCCGTTGCTTTTGACAATAGACCTTCGTTCACAAAGGTTTTGGTATGCAAGCGTTGCATCTGTTGAATGGTCAGACGCATTGGTGTGAGCGAATTGTTAATCTCATGTGCCACTTGGCGAGCCATTGTACGCCATGCAGACTCACGCTCTGACTTCGCCAGTTTCTCGGTTGAATGCTCTAACTCATCTACCATCTGGTTATAACGAACAACCAACTGCCCGACCTCATCGGGTTTATCATAGTTCAAACGGTTGTTACGCTCACCTATCTTGAAATGCTTCATCTTGTCTGCTAAAGAGGAGAGGGGGCGAGTGATACCTTTTGTCATGACTATACTTAGTAGGAACGATAACAGGAAGGCGACCATAATTGGCGGTAACAACTTGGCAATGAAGGCATCAACCTCTGCATCCACCACCTCTGAACTGACATACAGAGGTACTACTATATAACCTATCTGCAAGTAACTGCCGTTGTATAGTTCAGTATAGGCCGCCAAATAACTGAGGTCGCCAATATGCTCCTCTTGAATAACATTTGTTTGTTCAGAGAAGAAGGGACGAGGGTCTATGTGACGGGACAAAAGACCATAGTGGAACACATTCATAGCCGATGAGCCTACCAAATTACCCTCCATATCGTAGACATGAATATCCGTTTCGTAGGCAAGTGACAAGTCACGGAGATTAATGTTCATGCCAGGCTCATTCATAGGACCTAACGACATTGACCAGAAGTATATTTCCTGTAAAGACTTCTGTATATAATGGGTCTTTTCTTCCAAAAGAATTCGTTGCCTTCCTTCATAACGCTTACGCACATGACGAGCGGAAATAAAGAAGATATACAAAGAGTTAGCCAATAACAGCATAATGACCAAGTACTGCATCTTTGTGCGCATAGTCATACGCTTGAAACCTCGATGGTATATCAAGCCTATCAAGGCGATAAGACCTACCAAAGAGAATAACAGGACACTTAGTAAGAGATATATGCGGACATTTCTATGCGCCTGCAGAGGAGCCATATTAGTATTATCTTGCAGGGTGCGATAGGAGAATGTATCCGACAGGCGCAAGTCAGATGAGGGTTTCGTTGCGATATTCTCAGTCGTATCCTGCATTCCAATAGAGAATAGATAATGCCCATTGGATGAATAGACGGGATACATATCGCTCTTTTTTACCTGTGAGATGGTACAGGTATTCGGGAGATGAAACGGTGTAATAAAATCGTTGTGTAGTTGTTTATTCTCTATCGGGTAATCGTACTTAATGGGAATAATTGTGAGTATATTTAAGTCGTTCAACGGTGTCCAATAGCAGATACAATGTGCGTTATCGAATTTTTGATAGTACCAACGACCATAAAACAAAACACGAACTTCGGAGCCTGCTAACCAATTGTCGGACCAATAAACCATTTTTCGACTATTGAACACATAGAATAGTACGGATGAGTTGTGTTGGGTCAGTTCCCATAGTGAGTCGATAGAGTTATACTGCAACCTATCTATAAAATTTGCAGTCATCTGCTCTGCTACTGCTTCTTGTTTGAGCAGATCGTTCTGGAACTGTTTATGCTCCGTTGAAAAACGATGACACCCGACTACTACAAATGCTATGAGCAGGAGCAATATACATTGATACAGTGTTTTATTTAGAATATCTTTCATAGCATTTTACAATATTCCTAAGGGATACAAATATGGTTTGCAAAGTTATGACAAATTCTGTACCTTTGCAAATTCTAAGATAAATGGTTCGGTAAATATGTTTTTTCAAAACTATATAACAAGCAGCCTTGCATCAACGATGCCGCTACTTACTGCACTTCTACTTGGTCTGATGACTATTATCAGTCCGTGTCCTTTCTGTTCGAATATTGCGGCTATTTCTTACATCGGAAAAGATGTTGATAATAAACATACGGTCTTGGTTAACGGACTTATGTATGTTCTTGGGAAGGTGGTAGCCTATACGGCTTTGTGTGCGATATTTATTTGTGGCGCACAAATTGAAGGAATACAGCACTTCTTTGAGACTTACGGCGAGCCTCTTTTAGGGCCGTTTATGATTATCTGCGGATTATTTATACTCGTAGGAGGACATCATGAGCATCATCATGGCGATGAACATCATAACAGGTTTACCGCTCGGTTTACACAGATTGTAAGCAGCAAACATCATGTACCAGATTGGATTTGGTCGTTTATACTTGGAGTGGTGTTCTCGATGGCTTTTTGTCCTTATAGTGGTGTATTGTTCTTTGGTATGTTGGTGCCTCTCAGTATGGCCCAACCAGTTATTTGGAGTTGGGTTATGCCTATTGTCTATGCTCTTGGAACGGGAATTCCTGTTATTGTCATAGCATGGCTTCTTGCTTATTCTGTTGCTACGATAGGTAATATCAATCATAATATTCAACACTTCGAAGTTTGGTTCCGCCGTATTTGTGCGATATTGTTTATTGGTATCGGTATTTATCTCTGTATCGGCATATTTGGTACGCACCACGAACATCACGAGAAGCGACCTACCTACTCCTATGTCTTTTCGTTTTAAGCAATTTGAAGTTAATGATTCAGAATGTGCCATGAAGGTAGGAACTGACGGTGTCCTTCTTGGTGCATGGGCAGAGCCGAACTGCGATACACCTTGCACTATTCTTGATGTTGGCAGCGGGTGTGGACTGATTTCCCTTATGCTTGCGCAGCGATTTGATACAGCCACTATAACTGGTATTGACATTGACCATAGTGCCGTTGAACAAAGTCGTGTTAATTATGCCAATTCGCCCTTTGCAGACAGGTTGCAGGCACAGTGCATCCCCTTGCAACAATACAGACCCGAATATCCGACGACCTTTGACCTTATTGTCAGCAATCCTCCTTTTTTCCAAGAAAGTTTACACTGCCCAGATGCTAAAAGGACAATGGCAAGGCACACCTCTGCTTTGTCTTACGAAGAAATTTTGCTGCATGCTGCAAGATTATTGACCCAGCATGGTTCCCTCCAACTTATTTTGCCCGCAGCAGAAGAGAACGACATTGTTCGTTCTGCTATCCAACAGAACTTCTATCTACAGCGAATCTGCCGTGTTCGCGGGCGAGTCAATAAACCCTATAAGCGTATTCTGTTGGACTTTTCCCATACAAAAACAAATACACCTATAGAGAGCGAACTTGTACTTGAGGCACTTGATGGCAAACGGACACGAGATTATCAGGAGTTAGCTAAAGACTTTTATCTTGATTCGAGCGTGCAATAGTGCATTGTACAAGAATACCCGTTGTTTGTTTACAGGTGGACTATAGAGGCTTTTGATGGAATAGAGATGTTGCGGAAACCTGCGGTGTAGAGGTGATCTTTATACGCCTCTTGGGCTTCGAGTTCGCCATGTACGATAAAGGTATGTCGCACTTGTGTTACATCGAGGCTACGGGTTAGATAGTCTATCATTTCCCGATAGTCGCCGTGACCTGAAAAGCCCTCTATTCTTGTTATTTGCGCTTTAATACGATGGTCATATCCAAAGATGCTGACCCATTTCAGATTGGGGTCTTGTATGCGTGCGCCTAATGATGTGGGCGTACAATATCCGACTATCAGTATTGTTGTGGTCGGGTCGGAGATGTGGTTCGCTACATGGTGTTTGATGCGTCCTGCCTCCAACATACCTGATGCAGAGATTATAATACAGGGATCGGGATTATTGTTCAGGGCTTTTGATTCGCGGATGTCAGTAATATAGTGCAGTGTATTAAAGCCGAACGGATCTGGGTCGAAGCGCATTGTATCCTGCACATTAGCGTTGAGTTGGTCGGTATAGAGGCGGAATATCTGTGTAGCATTGAACGATAACGGGGAATCGACATAGACAGGTATATGCGGCAGATGCCCTTCGTTATACAGATTGTTCAGTACATAGACTATCTCCTGTGTTCGTCCTACCGAGAAACTTGGGATAATGAGTTTACCCCGCTTGTAGATACAAGTGGAATCGACTACTCCGAGTAATTCTTCTTCAGTGGCGAGCATATCTGTATGCAAGCGGTCTCCATAAGTTGATTCACAGATAAGGTAGTCGCATTGCGGGAATGGCTGTGGCGAACACAATATATGACTTTCGGCACGGCCTATATCGCCCGTATAGGCTATTCGTTTCCACTCACCATTCTCTTTTATGTCCAAACTACAGATGGCAGAACCGAGCATGTGTCCTGAATTGGTGAAGGTAAGATAAACATCGTCTGCTACACGATAGCGGCGATTGTAGCCCACTGTGACAAAATGGTGCATACAACGCTCGACATGGTTATTGTCGTAAATCGGCTGTATTTTAGGTTTGTGCAGCCTGTTCATCTTCTTATTATACCAGCGTACATCCAGTTCCTGTATGAATGCAGTGTCTTGCAACATGATAGCGCACAAATCTCGTGTTGCAGGCGTAGAGATGATGTCGCCCCTAAATCCCAACTTGTAGATATAAGGCAACAAGCCAGAGTGGTCGATATGTGCATGAGAGAGTATGACACAATCAATCTGCTTTGGATTGAAGCCCAAGTCACGGTTTGCTGCGTCGGTTTCCATACCCTTTCCTTGATACATTCCGCAATCAAGTAGGATACACTTACCCGAATCGGTGGTGATGAGATGTTTGCTGCCAGTTACTTCGTTAGCAGCCCCGAGAAATTGAATAGTCATATTGGAGTTGAGTGTTTCGTGTTGATTGTGTGGTGAGGTTAAGCATGTTGAATGGTAGTCAGTGCAAAGGTAGGATGAAATATGCAGACAAGCAAGATTGTGCCAGCAAAAAGATGTTATTTTTCATCTAAAAAGTGATGGTTGATGTATTGTGATTTTGGGTATTATATGGCATAGATTTTGTAGTGAAAATGGTGTATTGGTTGAAGAGAATCAATACATAATTCAATAATTACTTACAAAAACATCCTACACAATGAAAGACTTAAAAGGAACAAAGACGGAAGCCAATCTATGGGAGGCTTTTGCAGGTGAATCGAAAGCACGCAACAAGTACACTTACTATGCGTCGAAGGCAAAGAAAGATGGTTATGAACAGATAGCCGCCTTTTTTGAGGAGACTGCTGCTCAAGAGAAGGAACATGCTAAATTATGGTTCAAACTGATACACGGCATTGGCTGTACAAAGGAAAACCTATTGGACGGCATAAATGGTGAACACGAAGAATGGGTAGATATGTACCCTCGTATGGCTAAAGAGGCTCGCGAGGAAGGCTTTGATGAGATTGCAGAGATAATGGAAGGCGTTGCTGCAGTGGAGAAAGCCCATGAGGAGAGGTATTTGAAATTGCTTAAAAATGTAGAAGACAAGTTAGTATTCAGTCGTGACGGTGAATGCATCTGGCAATGTAGGAACTGCGGACATCTCCACATTGGCAAAGAAGCACCAGAGGTATGTCCTGTATGCAATCATCCTCAGAGTTATTTCCAACTACAGGAGAACAATTTTTAAGCGATTGCGCCACGAAAGTGCAGATTTGCCAATAGAATGATTTATCCATTGGCAATGATTGATTGATAAGATAGGGGGCTGCCGAAAGAGTTTTGGCAGCCCCTTATTTTTTTGCTTATAACGGGAGGAATTTGGTCGTTTTTGGGGATATAATTTGCAGGAGATTTGTATGCTCTTCCTATACTCATCCTATATTCGTCCTATATTCATCCTATATAAATCCTATATAAATCCTTTGGAATACATAGTATTTACGGGGCTTGGCATAGGGCAGTTTTTATGGAGATGTATTTGTTTTATAGGGATGATTATTGCCTGATGATACCTCCGCCGATAAGCAGTTCGTTCTTGTAGAGTACTACAGACTGTCCGGGTGTGACGCCCCAGACAGGTGAATGGAATTTCAGATGGAGGGTGTTGTTTTCTGCGAGTTGGAGAGTTGCAGGGACAGCGGGTGATTTGTAGCGTATGCGTGCCTGCACTGTAGGATTTTGTTCTATCAGTTCCTTATCCCGGATGCGTACCTCGTCGGCGCAAAGAGTATCGTTGTAGAGATCGTCGTGTGCGCCAAGCGTTACCTCGTTGGTATCTGGATTGATGTGCGTGACATAGGCAGGAGTACCTAATGCGATGCCTAATCCTTTGCGTTGCCCTACTGTGTAGTTTGCGAAGCCACTGTGTTTTCCAAGTATATTCCCGTTCGCATTGATGTAGTTGCCAGACAGGAAAGCGCGAGCAGCGTTCGGTGTTCCTTGTGCGTGAGAGGCAATGAAAGTGCGATAGTCGTTGTTGTCGATGAAACATATCTCCTGACTCTCGGCTTTCTGCGACAGTTTTTGGAAGCCATGCTCACGAGCGATGGTGCGAACTTGTTCTTTGGTGAGTTCTCCGAGCGGGAACAATGTATGGCGGATGTTATCTTCGGTCAACATCCACAGAAAGTAGGTTTGGTCTTTGTGGGTATCGACTGCATTGCGCAGGTAATAGTGTCCGTTGTATTGTGCTATGCGGGCGTAATGTCCGGTGGCTATCCAATCACAGTCATACAGAGCGGCAGCCTTGCAAAGTTCTCCCCATTTGATATGGGAGTTGCATAAGACACATGGGTTTGGTGTTCGTCCGTTCAAGTATTCCGATACGAAATTGGAAATAATCTCTTTGTTGAAAGTATCGCGGAAGTCAAGGATATGGTGTGGAAATCCTAACTTCTCTGCAAGGTGTTTCGCCTCCATAATAGACTCAATGGAACAGCAGCCTTTTTCTTTCCGCAGGCAGGACTCCCGAATAGAGTCGTAAGTACGAAAGGTGATGCCCACCAGTTCGTATCCTTGTTCCAAGAGCAACATAGCAGCGACAGAACTATCAATGCCGCCACTCATAGCCATGAGTACCCTTTTGTTTTTCTCCATTGCAGTGTACCCTACTCTATTACGGTTTCCCGCAGTATCTCCGCCACAGTTGGGTGCGGGAATACCACTTGCTGAAACTCTGCTATGGTGTAGCCCATTCGTACGGCGAAGGAAGCCGCTGCTATTATTTCCGAACAGGGGTTCCCTACCATGCTCACGCCTAAAATAGTCTGTTTCTTTTGATCGATGATGATTTTACACAGCCCGTTTTCTGCTTCGTTCTCCGCTACAAACCGCCCAGAGAAAGCCATTGGCAATCTTTTCACTTCGTAGGGGATGGGCAGTACGCAGTCAGTTCCTGTGAGGTCTGCTTCAGTCAGCCCTACTGCTGCGATCTCGGGGTTAGTATAGACGACAGAAGGTATAGCGTTGTAGGCTATCCGTTGGAGCGGAATTTGTTTGAGCATTCTTCCTACAGCGACCTCTGCTTGTCGGGTGGCGGTATGTGCGAGCATCAGTTTTCCAGTGACATCGCCTGCAGCATAGACATTGGGTAGATTGGTGTGCATAAACTCGTCAATCTCAATTCCTTTGCGGTTGAGTTGCAGGTCGGATAGTGCTTCCAGGCCGTTGAGATTAGGCTTGCGTCCGACACAAACGAGGATGTTATCGGCGGTGAAGGTATCTTGTTCGGTGAAGACACGGTTTTCCTCTACCCGTGTGACGCGTGTATTAGTGAAGACCTCTACTCCTTCTTTCTTGTATTTTTGTAGGAGGATGTCCACTACTTCGTTGTCGAGATTAGGAAGGATGGTAGGCATTGCCTCGATGACAGTTACCTTAACGCCCAGTTCGTGGAATAAAGTAGCGAACTCCATACCTATTACTCCGCCGCCGACAATGATGATGGACGAAGGTAGTGCGGGCAGGTTTAGTGCATCGGTAGAATCGAGTACAAAGGGGTTATCTTTGAGTCCCGGAATAGGCGGGACAAAGTTAGTTGATCCTGTGCATATCAGCAGGTTCTCGGCTTCGTAGTCGTTTTCTGCTGCACGGATGATGACTTTATTGTCGGTTCGAGAAACGACGGTTGCCTCTGCTGCGACGCAGGTACACAGCGGGTTATTGAGTTTTGCCCGAATGCCTGCCGATAGTTTTCTGATAATTTTCTGTTTGCGTTGTTGTATTTTGGCATAATCGAACTCCACGCCTTGTGTAATGACGCCATATTTGGCGGCATTCGCTGCATTGTGGTAGGTTTTAGCACTGTAGAGCATTGTTTTAGTGGGGATACATCCTACATTAAGGCATGTACCTCCGATGGCGTTTTGTTCGAAAAGTATTACTTCTTTTCCTGCCTTAGCGACCTGAGCAGCAGCGGTATAGCCTGCAGGTCCTCCTCCAATGATAGCCAAATAGTACATAGAAATATGGTTTTATTATAGTAGATTTTCGCAATAAAGTCTGACCGCCGATCGCACCATCTCGACGCAAGGTCTTTTTTTGTAATAAGTATCGGTTCGCTTTTCGGGTTCGGGAGAATGTTCGGGCTTGGCAAGTCCTAAGAGTTCGGCACATACAAGCGAACCGTTTTCTTGTTTGAATTGTTCTGCGAGTTTTTGGACTGTTTGGTAGTTTTTCATTTTACCGTCGTTGTCGTGAGGTGTGGTGCTACCATTATGCAATCCTGCAAGCAGGAACATACCACAAGCCGCACCACAAGTTTGTCGCATTCTGCCAATACCTCCGCCAAAAGATGCGCCAAGCCTTAGTGCAAGTTCGGTGTCGATTCCATAGATGTCAGCAAAAGCAGCGACGACCGATTGTGAGCAGTTGTAGCCTTGTCGGAAGAACTGTTCTGCCCGGTCTTGTCGTTGTATGATTTCGTTTTGGCTCATGTTGATACTTCCTTTTGAATACGAAGGCAAAGGTATATATTTTTGTATGATATTACAATATGTCACGATTAAAGTCAGAAAATAGATCGAATAAGGGTGATTTGGGGCTAAAATGCACGAAAAACATGTTGTATAACATAGTTTTTGCTATTGCGGCAGTAGAAAAAAGGGAGTATCTTTGCGTCGTGATTGAAAGAAACAACACAATCTTTTTTGTACCTTAATAATTTAACAGACTAATACCTTATAGTAGAAGGGGCTCCGTGAGGTGCCCCTTTGCATTTTTATGGGTTTATGGTGTGTTGTTGATAGGTAGTATTTTCTTTGAACAATGGTATCGGATGTGGATTTGTGTAGTATTTGAAATGGAGGTGATTGCTTCTTTGTTAGTTAATCACCCGTTAATCACCCAATAATCACCCGATGTGACTAAATAGAGTTACCTTAGAGCCTATATAGATTGTCGTGCGATACTAAAGATGTGAAAGTACCGTGGAAAAGAGGTATATCCCGACGGAAAGAGGTCTGAAAGGTAGGGATAGTGAGGAAAGATGCGAGAGGTTGGCTTAGGATGATTGTTTCTTATTGCGAAGACATACATCGCATTGCCCACATGGTTGGGAATCGGTCTCTCCGAAATAGGAAAGCAAAACCTGACTTCGACAGAATTGGTTCTGCTCGGCATACTCCACCATAGCCTTCAGTTGCTTGATATAAAGCGTTTTGCGTTCTTCGTAAACTTGTTCGGTCAGTTGGAGGTATTCGAGTTCGACGCGTTCGGAAATGAAAGTGATATAGGGTGTTTTCCTTCGTGGAATATAGCGCAAGACCTTCTCTTTTGCCAGTTCTACCAATATCTCATTGAGTTGTTTGGGTGGCATTTCCAAGTTCTTAGCCATTGTGGTGTCATGGATATAGATCGTATCAGCGAAAACGCCCGTATAGTTGCGCAAGATGTAATAGATAACCTTCTCTTGCTGAGGGGTGATGTCCTGATGGTATAAGTCTTCTCTTGAACAGAGGAACTGTATGCGTGGAGAGGTTTCTGTTTCTTCCTGATATGCGAGATAGCCTGCTTGACAGAGGATTTGCACTGCGCTGAAGGTAGGCAAGAGGGGAAAGTGATAAACATTCGCCAAGTCCATAATGTGGAAGGGAAAACTGTGTCCCATACCGGATCCGATGCCAATCTCGTAGTAGTTGCCGAGTGCTTCGTAAACTTGTTTGACGAACTGTTTTGCAGGATAAGTATCGGAAACTCGCTTCTTGGCTTTGGTTTTGTCGGTCTCGTTATAGAGCAAAACAGCGTACGCCTCGTTGCCATCTCGACCTGCCCTACCCGCTTCTTGGAAGTAAGAATCGATGGTGTTAGGCAAATCCCAATGTATAACAACCCGTACATCGGGTTTATCGATACCCATACCAAAGGCATTGGTAGCCACCATGACCCTTGTCCCTTGCCCTGTGGTGGCGGAATAGTCGGTCCATTGTTGTTGTGTCTTGTCCTTTTCGTTGGTACCAAGTCCGGCATGGTAGTAGGTAGCAGAGATACCTTGTTGCTGTAGCCAATCGGAAAGTTCTTTGGTGCGTTTCCGGTTGCGGGTGTAAACGATAGCACTGCCTTGTACCGCCTGCAAGATACGCAGGAGTTGAGCCTGTTTGTCGTCGGCGTGACGCACAATGTACGACAGGTTGTTGCGCGCGAAACTTTTCCGGAACACATTCCACTTGCGTGGTGTTTGGTTGGGTATAGGAGGCAGCGACAACTTGTCTTGTATGTCGTCCACCACCTCTGGCGTGGCGGTTGCTGTCAGGGCAAGGACCGGTACATCGGGCAAATCTTTTCGTATCAGCGCAATACGCAGGTAAGGAGGACGGAAATCGTATCCCCATTTGGAGATACAATGTGCTTCGTCCACAGCAATAAGATTGACGGGCAGAAGGGATAGGCGTTTGCGGAAAGACTCGTTCTCCAAGCGTTCGGGAGAGATATAGAGGAACTTATAGTTGCCGAACTGACAATTGTCGAGCATGACTCTTACCTGATCGCGTGTGATACCGGTGTAGATGGCATAGGCTTTTATACCTCTTTTGCGAAGGTTCTCCACCTGGTCTTTCATCAGTGCGATAAGGGGAGTAACGACCAAACATAGCCCCTCTTTTGCCATAGCCGGCACCTGAAAACAGATAGACTTTCCTCCACCTGTCGGCATCAGTGCCAATGTGTCGGTGCCTGCATAGACACTGTTCACAATATCCTCCTGAAGAGGACGGAAAGAGGCATATCCCCAATACTCTTGCAATATATCGGTGAAAAGACTCATCTACACATCATGTGAAGGCTAAGGCGTGTAAGGCTTGAAGGTTCAATGGAGCAGAAAGACAGATACAGACAACCAAGTATGGGGCTATTATCGCCTATCCTTCGTTTTCTATTCATCGTCTGAATAGTAATTGTTACTGTCTTTATTCTTTGAGCCATAGCCATAACCGTAGCCATAACCATAGCCGTAACCATAACCGTAGCCATAATTATAGCCGTACTTCTTGTAGCCGAAACGGCCACCTTTCTTCTCGACAGGCATATCGGAAAAGACAAGTTGCACCTTGTCTTTGTAATCGATTTCCAACTGTTGCAGGGTACTCTTGCAGAAATACTTGTTCGTTTTCATGCAGCGTACGACATAGAGGGTCAAGTCTGTCTGCGAGATAAGTTCAAAGGCGTCCGGTACTTGCCCGATAGGCGATGTATCGATGAGGATAAAGTCATATTGTTTGCGCAATTCGTTGAACATAGCCATCAACTTGTCGGAATGTATCAACTCTCCTGGGTTCGGCGGTATAGTTCCTGCCAATAAGATATCAAAGTCGTAGGGAGTGTCTTTACGCACAATTTCATCCAACTCACATTCGCCTATCAAATAGTTCGTTACGCCTAAGCCTGCGTCTATGCCCAACTTCTCGTGGATGTTCGGTTTGCGTATATCCATGTCAACAAGCAGTGTCTTTTTGCCTGTCAGGGCATATAATGCCGACAAGTTAGTAGCCAGAAAGGTCTTCCCATCGCCCGATTGAGTGGATGTAATCGTCATCATAATGTTCGTCTTCCGCCCTACGATAAACTCAATACGCGTCCGTATGGTACGAAGCATCTCTGCATACAACGACCTCGGATTCTTCTGCACCATCGTTGGGTTCTGCGAGCGAACATGGCGCAAAGAGCCAATGAGCGGGAACTTCGACAAACGCTCCACCTCCACAGGAATACGCAACTTGTTGTTCAGGAGTTCCAATAATACTGCCAACGCCAATGGTATCAGAATGCCAAACAACAGATAGAGCGTTGTGGTCTTCTTCTGTTGATTTGCGTTAGTCACATAGAGCGTGCGCGCTTTGTCTAACACGGTATTGTCTGGTGTGTTCGATGCTTTCTGGATCTCTGTCTCTGCTCGCTTCTGAAGGAAGAAAGTGTAGTAATTGTCGTCTATCCTGTAGTTACGCTCAATGGCAACCATCTCCAACTCTTTCTCCGGCAAGTTCTTAACATCTTGTTGCACTTGCTTGTAACGGGCGTGTAGGTCGTTCTTCTCTATCTCTAACGATGCCCGCATAGAGTTGACCACTTCATGAATAGCAGCAGTAACATTCTCTATGTCTTTCGTGTACTTGGCATAATAGACATTCTTGTCCGACAGTTCCCCGCGCTGAATACGCAGGTCGTTGAGTTGCTGCACAAGGGTCATTAGCATCGGCTCATTAAGTCCCAAGGTGGAAGGAGCAATCACACTACCCTCTTCCATATTCGTCTGAATATATCGCGCTAAATAATCTAAATAGGTCTCTTTGAGGCGCAATGTCATTTCCTGCGCATCATAGTCTTCCATCTTCTGCATCAGCGTCGAGGCATAAGACGATACATCTACAAATTTATTCTCCTGTCGGAAGTTCGTCATCGCACTCTCGGACACCGTAAGTGACTTCTGAAGTACCTCTAACTGCTCGTTTATGAACTTGATGGAATTGTTTGCTACATCGTTCTTGCGGTCCAAGTTATCCTGCAGATAGAGTTGACTCAACTTGTCGATAAACTCACAGTCGCGCTGTGGGGTCTCGCTCACTAAACTCAGATTCAACACCGTAGAACCCTCGCTCACAAAATTAAGCCCCAAGCGGGACGAGAACTCATTCACTAACGAGGTCTTGTCACGGAAACGGAAATAAAGTTTACCACTCTGTATCATGTTCTCCGTTGGCAATATGGTCGCCTCAAACAACGACGACATTATCGGCTCCCCGTAGTGTGCTTCTGTTTGGAACGGCAAATCCTCGTTCGTAGAGGTAATCTTCAATAAACCATCCTCCCGTATCTGTATCTCGAAGAGGGTGTTGTAAGCGTAATGAGAAACATTCGCAGGCTCAACCAGAATAGGACTGTTGCGATATAAGTTACGAGTTCGGAAACGCCCCTGTGTGATGTACTCCACCCGCATAAACGGCAACGAATCCACCACGCGAGTCATCAAGTCATAAGAAGACAGCATAATGACCTGATTGTTCACATTCTTGTAACCAGGGTCCACACCAAAGCCCTGCATCAACGCCTGCGAACCGCCATAAGAGTTGGTGTACTCTTTTATCAGTATCGTACCAGAAGACAAATATTGAGGTATCCACTTCCTATTCTCGAGCATCGCAAGAGCCAAAGAAATGACAATACCAAAAACCAACAGATACCAGTATCGCAATATGCGTAGCACCCACTCCAATAGGTTGAACGAAGAGCGTTCCTCTTCCATAAATCCGAAAGGCGATTGTGTAGGCTGTGTGGTAGGAGTATCCATAGATATATATAGTGTTTTAGAATACTGATGTATAATTGAGTACGGATACCAACAACGATAACGATGAGGTTATCAATGCAAGGAATCCGCTATAAGATGCCACCTTGTAAAAACTGCCTTTCGAACGGGCTACATAGATCACATCGTTCGGATAGACATAATAATACTTGCTGTCTATCAGCGTGTTCGTGCGTATGTCAAACTCCAGCACTTCCGGTTCCGCATTATCGCGAGGACGAATAATACGCACATGCTTTCTGTCACCTTGGTTCATCAAGTCCCCCGACATAGCAAGGGCTTGATAGATAGTCAACTTGTCCTTGTATATCTGATAGGTTCCCGAGTTAATATCGCCTATTATCGTAAAGGTCTTGTTATACAATGTCAGTTTAACTGTCGCATCGGGAATAATCTCTCTGAACTTCTCTTGCACCACTGCCTCTGCCTCCTCTATGGTCAAGTCCTTTATCACAATAGGCTCCAAGAAAGGCAAGTCAATAGAACCGTCTGAATAGACGCGATAAGATTTAACATCCGACAATGACGAACGGTTCACTCCGTCAGTGATAACCTTTGAGATCGTCTCATCCATTGTAATCAAACGATAGATAATCTCGTCATTGATATGAATACGATAAGGTTCGTACGACGCTCTTTCGTACTGAGGCAAACCATCCCTCTCCTGTAGCAAACCAACCGCCCTATGGGAGTAGCAGCCCGAAAGAAGCATACCTACCAACAGCACAACAAAACTTTTATGTATCGTCCGCACTTTCATCGACTATTTTGCTTTTTCTTTCTTCACTTTCTGAATGATAAACCGGTCAACCAAGGTGTAAACGAATACGCCAAAAGAAAGAGTCGTAGCAGCCACCGACACCGCTGCACCAGCAGAGTTGATACCAAACGATTTCCCCTTAATCTGCTGAATATAAATAACATCGTTCGGCTCTACATAATAAAACTCCGAATTGATGATGTCTTCCGAACGGACATCAAAAGTCTTGATGATCGTACTGTCTTCATGCTCACGAATGATATGCACCTTCGAACGGTCACCAAAGTCCGCTATATCTTTCGCCATGGCTAACGCCTCAAATATAGTAATCTTCTCTTTGGTAATGGAGAACCTACCAGACGCCTGCGCACCTATCACGGAAAAAAACCGTTGCACTATCTGTACCTCTACCGACATATTGGGCATCGTTCCCTCTTGAATAAGAACACCCGACAACAACTCCTCCAACCGATGTTTCACCTCCCTCGTTGTCAACCCGCGTACAGGTACCTGACCTATCGAAGGAAAGGTGATACAACCCTCATTATCCACAACATAAGTGTATAGGTCGGTCGAGGAGTTACTTGTATTGTAGCGCAGTAGTTGTGTACTGTTCGATAATCCCCCATTGAAATAATTGGCAGTCTTCTCATCTATCGCATACACATGAATATACAACCGGTCCCCTTTCTGCAACTGATAATCTGAATAGTTCAAAGTGTCCGCATAAGCAGGAATATGCTTGTCGGCAGGCTGCATATAATTCACCTTCCGAGAGGTCACACACGAACTGAAGCCAACAACCAACAAAGCCGTCAGAAAGAAATGCAATAGATATGTTGACCAAGCCGTATGCTTCATAATAAGTAATAGCACTGCCAAATAATTCTGCAAAAGTACATTTTTTTATGAATATCTACAATACTAACTTGCCAAATATATACAAATTGCATCCAAATTGTCACCTACAAGCCCTTAAATAGGCATTTTTTCCCTCTCGGAAACATTAAAATTCCTATCTACTTTGCCAAACAATATAAATCACTTTCCTGCCCCGGAACATCCGTTTTCTTACCTCTTATCTCAAAACTTCCCTTCGCCAAGCCCCATTATTCCTATCTGTTTCGAAGGTTTTATATAGGACGAATATAGGATGAGTATAGGATGAATATAGGAATACCCTACAAACAACCTCCAATCCCCCTCCCAAACACCCCTCTCCGCACATTAACTATTATTTCCAAAATGTTAATTTATAATAACTATAGAGCCACGCTGTCCTATGGCGCTCAACCTTCAACTAAAAGACACTGGGGACGCGGGCGCCTCGCCTGCGGACAAACCATCACGCTCACCCATTGTTCAGGCAAAAGAAATGAAGAACACCGTCCTACGGCTCCCTACTCTCCTTTGCAAGTAAAACGATGTGTTACCGTTTTACCCATATTCCCAACCTATGTCAACTTCTTTCGCACAAACTGTCTGCAATGTTTGCAATTATAAACTATAATCTTTATCTTTGCACAGTATTTTATACGCATTGTCGCAATCAACTTATTAGGAATGGATTTATGAATATACTGTTCACAACACGCTTACCTATCGAAGGGCTTGTTTCCCTCAACAGCATTCATTGCGAACTAATCATTCCCAATACTCCTTACTTTACCGAAGAGGAATTGCTGAAACACCTGCCACAAGCCGACATCTTGGTCAGCACCTTCGACTATCGTATCACCCAAACAATGATTACGAATGCACCACATTTGCGCTTGGTAGCCAATTTCGGAGTTGGATACAACAATATCGACCTCGATGCCTGTCGGGAACGCAATATCATGGTTACCAACACCCCGCAACCGGTTATCGAGCCTACTGCAGAATTAGCCTTTGCACTAATGCTCTGCGTAGCCCGCCGCGTAGCAGAGTTTGATAACCAACTCAAAGCCAACACCGCCGAACCCTTTGGCGTTATGAATAACCTAAGCCATTCGCTATATGGCAAGACATTAGGTATCGTAGGAATGGGGCGGATCGGTCAATCTGTCGCCCGCCGAGCCGTAGCGAGCGGTATGCATATCCTCTATTACAATCGCCACCGCCTGCCTGCTGACATCGAACAACAATACGGGGCGCAATATACCGACTTCGATACACTGCTGCAAGACGCCGATTTCGTGTCCCTGCATCTACCCTACACACCTGCAGTCAAGCACCTGATAAGCACGAGGGAGTTTGCTCTGATGAAGCCGACAGCCTGCATCATCAATACAGCCCGAGGCGCACATATCAACGAGCAAGCCCTGGTCACCGCCCTGCAACAACACCAGATTGCAGGAGCCGCCTTAGATGTGTACGAGAACGAACCGCAGATTACGCCCGCACTGAAATCGATGCCCAATGTAATCTTGTCCCCGCATACAGGCACAGGCACTTGGGAGGGACGCCTCGCTATGTGCAACAATGTCTGCACAAACATCCTCGCCTTCACCCACAACGACTACACCCAAATGGACAGAGTAATATAATTGCATACAATCAATACAACAATGAATACCACAGACCGCTTTTTGAAGTATGTTGGTTTCTGCACCACATCGGATGAAGAAACCAACATGACCCCCTCCACTCCAGGGCAGATGGAGTTTGCCGAGTACCTACAATCCGAACTCAAGCAGATAGGCTTGCAGGAGGTAACACTCGACCAAAACGGCTATATTATGGCAACTCTCCCAGCCACTGCCGAAGGTAAACCGACTATCGGCTTTATCGCCCACATGGATACATCGCCCGACGCAAGCGGCAAGCATGTACAGCCTCGTATTGTCAAGAACTACGACGGACAGGACATCCTTCTCAACGAGGCAGAGAATATCGTGCTTGAGACTGCCAAATACCCAGAGATACTGCGCTATACAGGGCAAGACATCATTGTCACGAACGGCAAGACACTGCTTGGTGCAGACGACAAAGCCGGCATTGCCGAGATAGTATCCGCTTGTGAATATCTGATACAACACCCCGAAATCAAACACGGCAAGATACGCATCGGCTTTACCCCTGATGAGGAAATCGGGCAAGGTGCAGACCACTTCGATGTACAAAAGTTCGGATGCGACTTTGCTTATACCATGGACGGTGGTGCAGTAGGCGAGTTGGAGTTTGAGAACTTCAATGCCGCTTCGTGCAAAATACATATCCACGGCGTGAATGTTCACCCGGGCTATGGATACCACAAGATGCAGAACTCCATGCGAATTGCATTCCAGTTGGCAGTGATGTTACCGCGTTGGGAAACTCCGGAACATACCGAAGGATACGAGGGCTTTTACCATCTCGTAGGTATGAACGGCAGCGTAGAAGAAACAACGCTGAGTTATATCATCCGTGACCACGACCGTGCGCGATTTGAGAGCCGAAAGCGGGAAATGGAGCATCTTGTGCGCAAGGTCAATCGTGAATACGGCGAGGGCACGGCAGAGATAGAAATACGCGACCAATACTATAACATGCGCGAAAAAGTAGAGCCCGTAATGCATATCGTCACGCTGGTAGAAGAGGCAATGACCGAAGTGGGCGTAACCCCCAAGGTACAACCTATTCGTGGCGGTACGGACGGCGCACGCTTGTCTTTCGAAGGACTACCCTGCCCGAATATCTTTGCAGGCGGAGAGAACTTCCACAGCCGCTTTGAGTACTTGCCTATACCCTCTATGGAGAAGGCTATGCAAGTCATCCTCAAAATAGTCGAAAAAGCATAAAGACTATGGAGAACAACGAAACCAACGCTCTTAAGATAAAAAAACTATACAACTATCTAACTGAGACACAGAAAGAATACATATTATCCAAGCAAGTTCTACGAAGCGGAACGAGTATAGGTGCGAATATCAAAGAAGAACTATGTGGACAATCTATGGCAGACTTTCTGACAAAAATGTATGTGGCACGCAAAGAAGCAAGCGATACAGAGTATTGGTTGGAGTTATTGCACGAATCCGAGTACATAGATGACAAGTCTTCTGATAGTATCTGACCGATGTGCAAGAACTACTAAAACTGTTGGTTTCCATCACTAAAAGCACCAGTCTAAAGTTAAAGACGTAAGAATATCTTACCCAAAAAAGACACCCCACCATGAATTAAAAATTAAACATTAAAAATTAAACATAATATGAAAGAAACTCCCTTTACTGCGACCCATATTGCATTGGGCGCAAAGATGGCAGATTTTGCCGGGTTCAACATGCCTATCCAATATCCGACAGGCATCAATCAAGAACATATCATTGTCCGCACTGGCGTGGGCGTCTTTGATGTCAGCCACATGGGCGAGTTCTGGGTAAAAGGTGAACGTGCCCTTGACTTCCTCCAGTATATCACCACCAACGATGTCAGCAAACTCGAGGCAGGGAAGGCGCAATACACCTGTATGCCCAACGGCAAAGGCGGTATCGTGGATGACCTGATTATCTACAAATATAGCACCACCAAATACCTGCTTGTGGTCAATGCAGGCAATATCGACAAAGACTGGGAATGGGTCAACAAACAGAACACTTTCGGTGTATCGTTCGAGAACGCCAGCGACCGCTATGGGCAGTTGGCAGTACAAGGACCAAAAGCCACAGAGTTGCTGCAACTGCTGACGGACGCCGACCTGAGTGCTATCCCATACTATGCTTTCCGTGAGTGGTCATTTGCGGGCGTGCAAGGCGTTATCTTGAGCAATACGGGTTATACGGGAGCAGGCGGCTTTGAACTCTACTTCCCCAAGGAGTACGCCAAGCAGATTTGGGACGCTATCTTCGAGGTTGGTAAGGCATTTGGTGTAGCACCTATCGGACTCGGTGCACGCGATAGTCTGCGTCTGGAGAAATGGTATTGCCTCTACGGGCACGACATCGACGACACTACTTCGCCGCTTGAAGCAGGGCTGGGCTGGATAACCAAATTCGATGCAAAAGACTTCATAGACAAAGAATTCCTGCTCAAGCAGAAGGCCGAAGGAGTGAAGCGTAAACTGGTTCATTTCGAGTGCCAAGAGCGTGCTATACCGCGCAACGGTTACGAGATTTGTGACGCTGAGGGCAATACGATAGGCAATGTGACAAGCGGTATCATGCTGCCGACCACCAAAGTGGGTATCGGCATGGGATATGTCAAGACGGAGTTTGCCAAGAAAGAGACTATCATTTACATCAAGATTCGCGAGAAACTCATCCCCGCAAAAATAGTGTAACTATATAAATAACCGAAAGGATTGTACATTTATATAGATAGCCAGAGGGGTTGTACACTCAAAAATAATGCTATACTTATCCATTGCATATTGAGTAATGGATCATATTTCGGTGTATAGGTCATTTTGCAAGTTAAAAAGTGACCTATACACTTGTTTATGGCATATAAAATGAGTGGAATTTGTATGCTCTTCCTATACTCATCCTATATTCGTCCTATATTCATCCTATATAGATCCTATATAAAACCTTCGAAATCTATAGGATTGATGAGCATCTACGCAAGGGCAGACAGTATGTCTTCTTCGATTTGCTCAGGTAGAAGCCGGTTGATTCGTAGCAATTCGGTTACATCGTAACGGTCTTCGAAATGCTTGCGCTCTCCTCGTACCAATACACGCATATCGGTATTGCCATAGTATCGTGCTATCTTCTCACCCCATCCGCCATCTATTTGTCCGCTTTCCAAAGTGATGACCAATCGGTGTTCCTTGCGGAGGGAGTCCAAAGTTCCGGTGTCGAGGGTAGTGATTGTACGCGGGTTGACAAGCGTTGCCTCTATACCTTTTGCGTGGAGCAGATCACATACCTTCTCGCCCAGTTGGAAATAGGAACCTAACCCCAATATGGCAACATCTTTGCCCTTTCGTGCTATCTCGTATTGTGGTATCTCCCAGTTGATGTTGTGGAAGGTGATTCCCCGCTCAATCACTCCATTTACCGGTACCCGTATAGCGACGGGGTGTTGGCGATATGCAATAGACCAATCGAGCATTGACAGATATTCCTCCTTGCAGGTTGGCGCCAAGTAAATGAGATTCGGTATATTCATCAGCAAGGGGATATCGTATAGGCAGGTGTGGGTTACATCGTTCATACTTTCTATGCCTCCCCAGAATACCAAGATGAGGGCGGGATTGTCGTTGATACACAGGTCTTGCTGCAGTTGGTCGTAGGTGCGTTGTATGAAAGTGCTATAGACTCCCCATACCGGTTTTGCGCCTCGCTTGGCTGCACCCGATGAAAGTGCGACGGCAGTCTCTTCGGCAATGCCTACATCTACAAACTGCTTGCCTGCCCGTTCGCGTCGGCTTTTGCTGAATCCCATTACTGTTGGAGTGCCAGCAGTGACGGCTACGAGTTCAGGGTGGTTCGACATTCGTTCGAGCAAGTATTCTGCAGTGAGAGGAGCATAGTCCTCGTTCTCTTCGTTCGTGGATGCACATTGCCCCGTTGCAAGATCGAAAGGCATACTCCAATGCCACCGTTCCTTATACTGCTCGGCATACGATAGCCCCTTTCCTTTGAGTGTGTTGATATGTACCACCGTTGGATGGTCGATGTCTTTCACCTGACGAAAGGCTGTAATCAGTTCTTCGATGTCGTTGCCGTGTTCTACATATCGATAGTCCAAGCCCATTGCACGGAACAAGTTACATTCGGCCTTTCCTTTGGTGTCACGCAGCAGTTGGAGGTTCTTGTATAGTCCGCCGTGGTTCTCGGCAATGGACATCTGATTGTCGTTGACCACAATTATAAGGTTTCCCTCTATTTCAGCCCCTGCTACATTAAGTCCTTCGAGTGCTTCGCCTCCGCTCAATGATCCGTCGCCGATAATGGCAAGTATGTTTTCTGTACCGTTCTTGAGATTTCGTCCCTTTGCCATGCCACAGGCAAGACTAATGCTTGTAGAAGTGTGTCCTATCACGAAAGAGTCGTGTATGCTTTCTTGCGGTTCCGAGTATCCTGAGACATCGTCATAGTGTTGTCTGTCCATAAATGCCTCTTTGCGTCCTGTCAGTATTTTGTGTGGATAACTTTGGTGAGAGACATCGAATATAAATCGGTCGGTTGGCGAATTGAATACATAGTGCAGCGCAATGGTTGCCTCTACCATACCCAAGTTCGGTCCTACATGACCGCCATGTTCGCTTACCTTTTGCAGTAGGTAGTGGCGTACTTCGTCTGCCAATGCTGCACGCTCTTCTTTATTGAGGTGCTTGATGTCTTCAGGACCGTTGATGTGTTCGAGTATCATAATCTCTTTATTTACTATAAAATGGTTAAAGGATATTGTATTGTTCATCGGTAACGGGTTCGAGCCATTCGTTACCTGTCTTCGTATCACCAGTCTGCGGTGTAGCCGCAATGTGGAACACTATATGCTGGAACCAACTATCTCGAGTTGCGCCATGCCAATGCTTCACGCCAACCGGTATATCCACTACATCACCGACCTGCAGATGTTGCGCAGTTTTCCCCCACTCTTGGTACCAACCTTCGCCTGCCACGCAAATCAGTATCTGCCGTGCATCGTGGTGAATATGCCAGTTGTTGCGGCAAGCGGGTTCAAAGGTGACATTATTGACGGGCTGTTCTCCGTCCACCAAAGATGCTAAGTGGGACTGTCCTTGAAAATACGCTGCATATTGCGTGTTCGGTTCTCCAATGGCGAATGTCAGGCGTTTGCGGCTGCCTATTTCGTGTGCCAATGCCACTATTTCTGCCACTACTTCCTGTGACACCCCTGCACGAATCGCAATGGCTTGGTGAGATTGGAGTTGTGGTTTCGTTCCTTCCATTGCAGACAAGGCAGCAACGGTCAAGATTTCACGCTCTTGCGGAGTTAGTACATCCCGTGCGAATATATCACCGAACAAGTGCGCCTTTAAGAAATAGTCTTCGACGGGACAAAAGTCGTAGGAGAAAGCGCGTCCACAAAGGGTAGTCTGCACTTTCGTTCCCTGTTCGAGGGCATCATAGTCCGCAGGTAGAGGCGTTGCGCTGCGACCTACTACGACAACCTTACCTATTGCGTCACGATCATGTAGTACTTGTTGCAGTACGCCTTGCGCATTAAGTGATCGGGGAAATCCCGTATAGGCATAGAGGTGTGCAAATGCCTCTTTTAACTGATTTACTGTCAGTCCATTGTCTAATGCTGCGTTGATTGACTCATAAAGAGCATCTAAGTTACCAACGGCTTCGTTAGCAGCCAGCGTCACCAATGCTTTTTCGAAAGTATTCATTATTTTTGAATTCATAGTATCTGTTGCCAGAGAATTATTCTGTGCTGTAATTGTAGTTGTAATAAGCAGGGACAGCCCTACTATAGAGAGTTTTCTTCTATTCGTTTTGCGTTTCATGGTGCAAAGATACGCCCTTTTCGTTAGCCTGCCAAAGCGCATAAGTCGGATAGGTAATTGAGGTATTTTTATCTGTAATTGGGGTAACGATATTCGTTATACCCTACCCTTTTCGACCCTGAAATTTGCTCTATTTGGGGTATGCAAAATGGAGGTGATTTGTATGCTCTTCCTATATTCATCCTATATTCATCCTATATTCGTCCTATATTCATCCTATATAAAACCTTAGAAATTCATAGGATTGATGGGCGTTGGCGGAGGCATACAACACTACCGCCACACAGAGAAAGATAGCACCGCGTGGCGATACAGATGATGAAGGGATAGTTGATTCTGTCGGGCAAGGTCGGATTGCTTGACAGCCTCGAAAGGTCTTCCTGCCTGCGGGACACCTTGTGGCTATGCTATCGGGATGTCCCGCAAACGGGTATACAAAAGTACACCTTTCATTTTGCCGATTATAGTTGCTTTTTGGAGTGTCTGCGTAGGTTGCTCAGAATAGGCATAAATCAGTTTATATTCCTCATAAAAAGATTAGTATTCCTCTCTTACTCAATTGTTCCTTTTCGGATATAGTTGAGGGCGGCATTCAGTTGTACATCCGTGCCGGCACGCATCTGTGCCTCGTCGTAAAGCACCTCGTATCGAGGCGTATAGCCTATGCCTTCGGTTATCTTGCCGTCCGCATCACGCAACACGGCGTTCGAGGTATAGACTTCGTCGTAGGTAGCTGTGCTGAATTTTCCGGCATAGTCTGTCTCAAAATTGCCGAACAGCGGTCCGTGTCCGCCAAAGGTGCGCTCACCGATAAAACAACCGTTGGGCATTTGAGCGATGGCTTGGGTGGTTATCTCGCCCATGCTGACGGAGTTGATGTCTGCCAATGCAACGACAGGCACCGATATGTCACCGATAGAGTCAATATCCAACGAAGGATAGTCTCTTTTCAGCAGATGGTACAGTGTATCGCCGTTCTGCACCGTAAACGGCAGCCACGGCGTGTAGTCGTAGCGACCAAGCCCCTCTTTGTGGCGTATATGTCCCAACAGCATTTCGCTTTGCAGAAAAGGTGAAATCACATACATCATATCGTCGAGCGCACCGCCGCGGTTGCCACGGTTGTCGATAATAATGCCTTTCAAGTCTTTGGCAGCGCACCATTCGTGGAATTGCATATAGACTTTTTGTATGCCCACGCTAAGCGAATCGGGGGCGTAGAATGCATTGGTGAGCATATACCCAGACAGTTTAAGATAGGCAATGCCGTCAAAATTGCACGCCAATGCACTTTTTTTTATCTCCTCCTTGCTATCGTAGTAACTGTAGTAAATCGGGGCGCCTATCTTTTGGATGCACTCCAACAATACCGAATCCGTGAATGAATCATGATAATAGGGGCGTTGGCATGCCTCTATAATGCCGGGTCTTATCTGCACAAACCTCTCCTCGCCTGTGTTGGAACGGTCTTTCCAACGGTTGGTTAGGGTTATGTTCATGTGGTGATCGACAAAGCGTCCGCACATATCGGTGTAGTACTCCCGCAGCGTTTCGGTAGGGACTGGTATTCCCTCTTTCACCGACTCGTCCAACGCCTCGAAGCGCGGGAGATAGACACGGTAGAGCGAATCCCAGTTGGTCGGGTCGATGTCCCAGAAGGCGTAACTATTGTCAATACCATGCCAGATGGCTTTGAACTGCTCCGACGGGGTCGTATACCCCACCGTATTGGGGTTCATCAGTTCCTCGGCGTGTTGGCGGCACGAGGTGGCAAGCAAGGCTGTGGCGGCTATGAACAGGATAAGAATGCGTTTCATTTCTCTTTCGGTGTTTTGTGGTTAATATAGGCGCTACGGTCGAGCGAAAACAGAAGCCCTACCTGCAGCGTATAGGTGGTGTTGTAGCGTGGTGTGGGGGCTACTTTGTTGTGGATTTTCTCGGAGCTGACAAGACCATAGAAGACGGTGCCTTCGGCAAAAAACGCCATACGCTCGTCTATCTTGACACGAATACCGAGGTTGCCTGCTAGTCCCGCATCGAAGCGGTTGTCGTGCCGGTTGTCGAGTTCGCGGTATTCGTCGAAAGCATACAGCGCGACGCCGAAAGCGGTGGTAGAGGGGAAGGCCGTAGTCGTCGCTACGCCATCACGATGGCTCGCCAACCAGCCGCCCATATAGCCACCCAAGCCCGTATAGCCGCGTACTCTCTTGCCGCCAAACGAGAAATTGACCAACACGGGTACTTGCAGATAGTGGTCTTGCGTGTTGGTATAAATGCCTTCGTATATGTGGGTACGGTACATCTTGTGGTTCTTCTGCACATACTGCAGGTCCATACGCACCCCCAGCCAGTCGAGTATGTCGAGTTGGACGGGAACGCCCACCGTGAAACCACTTGCGCCCGTATAGCGCATATCGTAGGCGTATTGGGTCTCGATACTGTAGTCGTTGTAGGCGTAGCCACCCTCGAAGCCGATAGACCACGAGACCGCTGCTGCCGGCAAGACCGAGAGAGCCGTGAGGCAAAGTAATAGAAGGGTTCGTTTCATCTGTTGTGTAGGGAAATAAGTGAATTTGAAAAATGGTTGCTCTTTATTTTACCTCGCCGCGATAGGGCGGACGAATGGTGATGCATTCCGTATTCTTGATTTTGTTAGAATAGTTGGTCTCCTTTTTGCGCGAAGGGGTATTCCGATACGAGTTGTAGGCAAAACAGAAACTGACATCGTAGTGGAACTGCAGGCTGCCGTGCGTCTTGGGGTGCTCCACTTTCCACTGCCAGCACTGCGACGATTTGTAGGCGTTGTTTCCCAATGCAGGTGGATCGGTAAAGGAGTATCCCGTCCACCACGAGGAGGAGAAGTTGTCGGTCTTGATGTCAAAACTCCAGCAGGCATTGTTGTTGCAGGCATTGTCGCTTCCGCTCTTGGCGGTAATGGCCATATCCTGTGTGGAGTAGGTGGTGCCGACGCTTCCGCCTACACCGCCCGACAACGCACCAGAAAAATCTTTTTTACTATTGAAGCCGATTTGCCCGCTGAAATTCCAACTCTCGGTAGTCGTTACCGAAGTTTGTCCGATAGTGGTAGTGGGTGAATAGTCGAGCAGGTAAGCCCCCTCGGACAACGGAAGTGCTTTGCTGTTACGCCATAGTTTGTTATCAACATACACATTCTGCAGGAAAAAGCCTTGGTAAGTCCATTTCTTGTGGCTCCATTTGCCTATCCAGAAATTCTGGCTGTTGCCCAGAACGGTCTGCTCGATGAGGTAGTAGTCGGCATCGTCGTCGAACTTATAAACCACCCATATATTGGTGCTGACGGTGAATACACACTGCCTGTCTGATATCTTGTGCGACCAGTCGCCGTTGGGCTTCAGCGTATAGGTCTTGGTGATGTTCTGTGCCGACAGCAGGCTTGCCAAATCGCCCGTTGCCGCACGCACCCGTGCCCTGCTGCGGCTGACTGCATTCGTGTCGTAGTGCTCGTTGAGCCATGCCGCTAGCGGGTCGGCGTGCAGCCCGATGAGGTAGGGGGTCATGGCAATGGTGGTCGTGTCGTTGTCCTCGTCGAATATATCGTTCAGCACATAGATATTTCCGTAGCGGTCGAATGCCACCATGTCGTAGCAGATGTGGTGATCGTGTTCCTCGTCGCTCATAGAGAGCAGAAAATCCTCGTCCGAATAGACAGAATCTACTGCTACTGCCAACTGTTGGCGTGTGGGCTGGTCGATAATCAGCACCACGCCGCTGTCGATAGCCGTGCGCACGGCTTGGTTAGACAGGTATGCCCCTAAGTCGTTACCCCGCACCAGAATGGCTCGGGTATCGTCTGCAAGGTCGGACATAGGCTGCTGTACGCGGTCGATAAACGCCTGCGCCACATCGCTGAATCCGCCGCCCATGATGCTGACGGGTAGGGCTGTGGTCGTAGTCAACAGGTCGGTGGTGGGGATGGAGGCTGACGCATTGTCATCCCCGTCGATGGTCGGCTCGTTCTCGTGGCATGCCACTGTCAATAGACAGGTCATGAATAGAACGGATAGTTTCAATGGTTTCATAAGCGTATGATTTTATTCGGATTTGAATGTATACGATTTGTGTTCTCCTTGTTCGCCAAATTGCTGCAATTCCTCATCGCTGATATGCATCAGCAGTTTGTTCCGTTCGTTCTGTTCCCGGATAACCATCAAGCCTGTTTGCAATGCGGGAATGTACCATAGATGCTGTCTCCGAATGAAACAGCACATCTCGGCAGAGCAGAACACCCAGTCTATTGCTTCGCGGAGTGTCTCGACGGGTTTGTCGGTATAGACGGCGGTAGTCATATAAGTGTACCATATATGTTTCTTTTCCCTATCCATCTCTTCGCGCGCTTGGTTCACCATGCGCCGAGTGGAGAAGCATTTGCCGGCTATTTCGATAAATTCGCTGTTGCCAATGTTTGTCCATGTCTCGATATTCGAACCAAATATCGACTCCACCGTATTGTCATTGCATTGATAATTGATACCGAACAGGTCGTTGAAAAACAGTTGCAGGGTGTCTTCGGGTATCTGACGCTCAGTGTGTTGATCCCAAACCATGGAGTTGATAGAGTCCGTTTTCTGCAAATCGTTGATTTCGTCTTCCAGCATTTCGCAGAAGGCATCGAGGTTGTGAATCACCATCAATGCCGCCGTTCGCTCGGCCTTTTTCTGTTCGAGGTGTTGCAGACAGAGTGTGGTGCCGAAAGTCAGCGCAATACCGATAACGGTACCTAAGGTGTTGCTCAGTGTGTTCTTCCAAAATTCGGGGAGGTGTTTCATTGCGTCTTATGTGTTATCGGTTACTATTGTTGAGGTTTCCGAGAGACGGATATTTTCTGTGCCGTTGTACCGATACGGACAATATACACACCGTTCAGTTGCCCGTTGCGGTGCGTTATGTCATGCCCGAGCAGGTCGTAGATACGGAAATCGCTGCTGCAAACAATGCGTCCGTTTTCGGTGTGGAGTTCTGTTGTTTCGGCAGACTGCACCGCCGTGGCTGTCTGTGGCTCAAACGAGGCGTTTACCGTCACCTCGCTTGCAGGCATGGCAAAGGTGTAATCCTCTGCCACCGCAACGGTATCGCCATGGGTGTCGGTTACGGTAAGTTCGCCGAGACTGTAACCCGTAGCGGGCGTGATAGTGAGCGTAACCTTATCGCCGGTAGCGCACTGCTCCACATCGGATAGAACGGAGCCGTTACCGCCCGAAACAAGCGTTATTCCGTATGTAATATCCCGCACAAGACGGACGGCTTGCCCTTGGTAGTGAGGGGTAAAGTTCACGCTCACATTTTTAGCACTGAAGAACAGACAGTATGCATAGACCACATCGCACATCGTGGCAGACCAATAAAAACCGAAGGATTGCTCACTATCCACATTCGTCCCGTTGCGACTTCCCGCAGCCGGCAAGAATACTGCACCGGCGGCTTCTAACTTCTGCCAATCGGCAAGGGTAAATGTTTGATAATCCGTATAGTGCAGATAATTATCCGTCTCGATGAACCCGGTCTTGAATGGGACATCGGTCGGGCAAATCCAATTATCGGGCAACAATATACTACCATTGATATACTGCGTGCCGTCGGTGTTAAGGTTGATACGGGCAACACCGATAAGATTATCCGCATTCTCTCGGTTGTATCGCAGGTACCACCACTCGCTTTTAGTAAGCGTACGGTAGGTGTCGGGTGCGTTGATACCGATTGTGTTCTGCCCCCAGTCTATAAAGTCGCCCTCGTAGTCGGAAGAGGATTGAGAAGTATGGATACCCCATGTTGTCGTCGGGTAGTTGCCACTCCAACCAAAAAGGTCTATGCGGTCGGCAAACGCATTGTCTTTGGTATTATCCGTGCCAATCATCTCTGTTTGGTACTCGGCAAACGACCAAATGGTATCGCCCTTGGTCAGACCTGCGCACTGCAAATTGCCCGACGAGAAATAGACCTGTTTGCCCTTTTCATTGACCTTGAACGGCGAGGGAGTGAAGTTGGACGCTATCCGTTGAAATTCGGCAGTTACACAGACATCCCCAATAGGCATCACGAATGCGTATTGGGCGGTCGTTCCCTCGACAGCAGTGGTAGGTATCTCTGTCTCACCCTGCATAACGCTGAGTTTCTGCAGTATATAGTGTGAATCGGAAACAACGGTCAGCGTAACCGTTTCGCCGTAGACGGCTTGCGTTTTGTTCGATTTGAGTTGCCCGTTTTGGGGCGTAACGAGAGTAACGCTGAATATATCCTGCACGGGGCGCACCGCCTGACCGTAGAAACGGAGATTGTCGTTGCTGGCGGCGATACTTGTCGAGGAGAACTGCGTATAGTATGCATCACTCGGCGTGGTATGGAGCGAACTTGACCAATAGTATCCCTCGTCGGTCTGCTGTGTCTTGTCGCTGTAGCCGAAGCCTGTTACGGGCAGGAAAATGGCGTTGCCGTTGGCGGCGGTTACGGTGTAGCCCTTTACATTGGTGTTGTTGTAATTGTCCGTCCACTTCCATGTGCATTGGGTGTGCAGTTCCTGCCACTCCGCTTGGGTGGGCATACGCCAACCGTTGTTCCAATTAACCGTGGCGGCATCGTCGGCTGCCTCGAGGGTGGTTAAGTTGTCCTCCGTGCCATAGTTGCTGTTGTTGCAGTACTTGGTCAGGGCATTGTAGGCAGTGCCGTACCGGTATGTATCCCACGAATAGGAGGTCTTGGTTGCGGTCTCGCCCCACGCATAGCGGTTGCCTGTACCTTCGGGAGTTGATGCTCCTACATTGCAGGTAGCCCACCGCACACGCAGCCCCAAATCAACCGAGGTGTAATTGGCGGCTGTAGCAGAGAACGCAAAAACTGTGACGAATAGCAAAAAGTAGATTTTTTTCATGATGATTTCCAGGGTAATGCGTGTGGTATACAATTGTAGCGCAGTCGGGCTTCGGGGGTATCCCCCACACGGGATAATGATATTTCTGCTTCTTTTGGTACGAATCTGCTGCAAAAGTACGATTTTTCGCCTACATATACAAGGAAAGACACTCAATAAATGCAGATTTTGTGTGAATTTGTATGGTTTTATTATGGACGAATTGGTCGTAGTCAGATCGTTTTTTCTGTTCGTTTAGTGGTGCTATTTGAACATAACGGCTCATTGTCGTGGGTGAGGAGACTTTATGATGCGTATTGCGTGCGTGGTGCCTTATGGCTACGCTATCGGGATGTCCCGCAAACGGTTATTTTGTTCATCCACCAATAGGCTCCTATGCATATCAGGCATGACAACACCGACCCCATACAGGTGCTCAATCCCATCGGGTAAAGGGTATCAGGATATAAGTTGGACGACAGCCAAGCAAGAGGAATACGGGCACAGACGATAGAAACACTATTATGCACAAACGATATAATAGAATACCCACACGCTGTAAAGAACCCGCTAAAACAGAAATGCACACCCGCAAAAATGCAGTCCCAGACATACCCTCGAAGATAGTCCGCCCCTTGTGCCAGTACTTGCGGATTGTCGGTAAATATACCGACGGCTGCTTGCGGGACAAACTGTAACACGACGGCACATATCAAACCATAGCCGGTAGTAATCAGCATTGCCGTGCGCATCGTCCGTTTGGCGCGTGCCATATTCCCCGCCCCGATATTTTGTGCAGAGATAGCCGATACCGTAGAGAGCATTGCCGAAGGAACAATAAATACCAAGCCAATAAATTTCTCCACTATACCGACTGCTGCAGCGTCTATCAGTCCGCGTTGGTTCGCAATGACGGTAATGACGAGAAACGATACTTGTATGAACCCGTCCTGCATGGCTATCGGTACGCCTATCTTGAGAATGCTTTGCATAATGTCTTTTTTTGGGAGCAGGTCGGAGCAAGCTACATCTACCACACCACGATGACGGCGTATTGCCACGATAGCAAATAGCACACTCGCCATTTGTGACAGAGTCGTACCCAGAGCCGCACCCATTGCCCCTAAGCCATAGTAGCCGATGAAAAGATAGTCGAGGGCGATATTGACCACACACGCCACGGCAACAAAATACATCGGGCTGCGCGAATCACCCAATCCACGAAATATCGATGCGAGGATGTTATAGGCAACGATGAAGGGTATGCCGATGAAACATACCGTGAGGTAGTGATTCATACCTTCCACAGCCTCGGCAGGTGTGTCCATGATGTTCACTATCCAACCACGGATACATAACAGAACAGCCATCAGGACAATGGCTATGGTTGCAAACATAGTTATCGTATTGCCAACAATGGTGCGTGCTTTTGCACTATCGTTGGCACCTACGGCGCGTGCGGTCAAGACAGTCGTTCCCATTGCCAACCCGATAAGCACGACCGTAACCATATACATTACTTGTGCGCCATTGGATACGGCAGTGGTACTGTCCACACCGCAATACTGCCCGATGACATAGAGGTCTGCTAATCCATACAGGATCTGCAGGAAATAAGCAAGCATATACGGCAATGAGAAGGTCATAATGTTGCCGAGAATGCTTCCTTTTGTAAGGTCTTTTGCGTTCATCACTTTTCTTTTTTGTAACTTTATTGTTTTTCTCAATGTAGTGTCTATGTGTATAGCCAGCCTTGGAGGGTTCTTCCCACACAAAAAAAGAACCGGATAGGTATGAATGGTTTTACCCAGTCATCTTATCCGGTCATATCCTTAAGACCCTCCGATGAGGATTACAAAACTCCTATTTTGGATTTCCGCTGCAAAGGTACGACAAAATTTGTATGTGAGCAAATTTATGTTCCATACTTCTATATTCTGGCAGACAATATTGAATTGCCTGTTAGACATAGAAGCCCTTGCGGGTAATCGGGTTTCTCTATTGGAGGAAGAACCTGCAGAAGTACATTCTCCATAGAATCCGCCAAAGATGCCCGAACAGTCCTTTTAGAAGAAGTATGCTCGAGGAAATACTTATGCTTGGTGGATGATGACTTGCTTGGCGACGCGTGAGGAGAAAGCACCTACATACTGCTCGTCTTCGTGTCGGTTGATACCCGTGTACTCCAAAGAAGAATCTTCGTAGCGGCGAAACTTGAGGATAGCGTCGTTAATCTGGCAATCATTGAATAGCCCTACCGAAAGCAGCAACTCGAAATCCTCTATCGTAAGCCCCGTCACCCGCTCGAACAGTTCTGGCTCAAGTTTACGGATGATGTCGGTCAGTGCCTCCTCACGGTAATCGGTCAGGTACATGAAGATAGGGATACGGGTGGCGAACTTCATCAGTTTCTCCTGCACCTCGCGGCGGCGCGACTTGTACTCCTTCTCTTCAGCGGTCAGTTCCTTTTTGTCTTTGGCTGTTGCCTCCTTCCCCTTGCTTTTCAGTTTCTTGATGCGGTCTGCCTTGTTGACGATGGTCTCGATGATGTCGCCGCCCAATGCTCGGAAGCCTTCTATTTTCATAACCGCCCGCATGGCCTCGGGGTTGTCCAGCACCCGCTGCAGTACCTCGTTGGTAACGACCACCAAAGACGCACTGTTCCAGCGTCGTGCGAGCAGCGTTGCCGTTGTGCCATTGTCCACAAAGTCGAGGATTTGGGTAGCATTGACGGCTTGCATGCTGCTGCCGTCGAATTGCAGGATAGGCAGGAAACGGACGAACTCCGCCACTTTCTCCGTGGCATTGGCGTTGCGACGGAGGCTCAGTTGGTTGGCGTAACTCACCACCTCACGCAGGGCACGGTTGGGTGCGAAATCGAATACATAGCAGGTGCGTTTGAGGATGACTTTGCGGGCAGGGTCTTGGGGCGAAGGTGCCGTCCACGGCGACTGTACCCGAAAGGCTGCCTGGAAATAGGTCTCGGGCGAGGAGCAGTTGCGCAGCATAAAGATACCGCCCAAGGGTTTGATTGTGACGCCCGTAGTCAGTTTGCCGCAAGTGAGCGTAATGGTCTTGGTGGCGGCGGGGTTGTCGCCCATTGCCTCGCGCACAGGGACTAAGGCATCGAGCCCTACCCCTGCCTGATAGCCGCTGCAATTGACTATGGTATAGCCCTGATAGAAATTGTTTGCTGGCCGGCGCAGCAGGTTTTCCATAGCGTCGCAACTGCTCACGCTATAGAGAAACCACATCGTATGGTTGCACATATCGAGCAGACGGGTGTCGCAATAGGGCAGCGGCGGGACGGCATTGTTCGGGTCGTCGGATTTGGAGAAGATAGAGGCTTTGCCGCGAAGAATATCGAGCCATTTCTGTACGGCGTTCTCGTGCAGGAAATGCGCTTTGCTGCCGTTGCCCTCTGCACGGAAGAACTCGTTCAGGTCGAATTCGTTCATATCGTACTGCTCGTACATGGCACCAAGGTCGGCAGGCATCTGGTAGGTCATCATGACCATTGTAGGCAGTTCTTCGTAGGGGTTAGGGTCGCCCGTATAGGTGGCTTTGCGTTGCTGTTCGTCCTGGTAGGTCCAGTTGAAGACCTGGTCTTCGAGGAACTCGCCGTTGTTGAGCGCACGGAAAGGCGTGCCGCTAAGGTAGAGGAAATGCCTGCCCGTGATAGGGATACTCTCTTCGTCCCAGAGTTGCCCCGAGAGGATGTCGTATCCGTCCTCGCGCAGAATGTCGTTCTGTTCGCTGATATTCTGCTTGTCGGACTTCTCGCCGCTGTCGAGCAAGTTCTTGGCATTCTCGTTCCATGCGCCAAAATGGTATTCGTCCAGCACGATCAAATCCCAATTGATGGTATGCACCCACTCGTTCTTGGCTTTGATACCTCCCGTCTCGTTCTTGCCCAAATAGTCCTGGAACGAACCGAAACAGACAAGGGGTCTGTTCCTATCGAGTGTCGCAGGGTCTTGGTCGGCGTGTGAAGAGAAGAACTGCCACCCCTCGAAATCGGTATGGTACATCAAGTCGTCGTGCCACGCCTCTTCTACGGCGGGTTTGAAAGTCAGCACCAATACCCGTTTTGCCTGCATGCGACGGGCTAACTGATAGGTAGTGAAGGTTTTGCCGAAGCGCATCTTGGCGTTCCAGAGGAAATGCGGTGTGGTGTGCTTGGGCTTGGCGTCCTCGCGCTGAAAGTAAGCGAAAGTCTTCTCCACCGCCTCGCGTTGCTCTTGGCGCATAGGGAACGACAAGTGGCGTTCCTCCTCTATCTCGCAGCGTTGGCGTACGGCTTCGTAGGCATTGAGGGCTTGGCGCAGCGTACAACGGCACCACTCGCCCGCCATTTTGTAGCCGTGTCGGCGCAGGTAGCGATGTATGTCCTTGTCGGCAAAGGTGTCGCCGCTGCCATCTGCGAAGAAGGCACTGCCGTGCCACTCGGTGCGGTAGGTCTTCCATGGCTCGGTGATAGGGTGTTGCTCGTCGATACGCTCCTGCACATCGCCGCGTGTGGTCTCGCCTATTTTGAGCCAGCCGGGGAATGCTGTATCGCTGTAGATGTATATCTGTACGCCCGGACGCTTGCCGCTCGGCAGTACTTCTTGGGTAGGGGTGGTTTCCATAATGAGGGGGTGTTAGCGGGGTAAAGAGATGGGTTGGAATCGGGGACAAATGTTAAAAAACGACCTTTTGAGTTTGGGAGGAGTTACATACGAGTTGGTAACGAGTTCCTAACGAGTTGGTAACGAATTTCGGAAGAGAGATATAAGAGCGGTATAATAGAGGTATAAGGACGCCTATCTTAAAAAACAGCACTTTTTAGTCCATAGGGCGTATCATACTCTCGATAAAGGCAACCTCCGTAGGCGAGAGAGCGTATTTGCGGTACAACTCCTCGTCTGTCCATGCACGGGAAAAGTCTTGCAGGGGGACAAACTGATATACATCACGAGAGGCGTCTTGCGTCTTCTTTTTGACGCTAACCAAATAGCGGAAGAAACGCGTTTTCATATATGTGATTATATTCTCGCATTGTTCTTTTGTGAAATTGTGTTCTGTTGGATTATAGCCTATACACAGATAGGTATAAGAACATACACTGTTTGGCTCTCCATAAAAAGGTTTGCCTAATATAATATCGTCTGTTCCTGACCCTCCTGCTTTAGGGATATACACCTTGTGCAACCCTATGGCAGTCTTTCCCTTTGGAATATCACTTTCTTTTATCCATGCATATCCATTGGATTCCAACCTTTTATTTAGATAGTATTTTACACTATGAACAGCGTCTTTATTCGTAGAATAGCCGCGCCAGTTAGAACTGAGCAATTCATCCTTGTCAAAAAAGTGTTTGGGACTAACAAGATTATAGAATGATTTCCCCTTATAGTATTGTCCTTCTACTTTGGCAATTTTGTCGATAATATCTATAGCCATTTTATCCCTCAATACAAGTCCTGCATTTAATGAATCAAGGACATCATATCTTTCGTAAGTGCTATCTCCAGAATGTAGGTAATATCGGCATTTCCCTACATAATCAGGTCGGTATAGGAAATAATTCACTCCACCTTTTATCTCAACACCAGGGAAACATTCGCAGGCATCTAAATAATCGTGTATTTCTACAAAGTGATTCCCTTTTAGCATCTTGTCAATCCATTTGTCTGATACACCTTGTCCCGCTCTGGTCATCCAGCGACTGGGTATAATCATTATCAGATATTTAGGGGATAAATTAAGGGCATTGTCGATAAAATAAGGATAGATTGCAGAAGCAAAAGCACCATTATTTGTCGTTTTATCGGTTGCCTTACTTAATTGGTACGGCGGGTTGCCGATAATAACATCAAATTGCATAGGATAGATGGTTTTAATCGATTGGTGTATAAAAGGATAGGCGTAGGTCTCGAGGTTCTCGGAGCGTTGGTATTCCTTTTGGTTGGCACCGCAACAGGTGCAGCGTCCGTTCTCCCAACGGTGTTGCAGGCGGCGGAAATAGATATTGCCGTCTTCGGTGGCGAGCGGGGCAACGGAATACGCGCTGTTTGCCCGCTTGGCACAATAGAGCGTGCGGCGGCTCATCTCGGCGGTCAGCGTGGTGAGTGCTACCCCATAGACCTGTTGCGTGAGGATATGCGTGACCCGCTCCTGCAGGTCGGGTATCTGCTCCGCCAGCCCGTCAATCAGGCGTTTGGTTATCTCACGCAGGAAGACTCCGCTCTTGCAGCACGGGTCGAGAAAACGGGTTGTGGGGCTACGGAACAGGTCCTGCGGCAAGAGGTCGAGCATGGCGTTCGCCACCTCAGGCGGGGTGAAGACTTCGTCGTTGCTCAGGTTCGCCAAACAGTTCAGGATGTCGGGCGTGTATTCATTGGTTTTCATAGGTATAGAGTTGAGAGAAATGGATAGGCGGAAAGGCGTGGACCGGCTCGTCGAAACGCTGCGGCTCGCCCTGCTCGTCGAAGAGCGAGTACTCGTGGGTCTTCTCGACCAAGAAAATGAAACGGAAATCGCAGCGGCTGACCTGCTCGCCGATGAAGGTCCATTCGCTGAACACGATGGGTTCGCCCTCGTGGGTGGTATAGGTCAGGGCATCGCCACAGATGATATTGTGCGAGAGCAGACAGCGAACAGACCGCAAGAACGCATGGTCTTGCAGGTCGGCGTCTTGGCAAGAAACGGAAGGGAAAGCGTGGCGGTAGCAGTCTGCCACATAGCGGAAAAGGCGGGCGCGGCACTGCTCGGCGTTGTCGGGCAACAACTCCACGCCGTAGATACTCGCCACCGCACGGCAGGTGTTGCGCTCGTAGTCGGTTCGGCTCTTGCCGCTCTCACGCGCTACGACCGCCATCTTGCGACGGAGAATGGCTATCAGGAAATTGCCGTCGCCGCACGCAGGCTCCAGGAAACGCGAGTCGATACGCTCCGTTTCCTGCTGCACGAGGTCGAGCATGGCGTTCACTTCCCGCTCGGCGGTGAAGACCTCGCCATGCGCCGCCACACGCTCTTTGGACTTCACCTGACGAGACTCCGCAGGCGAAGAGATAGGGGTTGGTTTCATTGCACAACGCTATACGCTGCGCTACTTATACGGAGGCAGTGGGCTCTCTCATAGACCAACGGGAATGATAGAGGGTAGATACAAAAAAATGCGTGCAACTTCCCTTATCAATCCTGAGGCCCTGAGATTGCCCACTAATCCGATAAGTTCCGCCCCACGCAAAGCGAGGGCGTTTGTGAACTTATTCTTCGGATTAGTTTTCGTGAAAGTTTCTCAGGTTTTCAGGATTCCGAATAAATAGCAAACGCTACATGAGGAGTGTATGTCTACTCGCCTGCCCGCCGCACTCCATCCGGTCGGACTTCGGGGTTATCCCGCACACGGGATAACGACAGTATCTGTTTCTTTAGGTACGAATCTGCTGCAAAAGTACGATTTTTCGCCTACATATACAAGGAAAGACACTCAATAAATGCAGATTTGTGTGAATTCATATAGTTTTATTATAGGCGAATTGGTCGTAGTCGGATCGTTCGTTATTACAATGAGGGTGTGTCGTACGCGAAAGGTATCTTTCTTGTAGTGACACACCCTTATGGTTATTTATTTTCATCGGTGAGGTAAATGGTTACTTCATCGAGGTCACCTGCTGATTTTGCAGTGGTTACTTGTTGACTTGGAAGCGGGTGTTGCCGGTGGTTAGGTAGTCCACGATTTGAGTGGCGGCGGCGATGCCGGCGTTGATGTTGGCTTCGGCGGTTTGTGCGCCCATCTTCTTCGGTGTAGCGAAGTAGCGTCCTGCAAAGAGTTCGTGCATCTTCTGGTCCGCTGCAGGCATGATATCGGTGACATAGCGGAAGTCGGTGCGCTCCTGCATGAGTTGAATTAACTCGTCCTCGTTAATCACCTCTTTGCGTGCCGTATTAACCAAGATAGCCCCTTTCGGCATGAGGTTGAGCAGGGCGTGGTTGATACTGTTTTTGGTCTCGGCGGTAGCGGGTATATGGAGTGACACGACATTGCAGGTCTTGTACAGTTCCTCAGCGGAATGGAGTGGTGTCACGCCCTCTGCTGTCATTGCTTCGTCTGGGCAGAAAGCGTCATAAGCGTATATGTCCATGCCGAAGCCTTTGGCTATACGTGCCACATTGCGTCCCACATTGCCGAAGGCGTGGATACCGAGTTTCTTGCCCTGTAGTTCTGTTCCGCTGGTGCCGTTGTAGAAGTTACGCACGGCATAGACCATCAGTCCGAGAGCCAGTTCGGCTACGGCGTTGGCGTTCTGTCCGGGCGTATTCATGGCAACGACGTTGTGTGCAGTAGCGGCAGCGAGGTCGATATTATCAAAGCCTGCGCCGGCACGAACGACAATCTTGAGTTGTTTGGCGGCGTCCAGCACCTCAGCGTCCACGATGTCGGAGCGGATGATGAGAGCGTCAGCATCGGCTACTGCATCGAGTAGTTGTTGTTTGCAGGTGTACTTCTCAAGCAGTGTTAGTTGGTAACCTGCTTTCTCTACCACTTCGCGTATGCCATCGACAGCGATCTTGGCGAAGGGTTTTTCGGTTGCGATTAATACTTTCATGGTTTGTACTAGTGTTGTGTAAAAGACTGCCTTGCGCCTCTCGACTTGCTTGGGATAACGATACCAGTATTCCATAGATATAAATAAAATCTAATTTGTCATACGGTGTAGTGTCGGCATAAGATCGGCTTATGTTCGGCTCTTGTGCAGCACAAATGCGTGTCCGAAAAAGCGTCAGCAGTTATAAATTACACGAGGATTATTAAGGTTGATTTGTTAAATCTTCTTTTCGTAATCATGGATGCAGTCCACGAGTGCCTGTACGCCTTCGACGTCCATCGCGTTGTAGCAGGATGCGCGGAAGCCGCCTACCAAGCGATGTCCCTTGATTCCTACCATGCCTCGTTCGGTGGCGAAGCGGAAGAAGTCGTCTTTGAGTTCCTCGTATTCAGGTTTCGGCACGAAGCAGATATTCATTCGGCTGCGGTCTTCGTGGTCGAGGATAGTCGGCACGAACATCTTCGAGTGGTCGAGGCAGTCGTATAGGAGGTCTGCCTTTTGTTGGTTGCGACGGTCGATCCATGCGATACCGCCGTTAGCCTTGAGCCAGCGCAGTGTGAGCAGTGCGGAGTAGATAGGCAGTACAGGAGGTGTATTGAACATCGATCCACCGTCGATATGGGTTTGGTAGTTGAGCATGGTTGGGATATAGCGCGACACGCGTCCCAGAGCCGACTCCTTGACGATGACGAAGGTGACACCGGCAGGTGCGATATTCTTCTGCGCTCCACCGTAGATGAGGTCGTATTGGCTCACGTCGATGGGATGCGAGAGGATGTCGGAGGACATGTCTGCAATCAATGCCACCTTGCCTTTCTTGGCATAGATGTCTTGCAGTTTGCGGTTGGAAATCTCGGTACCAAAGATGGTGTTGTTGGTAGTGATATGGAAGTAGTCAGCATCCTGCGGGATGGTATATCCGTCAGGGATGGAGTTGGTGGACTCTCCCACGACCTCTACTTCTCCGAAACCTTTCGCCTCTTTGATGGCTTTCTTAGACCACACGCCAGTGTTGAGGTAAGCGGCTTTATGTTCGAGGAAGTTGTATGGCACCATGCAGAACTGCAGGCTGGCACCACCACCGAGGAAGATCACGCGGTAGCCTTCTGGCACACCCAGCAGTTCCTTCATCAGTGCTTCTGCCTCGTCCACTACGGGTTGGAAATACTTGGCGCGGTGCGATATCTCAAGGATACTCAGTCCTTCGCCTTGAAAGTCAAGCACAGCCTCAGCTGTTTGCTTGATGACTTCTTGTGGCAGGATACTCGGTCCTGCGTTGAAATTGTACTTTTTCATACAGATACAAAATTATTATTGTGTCTTTTATTCCGCTGCAAGTTTACGACATTTTTCTGATTCCAACAAATAGATGATTCAAAATATTCCCTATTAAACAAACAGCCCCTATGGAAGTACTCCACAGAGGCTATTGGTTTGGCTTATATACTACATTTACATATTGAGCAATGCTTCCATCTCATTATATTTGTCGTCCCTCTTGAGGCGATAGTATAACTGTTTCAACACAACAATATAGTCGCGTTTCTCAATGTCCATATTATGCGCTTCTTCAAAATATGGTAATGATTTTGCAAACATTGCATCTACTTCTTTCAGTTTAGCATTGTAGGTCTCTTCATCCTGAATACGGAATACCTCTTCGTTCAATTTAACTGCTTGATTATAGTAAACACGACCAATACCTGCCATTGCATCGGCTAAATCAGGTTGTATCTCCAATGCTTTATTAAAGTCGGATATAGCCTCTTCGTACTTGCCCATATTTTCTTCTATATTGCCTTTGATATGATAGTATTGTGCTACATTAGGTTCTCGTTCTATAGCCGTTCCAAGATATTCAAGAGCGATGTCTTCTTGATTCGAATAGATATAGTAGTTAATCAAATTCTGCAGAAACCACGGCTCTGCAGGGAAGCGTACAATTGCATCTTTCAAGACGCGTACAAAATTAGCAGTATCGTTCAGTGCAACATATTCTTGATATAAGAATTGGTTCACTGACACCGCCTCATAGTTTCCATCTTTGAGTTGCTCAAAGATATCAATCGCCTCTTTGTGCATTTCGGACTGAGTAGCAAACAAGCCCATATAGAATTTATATTGGTTATAGATTGAGTCTTTGGGCATTTTTTCTTGAAGTTTAGGGTCTTGCATCATAGGCAAGTCAGGCATATCAAGGTGTAGTTTGAATACATCGTAAGCACGCTTGTAGTCCTTTTTATCATTCAAATGGATGCCGTACTTAATCAACTCTTGTTGAGTATAATACTCCAACATCTTCGTTGCAATGGCTTTCTGTACCTTTGTATTGACCTTTCCCTTTTCGTTTGGAATAGATGCTAAATCATAGGCTTTTAACCAATAGTTGTAAGATTCGACCACGGCTTCTCCTTTCTGTTTATCATCAATAGCACCAAAAGCAGATTTTGCAAATAGATACTCATTTTCTCTATAACCTATCATACCCGCTTGATACCACGTATCTGCAAGGTCTTTTGTTGTAGAATCTTCAAGTGCCAGCATAATAGCTGCACGAGCAGCAGAGAAGTCCGGATTTTCGGTATTAGCGGCAAGGTTTTTCGCCTTATTTACATTGCTCTTTTGAGCAAAACCAACTGTTCCAACAAGAACAATTGCAACAAGCAAACTAATCTTTTTCATAGTGATGATATTTAATCATTATTTTCTTCTGTGGGAACAAAATCTGCGCCATTATCTTCTATTGCGCTTTCTGTTTCTATATTTTCATTTTGCACCTCCACTTCTTCGTCCTTGGGTACAACGCAACCAAACATCAAATGATCGTTTCGTTTGTGTAACTCAATTAGTTTTACACCTTGCGTTGCGCGTCCCATTACACGAATATCAGACATTGCCATACGAATAGCCGTTCCTGATTTATTTATAAGCATCAAATCGAAATCGTCTGTTACAGCGTCAATAGCGATGAGTCTTCCTGTCTTTTCAGTAAGGTTCATCGTACGAACTCCTTTTGTCCCACGATGAGTGATACGATAGATAGGCTCGCCATTCTCATCGTCTAAAGGTGTACGCTTGCCATAACCATTTTCGGAGATTACCAGAACGGTTTCATCAGAATGTTTCTCCACGCATATCATACCCACAACATAATCTTCCGTATCTTCCTCTAATTGGAGAGCGCGTACGCCCGTGGCAGGTCTTCCCATTGGTCGAACAGCCTCTTCGTTGAAACGAACAACTTTCCCTTGACGGCTTGCTACCAAAATTTCGCTTTTCCCATCAGTAAGAGCCACTCTAATAAGTTGGTCGTCTTCCCGCATAGAGATTGCGATAATACCATTAGCACGCGGACGAGAGTAGGCTTCTAAAGAGGTCTTCTTTATTAAACCATTGCGGGTTGCAAACACCAAGAAATGAGAATTGATAAATTCATTATCGTTCAATCCCTTTATATTGATAAAGGCTCGTATCTTATCGCCTTTTTGTATATTGATGATGTTTTGGATTGCTCTACCTTTAGACGACTTGTTTCCTTCGGGTATCTCATAAACCTTCAACCAGTAGCATAGACCTTGTTCTGTGAAGAACATCATAGTAGAATGCATGGAGGCTGTATGAACATACTCGATAAAGTCCTCGTCTCGACTATCACTCGCCTTTGCACCTATTCCTCCTCTACCCTGTTGACGGAAATCTGTTAGTGGCGTACGCTTAATATAACCAAGATGTGAAATAGTGATTACCATATCGTCGTCAGCATACATATCCTCCGGATTAAATTCCGTTGCCGTCATTACGACTTTTGTACGCCGCTCGTCAGCATACTTTTCTTTAATCTCTATCAGTTCCGTTTTGATTAGTTCGTAACGCAAACGTTCTGAACCTAACAACTCTTGCAAGTGCGAAATGAGTTTCTCAATTTCTTCGTATTCATTCTTTAACTCATCGATACGCAAGCCTGTGAGTTGTGACAAGCGCATATCCACTATTGCCTTCGATTGCAATTCATCTAATTGGAATCGTTGTTCTAACGCATGTTGTGCATCTTGAGGAGTACGACTTTGGCGAATGAGATGTACCACTTCGTCTATATTATCCACAGCAATTATCAAGCCCTCCAATATATGCGCTCTTTCTTGTGCTTTCTTCAACTCAAAACGAGTGCGGCGTGTTACCACATCCATACGATGATCAACAAAGTTCCGTACCAAGTCTTTGAGGTTTAGAAGACATGGGCGTCCTCCGACCAAAGCAATATTATTAACAGAGAAAGAAGATTGCAGTGCTGTATATTTGTATAACTTATTGAGAATGACAGTAGCACTTGCGTCACGACGCACCTCGACAATGATTCGTATATCACGCTTTGACTGGTCGCTGATTCCCGTGATACCTTCAATTTTTTTCTCGTTAGCCAACTCTGCAATGTTCTTCACAAGGTCTGACTTGACTACATTATAGGGGAGTTCTGTTATGACAATCTGTTCTTTTCCGTGTTCATCGGTTTCGATGTCCGCATTAGAACGAATAACAACTCTTCCACGCCCAGTTTCATAGGCTTCTTTTACACCACTATAGCCAAAAATAGTACCTCCCGTTGGGAAATCGGGAGCCTTTACATATTGCATCAGCCCTTCTACTGAGATATCAGGGGCATCTATATAAGCCACACAACCATCGATAACTTCACCCAAGTTGTGTGTAGGCATATTAGTAGCCATACCCACTGCGATACCACTTGCGCCATTGACTAATAGATTAGGGAAACGCGTAGGTAACACAGTCGGCTCTCGTAATGTATCATCGAAGTTCAACTGCATATCTACAGTATCCTTTTCAATGTCTCGCAACATTTCTTCGGCCAACTTAGAAAGCCGTGCTTCAGTATAACGCATAGCCGCAGGTCCATCGCCATCGACTGAACCAAAGTTTCCTTGTCCGTCCACCAATGTGTAGCGCATCGCCCAAGGCTGTGCCATACGCACAAGAGTACCATAGATAGAAGAGTCGCCGTGCGGATGGAACTTACCCATAACTTCACCCACAATACGCGCAGATTTCTTTGTTGGTTTGTCGCTCGTGTTCCCCAACTCATTCATTCCAAATAGGACACGCCGATGTACGGGCTTGAAACCATCACGTACATCAGGTAATGCACGAGAGACTATAACACTCATTGAATAGTCAATATATGAGGTTTTCATTTCCTCATCGATATTCACCTTAATAATTCTGTCGTTGTCAACCATATATTTTATTATCCAATTAAAAATGCAGTATTACACTAAAATCACGCAAAGATACAACATTTTTCTCATAATGGCAATTATTTCTCAGAGAAAAACACACTGAATTTGTTTGATTTTTTGTAAAAATACAGATAAAAGAGAATTGCCTTGCAGATTTATCGTCTACAAGGCAATTCTCCTATACAAAAACTCAAGATATAGAAGTCTTTTTATTCAGCGGCAGGAGTTTCTGCTTCTGTTTTTGCTTCTACATTCTCTTCTTTTTTCTCCTCTTTTGCTTTGGAGGCAGCGGCTTTTTTAGTAGATTTTTTAGCCTCCTCCTTTTTAGCCAACTTCTCGAGAGCAGCGGCATCCATTTCTGCCTTCAAGTCAGCAAGAACGGACAAGTCACCAAGAGTGGTCTTTTCTACAGCAGGTTGTGCTACTACTTCTTTCTTTGCTCTTTTAGCCTTTGTTTCCTCCGATTGCTCTTTAGGAGTTTCCCAAGTACGCAAGTGGCTCAAGAGGATACGCTTTGCATCTTTGTTGAACTCAATGACTTTGAAGTTGAGTTTTTCATCGACCTTAGCAGGAGTTTTGTCTTCCTTTTGTAGATGTCTGGTTGTACAGAAGCCCTCGACCCCATAAGGTAGTGCAACTACTGCGCCCTTGTCAGCAAGTTCGACGATTGTTCCTTCGTGGATGGTATCTACACCAAATGTTGATTCGAGTGCATCCCAAGGATTATCTTCCAATTGTTTATGACCCAAAGAAAGACGACGGTTCTCTTTATCTACATCAAGAACAACAACTTCAATCTCTGCACCTATTTGTGTAAACTCGTTTGGATGTTTGATTTTCTTTGTCCAACTTAAATCAGAGATATGGATAAGTCCTTCTACCCCTTCTTCTATTTCAACGAATACACCAAAGTTAGTGAAGTTACGCACACGAGCCGTATGCTTAGAACCTATAGGATATTTCTCTTCGATATTTTCCCATGGGTCAGGTTTGAGTTGTTTGAGTCCTAGTGACATCTTACGCTCTTCGCGGTCGAGAGTCAGGATAACAGCCTCTACTTCGTCGCCCACTTTAAGGAAGTCGTGTGCTGAACGCAAGTGCTGACTCCAAGACATTTCAGATACATGTATCAGTCCTTCTACTCCGGTTGCAACTTCTACGAATGCGCCATAGTCAGCGATTACAACTACCTTACCTTTGATATGGTCACCTACTTTGAGATTAGCGTCCAAGGCTTCCCATGGGTGAGGAGTGAGTTGCTTCAAGCCAAGAGCGATACGCTTCTTTTCTTCGTCGAAGTCAAGAATAACTACATTGATTTTTTGGTCGAGCGATACTATCTCGTGAGGATCGGAAACTCTTCCCCAACTGAGGTCAGTTATATGAATCAGGCCGTCAACACCACCCAAGTCGATAAATACACCGTAGTTGGTGATATTCTTAACGGTACCTTCGAGTACTTGGCCTTTCTCCAAGTGGCTGACAATTTCGCGTTTTTGTGCTTCCAACTCGGCTTCAATAAGAGCCTTGTGCGAAACAACCACATTGCGATATTCCTGATTGATTTTGATTACACGGAATTCCATTGTCTTGCCCACAAATACATCGTAGTCGCGAATAGGCTTCACATCTATTTGACTGCCTGGTAGGAATGCCTCTGTACCAAATACATCTACAATCATACCGCCTTTGGTCTTACATTTGATATAGCCTTTAACGATCTCTTCGTTATTGAGAGCCTCGTTTACACGATCCCAACTGCGAGCAGCGCGTGCCTGTTTATGACTGAGTACGAGTTGTCCTTTTTTGTCTTCTTGGCTTTCGATGTAAACTTCCACTTTGTCTCCTACTTTAAGGTCAGGATTATAGCGGAACTCTGCTGCAGGCACAACACCCTCTGATTTGTAGCCGATATTAACAACGACTTCTCGTTTGTTGATTGCAACAACCGTACCCTCAACTACATCGTTGTCTTTGATTGCATTGAGTGTTTCATCATAACGCTTGGTTAATTCTTCTTTTGATTGTCCTTGAGCGGCTACCCCACTCTCGTAGGCATCCCAGTCGAAGTTCTGGAGAGATTTGTTTTCTTCCATACGGAAATAAGTTGTCTAATCCATCCGATGTGCTTGCAGCGATGTGCAATCATCGTTCTTCAGACGCTAAAAAGTTAAACATTTTATTTATACAGTACATTCGAAAATGCGGGCGCAAAGGTAATACATTATTTGCAAACTCGCAAGTCCTTACTGAAAAGTTTTTTCGACAGATGATTTTTTTGTGTTCAAGAAACGATATATTGTTGCCAATTATCTATGACAGATTGGGCAATCAGACGGTGTCCTTCTTCATTAGGATGAATTCCGTCTGCACAGAGATAGTGTGTATAGTCGTGGTTATATGTCAGGAAAGGCGAAGTAATATCGACTATGGGTACTCCCTGTTCCCTTGCGATATGGAAGACCTCCAAGTTGTACATATCATGATAATTGCGGATCCGTTCTATCTGTCCGCCGAGCCAATCGAATATATTATCCCGTTCGGCGGGTGACATAGCGCGCGTAGTAAAATCGAAAAAGCGTTGTCCATCCATTAACGGAAGACTAAACAAGACCGGTTTACTGCCCAACTTACGGATACGGTCGATTAGCCGGATGTACAAGTTATGAAACTCCTTCGGTTCTGTTTTGGGGTAGTGTGTATGATTTGGCTCTGTGGCTATTTCTTTCCAGCAAAAATCAGAGTCGTTGCCACCATATTCCAATATTGTTATATTGGCTTTTGCTATTTCGTCTTTGTGCTGTTCCAAGATTTGTTCTCCTTTTGCGATGGTGCATCCCATCTTACTGAAATTCTGCACCTCCAGATGAAGTGAGTCGGCACATTGTTCGACAAAACTATCATTGATGATAGAATAGCGTTCGCCTTTCAGTACAATACCGCGAGAGATTGAGTCTCCCAATACAACAACATTCTTCATAATACCTTTGTTTTTGGTTTTTACGAGCGCAAAATTATGTCACTTATTTTATCGTGATAAATAGTATTGACGATATGGCATAGTTTTTGATTAAATATAGATATTTGAGTACTAAATTGCAAATATAGTGACGAAATTGACGAAAAAAGAATTTAGTCACTCTATTTATTTGACGAAATATAACCCTATAATGACTCTATGAAACAGGTACCTTCTTCCGTTCTTGGTTTGACATCGTTGCTTCTGCATGTATTGTCGTTACCTGCATTTTTTCTGTGTTTTATTTTGCTTTATCAATCCCAATGGATGATAGCATTTTTGTCGATAGATGGGACGAAGACCGTATTTAACACCCTTATACTAATGTGTATTATGCTGGTGGTGCTTTGCGGCTCCCGTATCCCGATGACTGCTTGCAGGAAGCATCTGCATATCGCTTGGGTTTACTATATTCTATGGAGTTTCGCCGAATGGGTAGTGATGGCCTTATTTATGTCATTGTATATGACATTGATGTATCGTGGTGCGTACGATTATTTTCTTGTAGCAGGGAAATGTATGTTACTTCTGTTGGCTACACTAACCTACCCTTTTGCCATTATCAATCTGCTGATGTATGCAGCACGCCCTGTTGAAGAGGTGATGAATGAGGATAGCCTGATACGGTTTTATGACAGCACGCAGCGACAGAAACTCATTATTGCAGCGAACTCGATACTTTATATCAAAGCCGATGAAAATTATGTACATATACATTATACAGAGAATGACCGCATCAAGGAGTTTGCTCTCCGCAATTCGATGCGTTCGATAGAGGAAAGCGTGCAGAAGCATGGTATTGTGCGTTGCCAACGGTCGTTTTTTGTAAATCCACGGCATGTGAAAGTGTTGCGCAAAGATAAAGAAGGCATCATTGTGGCAGAGTTGGATACGCTCGGAATGAAGCCAATTCCTGTTTCTCCTAAATATTATTCAAACTTAAGTGCAAAATTATAGGCTTCTGCTTGTACAACCTTTTGTATCTTATTGTTTTATTGGTTGTTAAAGTATTCTTGTTTGGAGTATTCCACAAGGTATTTATTTTGTTTTTGTAGGGTTGATACGATAAAGAAGTTATCGGATTTGGGGCATTGCGGGTTGGTTTAGCATTGTTTTTTGTTTGGAGTTAGTTCGGTAATCACTAAAGAATCACCCAAAGAGAGTAGTTACTTTCTCAATAGAGAGTACTTCGTTTCTACTTTGAAAGTGGATGGTTCAGAGTTTGGTGTGAAATACGGAAAAGTAGGTTTTATGGAGTAAGAAACGAGTATTTAACGGTTGATAATCAATAATTAACAGGCGAAGATGGCAAAGAACAAGCAAGAGTTGATAATCAATATGGGGAGATTGTACGGAAACCATAGCACACATTGACTTTAGAGCGTGCATAAATGCAGTAATTAGTAAATAATGATTAACAATTAACGGTTAATTATCAATACAAAGAAATGGGTGGTGGGGAGGTGGTTTATAGGTGTCAGGTAGGGTCTTCCTATATTCGTCGTATATTCGTCCTATATAGATCCTATATAAAACCTTTGAATTAAGTAGTATTTATCAGGCTTTGCGAAGAGAAGTTGTTACTTTTACAGAAAGAATGCAGTGTTTATCGTTTTTATATTTTGCCGCATTTTTCTCGTTTTTTAGAATATCGTTGTATGGACTTTTACAACATCATTTGTCCATATCACAATAATTATGTACCTTTGTGCGTTTGAAACAAGGATTACATTATTACGAACAAGTGTTTGTAAATCAATAGACTCATAGACTACACAATATGACAAGTAAAGAAATCCGACAGTCCTTCTTGGACTTTATGGAGAGCAAAGGACACCATATCGTACCCTCTGCACCGATGGTTATCAAAGATGACCCCACGCTGATGTTTACCAATGCGGGCATGAACCCTTGGAAGGGTATCATTCTCGGCAACGACCCGATTAAGTACCCCCGTGTGGCGGATTCGCAGAAGTGTCTGCGTGTCAGCGGCAAGCACAACGACTTGGAGGAGGTAGGGCATGATACCTACCACCACACCATGTTCGAGATGCTCGGCAACTGGTCGTTTGGCGACTATTTTAAGGAGGGAGCCATTGACTTTGCGTGGGAGTATATCGTGGATGTCCTGCATATTGACCCGAAGAATATCTATGCAACCGTTTTCGAGGGAGCACCCGAAGAGGGATTGGCTCGTGACGAAGAGGCAGCCGCTATCTGGGCAAAGCACTTGCCTGCAGACCATATTCTGAACGGCAACAAGCACGACAATTTCTGGGAAATGGGCGATACAGGACCTTGCGGCCCTTGCTCCGAGATCCATGTAGACAGTCGTTCCGAGGAGGAGAAAGCGGCTCAGCCGGGTCGTGAGTTGGTCAACAAAGACCACCCGCAGGTTATCGAGATTTGGAATCTTGTCTTTATGCAATACAACCGCAAGGCAGACGGTTCCCTCGAGGGGCTACCCAAGCGTGTTATCGATACGGGTATGGGATTCGAGCGTTTGGTGCGCACCCTGCAGGGCAAGCAGTCCAACTACGATACCGATGTGTTCCAACCCATGCTGCACAAGATTGGTGAGATTTGCGGCACAGAGTATGGCAAGGAGGAGAAAACCGACATCGCCATGCGTGTTATTGCCGACCATATCCGAACCATCGCCTTTGCTATTACCGATGGTCAGTTGCCGAGCAACGAGAAGGCAGGCTATGTCATTCGTCGTATTCTGCGCCGTGCGGTACGCTATGGCTATACTTTCTTGGGGCAGCGTGAGGCATTTATGTACCAGTTAATGCCGCAACTCATTGAGGATATGGGCGATGCTTACCCGGAACTTAAGAAGCAAGAGCAGCAGATTATCCCTGTTATCAAGAGCGAGGAGGAAGCTTTCCTTCGTACGCTGGACAAAGGTATTACCTTGCTGGATAAACTCATGAAAGAGGCGAAGGGTAAGGAGATTTCCGGTGTGGATGTATTCACGCTGAAAGACACCTACGGTTTCCCGCTCGATTTGACCGAACTTATTCTTCGCGAGAACGGTTATACCACCAACGAGGAAGAGTATCAGAAGGCATTGGAGCATCAGAAAGAAATGGGGCGTAGTGCCAATAAACAAGACCTTGGCGACTGGGTTGTCTTGCGTGAGGGTGATACCGAGTTTGTCGGTTACGATTCGTTAGAGGTTGAGACAGAAGTGCTTCGCTATCGTAAGGTGAGCCAGAAGGGGAAAGAGTTCTATCAGATTGTGCTTTCTAAGACACCATTCTATGCAGAGATGGGTGGCGAGGTAGGTGATACCGGTATGCTCGGTACGGCACATATCATTGACACCAAGCGAGAGAACAACTTGCCTGTACATATTTGCACCGAGTTGCCGGAGCATATCGATGGCAAACTGATTGCGCATGTCGATGAAGTACGCCGTCAGGCTATCGCTTGCAACCACTCGTGTACCCATATCCTGCACTATGCACTGCGTACCGTCTTGGGTGCCCATGTCGAGCAGAAGGGTAGTTTGGTCACGCCCGATTCTCTGCGTTTCGATTTCTCGCACTATCAGAAGGTTACTCCCGAAGAACTCCGCAAGGTAGAGCAGTTGGCGAATGAACTTATCCGATGCAATTATCCGCTGGAGGAGAGTCGTCATACCCCGATTGCCAAAGCCAAAGAAATGGGTGCAATGGCCTTGTTTGGTGAGAAGTACGGCGACGATGTGCGTGTCATTAAGTATGGTCCTTCCATCGAGTTGTGTGGTGGTTGCCATGTGCCTGCTTTGGGTTGCATAGGCTCCGTGCGTATCTTGTTGGAAACCAGTGTGGCAGCCGGTGTTCGCCGTATAGAGGCAGTTACGGCAGCCAAAGCCGACGAGTTGTATTTTGCGCAACAAGATATGTTGACCAACCTGCGTGGTCTGTTCAATAATGCCCCCGACCTCTCTGCGGCTGTGCAAAAAGCCGTGCAGGAGAATGCAGGCCTACGAAAGGAGATTGAGACCTATATGGCAGAGAAATTGGAGCAGTACCGTGACCGTCTGATAGACCGCGCGGAGGACTTCAATGGCACGAAGTTGGTGCGTCTGCAGGGGAAAGTGCAGCCCGATATGATTCGTGGCGTGCTGCCATTGCTGCGTGGTAAGTTTACGGATGTGCGTTTCGCTGTCGTAGGTGCTACCGAATGGGAAGGCAAACCCATGATTTCCGTATTCCTCTCGCAACCGTTGGTAGATGCAGGTCTGAATGCGGGTCAGATGATAAAGTCTGCCGCTAAGCACATCCAAGGCGGTGGCGGCGGACAGGCCTGGATGGCTACCGCTGGCGGTCGTAATGTAGAGGGGCTGCAGTCGGCTTTGGACGAGTTACTTACTACCCTTAAACTATGAAGTAATATTGAAGACACTAACCGGGCGTTTGCCTGAGAAATATAGATCTGTTGTTCGTTTCGTATGTGTTGGTATATTCGGAACAGGATTTCAGTATGGTATTTATTATCTCTTTCTATATCTGTTTGAGCAGTATTGTCCTGACCTCTATATAAAGGTATCTTTGGCCTTTACTATAGGTTTCTTGGTAGAGATGATAAGCAATTATATTCTCACCAGTTATTATACATTCCACAGTCATCCCAATATAAAGAATGCAAGCGGTTTCATATTTGGAAGAGGGCTAAATTATTTGCTGCAGATAGGTTTCCTACATTTCCTTATGTGGGCTACACTATCTGAAGAGTTAGCCGGTATTCTTGCTATTGTATTGGCCGGTATTATCAATTATTTTGTTTTACTATTCTTCTATCGTAATAAAAATACGCAACAAAAAGATTTCAAATGAATATCTATAAAGGTCATATTATTTTCACCCCTACTCCACAAGAGTTTTCTATTATAGAAGACGGTTATATTGTAGTTGATGATAAAGGACTTGTTGTAGAAACAAGTAAAAACAGACCTGCGTCTTATCCGGGTATTCCAGTTACTGATTTTGGGGATGCATTACTTATTCCCGCTATGAATGATATGCATGTGCATGCTCCTCAGTACCGCAATATGGGCATTGCGATGGATAAAGAATTGCTTCCTTGGCTTAATCAGTATACTTTTCCAGAGGAGTTGCGTTTTAAGAACATAGATTACGCTCAAGCGATTTATACCCGTTTTGTACATGATTTATGGCTTAACGGGACTATGCGTGCTGTTGTGTATGCTACGAGTGATTTGCGTTCCACATTATTGCTCTGTAGGCTTTTTAAGAATGTCGGTATAGGTGCTGCCGTAGGTTTAGTGGCAATGGATCGAAATTGTCCGAAAGAACTACAAGTATCCTATAAACAGTATGCAGTGGATCTGGAACAATTGGTTAGGGAGAGTAAGGAACTTTCGATGGTGTCCCCTATTCTAACGCCGCGTTTTATACCGTCTTGCTCTCCTGAATTATTGAAAACAATAAGTCAGTTTGCTCAACAATTGCATTTACCTGTTCAATCGCACCTTAGTGAGAACCGTGCAGAAGTAGCGTGGGTGCAAGAGTTAGAGCCTGAAAGCAGTTGCTATGGCGATGCTTATAACCGCTATGGACTATTCGGGCAGACTCGTACGCTTATGGCGCACTGCTGCTACACACAAGGTGAAGAACTTGAGTTAATGAGGCGCAACCATGTTATGGCTGTTCATTGTCCTATGTCGAATTGTAATCTTGGTTCTGGTATAGCCCCTATCCGGACATTTTTGCAGAACGAAGTGGAGGTATCGCTGGGTAGTGATGTGGCCGCAGGACATAGCCTCAGTATATTCCGTGCGATGCAATATGCATTGCAGATGAGTAAATTGCGATATGCTCAATCGGAGGGTAAGATACCTTTCCTGACGCTTTCAGAAGTGTTTTATATGGCTACAAAAGCGGGAGGTGCTTATCTTTTCGGTAGCGGGTCGTTTGAGAAAGGTTATGCCTTTGATGCATTGGTGATAGATGACAAACAACTGAATTATTCTGATCCCAAGAAAGGTGTTATGCCCTACGGATTACAACAGAGGCTTGAGCGTTTTATCTACTCGGGTGATGAGCATACTATAGCACATCGTTTCTGTGGAGGGAAAGAGATATATGAACCGCAACTATAAAGTATTATGAAAATGAGTGATTGCCTTAACATTATCTTACACCGTAGGAGTGTTAGACGCTATGAAGAGCGTTCGATTGAACAAGAGAAGATTGATCAACTATTGCAGGCTGCTTTAGCATCGCCGAGCAGTAAACATTTGAACCCTTGGGAATTTGTTGTAGTAGATGACAAAGATATACTCTCACGGATGTCGGCATGCAGGACTTATGGAAGTCAGATGCTGAAGGATGCTGCATTGGGTATTGTGGTATGCGTTGATCCATCGCAGACTGATACTTGGCAATGCGACGGCGCTATTGCAGCCGAGCATATACTGCTATGCGCCTCCAATATAGGGTTGGGCGCATGTTGGGTGCAAGTATATAACAGGGACGGGGCAGAATCGCTTGTGAGAGAATTGTGTCACATTCCGGAGAGTTTGAATGTGTTATGTATTATCTCGGTAGGTTATCCCAATGAAGATAAAAAGCCTATCAATCCTGAGCATTTACAATATGACAAGATACACTATGGACAATACTAATAAAGATGTCAGGCGCAAGCCCGTTGTTGCTATTACCGCAGGAGATCCGAACGGCATAGGTTATGAGGTGATACTGAAATCGTTATCACATCCTCATCTATTGGAACTATGTATTCCTGTAGTATATGGAAATCTGCAAGTGATGAAGCAACACCTTCAGTTGTTAGATAAAGATTTTCCGACTATGCCTTTTCACAGTATAGAACAAGTCAGTGAGGCGGAACAGAATAAGATTAATGTGGTTAACTGCTATGCAGACAGTTTCCCGCTTGAGATAGGCAAATCGACTCGTGATGCTGGTGTTGCTTCTTATCAATCGCTTGCAAGAGCCTGCGAAGATATGAAAGAGCAATTAGTTGATGCTCTTGTTACCGCACCTATCAACAAAGAGAATATCCAGTCGGAAGAGTTTCAATACTCAGGTCATACCGAGTATCTTACCCATTTGTTCTCTGCTAATGGGCAGTCGTTGATGATGATGGTGAGTGAACGGATGCGTATTGCCCTGGTAAGCACGCATGTTTCTCTCAGTCAAGTACCTTCGTTGGTTACAGAAGAGAATATTCTGCAAAAGTTATCTTTGCTGAACAAGACTCTGCAAGATGATTTCCGTATCCGTCGTCCGCGTATTGCGGTGTTATCGCTCAATCCTCATGCCGGTGACGGAGGGCTATTGGGTGAGGAAGAAAAAAGTGTTATCATTCCTGCCATCAAACAAGCAAGAGAGAACGGTATATTTGCGTTTGGTCCTTATTCTTCAGATGGTTTTTTTGGTGCAGGAGATTATACCCATTTCGATGCCATATTGAGTATGTATCATGATCAGGGTTTGACTGCATTCAAGACCTTAGATATGCAAGGCGTAAATTATACGGCAGGCTTAGATATTATCCGTACTTCTCCTGACCACGGGACTGCTTATTCCATTGCTGGAAAGAATGAGTCGGATCCTACAAGTTTCAGGAATGCTTTGTATATGGCTATTGATATGGTTGGTATTCGTGCGGAGAACCGAGTTTTACGGGCGAATGCTATGCGCTCGGAGTTAGAAGCCTAATTCGCAAGACCAATGTATATGAAAAACAATTCTTTCTGTTCTCTTTTGGTGGGTGTTGTTGCAGCGATTAGTCTTATGGGCTGCAACGGCAAGTCGGTTACTACTGCCCGTCCGAGTGCCACAGGCAGTATATACGAGATGCTGATTGTGATGGATAATGCATACTGGGAAGGTAAAGAGGGTGACAGTGTACGCTCCTGTATGGGTGCAGATATGCCGTGTTTGCCACAGATGGAAGCCTATTTCAGTCTCTCACAAGCATCTACCAAAGTATTTGACAATCTCCTTAAACCGACCCGTAATATTCTGTATATTGACATAAATCCAGAGCGTTATACTCATAACAAGATATTATTTTCGAAGGATGTTTATTCTTATCCGCAGGCATTTTGCCGAATACAAAGTCCTTCTGCGGATGGATTTATGAAGTGCTTTGATGAATACAATGTGAGAGTTCGTTCCTGGTTTGTTCGTCAGGAGTTGGAACGACAAGGCAAGTTCTATAAATCGTCGCAGAATACTCAGGCCGTTGCTGCCATCAAGAAGGAGTTTGGGTGCAATATACTGGTTCCGATAGAGTATCAACTTGTGATCGATACAGCAGATTTTGTGTGGGCAGTATCCGACAAGGGCAGTATGCGCCGTGACCTACTTGTTTATTCTTATCCTTATACGGACGAGAATACTTTTACCCGTGATTATCTTTTGCAGAAACGGGACAGTCTTGTAAAAGCCCGTATAAGCGGCGCTCTTGCAGGTTCTTATATGGGTACGGAGTATAAACATATTGTGCCTATCTATACTCCTATCCGCATAGATGATGCCTATTGTGCAGAGATACGGGGTTTATGGAAGATGTATAACGGTGCTTCGATGGGTGGACCTTTTGTTCAGCATACCCGTTTGGATGAGGTACATCAACGGGTTATTACAGCAGAGGTATTTATATTTGCTCCCGGTCAGAAAAAGAGGAACGCTCTTCGTCAGTCGGAAGCCATTCTATATACACTGCATCTGCCAAAAGATACGGTGGGGAAATAGCCATTAAGAACTAACCATAAACATACAGGGAGGAGTGATTATCTCCCCAAGGCATACATTCGGGATATATCTTATTCTAAAAGCATAGTCCCAAGCCTGCATCGATGAATTCGACTTTTGTCAGGTGTGCTTTCATACCGAGTTGGACAAATATATGTTTGGTGCAACGGTACTTCAGCATAATTCTTGTGTATAGCCATCCGTCTTGCTCTATGCCTGCCTGCATCAGATTATAGGAGTAGAACACCCGTCGTTTCAATGGACTGCCTGCATTGTCCGCTACTTCAGAATAGGGTTCGAGGTTTTTCACATTATCATAGAGATAGACGCCGCAATGGAAGCCGATAGAGAGGTTTCCTACTATAAATTCGGGTTGAATACTCAATCCCATGCGCCAACAATTTGCCATATTGCTCTCGTGCAAGTAAGTTTTCCCGAAAAAGGTTACAGGTGCCGAGTTGTTTTCTGTGGCGAACTCATTGCATACACTTCTGTAATATCCGTCGTAGAATACATCGATTCCGCCTCCCAAACGGAATATACTGAGTGCGCGCCAGTAGGCAGCAAGGGAGAGGCTACCTACGCCAAAGTACTTTTTATCGGCATAATATGCTTGTCGGACGCCACCTGAGACGGAGAACTCTATTTCCCATTGCTTTCCTTCGTACATCCCGTGAGGTACACGGGATGTCGGAGCAATGTAGTTCTCTGCTTTCGGCTGATAGACTACTCCTACCATGCCGTTGAACATATTGTAGCCCGAATTTGGCTGCCGAATACTACCATTTGAGATATGATACCAGCCATAGGAGGCATAGACGGACCATCCTGCACGAATGGGGAACTCCATATAGAGTGCCTCTGCAAAATAGGCGTTAGTATGTGAGCCTATGGCACCATTGGCTGTTGGATAGCGGATAGTGCCGGTTTGACCGCTCAATTCGGGTGATACCGTATTATAATAGGTTTTCGTTACAAAAGCGATACCCAAGCCAGGTCGGACTCCTAAGATAAAATGAGGGCGTTTCAATAGAGGTATTTTCATGAACGCATAGGGTGCAATGGCATCTCCGAGTGCGTGAGGGTTGGTCAAGTTGATATAATCGATTGCCAGACCTACTGAGGCATTGTTCCACTCCTGCAAAGATTTCCATTTCCCCGTCGGCATAAACTCGATGGACAGTTCGCCGCCCATGAGAGGACGCTTGCCGAGCCATTCGTCGGAAATACTTCCACGAAGCATTGTCCCTATCGCAAAAGAAGAACTGACGCGAAAGGGAGGTGTTGCCGTGCCGGCAGCACAGAGAGGGGTTGCCGCACAGCATAGAAAGAGAATATATAAAACTGCTAACCGTATCTTTTTCACGACGACAAAAGTACAACAAAAATAGCAAATATTCAAGTGGTGGGTTGGAAAGATAAACGAATGATTAAAATATGGCATAAAAATGCGGTTGGAATTGCGATTATTTGTTTATTGTGATTTTGAGGGGGATGGGATGTAGATTCTATGCTCATCATATATTCATCCTATATTCGTCCTATATTCATCCTATATAAAAACCTATATAAATCCATTGGAACAGGTAGTACTGATCGGGCTTTGCGGAGGGATGTTTTTCCGTATTCAGAAGGAAAGAGGATGCTTGGCGAGAGGAGATATACTTATGGTATTTAGCATATTATTATGGAATACTAATAATGTGGGTTATTGTTTGTTGCGAACAGGGTATTTATGGGGTTGGGAATAGGAAAAAAGGGGATTTTGACAGGGTTGCCAAGAATTTTAGCAGGTGTATTTGTCTGTTCGCAAAAAAAAGGCTACCTTTGCAGGGTTAAAAGGGTAACACTGATGAAAGAGAAAATTCAAGACTTGCTCAAGCAAGTGCAGGATATGCATGCTTCCAATGCAGACGAATTGGAGGCCCTTCGTATAAAATTCCTCAGCAAGAAAGGCGAGATAACCACTCTTTTTGGAGAGTTCCGGAATGTGAAAGCGGATCAGAAGAAAGAGATAGGCATGCAACTCAATGAGTTGAAGAACCTTGCACAGCAACGGTTAGAGATGCTGAAGGAACAATTTGAGGAGAACAATCAACGGTTGGAGAAACAAGATTTGACGCGGACTCCCGACCCTATTGCATTGGGTACGCGCCACCCTATTTCGTTGGTTAAAGAGGAGATATTAGACATCTTTTCTCGTGTTGGGTTTACTATAGAAGAAGGTCCGGAAATAGAAGATGACCTGCATGTGTTTGGTTTGTTGAACTTTGCTCCGGAGCATCCAGCACGAGACATGCAGGACACATTCTTCATTGAAAAAGAACAGGGAGTGCAGAAGCCGAGTGATGTACTGCTGCGCACGCACACCAGTTCGGTGCAGACACGGGCAATGCTGCACGGTCGTCCTCCTATCCGAGTGCTTTGCCCCGGTCGTGTATATCGCAACGAGGCTATATCGGCACGCGCACATTGTTTCTTTCACCAGGTAGAGGGTTTGTATATTGACAAGAATGTTTCTTTTTCGGATTTGAAACAAGTGTTGCTTTACTTTGCAAAGGAGATGTTCGGCAGTGAGACCAAGATACGCTTGAGACCCTCTTATTTCCCGTTTACAGAGCCATCGGCAGAGATGGATATATCGTGTAACATCTGTGGGGGCGAGGGATGTTCGTTCTGCAAAGGAACAGGCTGGGTTGAAATACTCGGTTGCGGAATGGTTGACCCGAATGTACTTGAGTCGTGCGGTATTGACAGCAAGGAGTGGTCGGGTTACGCCTTTGGTCTTGGCGTGGAGCGTATAACGAACCTCAAATACAGAGTGAAGGACCTGAGGTTGTTTTCAGAAAATGATACGCGTTTCCTGCGTCAGTTCGAGAGTTGTTAAAGACAGAACCTATTATGCCACACCAATTGTTATCCGGTAAGAGAGGCATCATCTTCGGAGCCTTGAACGAACAATCGATAGCGTGGGCAGTTGCCAAGAAGTGCCGTGAAGAGGGAGCGAATCTTGTTCTAACCAATACTCCTATTGCCCTCCGATTGGGTACGCTGCAACAACTTGCCTCGACGATAGATGCCCGTATAATACCCGCAGACGCAACGAATTTGGATGACCTTGAAAATCTGTTCACGCAGGCTCAAGAGGTGTTGGGAGGGAAGATAGACTTTGTGTTGCATGCGGTTGCGATGTCGCTGAATATGCGTCGGAAGCGTGAGTACGAGGATCTTGATTACCATTGGTATCAACAGACATTGGATATATCCGCCCTTTCTTTTCACAAGATGCTTCAGACGGCTTATAAACTTGATGCCTTGCAAGAATACGGCTCTGTGGTTGCACTTTCTTATATAGCAGCCCAGCGACATGTGGTTGGTTACAATGACATGGCAGACGCGAAGGCGTTGTTGGAGTCGATAACACGGAACTTCGGTGCTGCATACGGGAGGGAACGACATGTGCGAATCAATACTATCTCGCAATCGCCTACGATGACGACAGCAGGAAGCGGGATAGAAAGTTTTCAGTATGGTTTTGCGATAGCCGACAAGACGGCACCATTGGGCAATGCAACGGCGGATGACTGCGCAAACATGTGTGCAGTATTGTTTTCAGATTATACTCGCAAAGTGACTATGCAGAATATTTATCATGATGGCGGATTTTCTGCTATGGGAATGCAATTATTATATGACAAGGACCCTGTTTGAGAAGGATATTCTTGCCAAAAATACGAAAAACGGAATAAAGGTTTTAGATTTCAGTTTATTATTACTACCTTTGCCGCAATTGTAGAGGACTCAAGAAAATCCTTTATTATTGCTTAGATTGAAATACAGTATCTACAGACATGCAACGGACAGTTATTATCGATGCTCTCAAGCGGACGGACTTTGGAACGACCATCAATGTACGGGGTTGGGTTCGTAGTCGCAGAGGGAATAAAAACATCTCTTTTATTGCTTTGAATGATGGTTCTACCATCAAAAACATACAAATCGTTGTGGACCTTGCGAAGTTCACAGAAGAACAGTTGAAGCCAGTTACCACCGGTGCATGTATTTCGGCAACGGGATTGTTGGTGGAGAGTCAGGGTTCGGGACAGTCAGTGGAGATTCAACTTGAGGGATTGGAAGTGTATGGTACTGCAGACCCTGAGAAATACCCTCTGCAAAAGAAGGGATTGAGCATGGAATACTTACGCACCATTGCTCACCTTCGTCCTCGAACGAACACTTTCGGTGCGGTGTTGCGTATTCGTCACAACATGGCTATTGCCATCCATACCTATTTTCACGAACATGGCTATTTCTACTTTCATACGCCACTCATTACGGCATCGGACTGCGAGGGAGCCGGACAGATGTTTCAAGTGACGACCAAGAACTTATATAACTTGAAATATGATGAGCAGGGTAAGATTGATTACTCGGACGACTTCTTCGGCAAGCAGGCCTCATTGACCGTGAGCGGACAGTTGGAAGGAGAATTAGGCGCAATGGCATTGGGAAAGATTTACACCTTTGGTCCGACCTTCCGTGCGGAGAATTCGAATACGCCACGACACCTTGCCGAGTTCTGGATGATTGAACCGGAAGTGGCTTTCATTGACAAGGGCGAACTGATGGATATTGAAGAAGACTTCATTAAATTCTGTGTACGCTGGGCTTTGGACCATTGTCAAGATGACTTGAATTTCTTGAATCAGTATGTGGATAAAGGATTGATTGAGCGACTACAGTCGGTAATCGATACAGCGTTTGTCCGTTTGTCTTATACAGAAGGTATAAACATTCTGCAAGAGGCAATGCGTGGAGGCAAACACTTTGAATTCCCTTGCAACTGGGGAGATGACCTCAGTTCGGAACATGAGCGATACTTAGTGGAAGAGCATTTTGGAAGACCGGTCATTATGACCGATTACCCGAAGGAAATAAAGGCCTTCTATATGAAGATAAATGAGGACAATAAGACCGTGCAAGGTACGGATGTGTTGTTCCCTCAGATAGGCGAGATTATCGGCGGTTCGGTTCGGGAAGAAAGTCTTGACAAACTGAATGCGGAAATAGAGCGCAGGCATATTCCGATGAAGGATATGTGGTGGTATATAGATACCCGTCGCTTCGGTTCGGCACCACACGCCGGTTTTGGATTGGGGTTTGAACGACTGATGTTGTTTGTTACAGGCATGCAGAATATTCGGGATGTGATACCATTCCCGAGAACCCCTAAGAGTGCCGAGTTTTAACAATGCTTGCAAGATGCGGCGAGATATGACAGAAATTATCTTTACTTAATAAATAACAATACAAAAACACTGAACACATGCGTAGAATTCTTACTATTCTATTGGTTGGTAGTCTTTCACTGATGGCTTTTGCACAACAGACATCTCTGAAAGGGGTTATTATTTCAGAGGAGACCAATTCGCCCATTCCAGGTGCGAAAGTCCTGCTTGCCAACCAGAACATCAGCACTACGACTAATCCTAATGGGGAGTTTGCACTGATTTATTTGGAACCCATTACGGAAGAGGTTGTTGTTTCTGCTGATGGTTTTATCACGACTGTCCAACTTATCCAGTTGCAGCAAAACACGAGCAACGATATGGGGAATGTCGCACTACAGAGAGATATTCAGCAAGAGTTGCACGAAGAAGTAGTACTACAACTGACTGAGAACGAACTGAATGACGATGAGGGTCGTTCTCAAAGTATGGCTTCTAACACGAGTGCAAGTACTGATGTGTTTAACAAGAACACCTCGTATGCGTGGTCAACGGTTCGTTATCGCCAACGCGGATATGAGCAGCAGTATGAACAGACCTACATCAATGGGCTGAATTTCAATAGTCAAGAGAGAGGCAATTTTAACTACTCTATGATTGGAGGCTTGAACGATGCAAGCAGGAACAAAGATGTAGTGAATGGTATAGAAGCCAACTCTTTCACCTTTGGCAGTATGGGACAAGCCACCAACATACTGATGCACGCAAGCCATTATGCACAAGGTTGGAAGGTAGGCGTAGCAGGTACTAACCGAAACTATAAAATAAGGGCAAACGCAACTTACTCCTCCGGAATGTTGACTAATGGGTGGGCTTTTACAGGTCAATTAGCATGGCGCTTTAGTCCTTATATTGACAACAAAGGAATCATCGGAGAAGGTATCAGTTACAACTCGTTAGGTTATTTCTTTACTGCTGAGAAGCAATGGCTTGGTGGAGAGCATAAAATGACCATCACAACATTCGGCTCACCTACAGAACGAGGACAGTCGGCTGCTGTTACTCAGGAGGTTTATAATCTCACAGGTTCTATCTACTATAATCCATATTGGGGCTACCAGAATGGCAAAGTGCGTAACTCCAGAGTCGTTAGAAGTTTTGACCCTACCGCTATTGTTGACTACGAATGGAAGATAGACAACGCTCAGACTCTGAAAGTGGCATTAGGCTATCACTATAGTTTCTACAGCAATTCGGCGTTAACATTCTATAATGCCCCGGACCCCCGTCCTGACTACTATCGTAACTTGCCATCGTTCCTATGGGACGGACAGATAGATGATAACGGTAATTTTATCAGCAATACATTTAATGGTGAATTTGGTTCAGGTAGTTGGAACGGTAGAATTATCGGCGGATACAATGCAGATCTCGGTATCGGTGGTTCTATTGATGCAAACCTCTACAACGAACTTACAAACCTTTGGACTAGCAGAGACAATGATGCTACCCAAATCAATTGGAACAACCTCTATGCGGCTAACTACCAGAACAATATAGTTGACCCCAATGGTTCTGCCAAGTACATGTTGGAACGCCGACACAATGACTTGCAAGAGGCTATTGCGAATATAAACTATCAAAACAAGTCCTTTGACCATCTGACTATCACCGCCGGCTTGGAGGGTAAGTTCTCGCAAGGTATCCACTACAAGACGGTTGACGATCTATTAGGAGGTAATCAGTGGATAGATGTTGACCCCTTTGCTGAACGAGATCTAAAGGAACTCGCTTCGAATATCGGTATGACGCAAACCGACATTGATAATGTCAAACAAAACAACATCTACAATCCCAACAGTGTCATCACCACTAACGGACGGTTTGGCTATGACTACCGAATCAACATGACCAAGGTTGCTGCATGGGCGCAGAACGAATGGAACTTCAACGCTGTTGATTTCTACTATGCACTCAAACTAACTTATGTCGGCATCAACCGTAGTACAAGAATGCTCAATGGACGCGCTTGGTACCTTTCCCAACTCCAACCGGATGAGGCATTCTACTATCTCGGCAAGCAATATGAAACGATAATGAATGGAGGTGACCAGTTAGCCTCATACAATGGATGGCAACATCATTTCTTCGATCCTTCGTTCAAGTTAGGGGCTAATTACAAGATTAATGGACGCAACCAAATACGCGTCAACGCTATGGCGGAAACCAGTGCTCCTTTGGCGCGAGATGCATATATCTCACCTCGTGTACACGACCGCGCAATCAACACTATCTATCAACACGACAGAGCCAAGTCTATCACGGACTTCTACGCTGCATCGCAGAAGGTTGTTAGTTACGACCTCACCTACGAGTTCAACTATCCTATCGTTCGTGGTCGTATCACTGCCTTCCAAACTCACTTCTGGAACGGAACAGAACTCAATGGCTTCTACGACGACGAAGCCCGCACTTTCGTTAACCAGTCCATCACTGGAATTAACAGGGTGCATCGAGGCATAGAAGCCGCTGCTTCCTTCAAACTGGGAACTTACTTCACCCTCACTCCTATGCTCGCTATCGGTGACTACCACTATACCAGCAACGCCTATTCGGTAACAAGTGCCGAAAATGGCATGGCGCTTGCAGAAGACGCCACCAAAGGTGCGCTCTACGAAGTCAAAGACAGTGTCCTGATTAAGGGGCTCAAAGTGGCGAACGGACCACAACTTAATGCATCCTTAAAACTGTCATTCTTCCACCCTAAAATGTGGTTCGCAGATATCACTGTCTCGTATTTCGACTGGAATTATCTCGATTATGCACCTTCAAGGAGGATGCAAGGGCTGTACACAAACACGCGTGCCGATGGTACTACCGTCAACGGATCGTATGCTGTCCCCAACCCAAGCAACACCTCTAAAACATTCTTGGAGAAAGATGCCGAAGGCAATCAGGTTTACGATAAGTATGGCATCCCTGTATTGGCATATCCCTACAACCTGCTTGCCGATCAGGAAAGTCTTGTGGATAGCAAATGGTACAACCGCTTTTTAATTGACATCTCAGTAGGTAAACTCATCTATCTGAAGAACCGACAATCGCTTTCCATCAACCTGTCCGTTAGCAACATCACCAACAATACACACATGAAGACTGGCGGATACCAGCAAGCACGCTTGCCTCGACAATCGGTACAGAGCACCGAGAACTCCGCTATCACTAACAATGTGTGGAAGTTCCCTGCCAAATACTATTATGCATGGGGGGCTAACTTCTTCCTAAATGTAACCTATAAGTTCTAACTAAGATAACTACACATCACTATGAAAAAACTATTGTATATAATATGTGGAACGGCACTGCTCCTTTCTTTCGACGCATGCAAGCCTAAGGCTATCGAACCCGAGCAACTCTATGTCACGGAAGAAGTGGCTGACCAAATGATTCAAGCAGGTGACACGCTCTATACTCTCAACGACTTCGTTGCCAAGTATATGACTAAGTGTGGCGTTTTATTCCCTGTCCGTGAACGATCATACACTTATAGCGGTAATTACCAAATAGATGAGACCGACTATACGAAAAACAATCGGGGGTGGTTCTCTATCGATACCATTCCATCGGCAGGTCCAAGCCTGTATATTCGCGGAAGGGTGGTAACGGAAGACTACGACGGTAACTTCTACAAGTCTATGGTTATCCAGCAGATTGTCAATGGCAAACAACAAGCACTGCGCATCTCTATCGATGCAAGCAACATTGGGGGACAATACGCCAAAGGACAAATGATTCAAATACGCGTCAACGGTCTTGCTATAGGCAAATACGCTAACGAACCCCAACTCTGTGTGCCTTCCTATAACGACAACATCTATGCACAGTACGCCTACCAAAAGGTGGGATGGGCTCCCGGACGCATTCCTGCACCTATCTTCAACAAGGCAACTACTCGCATTGGTGTACCCGACAAAAATGCCATTGTCTGCGACACGCTGACCTTGGCGGATATCATCAGCACAACAGCAGACGACGCCCACTATCATGAGATGGATGGAAAACTTGTATGTATCAAAAATGTGTATTTCGAACAAGCATCCGGCTCCGAAATACCGGGTATGTATGAAGACTACGGAACACCAACAGGATGTACCGACGGCAAACCCGAAACCGACAAAAATAGTTGCGTCTTTGCACCTACCACCAATAACCAGGGATACCCTCAAGGGCGTATCATCAACGATGGGACGAAGCAAAGTCTTATCTCTACCAGTGAATATGCCAAGTTCGCACACACCATCTTGCCTACATCCGACTATAAGGGTACTGTCGTAGGGATTCTCGGACACTACACCGACAATGGTAGAAACGATCCCGATCAGTGGGACTGGAGTATCACCTTGAGTTCTCGTTACGACTTGATTGGTTTCACCAACAACGAAGGAGAAGAGTGGGTTATGAAGGAGTACACCTCTAAGTAATCCGACAACCAATAGATCCGACTCCCGTATTTCTACCTGCATGGGAAGAAGTATGGGAGTCTTGGTAAACATATACCACCGTATGAATGTCATCGATATTATCATCGTACTACCCATTTGCTATGGGCTGATACGAGGACTCATGAGAGGGTTCGTGCAGGAACTGACAACTCTCGTAGCACTGCTCGCTGCCATCATTGGCACCAAACTATGGGCTCCCAACCTCGCAATATACCTCGCCAAATACATCACAACCTCGCCCGCTATCTGCCAACTCATTGCGTGGGCTTTGCTTTTTTCAACCATCGTTCTGTCTCTGCACTTCGTAGGCAAAATCATCACTCGACTACTCCACGCCATCTCTCTCGGATGGCTCAACCGACTGATAGGCGCACTTTTCGGAACCGCTAAATGGGCGTTAATAGTCAGTATCATTCTCAATGGCGTTGCTTTGTTGGACAATCAGTTCCACTTCCTGAAACCGGAAGTCCAAGAGCAGAGTATCGCATATCGTCCCATACAACAAATTGCCTCCATCGCATGGGATAGCGTACAAGACGAATTCGATACAAAAGAATAAACAATCTCCCTACGCTTCAACACCGTTAGAGTGTAAATAAAATTTGCTATATCTTCCGTAATACATAAACTATCTTTTCTATACGCCTGCATAAGAATTATATAGGATGAGTAAAGGACGAATATAGGACGAGTATAGGATGAATATAGGACAAACATCTTATACTCTATTAAACTTTCATATTGAATTATAAATGTTCGCATATTTAGGCATAGGAACCAATCTGGGAGACAAGAGCATGAACATCAACCGATGCCTGCATCTGTTGGGCGAAAAGGCGGGTACTGTAGTCCGTTGTTCACACAATATGGAATCTCCGGCGTGGGGATTTCGTTCCCGAAATACCTTTCTCAATATGGTGGTATGCATCGACACAACGCTTTCTCCCTACCAACTCCTATCTACAACGCAACAAATCGAAAAGGAGATGGGAAGAACCGACAAAACAGCCAATGGAGTATATCACGACAGGCTTATCGACATCGACATCCTTTTATATGAAGACTACCATATCTCTTCTCCCGAACTTACTATACCCCACCCTTTTATCTCGCAACGCGCATTTGTTTACATCCCATTGAAAGAGATTTTACCACATAATCACTTTTTTATGCAAAACCTATTGCAAGAATAAAAACTTTATCTTACCTCTGCAGCCGCAATTGAGAGAAGCGATTGACATACATTTCCTTCACATCAGTTGAATATGGTGGTTTTAGCTCAGTTGGCAGAGCATCGGATTGTGGTTCCGAGTATCGTGGGTTCGAGCCCCACACTCCACCCTAACGCTGAACATCAGCATCGCTAAGAATACTGCTAAAAGAAGTTTCGCACGCAAGTCGCAACTCTTTTGGCAGTTCTTTCTTTTCAGGAACGCTCCTCTTTCCTATACAAATCTACCCTCCTCAATCTAAACACAAACACACCCGAATACAGCACAAAAACTATACATATCAGTGCCATTTTTCCCGTCATAAAACAGAGCAAATAAAGCACTTCTATTCTATCTGCTACGATTTTCACACAATCAATTTTAAGCCTTTCTATCATAAAATACGACAGGCGTTGCATATTACGAATAAAAACACTACCTTTGCAAACCCAAACTGCCAAATGATGATAGCATATCTGGCAGACAGGTAAAGGTTGGGAAGCATAACACATAACATATTTCATTATATGAGATTTCTTCAACTACTTCGTGCCAGATACAATCGCATCTTAGAGCATGCTATTCGTATCTGCACACTTACTGCGATAACTTTTACTGTAACGGCCTGTTATGGAGTTCCCAATGAAAAATACAACAACGACATCCAATGGCAGGCAGAGAAAGACTCTGTCGAACAACAGGTAGAACAACTGCATAAGCGCATTATGGAACAACAAACGCAGGCAGAGGACGAACATAACGATAATACAACGGACAATAAACAATAAATCATATACATTTTACCACAATGGACAATAAAAAACGAGTTTACACCTTCGGTAACGGTAAAGCCGAAGGTAATGCGCAAATGCGCGAGCAATTAGGCGGTAAAGGTGCAAACTGTGCCGAAATGAACTTGGTAGGAGTGCCGGTGCCTCCTGGATTCACCATCACTACTGATGTGTGCAACGAATACTATCAAGTTGGGCAGGAGAAGATTGTTGAATTACTGAACAACGATGTATTGGCTGCCGTAAAGCACATAGAGAACTTAATGAACTGCAAGTTCGGTGATCCGCAAAACCCGCTACTTGTCAGCGTGCGTTCTGGCGCACGCGCATCTATGCCCGGTATGATGGATACTATCCTCAATCTTGGGTTGAACGATGTTGTTGCAGAGGGTATGGTTAAGAAAACCAATAATCCTCACTTTGTTTATGATAGTTATCGGCGTTTTGTACAAATGTATGGAGATGTCGTACTCGGTATGAAACCCGTCAACAAAGAAGACATCGACCCGTTTGAGGCTATCATCGAAGAAGTCAAGTCTATCCGTAATATCAAATTGGATAAAGACCTCAATGTAGAAGAATTGAAACTTCTTGTAGCACGCTTCAAAACAGCAATCAAAGAACAAACAGGAAAAGACTTCCCTACCAACCCGATTGAACAATTGTGGGGTGCTATTTGTGCCGTATTCCGTAGTTGGATGAACGAAAGAGCCATATTGTACCGTAAAATGGAAGGTATTCCTGACGAATGGGGTACAGCCGTAAGTGTTATGGCTATGGTATTCGGCAATATGGGAGAAACATCGGCTACAGGTGTATGCTTCAGTCGTGATGCCGCTACAGGAGAAAACATCTTCAATGGTGAGTACTTGGTCAATGCACAGGGAGAGGATGTTGTTGCAGGTATTCGTACTCCCCAACAGATTACTCTTGAGGGGAGTCGTCGTTGGGCGAAACTACAAGGCATCAGCGAAGAAGAACGCGCTACCAAATATCCAAGCATGGAAGAAGCAATGCCCGAACTATATAAAGAGTTAAATACTATACAGCAAAAGTTAGAAGATCACTATCGTGATATGCAGGACATGGAATTTACCGTACAAGAAGGTAAACTCTGGTTCCTACAAACCCGCAATGGTAAGCGTACGGGTACCGCTATGGTAAAGATAGCAATGGATCTTATGCGCGAAGGTGTTATCTCAGAGAAAGAAGCTATTCTTCGTTGTGAACCCCAAAAATTAGATGAGTTGCTCCACCCTATCTTCGACAAGGAAGCATTGAAAAAAGCAAAAGTCATCACACAAGGTCTTCCCGCAAGTCCTGGTGCTGCCTGTGGTCAAATAGTGTTCCATGCAGATGATGCCCAAGAATGGCATAACGACGGTCGTAGAGTTATTATGGTTCGTATAGAGACAAGTCCTGAAGATTTGGCAGGTATGTCTGCCGCAGAAGGTATATTGACGGCTCGTGGAGGTATGACAAGTCATGCGGCAGTGGTTGCTCGAGGTATGGGTAAATGTTGTGTATCGGGAGCAGGTGCCATCAATGTCAATTATAAGAACAAGACTGTAGAAATAGAAGGTGTTATTTACAAAGAAGGTGATTACATCTCTTTGAATGGTTCTACCGGACAAGTATATGCAGGAGAAATACCGACCAAGGCAGCAGAGTTATCTGGTGATTTCAAGACGCTGATGGATTTGTGCGACAAATATACAAAGTTGCAGGTACGAACAAATGCGGACACCCCACATGATGCGCGTGTTGCTCGTTCGTTTGGTGCTAAAGGAATCGGTCTTACTCGTACGGAGCACATGTTCTTTGACGACCAAAAGATTATAGCCATGCGAGAAATGATATTGGCAAAAGATGCGGAGGGCAGAGAAAAAGCCCTTGCAAAACTATTGCCCTATCAAAAAGCAGACTTTAAGGGTATATTAGAGGCGATGGATGGTTGCCCTGTAAATATCCGCTTGCTCGATCCTCCATTGCATGAGTTTGTTCCTCACGACTTACAAGGACAGGAGCGAATGGCAATAGAGATGGGTGTGAGTGTGGAAGAGATACAGAAGCGTGTGGCATCATTGGCTGAGAACAACCCGATGTTGGGTCATCGTGGTTGCCGTTTGGGTATTACCTTCCCCGAAATAACCGCTATGCAGACTCGTGCTATTCTTTCTGCTGCTTGCGAACTTAAGAAAGAGGGAAAGAATCCTATGCCTGAGATTATGGTACCATTGATTGGTATTTTGTATGAGTTGCAACAACAGAAGGAGGTTATTCAACGCGTAGCCAAAGAAGTATTCGAGGAATATGGTATTGAGGTAGAATATGAGATCGGCACTATGATAGAGATACCTCGTGCTGCCCTGACTGCAGACAGAATTGCTACAGAGGCTCAGTACTTCTCGTTTGGTACGAACGACTTGACACAGATGACCTTTGGTTACAGTCGTGATGATATTGCCTCGTTCTTGCCTGTATATCTGAAACAAAAGATATTGAAGGTTGACCCATTCCAAGTTCTTGACCAGAATGGTGTAGGTCAGTTGATCAAGATGGCTGTAGAGAAGGGTCGTGCTGTCCGTCCAGGACTACGCACGGGTATATGTGGTGAGCATGGTGGAGAACCGAGCAGTGTCAAGTTCTGTGCGCGTGTAGGAATGAACTATGCATCTTGCTCTCCGTTCCGTGTACCTATAGCCCGTCTTGCTGCTGCGCAGGCTGCTGTGGAAGACGAAGCATAAAGGAACGAATTTGATATAAAAAGGTTTTGGACAAGCAGCGTACCTTGTGGTACGCTGCTTGTTTTGTTGTTATTCATTTGATTATTACGGATAAATAGAGATGACCCATAGGAAATGTGCCATAAAAGTATGTTATGAAACATACAAAAGTGTGTTACAGAACATAGAATTTGCTATTGTGCATACGATGATGTTCCATTATCTTTGCAAGCGTAATCAAGATAACACAATCTTTTATACCTTAAATAATTAAACAGACTAATACCTTTTATAGCACAAGGGATGCCGGGAGGCATCCCTTTGCGCATTTAATAGAATTGCATTCCATTATGGTATGAGGGCCATAGGACGCTATGGCTCTACGGTGAGCAAAAAAACATTATAAATGAACGATTGATATGTGAGTATGTTCTTCATTTCTTTTGCTTGAACAAAAGAAACGAAGCAAAGAAAATTCATCGGCTGTGTGTCGGGCGTTGCCAAAAATATAACTCGCTCGTCCTGCGGCTACGGCACAACTCGCTACGCTCAGACAGTACCTCCGCTTTTCGCAGTACTCGCTCGATTTTTGACGCACCGACACAAGGCCGAAAGTGAGGGAGGGGGAGGTTGATTAGTTGATAAGTTTATGAGTTTATGGGTGGGGTAGTTGGTAGAGGAACTAGAAGATCTAGAAAATCTAGGGGATATAGGGGGTTGGAGGAGGGGAAGAGAGGCATAGGATGGTGTGGTTTTACAGTGGGCAATTTGCTATGGAGTTTGGAGGGGTTTTGCAGGCTCATCCTATATTCATCCTATACTCGTCCTATATTCATCCTATATAAAACCTTTGAAACAGGTAGTATTAATCGGGCTTGACAGAGGGTAGTTTTTTCGGTGGCACTAAGCAAGGAATAGCGCAGAATATAGTTGTACAGACCATAATAATTGCGTATCTTTGCAGAGTTATACACTACCTACTTGTCTGTATAAATGAACACATTACAAGATTTACTACTTCTTTATCGGGAACACCCTACTCTACATCACTTGGAGGAATTGTGTGCCGATAGGAATACTCACCATATACAAATAGTCGGTTTACACGGTTCTTTGCAGTCGATTATGCTGGCGAACCTATTCTCCGTTAATCAGCAAAGCCTACTGCTATTGTTGGACAATGCGGACGATGCGTTGTATTTATCGAACGATTTGGCATTGCTATTGGGAGAGGAATATGTCCGTTATTTTCCCTCTCCGTATCGAGGCGGGAAACGCAGTCAGAACGATGACAACGCCAATGAGATACAGCGCACATCCACACTGAACCGACTAACCACTCAGACGGCTACGCCTTGCATTGTGGTTTCTTATCCCGAAGCCCTGATACCGAGCATCATTACGAAGCAGAAGTTTCAAGAAGATGTACTGCGACTACAGAGGGGGCAAGAGATTTCGATGGAACAACTTAGCAAGCAGTTATTTATAGACGGCTGGGATCGTGTGGACTTTGTATATGAACCCGGACAGTACTCTATTCGCGGCGGTATATTTGACATATTCTCCTATTCGTGCGAGAGTCCTTACCGCATAGACTTCTTTGGTGATGAGATAGATTCGATACGCACCTTTGATATAGAGACGCAACTATCGAAGGAGAAAGTAGAGTCGATAGAGATCATTCCCAACATACAGAAACAAACCACGAAAGAGGAGGTACATTCATTGTTTGATTACCTGCAGGAAGGGTGCATCGTAGGGAGCAACAATTTCTCGCTATTGCGACACCGATTGCTGTCGGATCCGTCTGTAGGGGAAGAGAAAGCCATTGGCAGGATATGCCCCGTAGTGAGCGAAGAGGAGGTGGGCAGGTATCGTACTCTTGAGTTGAGCAGTCAATCGTTCTTCGAGGATGTCAGCAAGATTTCCTTTAAGACATTGCCGCACCCTATATACCACAAAAACTTCGACTTGTTTATAGAGAACTTGCAGGAGTACACCGAGCAAGGATATCAAATCTATGTTCTGTCGGACTCGAAGAAACAGATAGACCGAATAGAAAATATCGTGCGGGAAAAGACAAGCACAGTGCAAGGAGAAGCGTTGCCGAAGAGTCTGTTCAAGGGTGTTATTCCGACTCTAAATGCGGGTTTCATTGACCAAGACGGGCATATATGCTGCTTTACTGACCATCAGTTGTTTGAGCGTTATCATAAGGTACAGCAAAAATCGGATGTAGCCCGTCAAGGGAAAGCACTGCTTACGCTGAAAGAACTTAATCAGTTGCAGGTGGGTGATTATATTGTACATACAGACCACGGGATAGGACGCTTCGGCGGGCTCGTACATACGGAGGTAAATGGCAAGCGACAAGAGATGATTAAACTTATCTATCGTGACAATGATATTCTGTTTGTTTCTATTCATTCCTTGCACCGCATTGCAAAATACAAGGGAAAAGACGGGAGTGTACCCACCATATCGAAATTAGGTTCCGGTCAGTGGGAACGGATGAAGGAACGCACGAAAAGCAAAGTAAAAGACATTGCCCGTGACCTTATCCGGTTGTACGCTCAAAGGCGTCAGGAACACGGGTTCCAGTTCTCTGCGGACTCATATATGCAACATGAGTTGGAAGCCTCGTTCCTCTATGAAGATACCCCCGACCAGCAGAGAGCCACATCGGAACTGAAGCACGATATGGAGTCTCCCGTTCCGATGGACAGACTGATTTGCGGTGATGTGGGGTTCGGTAAGACAGAGATTGCCATGCGTGCGGCCTTCAAAGCAGCGACAGACGGCAAACAGACCGCAGTGCTTGTTCCGACGACCGTGCTTGCATTGCAACACTACAATACTTTCACAGATCGTTTCAAGGGATACCCTGTTACGACAGAGTATCTATCGAGGGCGAAGTCAGCGAAAGAGGTGAAGGACATAACCACCCGCCTACGAGAAGGGAAGATCGATATTTTGATCGGCACCCATAAGATTGTGGGAAAGAGTGTGGTGTTCCATGATTTAGGGTTGCTGATTATTGACGAGGAGCAACGGTTTGGTGTAAGTACCAAAGAGAAACTGCGCCAACTGAAGGTCAATGTAGATACGCTCACCCTTACTGCGACGCCTATTCCCAGAACATTGCAGTTCTCTCTGTTGGGTGCAAGAGACCTGTCGGTCATGCATACTCCCCCTCCCAACAGATACCCTGTGCAGACTGAGATTATTACCCCTGCAGACGAGGACATAATAAGAGAGGCTATACAGACAGAGATAGGCCGTAATGGACAGGTGTTCATTATCAACAACCTTGTGCAGAACCTTGAGGGTATTCGCAACAAGGTACAACGGCTTGTGCCCGAAGCGCGTATTGCAGTTGCACACGGACAGATGCCACCGGAACAGATGGAGGAAGTGCTGACTGATTTTGTTAATTACGATTACGATGTACTGATAGCCACATCCATTATCGAGTCGGGAGTGGATATTCCCAATGTTAATACGATAATCATCAATTCCGCCCATAAGTTCGGACTGAGCGACCTACATCAACTGCGTGGTCGTGTAGGGCGTTCGAACAAGAAAGCGTATTGTTACTTAGTGGCACCTCCAATGGAATTGCTTACTTCGGACGCACGACGACGGTTGCAAGTGGTAGAGACATTTTCCGATTTGGGTTCGGGTTTTCATATTGCCATGCAAGACTTGGATATACGCGGGGCAGGCAATATGTTGGGAGCAGAACAGTCGGGGTTCATTGCAGACCTGGGTTATGAGACCTATCAGCGTATTCTCAATGAGGCAGTAAGAGAGTTGAAGGATGAAGAGTTCCCTACTCTTTTTTCGTCGGACAACGCAGATACAGTAAGAGGGAATAACTGGGTGAATGATACTCAATTGGAATCCGACCTTGAGATAGGTTTTCCGGAGAGTTATATAGAAAACATTTCCGAGCGTATTACGCTATACAGAGAACTCGACAATATACAAGACGAGAATGCCCTAATGGCCTTTGAGCAACGACTAATCGATCGCTTCGGTCCGATACCGGCAGAAGGAGAGGAACTGATAATGGTCGTTCGTTTACGATGGAAGTGTATGCGATTAGGCATAGAGAAAATTGTCTTGAAGATGTCCCGTATGACCCTATTTTTACCCGCTAATCCACAATCGACTTATTATCTGTCTGATACATTTAACAATTTGCTGACTTACATAGTGAATCATGCGCAACAATGTCAGGTGAGAGATATAAACGGGAAACGCTCGGTTGTGGTTAATGATATACAGTCGCTCAAAGAAGCATACGCCATTATATGTCAACTCTCCCAATAATAAGACTATTCCGATGCAAAGACATTATACAATCGTTTTATTTATCATTTTCAGCATAGCGTATCTTATGCCTGTTCCCTCTTTTGCTCAGACGGAACGGGTTTATCAGGGTTGTTCCGGAGGGATGATGCTACACACAGGTTGGCTTGGCGGAAAGCAGTTTGACTATCCTTATAATCCTCAAGGTGCGACATTCGGCATAGGAGGTGCGATGCGTGTCAATCTGTGGAAGCATCTACGGATTGGCGGAGAAGGTTATGTGTCGAATATGCCTATCGGTGTGACTGATGCGCGGGTGATATTACAGAGAGGTAGTTATATACGCAATGGTTGGGGAGGCTTGTTGGTTGATGCCTGCTGGCGATTAGAGAAGGTGTGGCCATATATAGGCGCAGGCGTAGGTGGTGGAGCCAAACGCAGTCTCTTCATTGCAGATGGTTCGCAGGACGATTGGAACACTGAAGGCAGTGCAATCTTTCACAAACAAGAATATTTCTATGCATGTCCTTTTGTGGGTATGGACATTGTGCTGACAAAAGCGATACACCTTTCTTGTAAAGTTGATTGTATGATGTCGTTCCATCGAAAGGAGTTGCTCACTCCTATCGGTCCTCGTCTGTATATTGGCTTTATGTTCTGCCATTAAGACAGACTAACCGGTTATCAAAAGACAAGCGATAGTCGTTAGCATAAGTAACTCTATATCATTGAGAAGCCATCATTTTTGATATGAAGTCGGAATAATAATGTTGTTTTGCTTGTATGGAATTAAAAAAAACAGTACATTTGCAGCCGATTTCCACGCAGGGAGACAGATTGCTGTTTTCTGTTGTAGATGATTCGGAAAGTTGTCTGAGTGGTCGAAAGAGCCGCACTCGAAATGCGGTGTACGCATTATGTCGTACCGGGGGTTCGAATCCCTCACTTTCCGCAAAGCCCAATAAATGGCTTAAACATCGTCCGACTTTGATACAAAGAGTTCTTTTGTTCTCCATAATAAGATATAACTCGTAATATTAGGACTTTATAGTAATCGTTCATTATTTTTTTTATAGAATAATGAACGATTATTTTGCGTGTGCAAACATATTATCATACAATGAGTCACACGGAAATTGATGTGACAATTAGCGATTTGACAATTTGTGCCGACGAGGAGTTAAGTATTCAATGCGCTCAAACATCAACCCATTAAAGATCGTGATAAACCGACTGCATAAACGAGTAGATCATATTCAACATAATGTATAAAGTGACACAAGAACAATGAGTAACAGGGTATTAGTAGGGTGATCTGCCCTATATTGACCCTAACACGAAAAAACCTTACACACTCTTGCAATATACCAAAAAAGCAGTATCTTTGCAGAAATATGAAAAGAACAACATTACACCAACCATTCTAACGCATAAAACAATCATTCACTATGGCTAATACAACGCAAAACTCATCAGTGGGATCGCTTTACAACGCCCTCACTGCAGGAAGCAAAATTATAGGGACAATCATCGCAGACAGCGACATCCGTATAGACGGAACCGTTGAAGGAGACTTACAGTGTTCAGGCAAAGTCGTTATTGGAGAAAAGGGCTTCCTTAAGGGAACCATCACTTGTCAGAATGCCGAAGTATTCGGAAAGATTGATGGGAAAATAGAAGTCGTACAAACGCTCGCACTGCGTTCAACCTCCAATATGCACGGAGAGGTAAAAACACAAACACTCGTCGTAGAGCCCAACGCACTGTTTAACGGCACCTGCGCAATGGGGAAAGCAGCAGAGAAAAAGTAAATCAATACAACAATCAACAATACCAACATTAACTTTAATACCATATTATGGCACACATCAAACCTTTTCGAGGCATTCGCCCTCCGCAAGACATCGCAAAAAGATTGTCTTCCCGTCCCTACGATGTTCTGAACTCCAACGAGGCACGACAAGAAGCGCTCGGTAACGAATGTTCCCTCTATCACATCATCAAGCCGGAAATAGACTTCCCTGTCGGGACCGACGAGCATGACCCCAAAGTCTATGAAAAGGCGAAGGAAAACTATGCCATGTTCAAACAAAAAGGATGGCTTCGACAAGACAACGACGAGCACTACTATGTCTATGCACAAACCATGAACGGACGAACCCAATACGGATTAGTAGTAGCCGCCTCCGTTAACGACTATATGACAGGAGTAATCAAGAAACATGAACTCACCCGACGAGACAAGGAAGAAGACCGTATGAAACATGTACGAATAAACAATGCCAACATAGAACCCGTCTTCTTTACTTACCCCCACCGGGATGACATTGACAATATCGTCCGAAACATCACCGCAAACAAACCCGAATACGATTTCATAGCCGACAACGACAACACCAAACATCGGTTCTGGGTCATACAAGACAAAAACATTATACAACAAATAACCGACATTTTCGCCACCATTCCATATCTATACATTGCCGATGGACACCACAGAAGTGCAGCAGCAGCACTCGTTGGCGACGAGAAACGCAAACAAAACCCCAACCACAACGGCAACGAAGAATATAACTATTTCCTTGCTGTCTGCTTCCCTGACAATCAATTGAACATCATTGACTATAACCGATTGGTGAAAGACCTCAACGGGCTGTCCGACCAAGAGTTTCTCAACAAACTCACCTCCCACTTCATTGTAGAAAAGAAAGGAACGGCTATCTATCACCCGCAAGCATTGCACAACTTCAGTCTCTACCTCAGTGGATGCTGGTACTCGCTCACTGCAAAAGCCGACTCCTATAACGACAACGACCCTATCGAAGTCCTCGATGTCAGCATCTCGTCACGATATATTCTCGATGAAATACTCAACATCAAAGACCTCCGCTCCGACAAACGAATTGACTTTGTAGGAGGCATTCGCGGACTGCAAGAACTCAAACAACGAGTCGACAGCGGAGAAATGCGTATGGCACTTGCTCTCTATCCCGTCTCGATGCAACAACTCATCACTATCGCCGACAGTGGAAACATAATGCCACCCAAAACAACATGGTTCGAACCTAAATTACGCTCAGGACTCGTCATACACGAACTTGCATAACATTCGTAGTACATATTATACCATCCTCGCTTGCCTGATCGTTGCGGTGCTATGCGGCTCCTGTGGCGTCAAGGCACGAATAAAGAAAGCAGACAAAAGATACGACATCGGTGAATACTATGCCGCAGGAGAAATCTACCGCTCAACCTACAAGCAGGTTCGAGTCAAAGACAAACCTCTCCGCGCTTATGTCGCTTTCCGACAGGCAGAATGTTATAAGCATATCAATAACCCGAAGGCAGCAAGCGCATACCAAAACGCTATCCGTAACAAATACCAAGACTCTGTCGTCTATCTGCACTACGCACAAGTGTTGCACTATCAAGGCAAGTATGCCGATGCGCAAAAGCAGTACCAAATATACTTGCAGGCGCATCCCGACAACTATGTAGCACAGAGCGGACTATATGCTTGCAGGCAAATCAACAACTGGAAACAACAATCCAGCAGGTACAAAGTATCGGCTGCTAATGGCTTTAATACCAAGCGTGCCAGTACCTTCGCACCGGCGTACATCGGCGACAACACCGATGCCATCATGTTTACAAGCAATCGTAGTGCGAATAACAAAAAAACAACACAGAACAGTTCTATCACAGGGGTACCCGTCAACAACCTCTATACTGTCCGAAAAAATGCTGCAGGGCAGTGGGAAGAACCGGAGTTGGTTGAAGGGCTGTCCGAAGCAACTGCCGCCGACACCGAAAAGTCATCCGAGACAGAAGACGCTGGCATCGCTATGGCGGCAGGAGGAAAAGAGACTCCCGACATAGGTGTATGCTGCTTCACTGCCGACGGCAAAACAATGTACTTCTCCTACGCTAAGCCCATCAAGGGGAAAGACCAAGGCGCACAGATCTATAAGTCAGATAGAGCGAGTGGCGCTTGGAGCGAACCCCAACAAGTGAAATTGTTCGCCGATAGCACTATCTCATGTGGTCACCCAGCCCTGTCTTACAACGGCGATACACTCTACTTCGTGTCCGATGCACCCGATGGATACGGAGGAAAAGACATCTATCTCGCCGAGTATGAAAATGGCGAGTGGGTCGGAGTAACCAACCTCGGACCTGTCATCAACACCGCAGGCGACGAACTCTTTCCTTCCGTTCGGAAAGACGGCTCTCTCTATTTCGCTTCGAATGGGCATCCTGGCTATGGCGGATTGGACCTTTTCCACGCCATACCGTCTGACACCACATTCCTGCTCTACAACCTTGGAGCACCCTTCAACTCGGCAGGCGACGACTTTGCCATCACCTTCGAAGGGAACACCGAAAACGGTTTCTTCTCCTCCAACAGAGGACAGAAGAAAGGATATGATCAGATATATCAATTTACCCTCCCCGAAATGACATTCACCGTCGAAGGAACCATCACCGACAACAATGGCGAACACCTCACCGACGCCTACCTACGGCTTGTAGGCGATGATGGAACCAACACCCGTATGCAAGTACGACGGGATGGTACCTACCGCCTGCGACTCAAAAAAGATGCACACTATGTCATGCTCGCTACTGCACGGGGATACCTCAACCAAAAGCAACAACTCAACACACTCAATCTGACCGATAGCAAAACTTATACACAAGACTTCACACTCGCACCCATATCCAAACCGGTCACAATGAACAATATCTTCTATGAGTTTGCCAAGTGGGACCTTACCCCGCAGTCCGAAGAAGGCTTGCAATCACTGGTCAAACTCCTGCAAGATAACCCGAACATCACTATCGAACTCGCTGCACATACCGACAAAGTAGGAGACGAAAAGAGTAATAAAACATTGAGCGAAAAACGGGCGGAGTCTGTAGTCAACTACCTCATAGCACACGGAATTGAGCAAGAGCGCCTCACCCCTGTTGGCTATGGCAAAGAGAAACCGGTAGTCGCCGACAAGGCTATCCATCAGAAACATAAGTTCATACCTATCGGGCAAGAACTGAACGAGGACTTCATCAATACCCTCACCCAAGAACAACAGGAGATTTGCAATCAAATCAACCGACGAACTGAATTCAAGGTACTTAAGACAACCTATAAACTATACTAATCCCACCATCCATGCAACAGTACTTAGACCTCTGCAAACATATCCTCAGCAACGGCGTACAGAAAACCGACCGGACAGGCACAGGCACCATCTCCGTATTTGGATACCAGATGCGATTTAACTTGCAGAACGGATTTCCGTTACTCACAACAAAGAAACTGCACCTCAAATCCATCATCTACGAACTCTTGTGGTTCCTGCAAGGCGACACCAATGTACACTATCTACAGGAACATGGCGTACGGATATGGAACGAATGGGCAGATCCGAATGGCGAACTCGGTCCCGTTTACGGACACCAATGGCGCAGTTGGCCTGACTACAACGGAGGAACTATCGACCAGATAGCCAATGTCGTCAATCAGATAAAGAACAACCCCGATAGCCGACGACTTATCGTCAGCGCATGGAATGTGGCAGAAGTCAATCAAATGGCATTGCCTCCGTGTCACACCTTGTTCCAATTCTACATAGCCGACCATCGGCTGTCTATGCAACTCTACCAACGCTCCGCCGATGTATTCCTCGGAGTACCCTTCAATATCGCATCCTATGCGCTCCTCCTGCAAATGATGGCGCAAGTCTGCGGACTACAGGCAGGCGAATTTGTACATACACTCGGCGATGCACATATCTACAGCAATCATATCGAACAAGTGCAACTGCAATTGACACGCGAACCCCGTCCCCTGCCTCGTATGATAATCAACCCTGATATAAACGATATTTTCAACTTCCACTACGAAGACTTCACCCTCCAAGACTACAACCCGCACCCTCATATCGCCGGTACGGTTGCCGTCTGAAAACATACAAGTATATGATTTCTATTATAGTTGCTATCGACCAAAACAATGCCATCGGGCAAAAAGGGGGATTGCTGTGTCATCTCCCCAACGACCTCCTGCACTTCAAGAACATAACCTCCGGCAATACCGTCATCATGGGCAAACGGACCTATCTCTCACTTCCACGCCGACCACTGCCTAACCGACCCAATATAGTCATCAGCGACATTCAAGGGGAACAAATAGAAGGTGCCATCATGGCGTATTCCATCGAAGACGCCCTCCGATTGGCGAACCCTGACAAAGAGAACTTCATCATAGGCGGCGGAACTATCTACAGGCAATTTATGCCTATAGCCGACAAACTCTATATCACACGCATCCACCATGCCTTCCCGCTCGCCGACACTTTCTTCCCGACGATTGACAACAACATCTGGAAAGAAATTTCCAAAGAAGAACATGCCGCCGACCAAAAAAATCCATACCCCTACGATTTCATCGAATATATTCGTAACAACTAAAACGCAACACTATGTATAAGCCTACCGACAAAATGTCCGACCTCATGTGTGCCGAACCCCAAACGCTATCCATCATCGCCCGTTTCGGATTGCCTATGGGAGTAGCCGAGAAAACTATCGAAGAGGTTTGCAATGAACATAAAGTCAATATCGACACCTTCCTGTCTGTGGTCAACTATACAATCTATCAAACACCGGCTTCCATTTCCACTCTTTCCGCAGAGGCACTCGTTCACTACCTCCAGGCAGCACACACCTATTTCTTGGACTTTGCCCTGCCTACCCTGAGGCGCAAACTCATAGAGGCGGTCAATACCGCAACCACACCTTCCCGCATCCCGCTACTTATCATCCAGTGCTTCGATGACTACATCAAAGAAATACAAAAGCACATGGGATACGAGAACCAATATGTCTTCCCCTATATTCAGGCATTGCTCCAACATCAGAAACCACAATACGATTTGGAGGTCTTTGCAAAGCAACACGGAGCAGTCAACGAGAGCAACATAACCTCCAAACTGACAGAACTGAAGAACCTCATTGTCAAATACTATCCGTCCGACATAACCAACAATCTCCTCAACTCTGCACTGTACGACATCTTCCTCATCGAAAAGGAAATAACCACACACTGCGCAATAGAGGACAACCTGCTTATACCATGCGCACGACTGCTCACTCAGCAGCAACAGACCACAAACAACCGCACAAGCAATGAAGAGAATAGCAAAGAAGAACTCTCCGAACGCGAAAAAGAGGTATTGGTCAAACTGGTCAACGGGCTTAGTAATAAGGAGATCGCAGATGCACTCTGCATATCGGTACACACCGTCATAACACATAGGAAGAATATCGCCCGCAAACTGCAAATACACTCACCCGCAGGACTTACCATCTATGCCATTGTCCATCACCTTGTGGACATCAACAACCTCAAAGAATGATTCGGAGGGTGCAGCAATATATCGACCGACACCACCTGCTCAAAAAGCAGTCCCCTGTCTTGGTGGCACTAAGCGGTGGCGCAGACTCTGTGACGCTACTGCATATCTTGTGCCAACTGGGGTACTCCTGCATCGCTGCACACTGCAATTTCCATCTGAGAGGCGCAGAATCCGACAGAGATGAACAGTTTGTCCAAAACCTGTGCAACAACCTGCAAATCCCGCTCCATATCACTCACTTCGACACGGAAACCATAGCCCGCCAACAAGGCATATCCATCGAAATGGCGGCTCGAAACCTGCGCTACGACTTTTTCGAACAATGCCGGCAACAACTCAACTGCCAAGCCGTTGCAGTCGCACACCATCAAAACGACCAAGCGGAAACAATCCTACTCAATATCAAACGGGGTACGGGTATCAGAGGATTAGCAGGCATGTTCCCACGAAACGCCTACATCGTCCGACCACTCCTGTGCGTCCAACGAACCGACATCCTTGCATACTTGCAACTGCAACACTTGTCCTTCGTCACCGATAGCACCAATGCCGATACCAACTTCCAACGAAACGCCATACGGAAACAGTTGGAAAACTACTCATCGTCCGACATTCGCCATTTCGCCGACCTTTGCGAACATATTCAAGGATATATCCCTCTCATCGAAGATTCCATCGCACAGATTGCCAGCCAACTGCTCTCAACGGAAGACGATGAAACCAAAATACATATACCTACCCTCCTCCAATATCCCTATGCCCAAACAATCTTGTTCGAACTACTCTACCCCTACGGTTTTACCGACATCCAACCCGTTTACGCTGCCCTTACAAAAAAAGCAGGCAAACGCTTCAACTCCGCACAATTCTCTATCTTGAAGGACCGGGACTACCTGCTCATCACCCCACTCCACCCAACCGCTTCCCCACTCCCCTCTATCCGCACACAACTGCGTTCCATTGCCCCTGACGAGCCGTTTCCGCACAACTCCGAACATCGATGCTTCCTCTGCAAAAACATTCTCAATAAGCATCTCACACTGCGCCGTTGGAAAGACGGTGATTTCTTCTATCCGATCGGTATGAACGGGCGCAAGAAAATATCAGACTTCCTTACCGACCTCAAACTGTCGCGCAACCAAAAAGAACAGGTTCTCCTGCTCTGTGCCGACAACGATATTGCGTGGGTCATCGGCTATCGCATCGACAATCGCTACAAAGTCAAAGACAAAAACACGCAAATCGCTGAAATAACCATAATAGATACTTAAATGTTATTAACATACTCCCTCCCGTAAAAATAACCGTTCGCATACGCATACACAGAAACAACCATCCGCAAAGCCCGATAAATACTACCTATTCCAAAGGTTTTATATAGGATCTACATAGGACGAATATAGGATGAATATAGGACGAGTATGGAAATCACATAAAATAACCGACAAAACACCAACGCACACCCGACAAAACGACATTAAAAACAAATGCAGATAACAAGCGAACATATTAAAGAATTTGGACTAATAGGCTACCCTCTTGGTCACTCTTTCTCCGCTCAATACTTCAACGATAAATTCAGCCGCGAACATATCGCCGCAAACTATCAAACCTACCCCATGCCTGACATCAACCGATTTCCTGAGTTGTGCCGGCAACACACATTCTGCGGACTCAATGTAACCTTTCCGCACAAAGAGAACATACTCTCTTTCCTCGACGAACTAAGCCCCGAGGCTGCTGCCATCGGTGCAGTAAATGTCATCCGTTTTGCTGACAACAAGCGCATAGGCTACAACACCGACACTATCGGCTTCCGTCTGTCTATTGCACAACAACTGCAACCAAAGCATACAGCAGCACTCATCTTGGGTACGGGAGGCGCAGCAAAAGCAGTACAGTTTGCACTCCGGAATTTAGGACTCACAACCCTCTTTGTATCACGCAACCCGCAACACACCTCCCTCCGACCCAACGACAAACAACAGTGCATAACCTACGGGGACATCACGCAAGACACCATTAACCGGCACCACCTTATCGTCAACTGCACACCATTGGGAATGGAACCACACACCGACACTTGCCCGCCCATCCCCTACCATTGGCTAACCCCCGAACACATCTTGTACGATGTCATCTACAACCCGCAAGAAACGCTCTTTCTCCGTCACGGACGGGAACAACAATGCCACACAATCAATGGCTTGCAAATGCTTTATGCGCAAGCACAGGCTGCGTGGAATATATGGAACAACAAAGAGGCAGAATAATCTGACTATACGAAAAACAGATATAATCTTATGAAAAAAAATATTGCATTAGTATTGGCAAGTGGAGGTGCCAGAGGTATGGCACACATCGGAGCAATCGAAGAACTCGAACGAAGAGGATACCGCATCACATCCATCGCCGGTACATCGGCAGGAGCACTTGTGGCAGGGCTGTATGCAACGGGGAAACTTCAAGAAGGCAAAAAATGGTTCCTTTCTCTCGATAAACAGCGTATTATGTCACTCGGCGACTTCTCTCTTAGCACAAGTTATGTTGTCAAAGGAGACAAAATTATCGACTCTTTCAAAGAGATTGTCGACGATTGTCTTATCGAAGAACTGCCTATACCCGTATCACTTGTCGCAAGCGATGTCATCAACAACCGCGAAGTAGTCATGGAAAAAGGTAGTCTGTTTCAGGCAGTTCGGGCATCCGTCAGTATCCCCATGTTCTTCCGACCCGTCAAGCGGGATAATATGTTGCTCATAGATGGCGGAATTCTCAATGCACTACCACTCAACCGCGTCCGCCGTACCGAAGGAGACTTGCTCGTCGCTATGAACATCAGTGCACCCGACTCCATTGTACCGGAAACAAAGCACACACACAAGACAACAAAACTACTCGACAAATTACCTTCCTTCAACAAACTACTTGAGCATTTCGACTTGGGACCAAAAGAAGAAAACATCGCAGACGAAGTTGCCGACTCCATCAACTATATATCACTCGTCTCCCGTATGACCGACATGATGATTCAGCACAATACAGTCATAATGACCCAACTGATTCATCCCGATATTCTTGCAGAGATGCCAATGAACAGATTCCCTACTTTCGCCTTCGACCAAACAGAAGAAATCATCGAACTCGGCAGACAACTAATGAGCAACGCTATCGATAAATACGAATCAACACTACAAAACAACTAATAAATCAAAATATGAACACATTACTCAAACGAACAGTCTTCGGGGCCATCTATGTAGGTATCATATTAGTAGCATGTCTGTGCTATGTTCCCTACTGCTTCGGAGTTATATTCCTCTTGCTAAGTGTACTCACCGTACAAGAATTCCATAAAATAACACACACCAACCAATGGCAAACAATGGGCGCAATGGCACTAACAGCAATACTGCATATCGGTATATGGAGTTGGTCGTGTCTAAGTACATCCACCCTGTTTACAGGCAGTGTATGGATACTCACAACCTATGCTGCACTATTGCTCCTGCTATTGGTGTCCGAACTCTTTCGCCCAAATACCAATCCCTTCGAGGTATGGGGAAATATCCTGACAGGACAGATGTTCGTTGCACTGCCGTTTGCTCTTATGAACATACTCATGAGTGAATCAAACATGCTGCTACTCTCCCTCTTTATTCTTATATGGATCAACGATACCGGTGCCTATTGTGTCGGCTCACTGCTGGGTAAACACAAGATGATACCACGCATCTCACCAGGTAAGTCGTGGGAAGGACTTGCAGGGGGAATACTGTTGGGCTTAATAGCAGGATACATATTGTTTATAGACCCCTTCCATCTCACCAACTTGAACTACACTTGGTGGCAAGGACTCATACTAACCCTCGTAATACTGATTTTCGGTACTTTAGGCGACCTTATGGAAAGCCTAATGAAGCGTACTTTAGGGATAAAAGATTCAGGAAATGTACTACCTGGACACGGTGGATTTCTCGACCGCTTCGATAGTATATTACTCGCAACTATCGCACTGACAATAACCCTTATCGCACTCAATTAAACCAACCACGCATAATAAAAGAAAACATGCAGAGAAGACAAACCTTCTCTGCATGTTGTTTATCGATTGTTCGTTCTTGACTCACAACACTCTTAATTCATACCCGTTCTCCCGCCACCACTCAAACGCCTCAGGCAACACCGCAAACAAACTCTCCTTCGATTTAACCGAGTCATGAAAAACAACTATCGAACCACTGCGACTATACCTGCGAATAGCCTTCATTATGTCTTCAGGCGTATAATCTCTATTGTAGTCATGGGTTAGAACATCCCACAGCACTATCTTGTGCGTCTTGCCGAGCATCCGTTTCTGTCGGAAAGTCATTCTGCCATACGGAGGACGAAATAACTTAACCAGACGCTCCCTGTCACATCGTCTATACATCTCCTCTATTAGCATGTCGGTTGCTTCTACCTCCCGCAAATAATCACGCAACGGACAACCTAACCCCGCCACATGATGAAAAGTATGATTACCTATCGTATGCCCTTCACGCAATATCTGTAAACATAACTCCGGGTATTTGCGGATATTGTCACCTACACAAAAGAAAGTGGCATGTACGCCCCACACTCGCAGGAGTTCCAATAAATCTGGCGTCACATCAGGTACACAAGAGTCATCAAAAGTTAAGTAAATAACTTTCGATGACCCTTCTTCTCTCCAAGTAACACCTCGATAGATATATTGTAGCCAAATAGGAAACTGAAAGCAGATACGAGGTCGCATATATCCTATAAATTCCATGCTAATGCGGAAGCACCAAGTACTGCAACATCCGACTCTTTCAAACCCGAGAAAAGCAACTTGACACAACCTCGCCACCTCGGCAGAACATTCAAGTCCATATATTTCCTGATAGGCTCAAAAATAAAGTCGCCTGCTTTGGTCAACCCACCAAACAAGATAATGGCTTCTGGGGCGGAAAATGCAATAAAGTCTGCAAACTTTTCCCCCAATATACGACCCGTATATTCAAATATATCCTTAGCCAATACATCCCCGTTAAGCGCAGCATCGTAAACCGTCTTCGAAGTAATACTGTATGTATCCATTTGGCGTAAAAGGCTGTCACGATCAGTAGTCTGCAACCATTCTCGTGCAGTCCTTGCTACTCCCGTACACGAAGCATAAGCCTCCAAGCAACCTCTTTTACCACAACCGCAAAGCCTGCCGCCTTCTCGGACTATCGTAGTATGACCCAACTCTCCTGCATAGCCGTCATAGCCATAAACAACCTTGCCATCTACCACGATCCCCGAACCGATACCCGTTCCTAATGTTATCATTATGAAATTCTTCATCCCTCGTGCTACACCGTATGTCATTTCGCCCATTGCAGCAGCATTGGCGTCATTGGTAACACGCGCAGGAATACCAAACTTCTCCGTCAATAACTTGGTAAAAGGAACTACCTCTTTCCAAGGTAAATTACTGGCTTGTTCTATATTGCCCGTATAATAGTTGGCATTGGGAGCACCCGCACCTATACCTCGTATCAATTCCATACCACCGGCAGTATCAACTATCGGCATCATTGCATCATACAAAGCCTCCATATAGTCGTCTATGGCAGAATACTGCTGCGTACGAATCGAGGAGCGTGCAACTATCTGCCCGCGACCGTCAACAATACCAAAAACAGTATTGGTTCCACCCATATCAACACCTATAACAAACGGCTTCTCCATATCATGCAATCTGATAACAGTCGAATCAAAAGCACGGTTCTGTTTCCGACAACAGACTTCGCTCCGGTCACTTTAGCACAATGGCTTTAATACCGTCTCTTTCAAGTAAGGCATTGATAGTAGGCTCGCCACCGCGAAAACGCTTATACAAATCCATTGCAGGCTCTGTACCTCCCTTTTCCAATATATTCTTTCTGAACAAATCTGCCGACTTCTTGTCAAAAATAGAACCTCCTTTTTTGTTGGCAGCATCTTTGAACACCGAAAAAGCATCCGCATCCAACAACTCCGACCATTTATAACTATAGTAACCCGCAGCATATCCGCCCGAGAAAATATGGGTAAACGCTGTTTCCATCTGAGTTCCGGCTACATTGGGCAGAACACGAACCTGCTCCATAGCATCGTTACCAAATTTAATCACAGCCTCTTCAGTAGTCAAGCCCGATGGTACTTCAAAGGGCGATGTAAGCGAATGCCATGCCATATCCAAATAACCAAACGACAACTGGCGAACGCAAGCGTAGGCTGCATGATAGTTCGACGCCGCTTTAATCTTGTCTATAAGTTCCTGAGGCATAGGCTCACCTGTCAAATAATGTTTCGCAAAAGTATCCAAAAACTCCTTCTCACCAAGGAAATTCTCATTAAACTGACTCGGTAACTCTACAAAGTCACGAGGTACATTAGTCCCGGAAAGAGCAGAGTACTGACAACGGGTAAGCATACCATGTAGGCCATGCCCGAATTCATGCAAGAAAGTCTCTACCTCATCGTAACTGAACAAGGCAGGTTTATCTGCCGTCGCCCTTGTAAAGTTCATCACATTAACAATGTGCGGGCGATGGTCTTTCTTACCCTCACGATACTGTCCCTGAAAATCATTCATCCATGCACCACCACGCTTACCATCACGAGGATGAAAATCAGCATAATAAACAGCAAGATACTTACCCTTTTCATCAAACACCTCATAAGCCTTTACCTCCGGATTATATACCTGTATATTCTTATTTTCCTTAAAGGTAATACCATACAACCTCTTAGCCAAACCGAATACACCTTCCACAACGGCATCTTTTTCAAAATAAGGACGAAGGTCATCATCAGAAAAAGAGTACTTCTCATTTTGCAACTTCTTGCTGTAATAAGACCAATCCCATGGCTGCAACTTGGCATACAGCCCGTGTGAAGTAGCAAATTGCTGTAGTTCTTCCACCTCTTGTTCTGCCGTAGGCATATAATTGTCGCGCAACTCATTTAGCATCTTATATACTCTATCGGGGGTTTCTGCCATCGTCTTATACAGAGATTTCTCTGCATAAGTATTCTTATCGAATAGTTGGGCAAGAGCCAAACGGGTATTGACAATATCAACAATAATCTGTGTATTGTCAAACTCTCCACCAATACAACGGGAATTATATGCCGTATATATCTCCCGACGAATATCACGATTATCCAAATCTTGCATAACAGGAATGTAAGTCGTAGGTTTAAGGTTCAACAACCATCCCTCTAAGCCTTTTTGCTCGGCATTGGCTCGTAACATCGCCTTTGTATCTTCATTCAGACCAGCAAGTTGAGTCGAATCGGTAATCAACATCGTCCAAGCATTCGTCGCACGAAGAACATTCTGACCATAACTGAGCGTCAACTGACTCAGTTTAGAGGTAAGTTCACGATAGATTTGTTTATCCTCAGCACTTAAATTGGCACCATTATTGGCAAAACTATCATATATATCGTCCAACAATTTACTTTGCTCCTTTGTAAGTTTGAGTTTGTCCTTCTGATCATACACTGCTTTAATACGCTTAAACAGTCCTTCATTCAAAAGAATATTGGCACTGTATTCAGACATTTTCGGTGTAAGCGCAGTCTCTATCGAATCAAGGGTCTCATTCGTATCAGAGTTCGTCAAATTATAGAAACATCCCGCAACAATACTCAATAGTTGCCCGCTCGATTCATAAGCCTCAATCGTATTGGCAAAAGTCGGAGCAGCAGGATTGTTCACAATATCATCAATCTCCTGAAGACCACGCTTCATAGCCTCTTCAAAAGCAGGCATATAGTGTTCCGACCTGATCTCATTAAATGGATAAGTCTGATGCGGTGTCTTCCACTCTTTATAATGGAAAAACGGGTTATCTGCATTCTCACTATTAGCAGCAATAGCAGAATAAGAAATAGTTGAAGCAGCAAGTGCCATAATCACAAATACTTTTTTCATATTTTTTATTTAATAGGGTTATCTTATCAAGTTTATATCTCCGGATAATTGATATACACCTATCACAGCCTCCGGATTTTTGTTTTTCGTTTTCTTATAGGCTATCTTGTTCGAATAACCTGCAACCGCATCTGTACCAAGAGCGCGTATAACATAAAAATACGCACCTTCAGCCGCCTTTCTGCCATTGATAGTACCATCCCAGCCCTTCGATGGATCATTCGATTGATAAACAAGTTTACCCCAACGATTATATACCCAGATATTAAACTCCTTCAACGAACGATACAATACCCGAAATTCGTCATTCACTCCATCACCATTGGGCGTAAATACATTCGGCACAAGTAATTGCGACTCACTCACAGCAATCGTAAATTCAACTGAGTCTTGCGTACAATCAGGGTTATCAGAGTCTTGACAGGGACAAGCAGCATTGCTGACATAAAGTACAACCTTGTACGAACCTGGCGACTCAAAAGAGTATCGCTGTTGCTCATCTGTACGCTGAGCAATACGATTGGAACCCTTGTAAATATACCATAGAAAAAAATCTACAGCAGGAGTAGGATGCGCCGTAAATAGTATATCCAATGGTGCTGAACCCGACAGAACACTCTCCTCCAACGGTCGCTCAACCTCATTCGACAAATCCCCCACGCTACCTCGTGTCGTTGTGGTTGATGTTGCCATCGTCTTAACGGCAATCGGTTGCGCAAGCGTAGTCATTACCGAGTCAATCGGTAACCCAATCTCCGCCACCCATGTATCGTATGCAAGAGAAATGTCAGTTGCTTTATAAATAGCAGGAATAGTATACAACCCTATATAAAAGGGTTCATTTTGTAATAGGGTATCCACATCTTGCCACACCAAATCACTATTGTTCCATACTACATTGCTATAAGAGATAGAACAGGTACGCGGAACAGTACGGTTCTCACCATCTGGCGTCTTATATGTCATATCGGGAATAGTACCTGACACTTTCAATCGAGTACTCTGACAATGTAACTCTTCCACCTCAAGACTGATATCCTGTGGACGATAGTCTGGATAACTGAATACATAGAAATACTCTTTCTGCCCATTTACAACAATGTAATAACCGCCATCGTTTGGTCTATCCAAATAAGTATCATTAGGTTTCACTTCCGTACCATCTATATTATACCAAGTAACCTTCGAACCATCTTTTGTCTTTAGTCCAACATCGTTCGGAAATATAAAGATAGTATCTCCTTCATTAACATACATAAAAGCATTGCCAATACACTCTACATGAAGTGAATAGACAGGCACAGTAAGAAATAGAGTAAAAGCAATAAACACTATCCTTATGCCACTGCAAAATCTTATAATATTATATATTACTTTCACTTATTCAATGGTTTTATTATCTATTCTTTTGGTTATAATCATCTGTGTAAGCCATATCCGGCACAACTTTGCAAATGTACGACAAGAAACGGATAAATACAAACTTCATAGAATAAAAATGTTTCTACATAGTGCAGAACTCTTGTTCTATACTGTCCAATAACAGTACAATTTATGGTGCAAAGTCAGGGAACATAGTTGAAAAAGCACTCTTGTGGTGTATAGCAGTTCCATTTTCTATAGGTCTTCAATTCCATTTCTTCTGTATTTTCTCATCTCTTTCTGTACACACAAAATAAACCCGTTATTAGCAGATTTATCTATAGAACTTGCCTTACTTCTTAATCACAAAAGTTGTCCAAGAGTGTGTAGAACACCATAAAAAAACAAAACCAATGAACGGATAGACCGAAGTGCAGTGGCGTTTCTTAGCGGATGTATCCGCGGATACATCCGCTAAGAAAAACACCCTTTTCATTCACAAAAGTCAACTTCACATCGGACTAAGTAAAACCCGTGTCAACCTATCTTAGTACTAAGCCAAAAAATAGTCAACCAAAAAACGGGACATGACATCCTACTAACATCCAACTAACATCCAACTAATAACGATGAACTATAACCGAAGCATTACCGAAGCATTACCGAAGCATTAGCGAATTATTTAGCACTTTCAGTCATAAGACAATCATGGGACGATTGATAGAAAGACTATATTTTCCCTACAAAAAGTCACGCATCCGCCAACGGGTGAATGATGAATTTAGAAATTAATGGAGTATATTGGGGCTGTATTTGCTCCTATTTGTTTCCCAACAAGTTTAATGGCTATTTAATGTCCTTTTATGGAGTATCTATTCGTGGTGCCGCCCGTCACAAAGTACAAATTTGCATATATGCGTAAAAAGTCGTACCTTTGTACCCACATTATGGTTCCTTTGTCTAATCTCGGCAGTGCCATTCATGCTATGTTGGTACATTTTTTCTGTTAAAACTTCGCAACACAAATGCGAGTTCAACAGAGACTCAGCAAATTACACCAAATGCTCTCCGAGACCATATTCCACCCAAAGAAGGATTAAGACAATAGTTACTACGAATTTTTAAACAAAATAAAAGAATATGAGCAAAGTGATAGCTTATGACTTCGACAAGGAGTCCGTAGCCGGAAAGGCTACATTTGAAGGTAAAAAACTTGAAGCCTTAAATTATGGCAACAGCCAAAGGCTTCGTAGGGACCTTACCTATGTAGTACCCAAACAATGGGTACATGCAGAGAAAGTAATAATTGACGGCGAGGAAAAGACATCGCCGAAGGTCTTCGCCATCGGTTATGATGATACCGATAGCCCAGTGGTAGTGACCTCGGTATCCATTAATACGCTGCGCGCCCGCCACTTGGGTAAGGCACTTGATGGCGCTCCCACCATTAAGCTGGTGAAGAAGGACGGGCTCCTTCGCGCTGCCACTCAGCCGCAGCAATACCCCGTAATGGTGTCTGGTAATTTGCCCATTCAAGTAGTGGGTAATGAGGCAAAGGTAGCGAGAGACTTTGCATTTAAGGTTACCGACCGTTACACGGTCTATAACTTTAAGTTTAAAGAGACCTCTGAGGGGAGCGGCAAATGGAATATCCTCGCTAAAGCGGGCACAGATATAGCCGATCTGGAACCACGGGTCGTGAACGAGTATTCGGAAACGGATGTGGTGTCGTCTGACACATGTCCAATTCCGAACTTTGCGGAGTATGCTTGTGACTAAAAAGGGTATGATACTCTCCGGATTCTTTATAGATGAGTCCGGAGAGCGTCATATTGTTTTTTGGAGTAAGAGACTCTCTCTCCGAGACCATATTCCACCCAAAGAAGGATTAAGACCAGTTTGAGTTTTTCCATTAACTCAACCTTTTGACCTCCGAGACCATATTCCACCCAAAGAAGGATTAAGACGCGCAACTTTTAGTCGTTTGTATTAGTTTTTATTAGCTCCGAGACCATATTCCACCTCCAATAAGGATATACGCCATCAGGCGAACCGAAACGATAGCGTTTCGGTTCGCCTCGAACACATCACTACTATGAAAACGCCCTACGAAATTGCCACGCCCCGATGGGACAAGAACCAAATTGACAGCCAAAGTCAATACGCAGAGTACCTGCTCTTTGGGCATGTTCTCCGCTCTAAAGAAGCCAAACGGACAGAGTCCCCTCGCCATATAGACAAAGCGACAGACGAAACCAAGCCCTTCCGGGGCGCGCTGCAGAAGAACGCAAAAGGATTTGGCTTTGTAGCAGATGTTTTCATTCCTGAGCGGTTACTGACCAACCGAAGTACGGGCGACCTACTTACCGGCACAGCCGTCCGCCAATTCGACAAGAAGAAAGCCCAATGGGGTTGGGCAGCCATAGAAATCATAGTAGCAGGGAATTAGCCCCTTTATTTTATATCGGAATAGGAAATCAGTCCATAGCGAAGAAGAATGGAAAGATGATTGACTATCTCCTTTGGCGATTTATGCTCCAACTCCGCCAACTCCGACACTGTCATACAACCGTCCATAATGAGTTGGTAAGTATGCAACACATCCGGATGCGAAGCGTTCAGAGAAGTGATTTGAGTGGGAGTCTGGATGCTTTCTCTGTTTGAAGCGGATGTACTGGCAGGGACCGAAGTAACTTTGGTGTCGAAAGATACTGTTGTGGAAGTTCGTGTGCTTTTTCTATTGGTTGTTTTTGTTTTTCCGGGGGGAGATGTCAATGGGGATTTCAGATATTCGGATACCACGGTTAAGACTTGGGAACCAAAGAGAGCGTACTTCTTCTGCCCCATGCCAGGGATTGCCAGCAGTTCTTTCTTCGTTCGTGGGAGAGCATTGCTGATTGCTATCAAGAGCTTGGTATGCGCTACAAAAAACAATGCCTCTTCCCTACCCTGTTTGGCCGCAATGGTACGGCGAAGAGCAAAAAGGCGCTTCAACAGTATGGGATGGTGCGAATCTTGCGAGTTGCCGGCTTGCTGTTCACCCTTGGCTGAGATATGTACAGCGGGAGCCACAAACGACTGACGGGCAGCGAAATAGGTTTCTAAAGAGGGTAAAACGGAAACACGCTGCATAACAAAAATTTGGCGTTTCATATCCACCGATAGTTCCTCTATCTGCTCCTCGTACGCCTTGGCGTCGTTCTTGTCATCCGCATAAACAGGCGAGGCAGCAAGCGTAGTGCCAAGTTGCTCCATCTTCGGCACATAGTAAGCAGAGGCGGCTTGTAGTCGCTGCGTAAGATAGTCCATATCTACCACAGCAGGCGCGAAAATCTGCTGCAACTGACGCTGAAAAGAAGCAGCCGTCTGCTGCCAAGAGGAAAGCATAGCAGCTATGGGACACAAAAAAGCGGTGGCTGTCTGCTGATTGAACGAGGTAGAGCCACTGACCAGTCGTTGCAACGATTCGACACGAGCCATCGCATCACGAAAATCAAACAAACTACCGAGTATCTGCAAGAAATAACTGCGTTCGGAAGATGGCAAAGCATGCTCTATGGCAGCGATATCGGGCTGCGATGCCGTAAAAGCCAACACCTCACGCGCATTGGTTAGTGCGAATTCGGGTATCCGCGAGAGCAAGATTATCCCATCCAACGAGCGACAACGAGAGAGCGCCACATAGACTTGCCCTGCCGCAAAAGCATCGGCGGCATCGATCACCACACTGTCGAAAGTCAAGCCCTGCGCCTTGTGAATCGTTACCGCCCACGCCAACCGGAGAGGGAAATGGGTGAAAGTGCCCACCACCTCCGGCTCGATAGTATCCGACCCCGCCGCAGAAGTATAGCGGATGTTCTCCCATGTCTCCGAATGGACTTCGATGCGCTGCGTCGTCCCATCGGACTCGTCGCACTCGACCACCACATGCTCACCGTCCAACTCGGTTACTACACCCAATTTGCCATTATAGTACGCCTTGTCTGCCGACGAATCGTTGTGGACGAACATCACCCGTGCTCCTTTCTTGAGCACCAGCGTGTCGTCCATCGGGTACTGCGCCTCGGAGAAAGTGCCACGGATGGTAGCACGGAAGGTATAGGTTTTGCCTTTCAACGCAGCGAGTTCTTCTGCATTGATAGCGTCCACCTTACGGTTGTGCGTAGAGAGAACAATATGGAACGGTGCACCCTTCTCGGACTGATAGTTTGGCTGATAACGACTGTTGAGCAGAGCCAACGATTGTGCCGAGAGGCAGTTGTTACGCACCTCGTTAAGGATGCGGATGAACTGCGCATTGCTCTGGCGGAAGACATGATTCAACTCGATATAGACAGGCGTAATCTCCTGGAAGACACGGGCTTGGAAGAAAAATGGACCCGAATAGTACGGACGCAGCGCAACCCATTCTTCCTCCCGTGCCACAGGCGACAATTGGTACAAATCGCCGATAAACAGGACTTGCACGCCGCCGAACGGGAGGTCTTGACGGTGCTTAAAACGACGCAAAACCGCATCAATGGTATCGAGCAAATCCGCACGCACCATACTCACCTCGTCGACGACAAGCAATTCCAGATTCGCCAACAAACGCTGCTTTGGGCGGCGCATCTGCATCTCGGCGAAGAGACGGCGACGCGCCTCGGGAGTCGGGAGAAAAAGTTGCGGAGGAAGTTGGAACAGCGAATGGATCGTTACCCCCTCGGCATTGATAGCCGCCACACCCGTCGGGGCGCACACAATAAGTTGCTTTTGGCACTCACGGCAGAGACGACGAAGAAGCGTCGTCTTACCCGTACCCGCCTTGCCGGTAAGGAAAATGCTGCAGTTGGTATGCAGCACATAGTCGTATGCTAAATCATAGGGCGACATGGGATAATTAAGAATTAATATGCATTTTGCCGGTTTTCTGTGGCGACACGCCACTCTTCCTTTTTTTGCCGCTTTTGCGGCATAGGAAGCCCCTATCTACAATTAACGGTTACAATCAACAACAATAATTAATATGCAACGGAGAAAAAAAATAGAAAATAAGCCGTTTTTTTAATGAGGCGTGTGTCCACTATTTGGGCATTTTCCTAACTCCTAATTGATATGCGGGACAAAGGTACAACAAGTTTACAACATACGCAACACAAAGAACAGGGTACATGTAGTTTCCATTTGGCAACGCAATTTTTCAGTACTCAAAAATCCATCTCCTTGTGAAGGATACCGGAACGGGGGGGGAGAGAGAGGGCATCCAAGGAAAAATGCAACACAAAAAGTGGAAGGGAACGCGAATGTTCCTTCGATCAAAGTATGCGAACAGAAAATGGAACCTATTTGGTGGGAATATGGGTGCTTCAAGAGTGCTATAAAACCCTTATAAGAGTCATGAGTGCTATGGGAGTGCTATGGGAGTGCTATGGGTGTGGTAAGGGGATACGTCCGAGATTCGAGGCTGATTGTCCTATACTTTTCCTAGGTATGAATCAAGGCAATTTTTATGGATAAATCTGCCGATCGTGGGGCATTTTGTGTGCAGCAAGAGACGACAGATACAGAAGAAATGAAACCGTCGCCCACGAGAAAAATAGAACATCCTCACACCGCTTGGGTGCTTCTCCAAACATTTTTGCTAACTTTGCAGGAAAATGGCATTTGCTATTGGATAGTACAAAGAACAGGGTACAGAAACAATTTACAAAAAAAATGCGACAGAACTTGCGCAGTCCAAATAAAAGCAGTACCTTTGCCCCGCTTTTGAGGAATACTCATAGGTTAAATGGTGGTTTTAGCTCAGTTGGCAGAGCATCGGATTGTGGTTCCGAGTGTCGTGGGTTCGAGCCCCACACTCCACCCAAACGCTGAGTAACAGCGACTTGCGCAAACAGGCGCAAAAAATCGTGTCTTTACAGCATCGAAAAAAGCAGCACTCAAAACGGGGTGTTGCTTTCTTTTGTAGTATCTGATTTCGAGAACAGGCTATTTAATCGGGTCGCCGCAATAATCACGGCGAAGACATGACTTGCAGTGTTTGCCTATCCAAACGGTATCGAACTGTGTCATTACAGCATCAACAAGCGAAGGCTCATCCGTCAGAATCCCCGCCTCAAAGTTGCGTTTATGTTGCCCCTTCATACCTATGCCCGCACCCGTCAGATTCGCACTGCCGATATATGCTATTTGCCCATCGAATACCAATAGTTTGAAATGCACACGCGGACATAACACTCGTTCCAAACCGCTAAACAATACAGGATACCTATCGAAATCCTCACGGAAGTTCGGGCCCGGCTCTTTAGCGTGAATGAGACGCACCTCCACACCCCGTTCGATAAGTTTTGCAAGCACCCCTAACAGCGGTACTTTCTGCGTTCCTCGTTGCGCCATACTCGCTCCACGACTACCGATAGACGCACGATGCAATGATGACGGCAAGTCCACATAGAGGTCCTTGATATCCGCCGTACCAATCCACAGCGAATGCCGCACCTGCACAATGCGTGTCAGCACTTCCGTATAATGGGCAGTATCAGCAATATAAGTCGTCATAAGAAGACATATTTGTGCGTGTTGTATAGGAATTCACTGCAAAGATACAACTATTTCCTGCAAAAACCAAACGGACTACAAAGAGAATAGGCGCAAAACTTGGGCAACTGTCTCGGGCAAGACTATCGTATCAAAACATCGCCATACTCATCCCAATAGGACGGAGTGCCCGTATTGAGCACTCCGTCGAAATCGAGAAAAAGGATGTTGTTATATGGTTGGTCTTGCATTAATTCTACTTTATATCGACACCTAAATAATCGCAGATGAAAGCAACAGCGGTTTCTACTCTATCTTTCCCTTCCATGTCCGGAAGCATCCAACCTTCTTTGTCGGATATAATATGATACTGTGCTATCAGTTCTTGGGGCAATTCGGGAGTTGTATCTGCATGGCTTTGAATACGCCAACCGTCTTCTTTGCACGCAAGAAACAATGCTTTGTTTACCAATAGTCCCGAGTTATTTTCTGCATATTGACAAAGCACTTTACTAACTTTACTAAAAGTATCTTGGGGAAGTATATTATGCAGTTTATCATATACCGCATTGGAAAATATGTCGGAGTGGTATGCCATTAACGGATTCGAACTATAGAGTAGAAACTGTATTATGCATTGTCCGTGCCAATACGCCACTATATTTGCTGATTAACACATTCCTCCCTCACCCAAAAGACTATTTCAGTCTTAAGAAGCCTATTCCGAACCGTTCAACAGCAGCGCGTTCCAATTCCTCTCTTACGGATGGGTCTGCGATACTGATAAGTGCTTTGGCGCGTTCTGCGAGTGGTAAGTTGCGTAGATAGACTATACCATGTTCGGTGGCTATATACTGTGCTTGGAAGCGTGTAGTGACTACGCCTGCACCCGGTGTGAGATGAGCGACAATCTTCGATTTACCAGGCTTACCATTCTTACCGCGTGTCATACTGGGAAGAGCGATGAAGCATTTACCTCCCTCTGATAGAGAAGCCCCATACATAAAGTCATGCTGTCCTCCTACGCCGGAGATAACAGTGTCGCCAATAGAGTCTGCGCATATCTGTCCGGTTAGGTCTATCTCTATGGCGGAGTTGATAGCCATAGCCTTTGGGTTCTGTCGTATGATAGACGGGTCGTTCGTCCATGCTACATCTCTAATCACAAAGTCGGGGTTATTGTCTATATGGTCGTAGAGTCTTCGTGACCCTAAGACAAGACAGCCTACAGATTTACCGGGCAGCACGCATTTGAGGGAGTTATCTATTACTCCACTCTCCAATAGTGGCAAGACGCCATCTGTAATAGCCTCAGTATGTAGTCCGAGATGTTGATGGTCTTTCAGTGCATTGATAACTGCATTAGGAATACCCCCTACCCCTATCTGCAGGGTAGCACCGTCCGGTATTTGAGCAGCGATATAGTTTCCTATGCGTGTCTCTATCTCATTAGGCGTAGGGGTAGGAACCTCAATCAATGGTTCATCGCCACGGCACAAAGCACTAATTTTACTAATATGAATGACGGGGTCTCCAAAGGTACGAGGCATATACTTATTGACTTGCGCAATAATTGTCTTTGCACATTCGGAGCCAGAGAAGGCTATGTCTGCAGATATACCGAAAGAGCAGTAGCCGTTCTCGTCCGGTTCGCTTACATTAAGGAATGCTATATCCACCGGTACTTGTCCGCTTCGAAACAGGAACGGTACTTCTCCCAAGAAACAAGGTATGGTGTCTGCCACTCCCTCGCGCATAGCGTTTCGGAGGTTGTTAGGAACAAAGATATTCAATGCACGGAACGAGTCTATAAGTTCTCTTTTTGCATACGGTGCATCTTCAGGATGTACGCCGAAGCCTGATATAACCTTTACATCACGAAGTTCGGATGCCCGGTCTGTCAATGCTCGCAACAGTACCATCGGAATAGATGTAGAGCCTTGTACAACGATGGTGTCTCCACTCTTGACTAACCTCACAGCCTCTGCGGGAGTCAGGTATTTTGGGGTATTATTCATGTTCGTAGATATAAAATGTTAGAGAATAGCATTGCAATAATCTTTGTTGAACAGAGACAGTCTGCTGTCCAGTTCTTCGTATTGGTCTTCCCGTATGGAAGATGCACATCCACGCATTCCTTCCCGTTGTGCGCCTGTACTACTGAGGGCTATCGCCGATACGCCGTAGTAAATGAGTTTGTTGAGCAGTTGCTCGCCTGTCCAGTTTTTGTATCCAAAGGTGAAGAAGAAGCCGTCACCTACTGTCTTGCCGTCTGCATCTTTGTCATAGACTACATGGAAGCCGTTGCGAATCATTATCTCTTTGATCTTGGCGGCTCGTCGTGCATATTCGCGAGTATTCTCAACAAAAGGTATCTTGCCTTGGCATGCGGCACGGAACATAGCAGCCATAGCGTACTGTACAGAGTGTGTAACTCCTGATGAGAGGCTATATAGTACGATATAGACGAAATTACGGAGGAACTGTCCATCGTTGTCGTAGCGTTCTGCGAGGTTAGGAAAGCATCGGTGTGCAAGAACAGGGTTCATGGCTACTATAGCACCGCGTTGTCCGGCGTAGGAGAACATCTTGGAGCATGATATCATGTGTACGCAGTTATTTGTATAGTTGCCTACAGATGGCTGGTATGGAGGTTCATAGGGAATACCTCGTTTCTCTCTGAAATCCATGTTGAGGTATGCAAGATCTTCGATAACCAGTACATTGTATTGGGTAGCGAGGCGTCCTATTATCTCCAGTTCTCTTTCTGTGAGGCACATCCATGAAGGGTTGTTGGGGTTAGAGAACAACATGGCTGCTATACGCCCTGTCTGAAAATGGCGTTCGAGTTCTGCCTCGAGTGCTTCACCACGATAGTCTGCTACATCGAAACAGTCCACCCGTACGCCTATGACTTTACACTGCTGTTTCTGTACAGGGAAGCAAGGATCAATGAACAATACGGTATCCCGCTTTTTGTCGAGTTGCGACATTGTGAGATTAAGGGCGAAGGCTGCTTGCATACTGCCTACTGTCGGCACTATACAATCTTCGGGTATATCAAGTCCGATGAAAGCCCTTACGAACTCACTGCCCCATTGTTTGACCTGCGGAATACCAGTGATAACAGGATAATGGGCTGCACATCCTCGCAGCAATGCCTGATGTTCAGCCTTGATACCTATCATCTCCGATGGTAGTCCGGGTTCGCCTAATTCCATGTGAATAAACTCTTCGCCTGTGGCTCGTTCGATGTCTTTGATAACACCGACGAGTTGACGAATAGAGGCACTTCCTAGTTCGTGTGCGTTACGAAGACCAAAGTCCATACAAGTCTGATCGACTAATTGCTTATCTAATGGAAACATAGGGTATTGTTTTGGTATTAAGATATTTATTAGTGTTTTGAGTTGCGGTAGCCTGCTTCGATGGCTGCTATATTACTGTTTACGACAGCCTCTCCTTTGCGGGCAAAGACGCGTTGCACTCCTGCAATCATCTTGTCATGATCGATGTCGAGCATTGGTATGGAGGCTCCAAGCAGTACCATGTTGGCTGCTTGTGCGGGAGCACCTGCCTCTTTGGCTAATGCGTCCACATCGAGAAGAATATGATTGGGTATATTCTTGATGTGTTTTATGACCTCGTTGATATCCGGATAGTTGGGGATATTGACGAACGGCACAGATGATGTCACTATCCATCCGTCGGGTTTTAGATATGGCAGGTAGCGTAGTGCTTCCATCGGTTCAAGTGATATGATAAGGTCTGCACCGCCCATAGGTATAAGGTCGGAGTGTATCGGTTCGGAAGAGAGACGCAGGTTGGACTGTACATCTCCGCCTCTCTGACTCATACCGTGTACCTCTGCCTGTTTTAGGTAAAGTCCTTCAGCGAGTGCTGCTTCACCAATGACTGTTGCGATGGAGAGGATACCTTGTCCGCCCACACCTGCGAGGATAATATCTTTTTTCATATTGTTTCGTTGATTTAAGGGTTTTACTTTTTTGCTTTCAGGTGTCGTTTTAGTGTCTGTATGCACTCTCGACGGGCTATGAGAACTGATGTACCCGTATATTCAATCTCTTCACGCAGTACTTGTTTGATCTGATCCATGTTCTTAGGCAGTGGAACCACGACACGCACATGCTCTGGTTGTACTCCGAGTCCGCAGCATATCTGCTCGAGTCGTCCTGTACCTGCCGAGTCTTGTCCGCCTGTCATACCTGTAGTGAGGTTATCGGAGATAAGTATCACTACATTGGCATTGCTATTGACACAGTCGAGGAGTCCTGTCATGCCTGAGTGTGTGAAGGTGGAGTCACCTATGACGGCTATGGCAGGATGCTGCCCTGCATCTGCTGCTCCCTTTGCCATAGTGACTGATGCACCCATCTCTACGCAAGCATGTATGGCATGGAAAGGAGAGAGTGCGCCTAATGTATAGCAGCCTATATCTCCGAATATGCGCGGTTGCGGGTACTCTCGTGCTACCTCGTTGAGTGCAGTATAGACATCACGATGTCCACACCCCTGACATAGTGCGGGTGGACGAGATACCACTATGCTGTCGGCTTGGCGTGCGGGTAGTGCTTCCAAGCACAGTGCTTTGCGTACGGAATCGGGATTCAACTCTCCCATACGGGGCAAGTCTGCCGTGAGCCTGCCACGAATATGGACGCAGGAAGGTACAAGTCCGTGCAACAGTTCCTCTACGATAGGTTGTCCCTCTTCCATAACAAGGATGTCTTTTGCTCCGTCGTTGACCATTTGGTCGATTAGTTTAGCAGGCAGCGGGTATTGACCGACTTTAAGGATAGAATAGCCTTGCGTGCCATCGTAGTTCTCCATAAGGTAGTTGTATGCAATACCTGTAGTCAAGATTGCTTTCTCGGGGTGTGTACCACGAATGTAGGTGTTATATGGCGAAGTCTCACTCTCTTTGAGGAATACAGGTTGTGCCGCTACCAACTCGGCGTAGTTCTTTTTGGCAAAGGCAGGCAGGAGTATGAAATGTTGTACATTTGTCGGGATAGACATTGTGTTTTGTTCGGGTTGCCTATCGGATGTCTCGACGATGGCACGACTATGTGCCATTCGAGTAGTGATGCGCAATAGAACAGGTGTGTTGAGCCTTTCTGACAGGGTGAAGGCAAGTTGTGTCATATCGTATGCTTCTTGTTGGTTGGTTGGCTCGAAGCATGGTATCATGGCGAACTTGGCATAGAATCGGCTATCTTGTTCGTTTTGAGAAGAGTGCATAGAGGGATCGTCTGCTGCGAGTACTACAAGTCCCCCATTTACTCCGGTGATAGCCGCATTCATAAAGGCATCAGCACAGACATTCATGCCGACATGCTTCATACATACGAGTGCGCGCTTACCCATATAGGACATACCCAGTGCCGCCTCCATAGCCGTTTTCTCGTTGGTAGCCCAACGGCAGAAGATAGGGTTGGTTGTGTCACCTGTTTTCTGTTTGCGAGCCTCGTAGAGTTGAATGTACTCGGTGATTTCCGTAGAGGGTGTTCCAGGATAGGCGTAGACACCACTTAGTCCTGCGTCAATAGCGCCTTGCGCTATGGCTTCGTCGCCTAAAAGAAGGTGTTTCATTGATCAGATTTTTATAGGTTAATTATCTTTTGTTCGTTTTGTGCGGCTCCATGCATGATTCGTGGTTAGGATGGAGTATATACAGCAGTTGGCATGCGTTGGTGTACATGTCGTTTATCATGGTAGTTTACTGCAATTCACCTGCAAAGGTAATGTATTCGTAGAATAATGCAAGTGTTTTTATGAAAAAATATATGTTTGGGAAAGGAAGGGAGATTGGGAGTTGAGGGAGTGAGGGAAGTTGAGTGTTTGGAGTTGGGGGCAGGTTTGGTGGAGGATATAGAGGAACTAGAAAATCTAGGGGATCTATGGGGTTGGAGGAGGGGAGGAGAGCCATAGCGTGCTATGGCTCTCCAGTGAGCAAAAAGGCAGGGAGGAGTTATTGTAATTTAAGAATTAAGTGTTAATGATTAAAGCGGGGAGAGGGGTGGGTTGTGGGTGGTTTATAGGTTGTTTGTAGGGTCTTCCTATATTCGTCCTATACTCATCCTATATAGATCCTATATAAATCCTTTGGAATTGGCAGTATTTACTTGGCTTGGCGGAGGGGATGTAGGAGGGGAACGGGATGTAAAAGGTATGGAGTGGGAATGTTAAAAAAAGAGAGGGTGTATCACTTGGTTTGGATACACCCTCTGAGTTACAGGTTATGGGTATGCAAAGGTCACCACAATATGCGTAGCGTTGTTGTGGGAGTCTGCAAGAGGTATATGCCCGTGGGCAGTGCAGTGAACGAATAGGAGGAGTTGGTAGTCGTCAGTTTGCGACCTGCCGCATCGTAGATATTAACCCAAATGTTATTGTCGTTGTGCAGTGTTGTGCCGTCGTACCACAGTCCTTCGTCGATGATATTATCGACGGCAGTAGCCTTACGGACAATGACATTATAGACTTTCTGATTGATACCATCGGTAACGGTATAGTTGACGCCATAGTGTGTGTCGGAAAAATCAACCATTTCGCCATCGGCAGGTGTGACCCAAGTACCGGTGGAGAGTACAGTTACTTGTGGTTGCAGTGCCGTGAGGTCAGTTTCGTCCGGTACGATGAGGGTGATGGTCTGTTCGGCTTCGTTGATAGTGGCATCCTGACCATTGATACGGAAAGAGGTGATACGCAGTTCTGGTGTATCGAAAGAAGACGAAGCATCGAGCAGATAGGTTACTATATTGTCAAGGAGTGTCTTACCTTGTGCCGTAAGCGAATCGGCAGTGGCTTGTCCGACAGGTAACAAGATATACTTTGCCTTTCGGAGCGAAGCGGGTATCTCATGCAAGAATGTAGCCTCTTCGCCATTGGAATAGTAGTCATCTCCTCGACAAGGTGCGGTAGCGAGTGCGACAGAGTTATTGAGATGCGTATTGACAGGCATGAGTCCCCTTTTGTTTGCCACGCCAGAGAGGATGCTGATGGTAGCACCTTCTTTGGCTTGCAGACCACGGAAGACAGGGTGCGAGGGTTGTAGGACAGTGATGTCGTGATTGAGAATGCTGCCATTATCGGGGAATCCCCACCCCAATCGGGAAGTGGTATAGAGGAACACCTTCATATTCAGCACGGGAACATTGAAGTCGCCTCGTGCAATGCTGAGTGCTTCCTGATTGTTGGCATCTACATTCTCGGAGATGATGACAATGTCGTAGGAAGAATAGGAGTCTGCCTGACGAGCGGTCTCCTCAGCAGGACGAGCCGTGATGTCGTAGTTTTTGGTATTGAGGTAGTTGTAGATACCATCTTTGTAGGTATCGGAATAGAGATAGAGTAATGACTTTGCCTTAGGGTCGATGACTATGATTTGTCCCTTTGCCGTAGCCTGCGGTTTGCCAGTGTAGAGGGGTTCGGCAGTGACGGTGTAGGTATAGGTCTTGGGATAGGAAGTTTCCGTTGCAGGCGTTCCGCTGATGGTGAACTGTCCGTTGGCGTAGGTTCCATTGAGACCGGTAGGCAGTCCCGTTACAGAAACAGACTTGGCGAACTTGACCTGCCAGATAACCGGAACGAGTGCCTGAGTTGCCTTCACTTTCGCAACAGAGTCGGCAGGAACGATAATCATAGGAGCAGGTACATCAACAATAAGTTTGCCGTTGACAGTATTACCACCAGCAGCAGCGATGGTGTAGGTATATTCCCCTGCGACGGTAGGTGTTCCACTGATAGTGTATGTGTTGTTCGTATTGTCTTGGGAGGCTGTTACTCCGGCAGGCTGGGCTGTCCACGAGAAAGAGATATCGGCATCGTTGATAGCGTTATAGGTATAGACGACGGGAGTCATAGGGTCGTTGATCCAAACTGTGTGTTCGGTGCCATCGGCAGGTGGATACACTTTAGTCTCGACCTTAAACGATCCTGTAAGGGATGATACGACCGTGTTAGCAGCATCCAATGCCACTATTTTGTAGGTGTAAGTACCGACAGGGCATTGGGCAGTGCCTGTCAGTTGGAGAGTGTCGCCAGCCGCATTAAGAGGCGAGAGCGTAATGCCAGTTGCGGTCTCGCCTACCCAATCGAGACGGTTGGCTATGTTGTTGCGAACAACATAGCGTACGGGAGCGATTTGCGTTTCTTGAATTACGACCTGGTCGGAGTCGTTGCCCGAGAGATACTTGACACGGGGTTGATTGCTCAAGCGCAACGAGAAGCCATAGAAATAGTTATTGCTGGGACCTATACCGACAATGCGGATAAGATGGGCAGATTGTGTCATTTCGAATGTGCGTATCGTTGCTGATTTGGCAAGCGTCATGGTTTGTTTGACACCATCAATATAGACCTCGAAATGTTTATTTTTCTCCTCTTTGTTATCGTTGTCCTTAGCATAAAGTCTGAACTGGTCATAGCCTTTGACATAGAGTTCGAAAACATCATTATTGAATATTTTTGCACTCGCCGGCATAGCACCAAACTCTTCGGCTGCCGGTGCCTTTGTACCACTCGAAGCATCCGGATCACCGTCCATAGACTGTGCAGAACCCTTAAACCAACCATCGCGTGCTATTGCTGCTTTTTCGGTATTTCGAGGATCGGAACCATCGACTACACTGTAAGAACCATTGTTGGTTGTTGTTACGCCAAAGAATCTTTCACCTGACGGATTCTTAGGGCGAACCACATAATATACCTCGTACTCTCGTCCGTTGTATTTCACGAGAGGGGTGTTGTATCCTCCGAGGAACTCAATGGATTCGTAGATTTCTTGTTCGTGCAATGTAAGATCTGGCTCGTCGGGTGTTACGGGCGTGGAAGCCACTGTGAGAGTGACAGTATAGTTGACCGAAGTAGTGCCTTTGGTTACAGTATATTGCACGGGATTGGTAAAGTTCTGCGCACCTGTAGGAGAGTAACTGTCGGCATCGGCAGTAGCAACAGTAGGCGTTAATGAAGTGAGGCTGGTACCTGCGGGCAAGGTAGCAGTGATGGTATGGTTGGTTTGGTCGATGGTGGCATTGACGCCTGCAATAGAGAAAGAGGTGATAGACGGTGCGGAAGGCGTTGCTCCTCCAGAGGTTTCGATAGAGATGCTGCAAAAATAAGTAGAGGTACCTGCAGTGCGTATCACTTTTATGGCGTTTGCTCCTGATGGAATATCGCTTGCAGGGATGGTGTAAGTAGATTCTTTCTTCTGACCATCGCTATTGCAAGTTTTTGTAGTTCCCCAAGTATTCCCTCCGTCAGTAGAAAAGGCATAACCAAAAGTGTAGGATGTATTATTACTGTTGATCCAACCGGAAAAAGAGGCAGCAGTGATTGTTTCGGATGTAGGCAAAATCCATCCTACATAATTGTTTGTACTACCTAACTTGTAACCATTATTTGTAGAAATATCTTTTATGTTGAATGCTGGATTAAAGGAGAGAGAACCGATTGGAGGAGTGGGTTCTGTGGCTGTTTTCAGACTAACCGTATAAGAAGCCGCAAATGTTGTTCCTGTGAAGATTAGAAGGAATAGTATCGCTAAAATATTGCTATTTTTCATGTGTATATAGTTTTAATCGGTTTATACATATTTTCACGATACAAAGGTACGCCTTAAGTGAGAGTGGTATGTAGAAGGATTGGCAGTAAAAGTAGAAATATTGGCGCAGTTTGAAACGAAAAAGGAATAGTACAGGAAGCATGGGATATAGGGTGTGGATAGAGTGTGAGAGGGGTATGATATACCTACCCTACCCTGTATGGAGGAAGGGGACAAGGGTATATATGGAAGAGAGTTTGGAGGAGGTGGTGGTTTTGGTGGGGGATGTAGGGGAACTAGACGGTCTAGAGGATCTAGGTGGTTGGAGGAGGGGATGAGAGGCATAGGACGGTGTGGCTCTACAGTGAGCATAAACGCAGGGAGGAGTTATTGTAATTTAAGAATTAAGTGTTAATGATTAAAGTAGGGAAAGGGGTGGTTGGGAGGGAGATTATAGGTAGTTTGTATGCTCTTCCTATAGTCATCCTATAGTCGTCCTATATTCATCTTATATAAATCGTTTGGAAGTGGTAGTAAACAGTGGGCAAGACAGAGGCTGCCTTGAATAATCAGGCAGCCTCTGAGGCAGGAAGTGGTTTTTAACAAACGGGCTATTTGTTAATAAACCACAGTGTTTTTGTGTGGGAATTATTCGGTTTGGGGTTCGTAAACGAGTACATTCTTGATTTCCCAAGTACCGGACTTGCCATTGACGGTGGTGTAACGGAATGCGATATAGACAGATTGCCCTGCAAAAGCAGTAAGGTCCAAGTCACCTGTTGACTGGAATACCCATGAGGTGCCGGCAGGTACATTGAGTGTGCCATCTTCGTTTTTGTTCCATTCGAGTGCCGTCCAAGTACAGGAAGTGACATCGCCTTTGTAGTCGGTTGATACCAAGACCGTTGCTTCTTCGGTGAAGTTATCTGCCTTGTTGAATGCCTGATCGAAGATGAGTTGCGGGTTTTTGGCTTTTTTGAGTTTGACAATGGGTGAGACGAGCCATGCTTCGGATGCGTGACTCTCGCTGTCTTTGTAAGCGGAAGCGCACATACCATAGGTGGAGGAATAGTACCAGACATAGGTTAGCGGTGACTCGAGCAATACATTCTGTATAACGAAATTACCCTGTCCGTGTCCTAAGAAGGGTTCAGAGAGATAGGTGGAGAGGTTTGCTTTCCATGCCTCTTTCATCTCGAAAGACATGCTCTCTTCGCCTACTTTGTTGAGGATGTCCCAATGTTTGGTGGAGAGGTTGAAGGTGAACTGATTGACCGTTGATGCTCTGTTTTCGTTTTTGTAGATGACCAAGTAGGTGGTTTCGTCGGCAGCATAAGGGAAGTGTCGGGAGAGGTAGATGTTGAGTATCCGTTCGGGGTCGGAGATGGTGTTGGAGCCTATCTCTTCGTAAGCCGCAGCGGGAAGCGCCAAGATTTCCACTCCAGATACTTCGAACGGGGAGAAGGCACCGTTCTTGTACTGATAGATATAGGTTTTGTCTTCGGAGAAGTTGACTACGAATTTGAAGCCTTCGCGTTTCATCAGGGGATTGACCTGCGCATCGAGAGCCGGTATGATTTCGTCTTCTGTGGAGAGAGGAGAAGAGGGCGTGAAATCGCGAATGACCGTGAATTCACTGAAGTAGATAGGCAAATCGATCTGGGTACGATAGGTGACCTCACAAAGTGTTCCTTCGGACAGTTGAGGATATTGTTTTGCCATGAAGGCAGGAAGGAACAGTTCGGGAGTAACGAGCGTATCGGAAAAGTACTTGTCGGTTCCGAGTTGCTTGAGAATTTTATACACGGATGAATCACCGTCGTATTTCCCCATAGACAGGGCCGTGGCGATATTGGTGGCGTTAGAAGCGACGGTCGAATAGTCGGCGTCGGAGAGAGTATAGGAGAAATTACGCACGGTGGTGATCGGCTGATAGCCTCCCAAATAGTGATTGAGATACCAATCTTCGCAAGAGGCGAAGCATAGAACAATCAGCAGTAGGCCTAATATCTTTTTCATAGGATAAAATGTTAAGAAGTTTAGAAATTGAATTTAAGACGGACATTCCAGGTTCTACCTTGTGCAAAGTAGAAATAGACATTGTCTTTGTTTACTTCGGTAATGATCTGCGACAGGACAGTGGGGTTCCATGCTTTTTCAATGTAGAGTTGATTGAGAACATTGTTGATGCTACCGGATAGGACAGCATCCAATTTGCCCACCTTGAAGTGGTAGGAAGCGCGAACATCCATTGAGCCTCCTGTGGGTATCTTCCATGGACGCTGCAAGTTCATTGTTTTGCCTATCTGCAGATCGCTTCCGGAAAATGAGTAGTAGGCATAATTACGGTCGTAGAGAGTGTATTCTGCGCCGATACGCAGTCCTTTGAAAGGTTTGAAAGTTATACCCAAGTTGGCGGTTGTTTGTGCAGACCCCCCGACTTGTATGCCTTTCATATTAACAATAGCCCATGCATGGTCGGGTGCGCCAGGTGTAGTCAATTCTCCATTAACGGTTAGTGCTTGTCCTTGTTCGCTATAGATATAGCCTTTGACAGAGTCACTGTCCCATTTCCAATCGCCGATAGAAAACATTGCCGATATTTCCAGCCAGCGTGTGGGTCGTGCTTTTAATTCGAGTTCAAGCCCCATGTGACGAGCATTTACGCCGGTCATATTGAGGTTGTAACGCGTTTGTGCGGGGTCTGAAAGGGTATTGTATTTAGCCATGGTCTTGTCCATCCACTCCGTGAAATAGCCATTTACTGCGATATTGACATATTCGTTATGGAAACCATATCCTATTTCGACGCTTGCCACTTGTTCGTTCTTTGCTTCCGTGTTGATGGCGTTGCTTGTGGATGCGGACATGAATGCTCCCTTGTCGAACTTTGGTGCGCGCGAGGTATATCCGGCATTGACGAAAACATTGTTGTGGGAATTGATAGCATAGTTGGCACCTGCTTTGACTGTTCCTCCCAAGAAGAATAGCGTTTGGGAGCGGCCATGTTCTTCATCGTAATAATAGTGGTCGATCTTCCAATAGTGGTTCATATTAACAGAGGCGTTGAGAAATGCAGACCAACTTCCTTTGTTGTATTCTCCTTGTACGAATGCGCCTTCTTGAACGACATAGCCATCGTAGTTGCGGTAACATACATCGCCTATGCCAAGTTTTTCGGTTGCCCAATTAGGGTCGAGAGCAGCACTGTTGTTCGAAGCACTAACTGATGAGCGTGTAGCGTCTATGTAGTAGGAACCTCCCAACATATCGGAAATGATGGCTGTGTGCATACCCTTGTAGTAGCGCAGGTCGATGCCGGCAGTAAAGTCAATCATATCAGCAAACTTGTTCTGATAGGTAGATACTAATCCATACCAGTTATGCGAATTAGTGTTCTGGCAGATTACGAGTTGCGAGCCATAGTAGGGTGATACAAATTCTTCGGAGGACTCATCATATATTTTGTTAGTTGGGTCGTTCAAGTCATATACCGCTCCGTAGTCGAAAGAACCGTCTTTGCGTCGGAATGTAGTGGAGAGAGTACCGTAGTTTGCTCCATAGGTGAGTGCGGTATAGGAGTATTGCGAATTATATCCTGCTTCGGCAGTATGTCCGTAGCCTCGTCCTAAGGATGTGTAAAGTGTTGTGGATAGAGAAGATTTGTAGTCGATTTGCCAGACATGGTTTAATGATATTTGCGGTTTATGATAGACATTGTAGTTACCAGACTTGCGGTTACCATAGTCGTCGTATCCATAAGTGGGATTGTATCGTGAGAAGTGTGTTCCTCCTGTCATATACTGCCGTACTTTCATCCATTCGGAGAGGGTTAATGCACCTCCAGAGCCTGATCGTTGGTAGTGCCACTGGGGTGCGCCGAAGCCTGTTAGTGACAACTGGTGATTATCGTTGATGCGTTTGGATATGTTGGCGAAATAGGTATATCCGCTGAAATCTGTACCTTGCACATATCCGTTGCCCCAAGTTTTGGTACCCAAGACTGTTATAGCCCAGCCGTTTTTCATGAGTCCCGTTGATACGGAGAATGACACTTTGTTGTATCCGTCATTACCCATGCTGTAAGAAGCAGAGCCTCCCTGTTTTGCGTCGATGTTTTTGGTAACGATGTTGATAGTACCGCCGACCGAAGGTGATGAGAGTTTGCTTGCTCCCAACCCCCTTTGTGTTTGCACCACCGATGCCACATCGGAAAGCCCTTGCCAGTTTGACCAATATACCCGTCCGTCTTCCATACCGTTCATGGGTACACCATTGATGAGCATTGCGATGTTTGTGTTATCGAATCCCCTCATATATATTTCGCTGTCGCCCCAAGAACCTCCGTTAGTATTAGCGTGTACACCTGGTGTGTTCTTGAAGATCTCGACGAACTCGGTATTGCTTATGCGCTCTTCTATTTCCAACGCGGTAACTGAACTCACCGCTATAGGTGTTTTGCGCTGTACTGCGATCTGCCCTGTTACAGTGACATCCTGTAATGAGACCGTTACGGGTTGCAACTCCAAGGTACCTAAAGCATTTCTTTTGGCAACGATTTCCATCTCTTCGTATCCTACATAGGTGAGAGAGAGGGTAACATTTGCGCTTTTAGCAGTGAGCGAGAAGTTACCATCGAGATCGGTTACTGTACCATTGTTGGTACCTTTTTCCAAGACGCTTACACCGATAAGAGGTTCTCTTGTTTCCGCATCGAGAACCGTACCAACCAAGCGTCGCTCTTGCGCATACACACTCATTGCGAGGGTTGCCAAGAGTAACAAGATAGATTTTTTCATAATTTATTTATTTATTTGGATTGAGTAACGCTCGAAGTAGTTCTTCCAACTTATCGGCGTAGGCTTGAAAGCCCAAGTCGGTAAGGTGAATGCCGTCTACTGTTCCCTCCTCGTTTCTACCGGTTATCCCATCGGAATGGACATAGTAGAGATTGTGGGGAGATTCTTGTTTCAATAGCAAATAGTTCTTGTGGAAAGCCTCGTTTTTCTGAGGCAAATAGTCGCCGAAAAATGCGTCGAAGCGTGCATAGGGGTATATCGGTCCTTCGACCATGATGATGGGGATGTCGGGATGTGCGTCGCGCAATATGCGTATAAAGGAGTATGTGAGTGTGTCGCACATATCTTTGGTGCAGTTGGGTACAGGGTCGATGACATAGGCTACGACACCGGGTATATCCGCCATGGCACGAGCCATACACTTGTCTAATTTTCCCTCGCCTGAAAATCCGAGATTGACACATTCGACCCCGAGAGATCGTTGGAGGATGGAAGTAGCGACCATGCCTGTTCGTGAGGCGCAGCCACCTTGCAGGATGCTTGTTCCATAGAATACGATTTTGCGTGAGGTTGAAGGATTGTCGGTGCGGGGTTTGGAGATAGAGGCCGTGCTATCGATGCCCACTTGGAGCCACTCTATGCCATCGTAGAGCGGGAGATATATCATCCACTCGTGTGTTTGCCCGTCGAGATTGCTCACATAGATTTTGTGTTGTATGCTGTCTTTAGTAGGGCGTGCAGTATTGACATAGTGCCAACGACCATCGTTGGTAAGACAATAGAGGTCGGTTCCTTTTGTGCCAGTATCAGCCATGTGCGCCATGTGGAAATTCTGCCGCAGCCGATAGCGTGCAGCGATACGGGTGGAATTAGTAGCGAAGCGTATTGCAATGCCGGATGAACACAGAGAGCGCGCCCATAGATCGGGGCGGACAGAATCGTGCAAGGAAGCAGGAATACGGGTGTATGGTGTGAGTGTGTTGGAAAAACCTTTGTTGATGATTTGCAATTCTTGTGCGTCTGTATATCGCAAGTTTGTTTCTTCCGCCCCTAAAGGCAGTACAGCAAAAAAGAGAAGGGACAAGAATAGACTACGCTTCATCGGTTTTTGTTCTACGACGCAAAGGTAATACTTTTATTTTATTTCCACAATCAAAAGTAAATTTTTCGTTGTCTGTTTCAAAAAATAGAGCGTGCTTGCACAGGGATGGAAATAGGTAGCAGAAAGGGTGTTATTTGCGGTGAAAAAAGGACGATTTTGGTATGCTCTTCCTATATTCATCCTATATTCGTCCTATACTCATCCTATATAAATCCTATATAAATCCTTTGGAATACACAGTATTTACAGGGCTTGACGGAGGGCAGTTTTTTCGTTTGAGGGAAAGAAGGACAAGGAGATTTTGAGGTAAGAATAAGGTCGTTTTCAGCCTTTTTTGAGGACACCTATATATAAAAGACTGTTGTTGTAGAGGAAAAGTCGAGGACAGGGAACAGGGAAAGAGCGTTGAGAGAGAGGGAAAAGGCGGTATTCAGTCAGGAAAAAGTAGAAAATCGGGTAGAAAAGCGATAAAAACAACTTTTTTGCCCGTATTTGCAGGAATAGTCTTGCACAATCAAAATCTTTCCTATATCTTTGCGGCGAAAATACAGGAAGGTATCTCCTTCGTGGGCAATTCCAAAGATTATAGAAAAAACATTTATGCTTTATGATGTAACCAAACTCGGACGCTTATCGTTCGACGAGTTGACCGAACTTGCAAAATCTTTCGGTCTTAAAGTGGGCCGAAGTGCTACACAACAATCACTAATATACGACATTCTTGATGCACAGGCTGACCAGAAAGCCATGCAGGTACAAGCGAAGGTCAATGCCAGACAGGAACAACCAGAACGCAGGAAGAAACAGCGAATCCATATAGCCAAGAAAGTAGAGCGTGTTAATCTGGACTTTTTCAAACAAGACAATGGCGAACGCAGCCAAGAGGTGCTGACATCCACTGCTCCGAGAGTGGAGAAAGCGGTACAGAAGCCCCTGTTTGCAGACAAGCCGCTGCCTGCTCCGAAGCCGATAGAGCAGGAAAAGGAAGAGAAAAAGAGTGAGCCTGAAGAGAAGGCGGCTCCGGCACCCAAGAAACGAGGCAGGAAGAGCAAAGCAGAGGCGACTGTTCCTGCACCTGCGGCTGCTGCAGAACCGAAAGCAGAGGTGACGGCAGAACCTGCCAAGCCCAAGAAAAAACGCAGCAAGAAAGAGAGTCCGGCAGAGCCAACCGAAGAGAAGCCCCAGACTACCGCTGCGGCAGCCCAAGAGAAACCGCAAGCCGCTGCACCTGCCACCGAAAAGAAACCGAAAGAGCATAAGGAGGAAACCGCTGTTGCTGCTGCTCCTGCAGAGAAGCAAGCCAAAGAGTCGACAGCAGCACCATCGCAGGAGAACGACAATGCGAAGGAAGTTCAAAACGAGCAGAAGCGTGCCATTCTGTATGATTTCACAGACCAAATAAAAGGCAGCGGCACCTTAGAGATATTGCCAGACGGATACGGTTTTCTCCGTTCATCGGATTACAATTACATTTCTTCGCCAGACGACATCTATGTATCTCAACAGCAAATCAAGACTTATGGCTTGAAACCCGGTGACACGGTGGAATGTACTATCCGTCCGCCTCGAGAGGGAGAGCGATATTTCCCCATTAACAAAGTACTGAAAATCAACGGTTGCTTGCCCGAACAGATACGGGACAGGGTTGCTTTTGAGCATTTGACGCCGTTGTTTCCTGACAAGAAATTCCGTCTTTGCAGTGGCAAGGATGACCCATTGTCGTGTCGTGTGATAGACTTGTTTGCTCCTATTGGCAAGGGACAACGAGGGTTGATTGTGGCACAGCCGAAGACTGGTAAGACGGTTCTCCTGAAGGAGATAGCCAATGCCATAGCCAAGAATCATCCTGAGGTGTATATGATTGTACTGTTGATAGATGAGCGTCCTGAGGAAGTGACAGACATGGCCCGTAGTGTTCCCGCCGAAGTGATTGCCTCGACCTTTGATGAACCCGCCGAGAACCATGTGAAGGTTGCCAATATTGTACACGAGAAGGCCAAGAGATTGGTTGAGTGCGGGCATGATGTTGTTATCTTGCTTGACTCTATCACCCGTCTTGCCCGTGCGTACAACACGGTTACTCCAGCCAGCGGCAAAGTGTTGTCGGGAGGTGTGGAGGCTCAAGCCCTTCACAAGCCGAAGCGTTTCTTCGGTGCAGCCCGTAACATTGAGAATGGTGGGTCGTTGACAATTATAGCGACCGCCCTAACCGAGACTGGTAGCAAGATGGACGATGTGATATTTGAGGAGTTCAAGGGAACAGGCAACATGGAACTGCAACTTGACCGCAAACTGAGCAACAAGCGTGTATTCCCCGCCGTAGATATTATGGCATCGTCGACTCGCAGGGACGACCTTCTGTTGCCACAGGAAGTACTGCAGAGAATGTGGGTACTCAGACGCCATCTTGCGGATATGAACTCTGTAGAGGCGATGGAATTTCTGAAAGACAGGATGGAACGCACATTGGACAACGAGGAGTTTCTTGCCTCGATGAATTCGTAAAAGAATGCAGAGGCACCGTATTCATATAGCCATTGTGAATGGTCCGAACCTGAACCTGATAGGCAAGCGAGAGCCTGCCATCTACGGTAGTGTGTCGTTTGATGACTATATGAAGGGGCTGCGAGAAAAATACAAGACGATAAGCCTTGACTACTTTCAGAGCAATCACGAAGGGGACTTGATTGACTATCTGCAACAGGCAGACAGCAAGGAGGACCTTGCAGGAATTGTGCTAAATGCAGGGGGTTACACCCATACGAGCATTGCCCTTCGTGACACAGTGGCTGCTATTGGCAAGAGAGTGGTTGAGGTTCATATCAGTGACCTAACCCAACGAGAAGCCTTCCGACAACAATCGTACTTGCGGGATGTGGTCTGCGCCACATATATGGGCTACGGACTGCAGAGTTACGACAAGGGTATTGACTTCCTGCTTCAAACAACGACGGAATGAAAAGGAAATGTGTCATCATATTACTATTATGCATCATTGTTCCCGTCACTTTTGCACAAAACAGGCCTCACATAGATGACAAGACCGTACACTTCGGGTTTTCGTTAGGTCTGAACTTTATGCACTTTACGGTAGATGAATCGCTGCTGTCGCTTGATGATGAGATTTACCATGCCCGTGTGAAAGATATGATGCCTGGCTTCTCAGTAGGATTTATTACAGATGTAAGGTTGAGCCGACATTTGAACTTCCGATGTACCCCCACCCTGCACTTTGGTATGAGGACACTGACATACAAGACGGAATCGGGGAGCGTCGGCAATCTGAAGACGGACATATTGTCGTTGCCTATCACTCTGCCGATTTACCTCAAATGGTCGGCTGAACGGGAAGTGAATTACAGACCTTACCTGATAGCTGGTGGCGGCGTGTCGTTTGATTTTGGTACTGACAAGAAAAGACCTATCCTGCAAAAGGGGTTCGACTACTTTGTGGAGGTGGGATTCGGATGTGACTTTTATTTCCCGTGGTTCAAACTGTGTCCTCAACTGACCTATTCGATCGGCTTTAACAATGTATTGACCCCTGTAAGCCAACGACCAGAGTTACCGATACAAGATTCGTTCTACACGAATGCACTGAACAAACTGCTGAACAGGCAACTGACATTAACTTTCAATTTCGAATGATGCGCAGGACAGGGAAGAAGATAGCATGGTGGTTGGGCATTGTGACGATTGTCTTGATGAGTTGCGACCCGCAAATCACGACAGACCCAAGTGCTTGTCTGCGCTTCTCGTGCGACACGCTTCGGTTTGATACCGTATTTACAGAGATGAACAGTCCTACCTTGCAGTTCAGCGTTTATAACCCGAACAAACAGGCTGTAGAGATTGAGAGGATAAGCCTCAGGAGCGGGCAGTATTTCCGTTTGAATGTGGACGGGGAGACATCGCTTGACAGGCTCAAAAAGATTACGCTGCGAGGTAAAGACAGTCTTTATGTCTTTGTCAAGGCACGAGTAGAGGAACAGAATTCGCATACTCCGGTGTTTATTGGGGATGCGATAGACTTTCGTACGAACGGTAACTTGCAAAGCGTGGTTCTTGAAGCTTTCGGGCAGGATGTAGAGCGCATGGACCGATTGACTATTCAGCACGATACGATTTTGGGTGGAGGCAGGCCTTATCTTATTTACAACAGTCTGACGGTTGATACGCTGTGTACACTCACTTTGTTGGCGGGGACGACCCTATATATGCACGACAATGCAAGTCTGATCGTTTACGGAAATCTGCAATCGCAAGGAACGATAGAGCAACCTGTTCGCATACAGGGAGACAGGTTGGACAATATCTACACCCATGTCCCCTATACGGCAGTGTCCGGCAAATGGAACGGGGTGTATCTGATACAGCCTTTGGAACATGACACCTGCAGGCACAAGATAGAATACACAGAGATTATCAGTGGGAAAGTGGGGCTATACTGCTCTTCTACGGACAAGCATACGATGCCGAAACTGACCTTGAGCAATTCGAGTATACACAATTTCTCACAGTACGGCGTTGTATTGCAGAATACGGAGGCAAGCGTCAGCAACACAGAGATAAGTAACTGCGCACAGTACTGCCTATATCTTGCAGGTGGCAACTATAGGGTTGTGCATAATACGATCGCCTCATTCTTCAGGAACACCAATATAAACATCCAGCCTGTAGGAAGGGAAGATGTTGCGGCGGTGTATATCAACGATTTGTCGAAGGATGAGAGTCAGACAGTCTGTTGGATGTACAACAACATTATAACAGGGCTGAGGAGGAATAACCTTGTATTGGCTACCCCACTCCCTCAACGCTATTTGGGTGTGTTTGCGAATAACTATCTAAAGAACGACACTATTGAGTCAGATTGTTTCCGTGACAATCTGTATGCTACGGAAAACGATACTATTTTTATCCAGCAATACTATTCGTTGGACGATTATAACTACTATGATTTTCACTTAGATTCTGTTGCTCCGATCAGAGGAAAAGCGCAGAGCGATGTTGCTGCGACAGTACCTTTTGACAGGGACGGAAATCCAAGACCGGCAGATGCTGCGGATATGGGTTGTTATCAGTACACGGAAAAGGCACAGGAGTGAAACGGAAAGAAGCCTATAAGAAAGAAACAGGGCTTCAGTCAAAAGTCAGTTGCAACGCCTCTCCTACCACATAATTGCTTCCTCCGATGAAGATAAGGTCGTTGGTTTGGGCTGACTTGACGGCGGCTTCTATTGCCCTGCAAACATCGGGATACGCCGAACCATACAGCGACAAAGATTCACCGATTTGCTTCAGTTCTTCCGACGGGATTGCACGGAGGGTATGAGCCTGAGTGAAATAGAAGTGTGCGGCGGTTGGAAGCATTGCCAAAGAATCTTGTACATCTTTGTCGTTGACCATACCAAAAACAATATGCAGACGGTTATACTGCCCAGATATATTCTGCAACTGCTTTGCCACATAACGGATACCATGACTATTGTGTCCTGTATCGCAGATGATAACAGGTCCTTTGTTCGACAAAGTTTCCCAACGACCACGAAGACCCGTGAGCTGACACACGTGAGAGAACCCTTGTTCGATAGCCGAGTTTCCGATGTCAAACGAAGATATCTTGCGCAATATCTCCAGAGCCACACGAGCCGTCTGGATATTATGAGATTGGTAAATGCCTGACAACTCGCAGGGGAGATCTTTGCATGGACAACGGTCGGCAAACAACAGGTCGGAGCCACATTCCTCTGCCTTACGGATAAAGACAGGCGATGTTTCGTCGTTGCTTTCGCCAACAACCACAGGGACACCTTCTTTGATAATCCCTGCCTTTTCGTAGGCGATGGCAGACAAAGTGTTTCCCAAGAACTCGGTATGGTCCTTGCCGATGTTAGTAATGACCGACAGAAGGGGTGTGATGATGTTTGTGCTATCCAAACGACCACCCAGCCCGACCTCTACAACGGCAATATCGACTTGTTCGTTGGCGAAATAGTCGAACGCCATAGCCATTGTGGTCTCGAAAAAGGAGGGTTTTAGTACCTCCAAGAACGCCCTATTCCGCTCCACAAAAGCAACAACACGCTCCTTTGGTATCATCTCACCAGAGATACGGATGCGCTCACGGAAGTCCACCAGATGGGGAGAGGTGTACAATCCAACCTTATAGCCTGCCGCCTGCAAGGAGGCTGCAATGAGATGAGAAACAGAACCCTTGCCATTGGTACCAGCGATGTGAACCGACGGGAAACGCCGATATGGATGAGACAGATGCTCCATCAAGCGGTATGTATTCTCCAAACCTGGTTTATAGGCCGATGTTCCTACCAAGTGGAAGGCAGGTTGCGATGAATACAGATAATCCAATGTTTCGCTATAGGTCATGATTGCCACTTCAAAAAGAACACAAAGATAGATATATTTTTGTTATTATACAATTCTTTTTGTAACTTTGCAGAGTTGTATCATTTTAATAAAACCATATCTATGAAACATCTCATCACTCTGTCGCTATTGGCGACTTTACTTGTTGGCTGCAAATTCAATAACACTAACGATATGAAACAGCAAGCCGTATTAGATGTTATCCAAACCCGTGTTTCTGTTAGGCAATTCACCGGGGAAAAGATTAGTAATGAGCAGATAGAGACATTGCTCCGTTGTGCTATGTCTGCCCCAACTGCTATGAACAAACAACCATGGGCATTCGTTGTTATAACGGATGATTCCTTGCTCCAGAAGTTGGGCGAGACCTTCCCATTTAGTCGTTGTGGCAACGGTGCTGCCTGCGCCTTTGTTATGTGCGGCGATCTGAACAAGGCACTCGAAGGAGAAGGACAAGGGTTCTGGATAAACGATGTATCAGCCGCAACCGAGAACCTGCTGCTTGCCGCCCATGCGATGAATTTAGGAGGTGTGTGGACAGGTGTATATCCCAGTTCAGACCGTACACCACAAGTACAGGCATTGTTGGGACTACCAGAGAACATTATCCCTATGTGTATCGTTCCTATCGGCGTTCCTGCAGAACAACCTGCCGTAAAAGACAAGTTCAACAAAGAGAACATCCACTACAACTGCTGGTAATCTATGCGATACTCCGTAGCGCAACTGAAGTACTCGTTCCAAGAGCAATGGCAGCAGGATGTGTTCGAACAAGCATTGTGTGACCTCGGCTTTGAGGTCTTTGATGGTTCAGATGCCTATATCCCCACCTCCATTCTACAAGCCAATCAAGATGAGATAAACGCCTTGATAACTGACACTATCGGTGTAGAACTGATTGGCTTGCAGGACTGTGCCGATGAAGATTGGAACGCTGTATGGGAGGCAGAGCATCCTGCAGAAGAGTTGCCTCTTGGAGTGGTGATAGTACCGCACTGCGCCTTTGGTGCCGGACACCATGAAACGACCTCCATGCTCATTGACGCCCTGATAGAACGACAAGGGGCTTTTCGACAAGTGTTGGACATGGGTTGCGGAACAGGAGTACTTGCTATCTTTGCCAAGAAATGCGGAGCAGCAAGCGTATGGGCTGTGGATATGGACGAGAATAGTGTCCGCAATACACAAGAGAACGCCCAACGAAATGCGGTGTGCCTTGATGTGTGCTTGGGAGATACACCCCCAAAAGGGAAATATGACTTGATTGTAGCAAACATACACAGGAATATACTATTGGAACAACTACCCCTCTACGCACAATATCTGTATCCCAATGGAGAAGTATGGCTAAGCGGGTTCTACAGCGATGACATCCCCTCGCTTATTGAGAAAGCACAAGAAGCAGGACTCAAGGAATGTGGCAGAAACAAACGAGGGGAATGGTATATGCTGCAACTGAAGAAATGAGTACAATCTGTGCCATATCAACCCCTTATGGTAGCGGCGGAATTGCTGTCGTACGGGTGAGTGGTGAGAACGCAATAGCGATTGTCGACAAACTGTATCACGGGCGCAAACCTCTGTCGGAGGTAGGTGCGAACACTGTCCATTATGGTACCATCGAACGCGCAAATGAGTTGCTCGATGAGGTGTTGGTTACCGTCTTTCATGCCCCACATTCCTTTACGGGCGAAGATAGCGTAGAAATAGCATGCCATGGCAGTCTTTATATACAGCAGACACTGTTGCAATGGCTTATAGAGTCAGGATGCCTTATGGCACAAGCAGGAGAGTTTACAAAACGGGCATTTATACATGGAAAACTCGATTTGACAGAGGCTGAAGCCGTGGCAGACCTCATTGCGGCACAGACAAAGGCAGAGAAAGATTTGGCAATATCGCAACTACGAGGTGGTATCACACAAGAAATAGAAATCTTACGAAGCAGACTCATTGAATTTACCTCCCTGATAGAATTGGAATTGGACTTTGCTGACCACGAGGAACTACAGTTTGCCGATCGCACACAGTTGACCTCGTTAGCACAGGAGATAGACACAAAACTTACCTCTCTGACCGACTCTTTTCAGACAGGCAATGCAATAAAACAAGGCATCAATGTGGCTATTATCGGGGCTACTAATGCGGGTAAATCCACACTGCTTAACGCCATAGTAGGAGAAGAACGCGCCATCGTAAGCGACATACAAGGCACCACTCGGGATACGATAGAAGATACGCTCATACTCAATGGCATACTCTTTCGTTTTATAGACACAGCAGGCATACGGGAGACACACGACACCATAGAACACCTTGGAATAGAGCGAAGCATACAAGCAGCACAAAAAGCACAGATCATTATTGATGTATTGGATGCCACTAATCCTCAAGAAACACTCCCGCACCAATTAGAAACAAAAAAGAAAACGATTATACGCATATTCAATAAAGCCGACCTTGTCCGAAAGGACACCATAGATTCTGCTAACCAAGCACTTCTATTGTCAGCAAAATATGGAGATGTACAAGTGCTAAAAGAAAGGCTTGTCAATGAGGCCGGCAAACTATTCAACTTACGCAACGCAGTCACAATCAGTAATGCTCGGCACTACGACGCCTTGCTTCGTGCTTTGAAAGCCATCCGACATGTCGAACAAGGACTTCAAGAACAAGTAAGCGGAGAGTTCTTGAGTATGGACCTCCACGATTGTCTGCAAGCCTTGGGAGAAATAACAGGACAAATAACCTCCCAGGAGGTCTTAAACAACATATTTACCAAATTCTGTATCGGCAAATGAAACAACTAAAACTACGCTTCCTGATGCGAATCAACGCATTGTTGGGTATGGTCATCACCTTCTTCGGATGTGGTACGACCAAACAAAATGTCAACCAAGAGATTATGTGCCTCTACGGCGTACCTACCGCCACCTACAAAGTATCCGGCAAAGTAACCAACGAGCAACACAAACCTCTTCAAGACATGAATATCGTGGTCAAAGGGTACAAGAACCGCCCTATCTCCGACACTGTCAAAACGGACGCAAAAGGCTACTATGAAACCACATGTACCGACTTCCCCGTTGACACCATCCACATCGTAACCAACGACCCTTCCGACAACTACGCCGCTGATTCTGTGGCAGTTGCCATCACTATAAAGGACAGAAAGAATAACGATACAAACCCCTTCAATTTAGGTGAATACACATTAAAAGAGAACATACAACTCAAAAGGAAATGATACAATCCATGACAGGCTACGGCAAAGCCGAAAGCCAAACACTGTTAACTGATAACAAGAAACTTATCGTAGAAATCCGAAGTCTCAACTCCAAATCAATGGACCTCAGCCTGCGGATTGCCTCCCAACTGAAGGATAAAGAACTGGATATCCGGAGCCTTGTCGCACAACGCCTCGAACGGGGCAAAATTGACCTGAATATCTACTTTCAAACCATCTCCGAGAACCCGACTGCCGACAAAAACCACTCCTTCACCCCTATCAACCGAGACGCTTTTGCCTACTACTACCACGAACTATCGGCTCTGCAACACAAGTTCAACCTACCACAAGAAAACATCATCGATACCATCATGCGTATCCCTGATGTCCTCAAACTTTCCGAAAACGACTTGGTTAGCGACAACGAATGGACAATCGTGCTGGAAACTATCAATGCCGCAATCGACAACTTCAATGCTTTCCGAATTCAAGAAGGAGCCGCACTGCAAGCCATGTTCACCGAGAAATTAAACCAAATGCAGACTCTCCTCTCGCAGGTCGAACCCTTCGAGAAAGGAAGAGTGGAAAAGATTCGGCAACATCTCGAAACCAATCTCAATAAACTCACTACGCAAACCAAACAGGCTATCGACCAGAACCGGCTCGAACAGGAAATGATTTACTACCTAGAAAAGTTGGACATTACGGAAGAAAAAGTACGCCTGACTAACCACTTGCGTTATTTCCGCGAAACAATGGATTGCGAAGGGACTGGCGTCGGCAAAAAACTCGGGTTCATCGCCCAGGAAATGGGACGGGAAATCAATACTCTCGGCAGTAAAAGTAACCAGAGCGAAATGCAAATCATCGTTGTAAAGATGAAAGACCTTCTGGAACAAATCAAAGAACAGGTACTCAATGTGCTGTAAAACACCGTCTTACATCCAAAACATCCACCTCCCGTTCCTATCGGAAAGACAGAATAAATACAGAACAACACCGATAAACCACCCAACCACTCCGTGTTTTATACAACTATCATTAGCAATTAGATCCGAATAAGTACGGTAAACATTTACTAACTACCACATATCATCTATATAGGATGAGTATAGGACGAATATAGGATGAATATAGGAAGAACCTATGAAGAACAATCCTGCATTGCATTAACAAACAATGGGAAATGTTAAAAATATGATTACTACCAATCTTGTCATTCATCCTCCAACAATCTCTATCCACCCCTCAATGAACAAGAAAATTACAGCATATCCTCATAAAACTGCAGAACAACTATGATACTCATTTTTGGTGCGCCAAGTGGCTCCGGAAAAAGCACTTTGGTAAACTATTTGCTCGGTAAACGAAACGATTTGGAATTCTCTGTCAGCGTCACAACACGACCGCCACGAGGACAAGAAATCAACGGAAAAGAATACTATTTCATATCCAACCAAGAGTTCGAACAACTCATAAAAGAAGACAAATTGGTCGAGTGGCAACAAGTCTATAGTGGAACTTACTACGGCACTTTGCGCTCCGAAATTGAACGGATAGAGGCAAAACATCACCATGTCGTATTTGATGTCGATGTCAAAGGAGGGGCTAATCTTAAACGCCTCTTCGGTGATAAAGCATTGTCTATATTTGTCGCACCGCCTAATATCAACGAACTGCGCAATCGCTTGCAACATCGGGCTACCGACAGTCCCGAAAAGATAGAGGAACGGATCAATAAAGCAGAAGAAGAGTTGAGTTATCGACCGCAATTCGATGTAGTAATCGTCAACGACGACCTCTGCAATGCAGAACAGCACTTGGACAAAATCGTAACAAACTTCTTGGATAACTAACTCGTCAAAAACTTATATGGCAAACATCGGTATCTACGGAGGTTCATTTAACCCCATCCACACAGGGCATATCCGCCTTGCACAATGGGTCGTGGATCATACCGGTCTCGACCAAATATGGCTGATGATTTCACCTAACAACCCTCTAAAAGACAAAGGATTTCTTATCGACCAAAACAAACGATTGCAATGGGCTAAAACTGCCCTCGAAGGACAAAAAAACATTCTGGTATCCGACTTCGAATTTACATTACCCAAACCATCTTACACCATCCGAACACTCCAAGCACTGCAACAAACCTACCCGCAACACACTTTCTCGCTAATCATAGGGGAGGACAACCTTACCGTCTTCCACCATTGGAAAGACTGGCAAACAATCTTGCACGACTATCCTGTCTTGGTTTATCCTCGCAAAGATAATGACTCTGCCAAACTCAAACAAAAGTACCCTGTGGTTACTTTCTTGTCCCAAGCACCACTATTCCCTGTCTCCTCCACAGATATCCGTCGAGAACTCTTTCTTGGTAACGATATGAAACAATGGATTCCCGATTCTATCTATCAGGATGTCAAAGACACCTATCACGAACAAGGCATTGCCCTATTTACCCGTAACAATTTTCTTAATTTCATTTAGTTTGTTCAGAGCGTCCAACGGAGTAAGGGCGTTTATGTCCATCGACAATATCTCATTACGGACCTGCTCTAAAACAGGGTCTTCCAACTGAAACATACTCAATTGGACAGTATTGCCCTTATCTTGTTTCCGGCTGACTATATGCTTGCCGAGACTTTCCTTCTGACTACTCTCTAACTCCTGCAATATCTGCTCCGAGCGTGCCACTATAGAGGTCGGCATACCCGCCATCTTTGCCACATGAATACCGAAACTATGCTGGGAACCACCCTGCACCAACTTGCGCAAAAAGATAATCTTGTCTTTTATCTCTTTTATCGATACATTGTAGTTATGAATTCGGGCGTAACTCTTTTCCATCTCGTTCAGTTCATGATAGTGCGTAGCAAAAAGAGTCTTCGGATGACCCTCATACTCATGTATATATTCCACTATAGCCCAAGCGATACTAATACCGTCGTATGTACTTGTACCGCGACCCAACTCATCAAACAAAATAAGACTGCGCTCCGATAAGTTATTCAAAATCGTCGATGCTTCATTCATCTCTACCATGAAAGTCGACTCTCCTAAGGAGATATTATCATTCGCACCCACACGAGTAAAAATCTTGTCAACAACACCTATCCTTGCACTTTCGGCAGGAACAAAACTGCCAACCTGTGCCATCAAGACAATCAACGCTGTTTGCCTCAACAAAGCAGACTTACCCGACATATTCGGACCCGTAATAACCATTATCTGCTGAGTATTGTTGTCTAAATACACACTGTTCGACACATATTGCTCACCAACAGACAGACAACGCTCTATTATCGGATGACGCCCCTCACGAATATCTATCTCCAATCCGTCATCAACCTGCGGACAAACATATTTATAACGGTCGGCTACATCTGCAAAAGACGCCAAGCAATCTATTCCAGCCAATATATGTGCATCCTGCAACAAATCGTTCACAGAGAAAGATAACCTGTCCAACAACTCACAATAGATGCGATTTTCTATCAACGCAATTCTGTCCTCTGCACCTAAAATCTTCTCCTCATATTCTTTCAACTCTTCAGTAATATAACGCTCTGCTTGAGCAAGGGTCTGCTTACGCACCCAGTCTTGAGGAACAAGATTCTTGTATGTGTTCCGTACCTCCAGATAATAACCGAACACATTGTTGTAGCCTATACGCAAACTCTGTATTCCTGTCTTCTCCGCCTCTCGCTGCTGTATATGAGCCAACCACTCCTTGCCATTCTGCCCTATTGCACGCAACTCGTCCAATTCCTCGTCCACACCATCCCGTATATAACCCAGTTTACTCAGCACGGCAGGAGCATTCTCACTTATCGTACGATGAATAAGTTCTTTTATCTCTGTGCATAGCACCAACTGCTCACCCAATAAGCGGAAACTATCCACATCGCTACCTGCAGCCATCGCTTTTATCGGCTCTATCGCACACAAAGCATAATACACTTGCAGTACATCACGGGGCAATATACGGCGAGTCGCTATTTTACCGCCCAAACGCTCTATATCATGAATAGAAGACAATAACTCCCTCAATTCAGCACGCTCTGTCGGATGACGAAACATCCATTCCACTACCTCTTGTCTTGCTCTTATTGCCTTTATATCTTTCAATGGAAAAGATAACCACTTGTGTAGTAAACGCGCACCCATAGGTGACTTCGTCGAATCAAGTATATTGAACAACCCTACCGACTCACTACTCTGAGCATACAACTCTAAATTGCGGATCGTAAATTGGTCTAACCACACATACTTCTCTTCCTCTATTCTGCTCAAATGTTGAATATGCGAAGTCTGTAAGTGCTGGGTCATATCCAAATAATACAAAATAGCCCCTGCCGCAATCACACCTATAGGCAAATGTTGCACACCAAAACCTTTCAAATTCTCTATCTGAAACTGCTTCTTCAGTCTATCCATTGCAGAGTCAAAAGAGAATATCCAATCTTCCAACTCAAAAGTAAACCACTTCGTACCAAATACCTTACGAAACTCATCCTTGTAGCCACGCTCATAAAGGATTTCTTTAGGGGCAAAATTAGCAAGTAGTTTATTCACATATTCTGCAGTTCCTTCTGCTACTAAATACTCACCGGTGGATAAGTCTAAAAAAGCGACACCTGTAACATCCTTGCCAAAATGAACACAAGACACATAATTATTCTCCTTCTGTGGTAATGTCGTATCAGAATAAGATACTCCCGGAGTAACCAACTCGGTAACACCTCGCTTAACTAATTTCTTAGTCAACTTCGGGTCTTCCAATTGGTCACATATAGCAACCCTGTAACCTGCCCTGACCAATCGGGGAAGATACACATCTAATGCGTGGTAGGGGAAACCTGCCATCTCTATACTAACGGCAGTACTACTCCCTCCGTTGTTACGATGAGTCAAAGTAATGTTCAGTATCTTGGACGCACTTATCGCATCTTCACAATAAGTCTCGTAAAAATCTCCACAACGAAACAGAAGCAAAGCATCAGGATATTGCTCCTTGATACTACGAAACTGACGCATCATTGGCGTTTCTGTTTGAGCAGGCTGTGTCATAGCATATTTCGATTCTACTACTTAAAATCAAAGGTTAATTTCACATTATACATACGCCCCGTCAAATAATTAGGCGAAGCCCATTGGTTACCTGTAGCATCGGTCACCCAAAAATAGGAATTAACATTATTAAAACCTATCAAGTTTAAGACCTCCAAGTTTATCCATATACTCTCCAAATGCTTCGTCTTAAACCACTTATCACTCTTCTGTCCGATAACGCGGGAAACACCTATATCCAAACGACGATAAGGGGTTGAACGAAGCATAGCCCTCGTTTGTAAATTTCTCGGAGAACCATAAGGCAAACCGTCACTCCATATAAAACGAATATGAAACTTATATTGAGGATACTTCGGAATATAATCTTGAAACAACATACTGAAACTATATCGTTGCTCGTTCGGACCTGGAATCCAACCTCTTTCATCATTCAGCAAGTTTTCTCTCGAGCGCATTAAAGAGAAGTTTATCCAAGACTCCGCACCGGGAACCAACTCCCCGTAAAGTTTCAAGTCAAGACCTGTGGTATAGGCTATAGCATCATTCTTACCGGAATAGCGTATCCGAACATTATCTATCGTATAACTAACCACACGGTCCATATATTTGTAATACGCTTCTGCCGTAAACTTAAAAGGACGCCCCCACGCACGGAAATAATAGTCCATACCCGCTACAACATGCACTGAACGCTGTGCCTTCAAATCACGATTTAACTGCACACGAGTCACGCCCCCGTCATCAGTCAATGTATCTCGTAATTCTTTATAAAAAGGAGACTGATAATATAATCCCGTCGCCAAACGAAATACGAAATCATTCTTCCATTCGGGAGTAAAAGATACCGAAGCACGAGGACTGCACAAGAACTCTTTATTATAACTCCACCAATGCATACGCAAACCGCCATTCAAAAACAACATACCATAATCCGTATTCCATTTATAGGTATCTTGTACATACCCTTGTACACGAATCGTATTCAAACGACTAACACCCCGTAGATTGTAATACAACTCCATTACCTCCGATTGTGTAGGAATAGAATATCCCATAGAGTCGCGCCATTCCCATTCAAGCATATTATCTCTGATAAACTCACCTTGAACAGATGCTCCCCATTGCAAACTATTCATATCTCTTTTCCATTCTCCATAATGGGATAATGTGGCTATACCGGTCTGCAATTGATTGCGCGCATGCTCATGATAGATTCCTGTACCTAACACCTCATCTACATCGTCATTATTACTATCCTCCGACTCCGAAACAGGCTTCACACGCAATATATACTCCGCAGTAATATCATAGTTCTCACGCTCATAACTATAGAAACCTCCCATATTAAAACCTATACGCAAGTCTCGATTAGCCTTCCATGTTAGTCCCAAATTGGCAAATGCAGTACGGAACAAATCTCGCTCAGCGCCTTCATAAGCAATAGTCAAACTACGGGCAGTCGCGTATGTCCCAAAGGTCTGTGCTAATTCTTCCGGTTGAAACTTATAGGAGTTTTGAGAGAAGTTCCCTAAAAAACTCATCTCCCAACGAGATGCAGCCTTATCTTTTCCCAACTTCCAAGTCATGTATGTCTGATAATCTACAAAGTTTGGTTGATACTTACCCTTAGTGGCTAAAGTACCTAACAGATACTGCGAGGTCTTGTATCTAATACCATGCATCATCGAGTAGGTACTATCTCCTGCCGCCACATAAGCACTTGCGCCTAACAGACTTATATTAAGAGTTGTATGAAAAGATGTTGGTCGCTTATAGGTTACATCCAACACCGATGACATCTTATCGCCATATTGTGAACTATAGCCACCTGCAGAGAAGTTAACACTCTCCACCATCTCCGGATTTATAAACGACAACCCCTCCTGCTGTCCGGCACGAAGCAACAAAGGACGAAACACCTCCACACCATTTACATAAACTGCATTCTCATCAAAACTACCTCCACGCACATTGTATTGAGAAGAAAGCTCATTATTCTGACTGACACCCGTAAAAGTAATCAACAAACTCTCTATGCTCCCCCCTGAAGCATCAGGCATCAGTCGGGTGTTAATCGGATTTATATGATCAAAATTATCAAACTGCTTGCGTACACCTTTCACCTCTATCTCTTTGAGAGTCTCTACATCCGCAAGCAGTACAACATTAATCTGCACAATAGGTTGAGATGCATATACTGCCTGCTTGATAGACTGATAACCCACCATAGAAAAGCCTACCGTTGCACTATCCTTTATATCAACTTTCAAATCATAATAGCCATTCTTGTTCGTAGTACAACCCACCGTAGTATTTTCCACCCACACATTAGCAAACTCTATGCTCTGATTAGTCTCATCTACTACATAACCATATATACGCACCGACTTGGCCGTCATTGTCATCGAACAAAGAAGACCTAACATACATACTATGTAGCAACGCACCTTCAAATACACTCTTTATTCTATATCTCCAAAGACACCGTGTCCTATTCGTATCAACGTACTACCCTCCTCCACTGCTATTTTCCAATCATTGGTCATTCCCATCGAGAGAATGTTAAAATTGGGACTATCAGCAAAGAACTCTCCCCGCAACTCCATCCATAAACTATGCAATTGAGCGAACTCTTTCCTCACACATTCAGTGTCCGTAGTCATCGATGCCACACCCATTAGCCCGCATATACAAACATTGTGCAACAATCGCCAATTTTCTTCTCTAAGCATGCCCATCAACTCACTTTCCGAAAAGCCTGATTTCATCTCATCATGCGATATCTTCACCTCTAAAAGCACATTCACAACACGCATATTCTGATATGCAACCTCATTTATTTTCTCTAACAGATACCAAGAGTCAACGCCATGTATCAATCTTGCGTAGGGCAACAGTTTCTTTATCTTATTGGTCTGTAAGTGTCCTATAAAATGCCATTCAATATCCTTGGGCAAAGCGTCTGCCTTACGCTGAAGTTCTTGCACCCTGCTCTCACCAAAACACCGTGCACCCGCTTCGTATGCAGCAAGAATGGCTTCCGTAGAGTAGTACTTACTAACACAGAGTAGTTCTACACCCTGTGGTAAAGAACCATAAAATCCAGATAAAGCCTCTTCTATTTCCTTCTTGCTATTAGGCATACTGGTCAAACGCGTATAACACTGACTATCCCCGTCTCTTGCAGAGTCTTGATAGTATAGTCCGAGATAGATTCTTTCATCGACTCGTTAACAATCTTATAGGCACTTTCCATATCCACCTCTTGAACCAACCAAGTCTGGGTAACCTTTCTCTCTTTCCCAGCCTCTTCATCTATGGTTGTGAAACAAATCTTTGCCTTGTACCAGAAATGCCCCTGGTCATTCGGCATCAATTCATGAACAACCATTTTACGAATACTCTTCACCTCTACTTCCTGCCCAGGTAATATAAACGGCTCTATCTCTTTAAGCACATGTTGTTCCGCATCAGAAAAAGATACAGCCTCTATAAGATAAATCTCACTGGTCTTCTCTATCTTCCCACTATTGCTCTTGCGCTCGTATTTCACCTTACTTTCATAAAATTCCATAACAAATAATTATAAGATTGATAATATTATACTTTTCACTTTAGTTGCGTCAATTTGCTCTTTGCTTGTTATCTGACTGCTTTTGGTCCAGAAGAAACAAACTGTTCCCGTAGAACTGGGTGCAAATATCTGAGATTCCAATGTCCACAAAGGTTGCAGAGTGAACAATACATCCCCATAACATCTCTTGTTGTAACTGTTACGCAGATTTGCCACCGAACCGCTCTCCTGTAAATATGGGATGCGATTTGAAGGAAACGCCAATTGTACTCCTTCAAACTCCAACAGAAAATCGCTTATCTGCTGCTGCAATGCACTAACCGACATCTGCCGTTGTTCAATCAATGTCCGGTTCAGATATATCGAGTTCAGATAACCGCCATCTACCCACCGCTCATGACCGTACATCGCCATAAGATAAGTGTTGCATAATGCTGCGGCACGATCAACATTAAACTGCCTGATACCCATATTGGCTCTTTGATAGGAAGAAACACCCACCCCATAACGAGGAAAACCCACCACCACAATCTCATAATGTTCTCTACCTACCCTCTTATTGAGTTGTTCTATCAGAAAACCCAAGTTCTGGTTCAGACTCAAATACATATCCTCTTGTGCAGCGCTCGAAAGAACATCCGAGTTCTGTTGCGGAGCAATCACCGTCATCTCCAAGAGTAATAAATCCGGCGAAATATCTTTACCAAGTTGTTTTTCCTGTTGTATATCAAGTGCAAGTTCCACAACCAAGTCGTTCGCTGCAGGTGATGTGGTCAAATCATCCGGCAAACTATATTGAAACTGCTGCTGTTTTATCTCCGTGCCAGTAGGATGCAAATAAGACTCTATGTCCATCCTTGGTACCCATTGTCTGGCAGTTATCTCCGCAAATCGTCCGCCTACATTCATCCTGTCCGCCTCCTCTGGCAATCCGTCAGAATAAAAGGCCGTCGTCACCCAACGCTGCTCCTCATCATTTATCCATGCGCAGGCATTGGCGGCATGGCCCGCCATCAAAATCGTATTATTGGCATGAATACCAACTGCATATATCTTGCTTTGTCCCGAAGGATTAAGCATCCTGAAATTATCGGACAAAGTAGGAGCCAATATCGCCTGCGGAGAAATCGACAACGATGTACCTATACCCGTCACTTCATTGTCCTCCAATACGAAATGAGGCTTGCGGTCCATACGGGAATAACATCGTTCTGCGGCTATCCCGTGTTCCGACGGATTGGCACCCGTCAGCAAAGTAGCAACCGACTCACATCCTCCATACAGGTTATGAGAGAAACAAATAGGCAATTCCAACGCCTCTTCATCAAGCATTCGCAGCCCTCCCTGCGGCAAAAAAGGACGCATCTCATTAACACACGCACTGTTCAGTCCTTCCACTGCAACAACTACCGTCAACCTTGAATGGGCAGACAACGGCGAACACATCGCCCCTACTGTCAGAAGTATCGTCAATAAGCCTGTCTTCACTGCCGTATGCACCTTGCCTCTCTGTCCAAGTATAAAGACATTGCGGTACCATACGAAACGAATATGCACGAACTGAGCAATAGGTATAAACAGAAATGGGTGCCAGGTCTGTCCTGCACACAAGCGGACAAGCAAGGCGATATAAAAATAAATACCCACAAATAGGTGTCCCCGCAAAAGGCACTTGCGTCCCGATGGAAACAAGACAAGAACAAAGGGAATAAAGAATAGCGGTGACAAAAACAAGATATTCCAATTATGTCCCACCAACGGATGAAGCGAGAAGAAAGTCAAAAAACAGCAAATAACCCCAAGTATCCCGTACACAAAGAACAATACCGCATCAAGCCACCAGGATATTTTCTTGCGCGATAAATCAAAGAAAGTCATCGCAAGTATCAACAAACACACAAGCAGCGTCACACATTCCGGCGATATACACCACAAATGACGGTCAACTGCAAAGGGCTTTGTATTGTCACTCACACAAAGGGACATATCGTGTGTCATCGTAGCAGTGGACACATAGTTCATCAATTGCTCAGGCAAGAAAAACGACTCCTCCAAAGTAACCTCTTCATCCGCATCTTTACCGAAAATGAGATTGATTCCATAACTCAACCAAGAGTATTTGCCTGCATAGTAAGAGATAAGTTGACGATAGGTGCGACCTATTTTCTTCGTCGATGCACTGTCCGTGTCTGCCATCTCTATCACCTCCGACAACAAATGGTACGGACGGGTGGCACAGTTATCAAACACAAAGTTATAACGGTAAAAACGGTTTTCTATCTGATAATTGACTATCAGTTTCTCCAACAACATCTGTTGTTGGGTGGTAGATAAGTTAAGTGCCTGCTCGTAGGTCTCCCGACCGATACCCGCATTGCCCACCACAAACCAATGCATAGACTCCAATCCTAACTGATAGTCTGTCTCGCCCTTGATGAAACGAAGATAAAAGTCTTCTGTCTCGAAACTGAACACACCATAATTGAATACAATATCTATATCTTGTGTCGGGTCCACAATACGAATCGCAGTGTGTCCAAACTTGCTGTACACCTCTGTTCCGGGAGAACAAGTTAGCAACGAAGTGTGGGCATCAGGACTCAAAACTATCTGCGAGTAGGTGCGTACCTGTGTCATACACAGACTTACGCATATTCCTATCCATATCAAAAATTTGTCTCTCATTTCGTAGTCGTCATATCCTTGCAAAGGTACGAACTATCCGTCAAATCCACAAGATAAAAAACACCTGCAACTGCAAATTCAGCCACTGGACAAAAAGATACCATAACCCCTCTGCCGACATCCCATTCCAAAACGACTAAAAAAAAGGAAAAATACACTTTTCCTTTTCAACCGAAAACTCGTACCTTTGTCCCATATTTATACACCATACCCTTATGAAGCGTATTTCATTGTTCTTTTCTGCCCTCTGCATCGGGATAAGCACCTATGCACTTCCATGCGACACGCTCGATAAATGCCTGCGTATGTACAACGACACAGCACAAGTATTCATCTATCATGGCATACCCTATGCCCATGCAGAGCGGTTTCGCAACCCCGTAATGGTTCAGGGAATCGATACAGATAGAGATTACATTCAAAGTAACATTGTCTCTTACCAACGAGCCTTTATATCGGACACAACCCGTCAATATGGCGAATCTAATGTAGTACTCGAAGATACACTGAATCTCCCTTTCACCGAGCAATGCCTCGTCCTCACCGTCAATTCGCCCTACCCTCTCGACCAAGCACCTGCCGATACTTTGCCCGTACTGATTCATATACACGGAGGAAACTACTACGCAGGAGGTGGCGAACGAGTCCCTACGCAGTTGGCGGAGTTCGCCTTGCGTGAACAAGTGGTCACCGTTACAGTTACCTATCGGTTGGGTATCTTCGGCTATTTCTATCAACCCGACTCTGCCTCCGTCAATCTGGGACTCAAAGACCAACTGACTGCCATTCAGTGGATAAGTCAAAACATCCACCGTTTCGGCGGCAATGCTTCCAACATCACTTTGGTTGGTCAGTCAGCAGGAGCGCAAAGTGTGGTATATTGTTTAGCCGACACCTCCCGTTCCTATATCGATAAAGCCGTCATTTTCTCCGCACCGATGGGACTTACCACACCCAAATGGTTAGGCAAACAGCGTACTCGCTTTGTGCGCAAACATACACACAGCGACCTTTGGACTTGCCCTGCCGATACGCTACTCGCCGCACAACTCTACTATATGGACAAACACCAACAGGCTTGGCACGCCCTACCGTTTTCACCGACAGGACTTGAGCAGATGCCGTGCAAAACAGAGGGAATCGTTTGGCCTAAGCATATTGTTGTATGCGCGCAAAAGGACGATGGCAGTATGTTCGGACCAGAACCACTATGGCCTATGCTAACCCGTGTCGTCTTTACGGCACCCGCCAAACGCTACACTCGCTACCTGCAACATCAAGGAGTCGATGCCAACTACCAACTCTTCACTTGGGCGCCACAAGGCAGTAAACTGAAAGCCGCACATTGTGTCGAACTCCCGCTGTTCTTGGACGGAACCAACGAGTTCTGGATTGGCTCATGGGTCATGGGAGATGTCACAGCGGAACAACTGGCACCACGACGCGCATACTTTATGGACCGATTGGCTGACTTTATGCGTACCGGGACATGGCACTACTCCTACCCTGACTAAACCAACCGCCTTCCATACCGACTACATTAAAAATAGCAAAAATATAAAGTAGAACATACAATCGTTGTATGTTCTACTCCGTCTGTCTAACATAATTCCTACGCTACGCCAAGCCCGATAAACACTACCCATTTCAAAGGTTTTATATAGGATTTATATAGGATGAATATAGGACGAATATAGGAAGAGCATAGAAATCATATACAACCCACCTCCCCAATAGATAGAAAAATGCCCTCTCGGCATATTAACCATTATTCTTTAATTGTTAATTTATAATAACTACTTGCTGCGCTCATGCTCACTGTAGCACCACACCGTGCTATGCCCCTCAACCCCTCATCCAAACCCCTATATCCTCTAGAATTTCTAGTTCCTCTACATCCCCCAACAAAACCACAACCTCCTCCCATCCCTCTTGCGCATTCCAATTATTTGATGTACTTTTGTACATCACTAACAAACCAAAAATACTATGCCAATCAACATAGAAGGAATCGTACTGGGACTGTCCGCATTCTTATGTATCGGGATGTTCCACCCTATCGTCATCAAAGCGGAATACTATCTCGGTACTCGCTGCTGGTGGGCTTTTATGATAGTGGGACTTAGCTCGCTCACTATTTCGCTATTCACCGATAATACCTACGCCTCTGTTATATTAGGCGTATTTGCTTTCTCATGCTTCTGGTCCATATTGGAACTATTTGAGCAGAAAAAGCGTGTAGAGAAAGGATGGTTTCCCCGCAACCCTAAACGAAAAGACTAATCTCAATTATTCTCCCTTCCCTGAACCGAACAACTATCTTTCTGCTGTATTTGTCACACACGAATACTCCAATACACCGTGCGCTCTCCATTCTTTGAGTTGTTTATAAAACTGCTTGGTCATTTGTATATGCGCTTTACCATTGGTTAAAGTCACAGTATGATTATATATGTCATCATACACCATCAGTTGTAAGGGAGTCGTTCCAGAATAGGTCGTACATAGTGTCGTCAAAGTCTCTCCGAAAGTAGAGGTTATATTTCTGATCGAAATACGCAGATCTATTCGTCCTAAACACTTGCTTTGCATATCGTTCAAATACGACACATTGGTAATCCTGTACTCATATTCTGCTTCTGCTTCCGACTTGGGTTTGAAGAATTTCCATCTATCCTCACCCTTCTGTTGTATTCTGCCGGTCACTACCACATACGCATCTTCCGTAAGAATTCTACCCATATTCAGATAGTCTTCTTCAAACAACCGGAATTCGTAAGACCCTTCATAATCCTCCAATGTATAAACACCGAACTTGTGACCTTCAAACTTGCTACCGGCTTTCCGTATCACTCTCTCCTCCACTTTTGCTACCCTGCCGCCAACGATAAGTATCTTTCCGGCATTGTCCTTCAACCATTTTTGCGGACTCACTTTTCCCTCCGGCGTCTCAAACACATTCCGTTTTTCAGCCGTGCTGAATCCTTCAAAATACTTCAACTCCTGAGTCGTCGTATTACACAGTTCCTTTATCTCAAACTCGTAGTTCTCAAGAGGGTGAGCCGACAGACAGATACCTATAAGTTGTTTCTCTATATTAAGTTTCTCTATCGCAGAACTATGCTCCACATCGGGTATCTCCGGGCGTTTAATCTCTATGGTATCCTCATCACCGAAACTGCCAAACAGCGAAGAGGCATTATTCCTTTTAGCAGATTGATAACTGTTACCATATCTTACAAGAGTATCTAACACACTCTCGCCTTTACTGTTCACTGCAACTAACTGCTCCCGATAAACATCCTTGAAACAATCAAATGCACCTGACAATACAAGGTTCTCTATCGTTTTCCTGTTACATGCCTGCAGGTTGACCCGCTCCAAAAAGTCGAATATGTCTTTATAATCGCCATGAGCAACACGCTCTGAAATAATCTGCTGCACTGCTGCTTCGCCTACACCTTTAATACCGCCCAATCCAAAACGAATATCACCACCTGGGTTCACCGTAAAATTCAGTTCCGACTCATTAACATCAGGTCTTAACACACCTATACCAAGTACCTTGCACTCATCCATCAACTTCGTCACCTCTGTTATATCACCCTTTGAGATGGTCAAGTTGGCAGCCATAAATTCAGCAGGATAGTGCGCCTTGAGATAGGCAGTCTGATATGCCAACCAAGCATAACAAGTAGCATGCGATTTATTGAAGGCATACTTTGCAAACGCCAACCAATCTGTCCATATCTTGTTGAGTATATCAACATCATGTCCGTTCTTTTTACCACCCTCAATAAATTTAGGATACAAGTCCACCAGAAGTTTCTCCAACTTCTTACCCATAGCCTTACGCAATTGGTCACTCTCACCACGGGTAAAGCCTGCAATCAAACGCGACAAAAGCATCACTTGCTCTTGATAGACAGTCACACCGTATGTCTCCTTCAAATACTTCTCCATACAAGGCAAATCATAAGTAATAGGTTCTCTACCTTGTTTACGACGGATAAACTGCGGAATATAGTCCATCGGACCTGGACGATACAACGCATTCATGGCAATCAAATCACCAATCACCGTAGGTTTCAACTCCTTCAAATGCTTCTGCATACCGGGAGATTCAAACTGAAATATGGCAATCGTCCTCCCTTCTTGAAACAACTTATATGTCATCTCGTCATCAAGAGGGATATGATCAATATCTACGCTTATTCCTTGAGCCTTCTTTATATTAGCAAGAGCCTCTTTAATTATAGTCAATGTCTTAAGCCCCAAGAAGTCCATCTTTATCAATCCAACCGACTCGACATAATGACCATCATATTCTGTTACTAACTGGTTCTGTCCTGTCTTAGGGTCTTTAACTGTGGCCAACGGTGCAAATTCAGTCAAATCATCTGCACCGATAATAAGTCCGCAGGCATGTATTCCTACACCACGAATAGTATCCTCCAGTTCTTCTGCATAATGAAGCGTATCTTTTATTTTCTGATCATTACTGTTCAAGAACTCTTTCAACTCTGTACTATACTTGTAGCAGTTATGTAAATTCACAGATGGAGTTTTCCCCTTCTCATCTACTATACTCGGATCAAACTTGTCAGGTATACATTTCTTAATGGCTGCAACTGTACTGAGTGGTACTCCTTGCACACGACCCATATCGGCAATCACTGATTTCGCAGCCATAGTAGCATAGGTGATAATATGGGCAACATGGGTCACACCATACTTCTTGACAACCCAATCAATAACTCGCTGACGGCCAATATCATCAAAATCGACATCAATATCTGGCAACGATATACGGTCGGGGTTCAAAAAACGCTCAAACAGCAAATCATACTTCAATGGATCAACATCGGTTATCCTCAAACAATAGGCAACTACACTACCCGCAGCACTACCACGACCAGGACCAACAGAAACATCCAATTCTTCTCGAGCGGCTCTGATATAATCCATCACAATGAGAAAATAACCGGGAAAACCCATTGTCTTCATTACATGCAACTCAAATGTAATACGCTCGATCTGTTCCTCAGTCAACTGTTCTCCATAGCGCTCGTGTGCACCCTTCCATGTAAGATATGCCAAATAGTCAGCCTCCAACTTAATGCGATATAAATTGTCATAACCATCAAGCAATGCTATCTTTTTCTCAGCCTCTTCTTGAGAGAGTACTACATTATGGTGCTCATCTTGAGTAAACTCATCAAATAAATCCTGAGTAGAGAATTTCTTATGGTATTCATCTTCCGTACCAAAAGATTCTGGTATGGGAAACTTAGGCATGATGGGTTTAGAATCGATACTGTAAACTTCTATCTTGCCAACTATCTCCTGTGTATTTTCTAAGGCCTCCGGTAAATCACTGAATATATCAGCCATCTCCTGCGGTGTTTTAAGCCACTCTTGCTTTGTATAGTGCATTCTATTCGGGTCAGAGAAATCTTCGTTCGTAGAAACACATATCAATCTGTCATGTGCCTCACCATGTTCTTCCTCTACAAAGTGTACATCGTTAGAACAAATAATCTTGGTACCTGTCTTATGCGCTAACTCAATAAGTACGGGATTTACTTGCATCTGTTTCTGATAAACATTCTGGTTACCTTGTGGCTTGTCCGTTTTATGACGCTGCAATTCTATATAGTAATCATCACCAAATATCGACTTAAACCAACGGATAGATTTCTCTGCCTCATCCACTTTACCTTGCATGATCAACTGAGGCAACTCCCCTCCTAAACAAGCAGAAGAAACAATAACACCTTCATGATATTTCTCCAATAGTTCCTTATCAATACGAGGACGGTCATAGAAGCCTTCAATATAGGCAGAACTAACCATTTTACATAGATTCTTATAACCAGTTCTATTTTTGGCCAATAAAATAATATGCCATCCACTACGGTCCACAATATGTTCACGCCCATTCTCCGCTACTTCGCGCACAGTCTTATCCTTCAACAATCTACTACGGCGGGCACAATAAGCCTCCACCCCTACAATAGGCTTGAATGGAATATAGTTATCCGCTTTTTCTTGCAAGGAAACAAGTTGTTTCTGATAAAGAGCAATCTTCTTCGTACCCGCCTTATACTCTGCTATTTTGCTATTCAATGCCTTCTTCTCGGTCTCATTGGTTGTCGATTTCAGAGCATTCTCCAATTCAGGTATCTTGGCTATTTGATCTTCACACCTCTTTATATCCTCTTGGCATTCTTTCAAGGCCTTTTTAGGAGCATTATTTATCTTCTTACTATAGTCTAAAAACTCCTTGATACCATACATATTACCGTGATCAGTAAGTGCCATACTATGCATACCGCAGCGTTGACACCTATCAACCAAATCAGGTATTTTAGACATTCCGTCTAAGGTAGAATAATGAGAGTGAACATGTAGATGTGTGAAATTCATATTGTTTTATGATAGAGGTAGATTACTTTCTCAATTTAAGTCCTGCTAATATGGTATCAGGGCATAGATTAAATACCGACGCCATTTCTCCTGACATACAGAGTCCACAATGATTACAAATATCCGTATTCATTGCAGCACAATAGCCTCTTGTTCCGTCAGCATAAACAAAATTAGTTACCCAACAATGCTTCTTGATATGCTTTATGTCCTTCATTTTACGCAAGCCGGAATAAGAATTCATAATAGGATAACCTTTCTTCTTATAGGCAATAATGGTGTCTATACACATATTTTGTGTTTCTTCATCCAACGCTAAATATTCAGTAGATGGAAATGGTGTATGAAAATTAATGGATATCTGTTCTATATAGGGATTAGAGTGTACATACTCAAGCGTTTCTTCCAATCCTTTATAATTAACCTTATTCACCACCATATTCACACTTAGGTGTTTCAAATGAGAATCTTTGATATTATTCTCCAACCTACTAAAAGTACCATCACCTCGTATAGCATCGTGGTATGCACCAACACCATCCATACTTACCCACAAACTGTCTGTATGCACCCACGAAATATCTTGCTGCGCATTAGTTGTTATTGTAACAGAATAAAAGCCTATGGAATGTGCGGCACATATAATATCATTCACCGTTTTCTCTCCATCTCTCCATAATGTCGGCTCCCCTCCCTCTATATCCACAAAACGAGAACCTAAATTATAAGAATAACGCAACTGTTCATATACCTGCTCAAAAGTCATAATGTGGTTATTCTCCATCTGATAGACAGAACAATGTTTGCAACGAAGATTACACTTGTCCGTAATAAACAAGACCGTTTGCAAAGGCGTTTTTCGTCCGAAGAACTTAGCACGAAGAAACCACAATGGTAAGTAAAACAATTGTTTGATGATGATAACAAACTTATTCATCGAATATTGAGTTTTTTACGAATGTCTTTTGGAATAGCATTTTTGTGCAAAACAATATTCATTGTCTTATATTGCGCAAAAGCCTTACTGACATACCATATACCTTTATAGTCACTCTTTTGCGTACCCCAAGAATTCTTCACCATATAATATGGTTTACCATTTTGGTCATTGGCAATACCAAATATAAGCATTCCATGATCATCCGTTGTTTCCCAATTATCGAAAGCCTCTTGCCTCATCTGTTGTGTCACCTTCATCTCCGGTAGAGGTTTCTGAGTCAGTTCGGTGCGCTTATCAGCATCGCTCAACCCTAACCAATGCGCCATATCAGAGCCAATAAGGTCTGCACCCTGCTCTACATCCGGTAATACGCCAATGCCTTTACGATTGAAGCCTATTTCACTCACATCTGCTGCCCATGCTATAGTATAACCATTTTGTATAGCATAGTCGAACACTTGCATTAGTTCGTCCATAGGCAAGTTGTAACTAGTTGCTTGACGCCAGTTATCAGGTATTTCAATAGCAAATGCAGTATAGAATGGATGATGGGTGTAGGATGTCAGTGAGATGTAATCATCTACATTCAATCCTAACATATCGGCGAACGATAGAGGGGAATACTCTTGATTGTTGTAGATAAAAGTATCGGGGCATTTACCTAAATAGACATCATATACCGCCTCTACCGCTTGTTGCCATACGGGTGATAATTTTTTCCATTTACCTTTAGCAATAATATTTACAACAGCCCCCGCTACAGCATCCAATTCAGCATGATTAGGCAAGGTATCACCATACATAATACCCGGCATAGCCTCTTGAGGCACTATGCCGTAGTTTTTAAGGCAATAGAACATATCCGCAAAACTACCACCTGGGGAGAAAGATGCATCGCCATGATAACGAACATAGTTCTTTGCACGGTCTTGCATCGTGTGATGTACGACAAACATTTCACTGAGGTCGTATTCTCCTTTACCCATTCGCAATAGTTCGGATTCGAGTAGTGCTAACGAGGAAAAACTCCAACAGGTAGAACTCTTGAATTGATTTTTAACAGAGGTTATCGGATTCTCGTAGATAGTAGTGAAAACAAAGCCAGAGTCAATGTGGTGCTGCAGACTGTCGGACTCTTGTGCGAACAAGTTGGTTGTGAGTAGCGTTGCACTCAGTATTAGCATCAGTTTTTTCATAACTATAGTATTTATCTGTTCGTTAATCTGTGAATTCCATTAGATATGCTTTAATGAACCCATCTATATCTCCGTCCATTACTGCATTGACATTGCTTGTTTGGTAGTTTGTCCGATGGTCTTTCACCCGTCTATCGTCGAATACATAACTGCGTATTTGGCTTCCCCATTCAATTTTCTTCTTTCCCGCCTCCACTTTGGCTTGTGCCTGACGGCGTTTCTCTAATTCCAATTCATAAAGTTGGCTTCGTAACAGGCGTAATGCATTCTCACGGTTTTTGGGTTGGTCGCGCGTTTCAGTATTCTCGATAACAATCTCGTCGTCTTGATTTGTCAGCGGGTTCTTAAATTTATAGTGCAGGCGTACTCCTGACTCTACTTTATTTACATTCTGTCCTCCTGCTCCCGAACTACGAAAAGTATCCCAACTTATACCAGCAGGGTTTACTTCTATCTCGATGGTATCGTCGATGAGTGGTACTACAAAGACCGACGAAAAAGAAGTCATGCGTTTTCCCTGTGCATTATAAGGCGATACGCGTACTAAACGATGTACGCCATTTTCACTTTTCAAGTATCCATACGCCATATCCCCTTCTACTTTGAAGGTTACGGTTTTGATACCGGCTTCTTCACCCTCTTGCAGATTACTAATCTCGGTTTTATAATTATGTTTTTCACAATAGCGCATATACATACGGAATAGCATATCTGCCCAGTCTTGCGCTTCTGTACCCCCTGCACCAGCAACAATCTTCAGCACTGCAGACATTTGGTCTTCTTCGTGGGAGAGCATATTCTTCATCTCAAGAGCCTCTACTTCTCTTTGTGCTTTGGCATAGGCATCATCGACTTCTTCTTCTGTTGCTACCTCATCTTTATAGAAATCGAAAGCAAGAGAGAGTTCTTCAATTGCCTTGCGCACTCCTTCGTAGCCGTCAATCCAATTTTTCAAGGCTTTTACTTTACGCATTTGTGCTTCGGCTGCCTTAGGGTCGTCCCAGAACTCGGGAGTCTGCGTATGCAGTTCTTCCTCTTCCAATTGTATTCGCTTCTCATCAATAGCCAAATATCGACATAGTTTCTCTGCTCGTCCCTGAATATCTTTTAGTTGCTCGATTGTTATCATAATACATTTACATAGATATATATTCGGCAAAGATAATCATTTTCTTGAGTTTTTCAATGGATGAAACAATGTTTTTACAGACTTTATCACATCATAAAACCGATATATGCAAAGTATATGGGAGTATTGAATAGATTTATTTTTTCAAACAATTCAAAAAAACGCATTTTACTCTTGCACATATAAAAAATAAGATATACCTTTGCAACCGCTTTTGGGGATTAGACGAGAATCAGTAGCTCAGCAGGTAGAGCACATCCCTTTTAAGGATGGGGTCCTGGGTTCGAGCCCCAGCTGGTTCACCAAGCGGATATATAACATATAGTTATTACCGTTTGAGAGGTGTAGTAGTTTGGGACGTTTAATAACGTTAGATGGTAAAAGGAAGGACTTGCCGAGAGGCAGGTCCTTTTCGTTTGTTATAGCACGGTGAAATATCTATCGGTTGAGTAAGACAGCGTGAGGGAATATCTATCCTTCGGGAGAGAATCGGGAGAGAAATGCTGCAATACCGATTAGTATTGCGCAGTGTCGTAGACTTCGTCGGCTGTTTCTGTGCCTTTGAGTTTTTCGATGATGCAGAAAGCGAAGTCGGAACTTAGTCCGGGTCCTTTGGCTGTAATGATGTTTTTAGACTCAACGACCAATCCTCCGACATAACTCTCTCCTAAATAAGATTCGAATCCAGGATAGCAAGTAGCCTGTTTGTCTTTTAGAATTCCGAGTGAGCCAAGTACAGAAGGTGCAGCACATATAGCGGCAATCAGTTTGTCTTGTTTATTGTGTTCGAGCAACAATTGAACCAACCCTTTATGTTCTCCGAGTTTGGTTGCTCCCCCCGGTAAGATAAGCATCTCCGCGTTAGAGAAATCGACATCCTCAAAAAGCACATCCGCTTGTATTGCAATGTTATGCGCTCCCTCTACAAGAGTTTTTCCCACTAAAGAAACTACGACCAACGATATTTCAGCCCTGCGCAAAAGGTCGATGGTGGTAACGGCTTCTATTTCTTCAAAGCCCTTGTCCAAAAAGATGTAATTCATAATGTTATGGTATTGGTTACTACTTGTTCTTGAACTTGTAAGTTATTGAGCCTACTACTTGTCTGTCCCCCGCAGAGAATACTGCCTTACGACTGGCGTCGATGCATGCTTGAATGGTTTGTTTTTCAGAGATGGTTGTTCCATTAGCCTGGTTGGCATCGATAACCTTCCCTGCTTCGTCCACTCTTATGGATATTACCACTACGCCTTCTTGAACGCCTCTGGCAGAAGGTGTTATAAGATTTCCTTTGAGAGAGCGACCACTTAGCGACCAGCCATGTCCGTTGGAAGTACCTTTTCCGACCGGATTTCCTTGCATAGTATCACCATGTGTATTGCCTGACCCTGTGGAAGAGGATGTATTGGAAGAGAATGCTCCCCCCATCAGGTTATTTGCCTTATCGATAGCAGCCTGCTCGGCTTTTCTTTTAGCGATAGCCTGTTCTTGGGCTATGCGTTCTGCTTCGATGCGATCTGCCTCTTCTTTCGCTTGTTGTTTTTGCAGGCGTTCTTGCTCTTCCTGTTGTTTTTGTTTCTCTTTCTCTTGCTGATCCGCCAATGCGAGCGACTCTTCCGTTTCCTGCGTCATAAGGGTGTTGGACGACTGTTGTTGCGGCGGGGCAGGAGGAGAGACTATTTCTGGAACGGCCGCCGTTGCAGGTTCGAATGCAGCCCCCTCGCCCATATCAGCATCGCCAAACGAAACCATTATACCCTCGTCTTCGGGTTTCTCGAAACGATCGATATACACCATCCAAAGCAGCAAGAACAGCAGCAGCATAAACAATGCTGTACCGATTGAGGCTATTATATGCGATTTGTAGCGCATTATTGGGCGTTCTTGGTGGCAATGACCACTTTCATTTTGTTTTTGTTGGCGATGTCCAGTACACGCACTACTTCCTTGTAGGCTATGTCTTGGTCAGCGTGAATAGCGATATAGGTGGAAGAGTCGTTTGCCTGTACTGCCATCAAGTAGTTTTCGAGGTCTTCGGGTTGAATAGCGATGGGTTTTTGTTTACCGATAGCCACTGAGTAGTTGCCCAGATTATCGATATTGACTTTTGCCACCACTTGCTTTGTATTGGTTTTAGCACGGCTTTGCGGCAGATTTATTTTGATGTCGTTAGGTGAAGACATCGTGCTTGCCAAGACAAAGAACAGTAGTAAGAGGAAAATCAAGTCGGTCATGGATGACATTGAGAAGCCTGCTTCTACCTTATTTCGTCGTTTGAGTGCCATAGTTATGCCGGTTCATTAAGCAGGTCCATAAACTCCATCGTTCTCCCTTCGAGCAGTCGCACTACTGAGTCGATGCGTGAGACGAGATAGTTGTAAGCAAATATGACCAAGATACCTACGATAAGACCACCTACAGTGGTTACCATAGCCTGATACATACCTTCGCTGAGAGATGACAGTTCGATGACTCCGGAAGCACTACCCGCCATATTATAAAAGGTCTGCACCATACCGAGTACGGTTCCCAGGAAGCCTAACATAGGTGCGCCTGCCGATATGGTTGCCAAGATGACAAGGTTCTTCTCCAAGTTGGCGACCTCCAAGTTACCTACATTCTCGATTGCTACCTGTATGTCGTTCATTGGTCGGCCTATTCGGGTTATACCCTTCTCTATCATTCGTGCCGAAGGGGTATTGGTTTTCTTGCATAGGTTCAATGCTGAATCGATTTTTCCCTCGTGGATATAGTCCTTGATACGATCCATGAAAGATTTGTCTTCTTTTTTTGCGGCGTTGATGACGACTATTCGTTCTATAAACAGATAGACAGCCAATGCAAGGAGTACTGCCAATACAATCATAATCCAGCCACCATAAGTAGCCATTAGCCATAGGTTCATTGATTCCAGTTCTGTTGTAGAAGGAGAGTTTCCTGGCTGCGGTACAGTATCATTAGCAATTTTCGCCAGAAGTAGTATACTATTCATATCTTACTTGTTTTTATTTATCGGTTATCTATTATACTTGTGAAAGGTTTTTGTATCGTCTGATGGTTTCTTCTATACCCAAGTAGAGGGCATCGGCAATGAGTGCATGCCCTATGCTGACCTCGTCGATCCAAGGAAAGGCGTTTATCAAGTCTCTCAGGTTGTGCAGATTTAGATCGTGCCCTGCATTAAGCCCTATGCCCATTTCCTTTGCCTTTTGTGCAGCAGGTGCATATTGAGTGAGGGCTTGCTGTGGGTTGACGGCATATTGTTCGCTGTAGGGACCTGTGTACAACTCCACTCTATCGCTGCCTAATTTGGCTGCGTAGTACACCATTTCAGGGTCGGGGTCGATAAAGACAGACACTCGTATGTTCTTTTGATGAAAAATGTTCACAAGCGCTTGCAGGTGGGTGAAATGCTGCATCGTGTTCCAACCGTGGTTGCTTGTTATTTGCTGCGGGTCGTCGGGTACAAGCGTTACCTGCGTAGGGCATACCGTGCATACCAAGTCGCAGAATTCTTGCGTTGGGTTACCTTCGATATTCAATTCTTTGGTAACGATTTTCTTGAGTTCGAAGACATCAGAGCGTCGTATATGCCGTTCGTCTGGGCGGGGATGAATGGTGATGCCATCTGCCCCGAAGCGTTCACAATCAAGTGCAAACTGCTCTACATCTGGCAGATTTCCACCCCGTGCATTACGCAGGGTAGCCACTTTATTGATATTTACGCTCAAGACTGCCATACTGTCTGCAAAAGTACAAAAAGAAAAGAAACTCCACAAGTCATTTTCTTTATATTTTAGTTGTTTATGAGTTGTAAGAAAAAGTGGTCGGACGGGATGGGCTTTTTGTATCGTATTTTGTGACAAAAACGGCCTCTATTTTTATGCTGTTTTCCGAGCCTGATTTCTATACTCATCCTATACTCATCCTATATTCATCCTATACTCATCCTATATTCATCCTATATAAAACCTTCGGAATACTCAGTATTTACAAGGCTTGACGAAGGGTAGTTTTCAGGTATCGCCACAGGACGGCTACGGAGGTTGTTATGGATAGGAGCGGCAATTTGTAACCATCAAGCATGTTCGGCGATGCGGCGAAGAGCCTCTGTTGTCTGCTCGTGTGTTCCGAAAGCCGTGAGCCGCAGATAGCCCTCTCCCGAAGGACCAAAGCCGACGCCTGGTGTTGCCACTACTTCACATTCGTTGAGCAGAAAGTCGAAGTATTGCCACGAGGTCATTCCTTTTGGTGTCCGAGCCCATATATAGGGCGCATGTTCTCCTCCATAGACCTGCAATCCAATCTGGCGGAGTTGTTCTCGGATGGCCGTTGCATTGCCCATGTAGTAGTCGATGTTCGCTTTTACCTGCTGCTGACCTTGAGGGGTGTAGATAGCCTCAGCGGCACGCTGAGAGATGTAGGATGTGCCGTTGTACTTGGTGCATTGCCGGCGGTCCCACAGGGGGTTGAGCGAGCGTCCTTTTTTGTCTTTCAGTTCTTTCGGCACGATGGTATAGCCACATCTGACTCCCGTGAAACCAGCCGTTTTGCTGTAACTGCAAATCTCGATAGCGACACGACGGGCATTGGGCAGTTCGTAGATACTGGAAGGGATGTTGTTATTCCGTATAAATGCCTTGTAAGCAGCGTCATAAATGATAACAGCGTTATGCTCAAGGGCATAGTCAACCCATACTTGCAACTGCTCTCGTGTGAGGGCCGTACCCGTTGGGTTGTTGGGATAGCAAAGGTAGATGATATCGACCTCTTCCTTAGGGAGTTCGGGGATAAAGTTATTCTCGGCGTGCATTGGTAGATAGACAATCTCGGACCATTTGCCATCGATGCACTCTCCTGCACGACCCGCCATAACTGTAGTGTCGATATAAGCGGGATAGGAGGGGTCTTGAATAGCCACGCGATTGTTGGCACTGAAGATGTCACTGAGGTTGCCCAAATCACTGCCAGCCCCATCGGAGATGAATATCTCGTCGGTGGAGAAAGACAGACCCAAGCGGGCATACTCGTTCTTGGCGATGGCTTCACGCAAGAAAATGTATCCCTCCTCGAGACCGTAGCCGTGGAAAGTGCGTGTGTCGGCTTGTTCGTCCACTGCCTTGTGCATAGCCTCTATCACAGCCGACGGCAATGGGCGAGTGACATCGCCTACGCCTAATCGTATCAACTGATTATGCGGATGCTCTGCTGCGTATTGGCGGGTGCGGTTGACAATCTCGGTGAAGAGATAGTTGCGCTGCAGCCGTAAGAAATGCTCGTTTATGTTCATAGTTGTATTGTACCTTCAAAACTATACTCTGCGGGACCTTGCAAGAATATGTGGTTGGTGGGTTGGTCCCAGCAGACAAAAAGGGTTCCACCTAAGACCTGCATATAGACCGACGGCAAGGCTTTTCCCCGTAGCACCGCTGCCACTGCCGCAGCACAAGCCCCTGTGCCGCAAGCCATTGTTTCGCCTGTTCCCCGTTCCCAGACACGCATGGCGAGATGCGACTCGTCGATGACTTGCACAAACTCGACATTGGTTCGATGAGGGAACAACGGATGATTCTCGACCTGAGGACCGAGTTGGCTGACAGGATAGGCATTGACATCTTCCACCAAACAGACGGCATGCGGATTGCCCATATTCACTATCGTAAGGTCTTGCGGCGTGATAAGTATGTCGTCTTTCTGCGCTATGACCTGCAGGAGATTGGCTTCTAACGACGAAATGGCAGGTTCGCCCATATCCACACGAACGGCAACAACCTTCCCGTTGTGGCGTTCTATATGCAAAGGCTTGATACCCGCCAAGGTCTCCAAACTGAAATCGTCGGTATGTACTAAATGGTGGTCGGCTGCATAACGCGCCACACAACGCGCAGCATTGCCGCACATCTGTGCCTCACTACCGTCGGCATTGAACATACGCATACGGATATCCGCCTTATCGGAAGGCAAAATCAGCACCAAGCCATCGGCTCCGACAGAGAAATGACGGTCGCTGAGACGCCGAGCCAACAACTCGGGGTCGGCTATTGGGAAACGCATAGCATCGATATAGATATAATCGTTGCCCGCACCCTGCATCTTTGTGAAAGCGACCTGCATATCTCTCTTGCTTTTTTACATTCGGTTGGGGACTTCAATGCCGAGCAGTTCCATGGCGGTGCGGATTACCTTTGCTACGGAGGCAGATAGTATGATGCGCACGCTGCGTTTCTCGGCGTCGGGTTCGTTCAGTATCGAATAGTCGTGATAGAACGAGTTGAAGTCGCACGCTAGCGAGTAGGCGTAGTTGCACAGCACGGCAGGGCTGAATTCATCGCCCGCTTGGCGTACCATAGCGGGGAACTCCGTCAGACGCTGTATCAGTGACAGTTCTTTGTCGTTAAGCGCAGTGGCTTTGTTGAGGACAATGCTGGTCGTATCAGCCTTGCGCAGCACCGACTGAATACGGGCATAGGTGTATTGAATGAAAGGTCCCGTGTTTCCGTTGAAATCGATACTCTCTGCGGGATTGAACAGCATGTTCTTGCGAGGATCGACTTTCAGAATAAAGTATTTCAGTGCACCGAGCCCCACGATGCGGGCAATGTTCTCTGCTTCCTCTGCCGTGATGTCGGGTAGGGTATTCACCTTGTCTTTCGAGATTTCTTTGGCGTCTTGAATCATCTGTGCCATCAGGTCGTCGGCATCCACTACCGTACCTTCACGGCTCTTCATCTTGCCGTTGGGCAGTTCCACCATACCGTAACTGAAATGCACCAGTTCTTTGCCGAATGGGAAGCCCAGTCGGTCCAGCAGAATACTCAGCACCTTGAAGTGGTACTCCTGCTCGTTGCCCACTACATACACCATCTTGTCAATGGGGTAGTCTTGGAATCGCAGTTTGGCGGTGCCGATGTCTTGTGTCATATAGACCGAAGTGCCGTCTTGGCGCAGCAGCAGTTTCTCGTCGAGTCCGTCTTTGGTCAGGTCTGCCCATACGGAGTTGTCTTCGCGGCGGTAGAACAGTCCTTCTGCCAGTCCGCGCTCTACCTCTTTCTTTCCTTCCAGATAGGTATTCGATTCGTAGTATATCTTGTCGAACGACACGCCCATTTGTTTGTAGGTCTCGTCGAAGCCTGCATATACCCAGCCGTTCATTTTCTGCCAGAGCGCACGCACTTCGGGGTCGCCCTGTTCCCATTTCAGCAGCATAGCCTGTGCCTCCCGGATGAGCGGTGCCTCTTTCTTGGCGGTCTCTTCGTCCATACCTTGTGCTACAAGGTCGTGAATCTGCTTCTTGTATTCTACATCGAAGCGCACATAGTAGTCGCCTATCAGGTGGTCGCCTTTCTTGCCGCTTGTCTCAGGGGTCTCGCCGTTGCCGAATTTCTGCCATGCAAGCATCGACTTGCAGATGTGTATACCACGGTCGTTTACGATGTTGGTCTTCACCACTTTCCATCCGTTGGCCGCTTGTATCTTGGCGATGGAGTAGCCGAGCAGGTTGTTGCGCACATGCCCGAGGTGCAGTGGCTTGTTCGTGTTGGGCGAACTGTACTCCACCATCATCAGTGGCTGTGTGCCGTCTTCTTTTTGACGACTTAGGTAGCCGTAGTGTGCGTCGGCGTAGATATTCTCCAGTTGTCCGAGCCAGAAAGCAGGGGCAATACTCAGGTTGAGGAAGCCTTGTACGGCGTTGTATTTTTCCACTATCTCGTGTCCGAGCAGTGCTTCGCCTATCTCCGCAGCCACCTGTGCCGGTGCTTTGCGTGCGGCTTTCACAAAGGGAAAGACGACAATGGTCAGGTTGCCCTCAAACTCTGGGCGGGTCTTCTGTATCTGCACTTGTTGTGCGGTAGCCTCTATGCCGTAGAGGTTCTTCACTGCCGCTTGTACGGCTTCTGTCAGTATCGTTTCCAATGTCATGGTCAAAGGGCTTTGCATTTGTTTTCCAACCACGCGGCTTCGTCGTTTGTCAGGCGGGGGGCTGTCTCTGCCAGCACCCAGCGGTGGTAATTGTTCAGCCAGGCTATCTCGCTGTCGGTCAGCAGGCTGCGTTCTATCAGGCGGGTGTCGTAGTAGCACAAGGTCAGGGTTTCGAACTCGTAGTAGGTCTCGCCCGTCGTACGGGCACTCAACGCACCTGCTTCGCGCACGGCAATAAGGTTCTCGATACGGATGCCGTAGGCGTTGGCACGGTAGATGCCGGGTTCATCGGAGCAGATATTTCCGACCTGTAAAGGATTCGGGTTGTTATCTGTACGGATGTTCTGAGGTCCTTCGTGGCAACCCATATAGTGTCCTACACCGTGACCCGTGCCGTGACCGTAGGTGATTCCTTCCGCCCACATGTATTGGTGCGCCAATATATCCAACTGGTTGCCGCGTGTGCCTTTCGGAAAGCGTGCCTGCGCCAGAGCAATATGCCCTTTCAGTACAAGGGTGTAGTCGTGTTTCAGGTCGGCAGGTATGGCGTTCTCGTCGCCTACCCACACCGTGCGTGTTATATCCGTCGTACCGTCCAGGTATTGTCCGCCCGAGTCCAGCAACAGGACGCCGTTGCCTTCTATTTTGGCACAGGTATCGGGTTCGGCATGGTAATGGACGATAGCCCCGTTGGCGTTCCAACCGGCAATGGTGCAGAAACTCTCGTCCATGAAATGCATGCCCTTCGCCCGCAGTTCGTGCAACTTGTCTGCCAGGGTTATCTCTGTTTGGGGAGTCTTCATGGCTTCCGTTTCCAACCAACGGAAGAAGCGGGTTAGTGCCACGGCATCCTCCCGCATGGCGATGCGCTCGCCTGCCAACTCCACGGCGTTCTTCACGCTCTGCATCTTCAAAACCGGGTCGGGCGTGGTGTTTACCTGCTTCGTCATCGGATTGATTGCCTCGCACAGTGCCTGGTTGACCCGGTTGCCGTCGAACAGCACCGCTTCGGCTTGCAGACGGTGCAGGTAGCCGAATACTTCGCCGTAGCCTCGTACCTCCACGCCGATGCGCTGCAGGTATGCCGCTGCCGCAGCATCGACCTTAGTCGGTTCGACGAACAGCGTGCAGGCGTTCTGCTCCAATACCAAGTAGGATATCAGGCAGGGCGTGTAGTCCACATCCTTACCCCGTATATTCAACAGCCAGGCTATCTCGTCCAAGGCTGCGACAATCATGGCTTGACAGTGGCGTTGTGCCATGGCGTCGCGGGTGCGCCGCAACTTGCTTGCCACGCTCTCGCCTGCGTACTGCTCCTCGTATTCGTAGAGGGTGGAACAGGGTATCGGGGGGCGTCCTTCGGTCCACAAAGGGCGTATCAAGTCCACCGATACCAGACCGATATGACTTTCCTCCAAAGCCGCCTGCAACGCGGCATACGCGTTCGTGCTGTACATTTCGGGATTGACCCCTACCTTGCCTTGAATATGGGCGCACAACCATTCCGGTATGGTCGGGCATCCTATGTCACTCTCCCGCATCAGTTCCACCGTACTGCCTGCCAGTTCCGCTTCCGCCTGCAGGTAGTAACGGCTGTCTGTCCACAGCAGGGCTTGGTCCGCAGTAACGACCGCCGTACCCGTTTCGCCGAGGAACCCTGTCAGCCACGACATTTCCATCCAGTGCGGAGCCATGTACTCGCTGGCATGCGGGTCGGTACCCGGTACGATATAGGCTGCCAATCCGTGCTTCTGCATAAGGGCGCGCAAGGCTGCCAATTTCTCTGTTGTATGCATATTCTCTGTATTTTAACCGTTTAACTTTTCAACTTCCAAACTTCCCAACTCCTAAACTTCTCTCAACGCTCAACGCTCAACTCACTCCTTCGCTGCCTTGAAACTCATATCAAGGCTCTTGACCGAATGGGTCAAGGCACCTACGCTGATGAAATCCACCCCGCACAAGGCGTAAGGGCGGAGGGTATCCAATGTGATGCCGCCGCTGGATTCTATCTCGATAGGTCTGCCGTAGGTTTGCTCCCATTGGCGGATAAGTTGCACCGCCGCGCGGGTGCGCTCCACCGTGAAATTGTCCAACATAATACGGTCGGGTATGTCCGTTGCCAACGCCTCGCGTATCTCGTCTTCGTTGCGCGTCTCGATCTCAATACGGAGGTCTTTGTTCTTCTCCTTGCAGTAAGTGCGTGCGCGGGTGAGTGCTGCGGTGATGCCGCCTGCAAAGTCCACATGATTGTCCTTGATGAGTATCATGTCGAACAACCCTATACGGTGGTTCATGCCGCCTCCGATGCGCACGGCTTCCTTCTCCAAGTAACGCAGCCCGGGCGTTGTCTTGCGTGTGTCCAGTACATGGCAGCCCGTATCGGCGATGCGGCTCTGGTAGCGGTGCGCCGTGGTGGCGATGCCCGACATGCGCTGCATCACATTCAGCAGGGTGCGCTCTATTTGCAGGAGCGACAGTTCCTTGCCGTAAACGCGGAATGCGATGTCCCCCGACTTGACCGCCGCACCATCGTCCAAGAACAGTTCCATACGGCAGGTGGGGTCGAAATAGTTGATTATCTCGCGGGCGACGGCTACCCCCGCCAGAATGCCCTCTTCCTTGATGATGAGTTGGCTGCACCCCTTTTGGGAGGCGGGAATGCAGCAGAGCGAAGTGTGGTCGCCGTCGCGTATGTCCTCCTCGAACCAAAGGGCGATCTGTTTCCGCAGCGACTCACGGGTGATATATTTGTTCTGTTCCATACAATTAGTATAACCACGAGTTAGGGTACTCGTTTCAGCCTGCAAATATACAACAATCACACCATATATGCAACAAGTACACTCTCTGTCAATGCAAATTCCTTTTAACCAAGCCTCCACCCTATTTGTGTGGTGGCAGATTTTTCAGTACCTTTGCATACTCAAATCATCATACTATCTATGCAAAACCACGATATTCAACAGGCGGCGCGGCTGTTTAAGGAACAGTGGGCGAACCGAGGCTATGAGAAAGGCGAGAGCCAACAGTTCTGGATAGACCTGCTGAGCCATGTCTTCGGTGTGGAAGACTATGCCTCCTTTATCCAGTTCGAGACCCAGGTCCACCTTGAGCATACCTCGTTCATAGACGGCTATATTCCCTCCACGCAGGTGATGATAGAGCAGAAAGGGCGGGAGAAAGACCTGAACACGCCCATTCGCCAATCGGACGGCTCATATCTGACCGCTTTTCAGCAAGCCAAACGCTATGCGGCGGAACTGCCGTGGAGCCAGCGACCGCGCTGGATAGTAACCTGCAACTTCCGCTCGTGGTGTGTCTACGATATGGAACAGCCCAACAGCGAGCCGCAGGTGGTGCTGCTCGAGAACCTGGACAAGGAATACTACCGCCTGCAGTTTATGGTGGAGAAAGAGAATGTGCACCTGCGCCGTGAGATGGAGGTGTCGATGAAAGCAGGCGAACTGATCGGCAAGATATACGACAAACTGCTGGCTCTCTACATCGACTCTGACTCGCCTGCCACGCTGCACAGCCTCAATATGCTCTGCGTGCGGCTCGTGTTCTGCCTCTATGCGGAGGACGCGGGTATCTTCGGGCGCAAGCAACTCTTCGGCGACTATATCGACCGCTACCCTGCGGGCAAGGTACGGCAGGCGTTGCTCTCGCTCTTCGAGGTGTTGGACACACCTGTTGCCGAGCGTGACCCGTACTTGGACGACGACCTGCGTGTGTTCCCCTATGTCAACGGCGGACTCTTCACCGTGCAGGACAAAGCCATTCCGCAGTTCACCGACGAACTGAAAGACCTGCTGGTACGCACGGCGAGCGATAACTTCGACTGGAGCGAGATTTCGCCCACTATCTTCGGCGCAATCTTCGAAAGCACGCTCAACCCTGATACGCGTCGGGCAGGCGGCATGCACTATACGAGTATCGAGAACATCCACAAGGTGATAGACCCGCTCTTCCTCAACGACCTGACCGCCGAACTGGAACAGATACTGACCTTGCCCGCCAAACAGAAAGCAAAGGAACTGCGTGCCTACCAAGAGCGGCTGAGCCGTCTGCGTTTCCTCGACCCTGCGTGCGGGAGCGGGAACTTCCTGACGGAGACCTACCTCAGCCTGCGGCGACTGGAGAACCGCTGCTTGCAAGCGTTGCTGCAAGACCAGACGACGATGGACTTCTTCGGCGACCATGCGAAGGTGAGTATTCAGCAGTTCTACGGCATCGAGATAAACGACTTTGCCGCCACCGTAGCCAAGACCGCCCTCTGGATAGCCGAGAGCCAGATGCTGCACGAGACCTGCCGTATCCTGCAGCGGGACATCGATTTCCTGCCCCTGCAGTCGTACTCGAATATCGTAGAGGGCAACGCCCTGCAGATAGACTGGGCAAGCGTCTGCCCGCCCGAGGAACTGACCTATATCATGGGCAACCCGCCGTTTGTAGGGGCACGGCTGATGAGCAAAGAGCAGAAAGAAGACCTGCTGCCTATCTTCAAAGGCTGCAAGAACATCGGCAACTTGGACTATGTAGGCGGCTGGTACATGAAAGCCGCCCAACTGATGCAAGCCAACAAGGCGATACGGGCAGCCCTCGTATCGACCAACTCTATTGCACAGGGTGAACAGCCTGCCATTCTGTGGAACGCCCTCTATGGAGAGAGTATGCACATCGACTTTGCGTACCGCACTTTCCGTTGGGACAGCGAGGCAACGCTCAAAGCCCATGTACACTGTGTGATTATAGGCTTCAGCGGTGGCGAAGAGCGGAGCAAGTTCGTCTTCAACGAATCGGGTGTGCGGGAGGCAGCAGAGAATATCAACCCATACCTCATCAACAGCGGCAACACGATTATCGAGAGCCGCAGTACACCGCTGTGCGATGTACCCGAGATAGGGATAGGGAACAAGCCTATTGACGACAGTAACTACCTCTTCAAACCCGATGAGATGGCAGCCTTTATTGCCAAAGAGCCCAAGAGCGAGAAGTATTTCCGTCCGTGGTATGGTTCGGATGAGTTTATCAACAACCGTCCCCGCTACTGCTTGTGGTTAGGCGACTGCTCGCCTGCGGAACTACGGAGCATGCCCGAGTGTCTCAAACGAGTAGAGAATGTACGGAATTTCCGTCTGCAAAGCAAGAGTGAGGGAACACGCAAATTAGCCGACCGCCCTACGCGTTTCCATGTAGAGAATATGCCGACTACGGAGTATATTATTATACCTCGTGTGTCTTCAGAGCGCAGACGCTATATTCCTATTGGGTATCTGCAACCCCATTGCCTTACTAGCGATTCGGCACATATTATCCCCAACGCTACGCTGTATCATTTCGGGGTGCTGACGAGCAATGTGCACATGGCGTGGATGCGGGTGGTCTGCGGACGACTGAAAAGCGACTACCGCTACTCGAAGGATATTGTATATAACAACTTCCCGTGGCCTGAAGTAGGGAGTGTTACTGCCGCAAGTGTTACTGCCGCAGGCGGGGCGAGTGCGGCCCCAGTGGTGGAGGAGATAATGCGCACCGCACAGGCGATACTCGACGCACGGGCGGAGTACCCCGACAGCAGCCTTGCCGACCTCTACGACGAGGTGACCATGCCCATTGCGCTACGACGGGCACACCAAGCCAACGACCGCGCCGTAATGCGTGCCTACGGCTTCCCCACCTCGATGAGCGAGAGCGACTGCGTCGCACGACTGTTCGAGATGTACGAAGAGAAGATAAGGAGGCAGGAATGAGGTGTTTCTAATGGGACGAATGGGGCGAATAGGACAAATGGGAAATGCCGAAGGGTTTGTCACCGGTATTGCCGCAGGCGAGGCGAGTGTGTCCATCATAGCATAGCCCGTGGTGTCCCCAGTGGGGTCTGCGCAATAACTTGTGCAGACCCTTTTGCTATCTAATCCATAATTGTCAATTTGTAAACTGTCCAATGGTAAAATTATAATGGCTCATTGCGTGGGAGGCCGTTAGGGGAGTTACCGAGAAAGTGGTACTAAGTTGAGAATATCCTCCTTAAAGAGGAGAAGCATAGAGGGTAGAGGTCTCATGGAAAGAAGGACGGGGGCGTGGGAAAAGTGAGGTCTAAAACCTATACAAAACCCTTATAAGAGTCATAAGTGGTAAGGGAGTGCTATGGGAGTGCTATGGGTGTGCTATGGGTGTGGTATGGGTATACGACCGAGATTCGAGGCTACCCATTTGCAGGCGATAAACAACAACCGTTGTACCAAATTCGTGCAGATTTGCCCCGATCTTAATACCGACATCTGCCAACACTCAACTTCTATCAACGGGAATAATATCGACGGTCTCGACGCAACGGACTGTCAAAACACAAGAAACCCAGCAACAACGCCATACAAACAAATGCCACACAACCATAAATCTGTTTGATTGAAACACACAACACCTCCGCCGAACTTGCTCCCAACAACGACAACGCATCCATACTCCTCGCCACTGCATCCGCACTGTAATAACGAACCAAACGACCATAAATGGCACTCCCGATACAGCCGCCTATCACCATGTGAAGACCATTGAACACCATCAAACCCATAAAGAAATGTTCAAAATCCATCAGATCATGCAACGCCGTCATAAACATAATACTCATGCAGGCGTATGCAAAACCTCTGCAAAACAACGGCACATACAACACCTCCATACCAACCACCAGACTGATACGGAAATACATCAACACCACATACAACAAGACGGCCACCGTCCCGATAATGCCCAACCGGATATAAGTAAAATACCGTATATGCTTCATCCACCACCAACTGAACCAGCAACCGACCATATTCCCCACCCATACCGCCCAAGTCGGACGGACACTCGTCAGCATATCATAGCCCAGCACTTCCTCCTTAAACAACTCTTCCAACACATACTCTGTACCCAATATCGCTTCATACAGAATAATCAAAAGAAAAATAGACTTTACATACCGGAACTTCAGAAACACTTTTGGCGATATATACGAGTTCTCCACACTGCCCATTCTCGCCAATATCACACCTGTCGTAACGAGTATCAAGCCGCTCATAAGCCAGGTCATATCGCCTCGAAACCAATCATTGAACTCCCCGTAACCAAGCAGCAACGCCACTTCAAACAGCAATCCGCCCCACAACAGACAACCCAACCAATCAATACCTTTCAGCAATATCGGAGTAGGCACACCCATCGGAGTCCGAGGCATCAACCATCTATCCCAGCAGCAAACAAGCAACAGCAACACAACCGTCTGCAAACCTATCACCAACCAGTGCATAAGTTCCCAACAACCTATCGAACCAAACCATGCCGACAACACCGTCTGAGCGGCAATAGCACTCAAAATAACAACATGAAGACATGGAAAGAACACACGCATATTACGATCCGGAGTCAGCCACAACTGTATATTCGACATACACTCAAAGGTACCCTGAATCTTGGCAACACCCGCAACAAAACAACACAGCCACAATAGCGGCAAACTCGTAACATACACCGTCAAAACATTCATCAACAGCATAGTCGCACTTGCGCACAATAGCAGCGTCTTATTCGGAAAACGGAACTTCATACGGAAGAGCATCGGAAACCAAACGGCCATTCCGGAAAGGTTCGCAAACACACACATCATCATGTCTTCACGCATATTGTCATGAATACCCATCAATGCACCAAGCGACCCTGCATAACGCCCGCCGGACAGTTGAAAACAGCAGGCAATAAACACATACAACCAAGGCTTCAACCATTCAGGAACAACATTGCGAATATGCGGAAAAGAAGTAGATTCCATCGTCTTTGCACTCATCAGTACAACACCTCACATTCTACATTATACCCCGCCCGCAACGCCGACAAATCCGCATCCGTCAACCGGATACGGACAGGCAAACGCTGTTCTACCTTCACAAAATTCCCCGTCGCATTGTCCACAGGGATATGACTTGTCGCTATGCCTGTAGCAGCCGACAACGACTCTACAACACCCTTGTAACACCTGTCAGGTACAGCATCCACCTTTATCCTTACTTCGCTGCCAACACCTATATGCCGCAACTGCGATTCCCTGAAGTTCGCTTCCACCCACTTGTGATCACTATCCACAATACTCACCAACAACTCACCAACCTGAACCAACTGACCGACATGAATCGTTTTCTTACCCACCACCCCGTCTGCCGTCGCCACAACTGCACAATACCCAAGATTAAGGCGTGCCAAACGAACATTCACCTCCATCAACTCTATCACCGCCGCCGACTGCTCCAAACGCTCTGTCTGCTCCGACTCTACAAGCGTCGTACTATAACGGGCCCGGCTCAGTTGTTCATAACGGGCATTTGCCGCCAAGTAACGGGTCTCCACTTGGTCAAATTGCTGCTGCGTAACGGCCTTGTTGCTCAACAATGTCTTATACCGCTCATAATCACGCTTCGCATCATCCAACTGTACACGAGCCTCATCCAAACCCGCATCGCTCACCAGCAGATTGTTCTGCGTCGTACGAACCGTTGCACTCGATGCACGCTCACCCGCACGGGCATTCGCCAAATCCGCTTCTGCCTGAGCCAGATGCAACAACATCTCACTGTCATCTATCAACACTAAGGTATCCCCGCAATGCACCGCCTGATAATCATCAAAACGAATCTCTCGTACGAAACCCGACACTCGGGTGTGCAGAGGAGTAATATGCTGGCATACCATCGCATTGTTCGTGTATTCGACCCTGCCAAAATGCACAAAACGACTCACTACCAACCCTACACCTGCCAAAAGCAATAATACCACTATCAAATTGTGAAACACTTTCATTGGTTTATTCTTATCCATACTATCTATGTTTTTTATAATGACGAACTTAAATACATCAATTTCGATTGGTTGTACTGCACGCTTATCTGCGCATTCACAAGACCCAACTCGGCAGAAAGTTTCTCGCTGCCTGCGTCCAACATATCGGTCAGCAGACACAACCCGTTCTCATAACGATAACGGGTTACTCGGTAGTTTTCCTGCGCCAACTCCACTGCCTTCTCCTGTGTACGAACCTCCACTATAGCCGTCAACCAGTCCGAATAGGCCGACTGAATAGCCTGCTCTGTCTGCTCTGCCGCCAACAACTGCTGTTCCTCAGCCTGACGAAGAGCAATTCTCGATTGACGGACAGCACGACGACCCTTGTAAATACTACTCAAATCATACTGAACACCCACACCCATAAACCAATAGTTGAAGTTCTTGTCCAACACCGGTACTTCTATCGTAATCGGACCATCCAAATGGTCTTCTGCAACAAACGCTATCTTTGGAATCATCACACTACGACTCAACCTTACCTCTTGCTCCTGCATCCTGACTTGCATATCCGCCTGTCTCAGTTGAATATTGCTTTCCGCAGCCCGCTCTTGCCAGTCGCTGTGCGACCGCAACGACACATCTGCCACCACCATCGGCTCCACCTCTACCGGAGAAGACAAATGCAGCATACTGACCAACTGATACGACAACACATCCATGCTGCTGTTCGTACGCTCCAATTGCAACTGCAAATTGGCAAGTTGCAACTCATAACGGGTGATGTCACTCTCCAACGCAGTACCGGCTGCCACACGCGCACGAACATTCTCAAGTAGCGTATTCGTCAAACAGATATTCTCCTGCAATACCACCACCTGATTGCTCAAACGACACAGGTCCAAATAATGCCCTGTTATCACAAAACGCACCTCCTGCCTGTTCTGCTCCATCGTAAGAGTTGCCATCTCACGACACAACTGCGCTAAACGGTACGAACTGCTCAATGCACCACCGCTATAGATAACCTGCTGCGCACGAACAGCAAAGTTGTTCGTCAAATGCGGATTTTCCACCACCGTGTAATGACTGAAATCTCTGTCCCACAACTGACCGTTACCTAAATAACCCACACTCCCTTCCACCTGTATATCCGGCATCATCTGATTACGGGCGTGCTTCATACCTTCTTCCACAGACTCCAATGCCGAACGGCTTACACGCAGTTGCACACTCGCTTCGTCTGCACGACGAAAAAGCGAATCCAACGAATAAATCTCCCCATGAAGACCTGTCGTCACAAACATCATCATCCAAAGAATCTTAACTCTCATATTCATTCCTATTAAATCATTGATTACTAATAAATACACACTATGCATACACCCATATAAGCGCTCAAAAACAACAGTAGCCTCGTCCAAAAGGATAAGGCTACTGTACATGTTTGCTAACGCAACTGCTATTCTCTCAAGAAGAAACTATCTTCTACCTGTCTTCGAAAATGCGAACCCTTGAAGCAGGGTCATCTCCATGCACCTTATTTATTCCAACGCCACACAACCACTCCACCATACAAAGGCATATCGTCCGGGTACTCGTCCCCAAAACTCGCTGCAAAGGTACAACTTTTTCCGAAACTACACAAACCGCCTGTAAACTTTTCTGCATACACCCAACTCCGCAGCCTACCTGCGCAACGCCACTAATGCGCAGCCCTCATGCCCACCATAGAGAGGCTGTCTAACAAGTACAGTCAGACAGCCGCTGTTGTGTTTTATGAGGGTGTATGTTGTGTACAATACTTGTTGCGTGTTCTATGTTATATACTTATTGTGTGTACATCGTGTTCTTATCACACCCATTACAAAGTCCCCCACAGGATGGTCTAATGCGAAAACTAAGTGCGATATTTCGCATTATAATGCAAAAAGTTAGGCTTATATTTTGCATTACCAAGATATTGTTGTACGCTTTGCAGCGTCAAAAATAGGAGTGTGTTATGCATTATTCCTTGTCTTCGTTGTAATTGTAAAAACAATAACCAGCATAGGGTGCTTCAGTATTGTCATTGCTCCACACCAAAACATCTGCATCGTTGTAGGCACAGAGTAGAGAGTAGCCACAATCGCAAAGGATATAACTCATATTCTTACTTATTAGCCCATAAGGCGATCCAAAACGCTCCATAGTGCGGTGAGTGAATACCTGCTTATCTGTATCGTCTTTATGTTGCAGGCTCACTTCGTACACAAACTCGCGATAGATGTTCTTTTGGTTGTCCTCTTTGGTGTTGATGGCAGTGAGTTCCATCGTGTAATCGAAATCATCCGCTCGTGATTCACTATAAAATTCGCAGAGATACAATTTGGTCTTGCTGCCAACCCTCATTCCAAAATCATAGAGAAGAAACTCCTTGCCATTGTGCAAGTAGTACACTCGTTGATTGGTGACATCTTCACGGAGCAGGGCATTAAGTTGCCAGTCCTCCATATTTTCCGTGTAAGACTCCATAACTTTCCTGTAGGTCTTTCCGTTGATGGTAGTATCACCATCAATACGCAGAATGGTGGTTTGATAGCGATTCTCACCTGTAGCAGAGTATTCTCCTATCTCATTCCAACGATAACCATCCGCCAACATAGGGCGGTAATTTTCCAACCGATTATTACACGAATATGTTAGTATCGTGAATAATGTTAGTAGGAAAAACTTACAAATCTGATTCATAATATTATTCATCAAAAGGAGTATTTTATCAAGTCGTAATCCATTTTGTAATTTCGATCCATCGTTGAGCCATAGGGCTTATCTTCATTTTCTCGTTCCACCGGTCCTTTATTCAAATCGAAAACCTTGAGGTTGTAATACCCATCACACCATCCTCCCCAACCATATACACAATGTACAAGTTTTCTCCGTTGTGTTGATGTACTTACTAATTTTGATCCAACATAACAAGTTACGGTTCTTTCTTGATGCAACCAACCATCTATTGTCCATGCATGCCCATGTTTTTGGGAGTCTGCTCCTATTCTAGTGCCAGACATAACCACTGGTAACAAATTATTTAGCATTGGTTCAATAACTTCAAGACTAACATCTGTTGTTAATGCAACATTCCGGTATCTACTATAAGAGGCTATGCAACTTTTGGCATCTGTCATATATGCACTGGATGAAGAAACTCCGTAATTCATCTTGCATTGTTTCCCGACAACAGCAATAACTTTTGCTAATGCATCTTTTTGTGTATTATCTGTCTTATACCGGGCAATGATATTATCCCAATTTACGGTGACATTACCAAAAGATGTAGGATACTTGTTTGCTGACATCATTTGGACAATAGCAATGGCAACACAGCCTGCAAGGGCTTGTTGACCATTGGATGTAAAACAATATTTATTGTATGGACTGTCTTGGTCTATTTTAATTTTGATGCGTGGAGCGATTTTTCCAGCGGTTGTCCAATTACCATATTTGTAAATATACGGATCCATTGGATATTCAGGAAGTACGGTTTCTTTGTTTTTTTTAAGTTTCGTAAGGTCGTCAAGATAGTTATTGACCATTCCTCCAATAGTAGTAGAAGGATTTTGTGCGCATATACCATTATCGTCTTCATTGTTTGTATCGTAAAAATCCTCCAAAGAAATAGAACCCGTATCTGCAATAGCAAAAATCATATCGCCTAACAATGAATCGTTAGCAGACATAATCGCAAATCCTTGATTATCTTCAAAGTTGACAATATACAATAATGTGTCTGTATGGGATTCTACCTGATTTGCCGCTTGTTTTCTTAGATGAGTATAACTGCTTTCTCCGTAAACTTTATCCAGAATATCGGAGGTATAAAAATGGGGTTGTATTGCTCCAATATTCTCTTGCAATATTTTATATTGCGTCGGATTAACGGTTTTGATAACATCTAACACGTTATTCATTGCTTGTTGAAAATGGGGTTGGGGCTCCATTGATGTCATAGGAACATTAACACCACTATTTTGATTACAAGCAACAAGGCACAAACCAATCAAAATAGTTAACAAGTTGTATCGTAGTTTCATATCTTTCAAATATAATAATTGGTAATGAATTATTTTTGTAGTGATAACTACTTGTATGAAGATGGGGATGCCAACAAGAGGTACAACAAGAGCCAAAAATGTTACTCTATTTATGCATAGTGATTGCGCACCTCACTTGTGCCTAACGTTGTCAGACACCCCGTGGGCTAAAGGAATTTGAGCCCTTTTATATTGAGCAATAAACGCGCCATTCAACGATAAACAATGTCCAAGGTGTAAGTAACCTTTGTTTATTCCGCTTGCAAAGGTAATATGTTTGCTTGATATATGCAATACTTTGTTCAGGGCAACCGCATCAAAATCAGTAAGAGAGTTAGATGGCATATAGTGCGAATAGAGGTATTTGCAAAGATGCAATCCTGCAATCCTATTTGGAAGACACGGAGCAATACTCTATATAAATGTGTGATATTTAGTGATATAACTATAGCCGATCTCGTTTATTTTTTGTATCTTTGTAGTGTTATTGATAATGTATAACCCATAAAAGATACCTTGCATACCTTGGTGGAGATATTCTGCGAGGTAACGGAAGGCGATACGAAGCCCGGTGGGCTGAGTAGCACTCCTTATCGCCCAGCCTGCGGACAAGCCATCAGGGTTGGTGGACGAGGCGCAACGCATTGCGGGTATAGGTGTAACGCTGAAGATGATCACCAACCACTTTCCTCGCATACTACCTTTGCAGTCGATTTTGAGCCCTATCAAGACCGACTGCTTCCTTGTACTACTAACCGCACATCTTCACCCGTATCGTCATACTATCCCTATTCATCGCAGCCACCCCTCGTTTACCGCACTGTTATCTAAAATATATTAACCATTCCAACACGACTCACCTACGAGACACATACGACTCACCTACGACTCACCTACGAGCCACCAATCACATATCAAACATCAAAAAGTATTTAGAATTTAGAACTGAAAACATCTCAACTTCTTTCAACTCTCAACTCTCAACTCTCAACTAAAAAACAAAAACATTTGCATATTTCAGATAAAAACATTACTTTTGTCGCCGTAGATGGTGTGTTCCGTACACCTATGTACCAATCTTATAACAAATCTAAGAAAACGAGTATAAACCCAAATAACAAGTCCATTTATGAAAAAACTACTCTTCTTATTGTCAGTGGCACTATTCACCTCCACTGCTCTCCATGCTGCTTTCACTCCCGCTGCCTTTACGGTTTCAGCCGAAGGCAAGCAAGTTCTCTTCTCGCAAGGCAATTTGCAATGCTCGGGGCTAACGACAAACGACACCGTTTGGTCGTTTGCAAAGAACCAGTACGATATGCTCGGTACAGCCAATGTAAGCGGTGGCAATCTCGCCGACAAGATAGACCTCTTCGGTTGGAGCGGCAGCACGGGTTCCGCCAAGTGGGGTATCAGCACTTCCACAAGCAATGCAGCTTATAGTGGTAATTTTGTGGATTGGGGACAGAATACGATCGGTACCAATGTCCCGAATACCTACCGCACACTGACTTATGACGAGTGGAACTATCTGCTCAATACCCGCACCGATGCCGCAAACAAGAAAGGTGTAGCCCGTATCAAACTCAATGACGGCACACAGTACGCCAATGGTCTTATCCTGCTGCCCGACAGTTGGAATTGTCCTGAAGACATAACCTTCAAGAGTGGTTTTGCAGACAACTATAGCGAAGAGGCGTATACTCAAAACAATATCTATACTACTGAGCAGTGGCAGCAATTGGAAGCCGCAGGCGCCGTTTTCCTTCCTGCTTCGGGGTATCGCATCGGTTCGGGCGTGCGCTATGTGCAGTGCTACGGTTTCTACTGGTCTGCTGCGCCATTCGATACGGACTACGCGGACTGCCTGCGCTCCTACTCGGGCGGAGCGTACACGAGCTACAACCTTCGCTACTACGGGCAAGCCGTCCGTCTGGTTCAAGATATTAAATATACCCTTACGCTCACTCAGCCCGAACATGGCACACTCGTTGCCGACAAGACGAAAGCCGTTGCCGGCGAGACGGTTACACTGACCATTACGCCCGCTGCATACAGTACTTTGAAGTCGTTCTCCGTCCTGCAAGGCGATACATCCGTCACAACCACCGCCGTAGCCGACACCACCAACCAATACACCTTCACTATGCCCGCAGGCGAGGTAACAGTAAGTGCCGAGTTCGAGAAAGTCGCCTCTGCCTTTACGCCCAAAGCCTTTACGGTTTCAGCCGAAGGCAAGCAAGTTCTCTTCTCGCAGGGCAATTTGCAATGCTCGGGGCTAACGACAAACGACACCACTTGGTCTTTCGCCGAGTATCAAACAGAAATGATTGGCGCAGACAATATGAGTAGTGGAGGTGCCCTTGCCGACACGATTGACCTCTTCGGCTGGAGCGGCAGCACGGGTGCAGCCAAGTGGGGTATCAGCACTTCTTTAAGCGTCTCCGACTACGCAGGCGACTTTGCGGATTGGGGACAGAATATCGGCGACGGTACTACCTATCGTACTTTGACTTACGAAGAGTGGAAATACCTGCTCGCCACGCGCACAAATGCAAGCGAAAAGTATGGTGTAGCCCGTATTGTATTGAGTGATACGGAGTATGCCAACGGACTTATCATTATTCCCGATGATTGGAATGGCCCTGCGGATGTGAAATTCCAGAGCGGTTTGTCAGGCGTTCATAGCGAACAAGCGTATGCCGACTACCAGACTTTCACGCTTGCTCAGTGGCAGCAACTCGAAGCCGCAGGCGCAGTATTCTTGCCTGCTTCGGGGTATCGCCAAGGGGTGGGGATTTACGGTTTGCAAGACCTCGGCTACTATTGGTCTGCTACGGTGTACAGCTGGCAAAGTGCGTACTACCCGAGTTTCTACTCGCATTATATGGATCTGCATAGTTTAAGTTACCGCTACGATGGGCGTTCAGTCCGCCTTGTGCAAGATATTAAATATACCCTTACGCTCACTCAGCCCGAACACGGTACTATCGCTGCCGATAAGACGGAAGCAGTCGCCGGCGACAAAGTTACGCTCACCATTACTCCCAATGCATACTATTCCTTGAAGACAGTCACCGTCATGCAAGGCAAAACGCCTATCACAACCACCGCTGTGGATGGCACGACAAACCAATACACCTTCACTATGCCCGCAGGCGAGGTAATAGTTAGTGCCGTGTTCGAGAAAGTTGCCTCTGCCTTCACTCCCGCTGCCTTTACGGTTTCAGCCGAAGGCAAGCAGGTCTATTTCTCGCAGGGCAATTTGCAATGCTCGGGGCTAACGACAAACGACACCACTTGGTCTTTCGCCGAGTATCAAACAGAAATGATTGGCGCAGACAATATGAGTGGCGGTACAGAGCAGTATGATGACAATTACGGTTACTCCAAGAGTGGCGATGCCCTTGCCGACAAGATAGACCTCTTCGGTTGGAGTGGCAGCATGGGTGCAGCCAAGTGGGGCATCGGTACATCAAGAAGCAACGCGGACTACGCAGGCAACTTTGTGGATTGGGGACAGAATATCGGCGACGGTACTACCTATCGTACACTGACTTACGATGAGTGGGACTATCTCCTAAACACACGCACCAACGCAGACGAAAAGAGAAGTGTTGCCCGTATCAAATTGAGTGAAACAGAGTATGCCAATGGCCTTATCCTGCTGCCCGACTCTTTGACTTGTCCTGCGGATGTAAAATTCACAAGCGGTTTCGCAAGGTCGTATAGCATAGAAGCCTACGCAACACACCAAACCTTTACCCTTGCCCAATGGCAGCAATTAGAAGCCGCAGGCGCAGTATTCTTGCCTGCTTCGGGGTATCGTGACGGGTCGTATGTGTACGGTGTGCAGAACTACGGCCGCTATTGGTCTGCTACGCCTGACGAACCGAACAGCGCGTACGACTTGAGCTTCTACTTGGATGGAGCGGGCGCGGGCGACGACTCCCGTCGCAGCTGCGGGCGGGCAGTCCGCCTCGTCCAAGATGTCTATGCAGTAAACATTGCTGCCACAACAAATGGAACTGTCGCAGCCGACAAGACCATGGCACCAGCAGGAGAGATGGTTACACTGACTATTGCGCCCGCTGCGTACTATTCCTTGAAGACAATCACTGTCCTGCAAGGCGAGACACCCGTCACGACCACCGCTGTCGAAGACCCCACCAACCAATACACATTCACCATGCCGCAAGGTGAGGTAATAGTAAGTGCCGAGTTCGAGAAAGTCGCCTCTGCATTTACTCCTGCCGCCTTTACCATTACCGCCAGCGGCAAAAAGGTTTATTTCTCGTCGGGCAACCTGCAATGCTCGGGGCTAACGACAAACGACACCACTTGGTCTTTTGCCGAGTACCAAACGGAGGTAATTGGCACTGCCAATATGAGTGGCGGTACAGAGCAGTATGAGGACTATTACGGTTACTCCAAGAGTGGCGATGCCATTGCCGACAAGATAGACCTCTTCGGTTGGAGCGGCAGCACGGGTGCAGCCAAGTGGGGCATCAGTACATCAACAAGCAACACGGACTACTCGGGCGACTTTGCGGATTGGGGACAAAAAATCGGAGACGGTACTACCTATCGTACACTGACTTACGATGAGTGGGGCTATCTCCTAAACACACGCACCAACGCAGACGAAAAGAGAGGTGTTGCCCGTATCAAATTGAGTGAAACAGAGTATGCCAATGGCCTTATCCTGCTGCCCGACAGTTGGACTTGCCCCGGAGACATAACCTTCAAGAGTGGTTATGCAAATGAAGATAGCGAACAGGCGTATGCTGATTATCAGACTTTCACCTTGAGCGATTGGCAGCAGTTAGAGGCCGCAGGCGCCGTTTTCCTTCCCGCTTCGGGCTACCGCTACGGTTCGGGCGTGTACAATGTGCGGTACTACGGTCGCTACTGGTCTGCTACGCCTGTCGATACGGACTACGCGCTCTACCTGAGCTTCTACTCGTGCGGAGCGTACACGGGCTACTACGGGCGCTGCTACGGGCGAGCCGTCCGCCTCGTCCAAGATGTCTATGCAGTAAACATTGCTGCCACAACAAATGGAACTGTCGCAGCCGACAAGACGGAAGCAGTCGCTGGCGACGAGGTAACGCTCACCATTACGCCCGACACGGGTTACGAATTGGATGTGCTGACGGTACAAGACGCTGCCGGTAATCCTGTCACGGTGAATGACAACACCTTCACCATGCCCGCAAGCAATGTGACCGTGAGTGCTACCTTCAAACAGTCCCCTCAGACGGCTATCGGCAACACCACCGACGCTGCAGACACCACTGTCCGCAAGATACTGATAGACGGGCAAGTGTATATCCTCCGTGACAACAAGACCTACACCACAACGGGCATAGAGGTACGCCCATAGCAAAATGCAATCATACCGAAAAGGCTGCACAAAAAAATGTGCAGCCTTTTTTGTTTCATCAATAATCGTCAATGTGTAAATCTACCCATCGTCAAATCTGTATGGAATTTGCATTCCCAATAATTTGTTGTATCTTTGCACGCTGAAAAAGTATGTATTGTCAAATATAACATTATTTATCGTAAATTAAGGTCTGATGAAGAACTTTGTAGAAGAACTAAGATGGCGTGGAATGCTCCAAGACATCATGCCGGGTACCGAAGAACAACTGCTTAAGGAACAGACAACAGCCTATGTCGGAATCGACCCGACTGCCGACTCCCTACACATAGGACACCTATGCGGCATTATGATGCTGCGACACCTGCAGCGATGCGGACACAAACCGATTGCACTCATCGGTGGAGCAACGGGCATGATAGGAGACCCAAGTGGCAAATCTGCGGAGCGTAATCTACTCGACGAACAAACACTCAAACACAACCAAGAATGTATCAAAAAACAACTCGAGAAGTTCTTGGAGTTTGGGCATGGAGATAACGCTGCCGAATTAGTGAACAACTACGACTGGATGAAAGACTATACATTCCTCGACTTTACACGAGACATCGGCAAACTAATCACCGTCAACTATATGATGGCCAAAGATAGTGTCAAAAAACGCTTCAATGGCGAGTACTCGCAAGGTATGTCCTTTACCGAATTCACCTACCAACTGCTGCAAGGCTACGACTATGTCTATCTCCACGAACATAAAAACTGCAAACTGCAGATGGGCGGTAGCGACCAATGGGGCAACATTACCACCGGTGCAGAACTCATACGCCGAATGGGTGGCGGAGAGGTCTTTGCGCTAACCTGCCCTCTTATCACGAAAGCCGACGGAGGCAAGTTCGGTAAAACCGAAAGCGGAAATATATGGCTCGACCCACGATACACCTCCCCATATAAATTCTACCAGTTCTGGCTCAATGTCAGCGATACCGATGCCGAGCGCTATATCAAGATATTCACATCGCTCAATCGCGACGAAATCGAAGCCCTCATTGCCGAACACCAACAAGCACCCCACTTGCGACTGCTGCAAAAACGCCTCGCTAAGGAAGTCACTACCATGGTACACTCCGAAGCCGACTATCTCATGGCACAAGACGCAAGCGACATTCTCTTTGGCAAAGCAACGGCAGACAAACTCCGTTCCCTGCCTACAGAAACATTATTGCAAGTATTCGACGGTGTCCCGCAATCGCATATCAGTCGGGCTGACATCGAACAAGGAATACCCGTCCTCGACCTGCTTGCAGTACATACCAATATATTCCCAAGCAAAGGCGAAGCCCGAAAAATGATACAAGGCAACGGACTCTCTGTCAATAAAGAGAAATTCAACGACCCTAACAAACAGATAACCAAAGATATTCTCCTCCAAGACAAGTACATTCTTGTGCAAAAGGGGAAGAAAGACTATTTCCTCATCATTATCGATTAACCAACAGCAATCTCACAACAATGAAGCATACAACAAAGGTTTTCCTCCTTCTGCTCTCGCTTTTTGCTTGCTCCTCGTGTGTAACGCAGAAAAAACTGGCGTATTTCCACAACATTGACGCCGCCGCTGCCGACTCCATCAACAGCCAAAAGCATCAGTACGACGACCCTGTCATACATATTGGCGACCAACTGCTCATCACAGTCAACGCACTCGACGGAGAAGCAGCAGCACCATTCAACCTACCCATCCTGTCCTACATCGCACCGGGGTCAGAACTGGCAACCACCACACCTTCTCAACAGTCCTACATCGTGGATAAAGAAGGAAATATACTGTTCCCCGTATTGGGAAAGATTCATCTGGCAGACAAGACCAAAAGCGAAGCCATACAACTGCTCACCGACAAAATAAGTGCGTCCCTGCGAGACCCCATCGTCAATATTCGCTTCATGAACTTCAAGGTAACCGTCATAGGAGAAGTAAACCGACCGGGACAATACACCGTCACCAACGAAAAGGTATCTATTCTCGATGCACTCGCACTCGCAGGCGACCTCACTCCCTATGGCAAGCGGGAGAATGTGCTGCTCACACGGGAGAACAACGGCAAATTGGAGTTTGCACGGCTCAACCTCAACAATGCCAATCTCTTCCTCTCGCCCTATTTCTACCTGCAGCAAAACGATGTCCTCTACATCGAACCCAATAGCGTCCGCGCACTAAGTTCGCAGAACATCTCTCTCTACCTCTCCATGGTTACCACGCTCGGCTCTCTCGCTACCGTAATAGTTTCAGTCGTTTCTCTTCAGTCTAAATAAGAATAATCAACTATGCCTACTTCCAACGATAACAACCAACCTAAGGAAATCAATCTAAGAGAACTATTCCTTCGATATATCAACAAATGGTATTGGTTCCTTATATCCATTGCCGTCTGCGTCGGATTTATGGTGCTGTATATATTCACCACTACCCCGACCTTCGAGGTATCCTCCACTTTCGCTATCCGGCAGAATGAAAAGAACAGCAAATCTCTGGAGATGAATGTCATGTCTATGATGGGCATCGGTTCCGACAAGTTGGTAAGCGACGAACTCGAAGTATATACCTCCAAGACTTCTTTCGAACAGGCAATACGCGACCTCAATCTGCAAACAGAGTACCGCAAAAAGAAAGGAATGAGATGGATAGGGCAATACCCTAACCAAGATGTAGTAGTCACCTACCCTCCCCTGTTCTGCGACACACTGCTCCACAAGGTCGAACTGGACCTGGTGCGCCAACAACGAGGCTACAAACTGACCGTCGATATGCAAATAGGCTACAAGCATATCAAGAGCAAGCACGCAATGCTCTCCCTCAACGAGCCCGTCCAAACTTGCATAGGCACCATCGAACTGCACGAAAACACACCGCTGGAAGTAGGCGACAAAATACACATCAAAACACTGCCTATCTATGTGCTGGTCGATTCCTATCATACTGCCATATCGGCAAAACAGGTGAAGAAAGAATCTAATGTCATCCGGGTAACCACCACCACCGATATGCCGCAACGAGGTATATCGGTTATCAACCGGCTGACCGAACTCTACAACTTCGACGCCATCGTCGATAAGAACCTAATGGCTACCAACGCCAAAGAGTTTATCGAGGCACGACTTTCTGTCATCGCACAAGAACTGGACTCTGCCGAAATCGAAGTCGAACAATACAAAAGAGAAAACGCTATCACAAGCCTTAGCGAAGAGGCGAAGATATTTCTCAAGAGCGCAGATGAGTACCAGAAGGAACTGGCCAAGACCGAAACTCAACTCAACCTCACCGCTTACATTCGCGACTTCCTCTCCAACGAAGAAAATACGCACAAACTCATACCTACCAATCTCGGACTTTCCGACGAGGGGTTGGTTAGCCTGACCGAAACATACAACGAACTCGTACTGCGCCAGATGCGTATGAAGAGAAGCGCAACGGAAGACAACCCTATGCTTTCCCAACTCGATGACCAAATAGACGCTATGCGTGCCAACCTGCTCGCAAGCATTGGGACGGTTCAGGATGCCTTGCTCATCACCAAGAACGACCTCCTGCGCCAACAGGAACAATTCTCAGCGCGTATCAAAGATATGCCCGAACAAGAACGGGCATACATCGCTCTCCGTCGCCAACAGGAGATAAAACAAAGCGTTTATATCTACCTCTTCGAAAAGAGAGAAGAAAATGCCCTTACGCTTGCCTCTACCACCATGCCAGCAAAGGTCATCGACAAACCACGCTCGGCTGCCACTGCTTCATCGCCTAAAGTAAAAATACTACTCATCTTCGCATTGCTGCTCGGATGCTGTATTCCGGTAGGCATAAACGAAATATGGCTCTTGTTCGATAATAAAATCAGGAGTCGGAAAGAATACCAACAACTCATCAAAGCGCCGTTCATCGGACAACTGTCTGTTAACCCCTCCAAACAGGCAATAGCACTAACCGACAACTCCGACTCTCCGCTTGCGGAACTGTTCCGTCTGCTCAGGGGGAACATACACTTCATGCAAAAGAACAAGAATAAAGACGAAGGCAATATCATTCTTGTCACATCCAGTGTCAATGGCGAAGGGAAATCATTCGTCGCTATCAACACTGCCCTCTCTTTTGCTCTGCTTGACAAACGGGTTGCCTTGGTGGGATTGGACATCCGCAAACCGATGTTGGCACACTATTTTAACCTCCCCGATAAAGGATGCCTCACTTCATACCTCGCAAGCGATGACTATCAAATAGAAGATACCATCATCCATTCTCCCATCAATACCAATCTCGATGTCATCCCCGCAGGTATCATACCGCCTAATCCTAACGAACTCCTGCAAAGCAAACGGCTGGACGATTTGTTCGCCTATCTGCGAACACACTACGACTATATCCTCGTCGATTCAGCACCGGTAGGCATGGTTAGCGACACCTTCCTCTTGTCGAGAGTGGCTGACATCACGCTCTATGTCTCGCGCGCTGACTATACACCCAAAGACATGACCGAGTTTATCAACGCTGTTTACGAAGAGAAACGACTTCCTAATATGGCATGCGTCTTGAACGGAGTCAAGTCCGCAACTGCAGGCTATGGATATGGCTACGGCTACGGATATGGTTCTACCCGACAAACGAAATCGTAGCACCCCGTAACCCGTTCCCGTAAATAAAAAAAGCACAGAGCCTCTTTTCAAGATTCAACTCTGTGCTTTTTCTTTCTCTCACGCTGCCATTCCGTCAAGCGAACGGCTCCGCATAGCGGCAACCCTCTCGCCATCGGGAGCAGCCATACCGAGTATTACCACGAATAATAACCCCCTGTCTGCAGACAGGGCACTGCATACCCGCCTTGTTGGCCTTTACATCATACACCACTGTACGGGTCATCGCTTTCAGTTCTTCAAGAAATTGTTTCGCCTCATAATCTCCACTCTCTATCTGGCGGAGTTTCTTTTCCCACTGACCCGTCAGTTCTGCCGACTTCAACAAGGGCGAAATAATGGTATGTATCAAACTGATACCCAACTCAGTCGCACGAAGACTCTTACCCTTCGAAACGATATACTTGCGTTGGAACAACTTCTTTATAATCTCACCGTAAGTCGAAGGACGACCTATTCCGTTCTGCTTCATCAATTCACGCATCTCCTCATCCTCCACAGTCTTCCCTGCTGTCTGCATCGCACGAATAATAGTTCCCTCCGTATAGTATGGCGGAGGAGTTGTAGTCTTCTCTTGTAGTTGGGGCGTATGAACACCACTCTCCCCATTTACAAAGGTCGGTAACGACCCTATCGCATCCTCTTCCTTCGTCCCTTCTTCCTCATCCCTCTGTTCTTCCGCCGTCTTTACCCATTGCCCGTTCTCTGCACGCTTCCACTGATACACTTCACGCCAACCCATACTGTCTATCGTGCGTTTCGTTACCTTGAAAACTATCGGCTCGCCCGAACTTCCGTCCTTCTCGGTTGGAACCACCGAACCGAACACCGTCGTATTCGCCACCTGGCACTCAGGATAAAAGTTCGAGATAAATCGCTGTACAATCAAATCATACACCCTGCGTTCTGCCTCCGTGATACCGTCCGGACGCTGACCGGTTGGGATAATCGCATAGTGGTCGGTAACCTTCTTACTGTCGAACACTTTCTTCGACTTGGGCAAAGAACCCGCACCCTTTCCGCCGTCGGCTTTCAATGGCAACAACGGCTGTATCTGAGGATAGAAATCTTTTATCCCCTGCAATGTAGCAGGAATCTTCTTGTACATGTCGTCCGGTAGAAAGGTAGTGTCCACACGGGGATAGGTCGTCACATGCTTCTCATAGAGCGATTGCGCTATCTTCATCGTCTCGTCAGGCGACAACGAGAACTTCTTGTTGCATTCCACCTGCAATGTCGGCAAATCGTATAACTTTGGCGCAGACTCCTTGCCCTTCTTCTTCTCTGTCTTGTCGATGATAAACGGGTTGTCCTTTATCGAGTTGATCAACGCCTCTCCCTGTTCCAATCTGTTGAGGGCATACTCCCCTTCCTCCGCCGGTAGTTGGGCAGTGAACAAGGTGTCCCTGTACACCGTCTTGAGTTCCCAATAAGTACGGGGAACAAAATGCTCTATCTCCTCCTGACGATGCACTATCAGCGCAAGAGTAGGCGTCTGTACTCGCCCAACCGATAGCACTTGCCTCTCCTTCCCTGTACCCTTCGCATAACGGAGGGTATAAGCCCGGGTGGCATTCATACCAAGAAGCCAGTCACCTATGGCACGCATCAAACCCGCCTCATAAAGACGCTGATACTCCGACTGGTCTTTCAGCGACTGAAAAGCATCACGAATCGCCTCTTCTGTAGTCGAACTAAGCCACAAGCGCTTTACTGGAATACGGCAACCTGCCTTCTGATACACCCAACGCTGTATCAACTCACCTTCCTGACCCGCATCACCGCAGTTGATGAGCAACTCCGACTTCGATATCAAGTCACGAATAATGCTTAACTGTTTGCGAATACCTTCGTCATCCTGCACTTTTATGGCAAAACGATCCGGTATCATCGGCAATGCCGACAAGTTCCAGCCTTTCCACTCCTCTGTATAGTCCTGAGGCTCATAAAGAGTACACAAATGACCAAAGGTCCAGGTCACATAATAACCGTTACCTTCCATATAGCCGTCATGACGACTGTTGGCACCTAATACACGGGCTATATCTCTACCCATTGTGGGTTTCTCTGCTACACAAACTATCATACTACAAAGGTACACATATTTCTCAAAAAGAAAAAATAACCTAACATACTACACTGCAAAAAGAATCTTCTTTCGTATTGTATCGCCCACTCCTCCCTCCCCCTTCCCTCAAAACTGCCCTCCGTCAAGCCTTGTATTTACTACCCATCCCAAAGGATTTATATAGGATTTATATAGGATGAATATAGGATGAGTATAGGATGAATATAGGAATACCCTACAAACCACCTCCAATTCCCCTCCCAAATACCCCTCTCTACATATTAACAATTAACGGTTAATTATTAACTCTTACCTGCTTATTGCTGTGCTTATAATGGTTCGTCGCTGTGCTGTATAATGTTTCCTCCAACGCTCTTGCTCACCGTAGAGCCACACCGTCCTATGCATCTCCTCCCCTCCTCCAACCCCCTATATCCCCTAGATTTTCTAGATTTCCTAGTTCCTCTACCCATTAAACCACCCATAAACACATAAACTTATCAACTCATAAACTAAATCACTCCCCTCAACGCTTATCACTCAATTAAAATTCCCTTGCATAACCAAATTTATTCCACTACCTTTGCAACAGAAACAATCAATTTGATAAATCGAACAATATGATACATCACATCGTTTTTTTTCGGCTGTTAGACGAAGCCGAAGGGCATACTAAAAGAGAGAACGCAGAAATCATCCGCAAAGGACTACTCTCGCTCCGTGACAAGATAGATATACTCTTGAGCGAAGAAGTAGGTATCAATATCCCCAATGCGCCCAAAACCGACTACGACATCTGCCTGCATTGTACCTTCCGTACATGGGAAGATGTCGATACCTATCAGAACCACCCTGAACATCTCCGTGTAGCAAACTACATCGGTAAATGTCGATCCGCCCGTGCCGCTGTCGACTACGAAATTTAGTTATCCCTTCCCCCTCCAATACAAACCCCTTCAACCCACAATACTTTATGAAAAAGCACTACCTGTTGCTATTTCGTTACTAATCCGCCACATGTATCTCTTGTTCCGATACCTGCGAAACAGGATCAACATTCTCCCATTGCAAGGTACCTTTAGCAAGGCGATAATCATGTACTCGCCCTAACACAAACAACAAACAGCAGTTAAGCAAGAAATAACCGCCTGCCAATATCCAGAGAGAAACATACTCTTTACTCGTCTGCACCAATGTAGCACCCATTGAATTAATGTGAATAAAACCATGCGCACCCCAAGTATAAGGAAAGAAGTACGACAATATCCGCCATGCACTGGGTAACATCTGCTGTGGCCAAGAGACACCTGCTATAAAGAGAAACAAAAGCGAAGTGGATATCAATAGCACCATACCGCTCTCTCGGTTACGCACAAATACCGACACACACATCGAAAAATAGATAGTTGCCAATAGATACGGTACATAAAACTTCATCACATCTATAGGATTGCCTATGTGAGGCAAATTGAACAGTCGTGGGATAAGCAACAAATCAATAGCACCTATTGCAAGGTAAATAAGAAAATAGGCGAACGAACGACCTAAGGTGATACGCAGTACACTTGCCGATCGTCTTGCGCCGGGCAATAGAAATAGTTGCCTGTTTTCCTCTCTCGCCGTACCACCCAACATACAAATACCAAAGAACAGCGTCTGATGAATAATAAGCATCAGCACCGCAGGTATAAGAAACGAGGCATATCCTCCTGTCGGGCAGAACAGTGCAGTTTCTGTATAAGGAGCGTCCTGTACAAGTGACCAGGCAAACTCACTATTGTATCCCATGGCTTCATAACGGTCTATTTGTATATTGCGCATCGATTCGAGCATCACCTGATTACACGAGAGATATACTGCTTTCATATAGAGAAACGACGACATATCACAATACAGCGAGATATGCGCTTGCTCCAAGCCTGAATTGATAGCCGTTGCATAATCGACAGGGAAATAAATAATACCATGTACCTTTTGGTCACGCATAAGCAACTCGGCCTCTTGCATAGAGGTACACGAATAGGCTATTGTAATATCAGGACACGCATTCCATTTATGCAAGAACTCACGACTTTCGGGCGAGGCAGATAAATCGACCACTGCAACCGGCACATTCTCTATATTGTCCTTCCAATAAATACACTTGTACAATATCGGATAGATAAGACCTGCTACAAGAAATATAACCAATACACCCGGATCATGAAATATACGACGCAGTTCATCGATGAAGACAAATCCCGCCTCTTTGATTTTAAGCCACTGAGTATAGAAAAAACGATATATCATAATCTGTATTACTTGAGCGGATAGTTTTGAAATAACATAGCCTTATACAAGCGTGGAGAAACAATTAACGGCATAATAAAGAAGCAGCATAGTCCCAAACACAACGGAATAGAGTTGCTGACAGGTGCAGCCATCAAGGCTTCATTCACATAGATACGATAATAATAGCGTAATGGTACAAGATAAGTCCAAGCCTGAATAGGAGGCAACATATTCATTACAGGATAGGTAAAGCCTGAAAGCGAGAAGCCCAGCATACCATAGAGCGCACCTATAGACACGGCATCACGAAGAGTAGGTAATGCACCAATAATGCATATAGCCATCGCCTCCATAGCAAAGATAAGCAAAATCATTGAGAGCAATAGTCGAGTTAGCGAGCCATTTACAGGGAAATGCATAAATTTGAACAATATCAACTGACAGCCGATACCAAGAACAATGTAGATAATGGTATAGGGTATCAACTTACCTATCATCGCAATAGTATAGTTTCCCCCTGCAGCACGCAACCACTCATGACAAGTGCGGCATTTCAGTTCGAACCCTATAGCAAATATCGTAAGCATAAGTACCACCAACGCAAGAATACCCGGCAAAATAGTAGAGACCAAATATACTGCATAGTTGCTCCATGGATTAGCAATAAAATGTGCCTCAATCGTAACAGGTTGTATGCGTTTCATTATCAGGTCGTCAGGTAGTCCCTTCTTGCGTAATACCTCCCGTTGAAAAGCACCAGAGGTAAGATTACACATGGTCAATAGTTGTTTATAGGCTGTATTAGCACCCACCGTATAGGCATTGTTGGTATAAAATTCCAACTGCGGGCGTTTGAAGGCGACTAAATCTGAGTAGAAGCGGTCAGGTATAACCAATATCCCGAACACCTCCCCTCGTTGCATAGAGCGTCGTGCTTCGGCAAAGTCGGTAGTAACCAGAATAATATCAACTGCGGAGGTGGCTTCCATCTCATGGCATAGACGCCTCGATATAGTAGTCATATCCTTATCTACTACTGCCACAGGCATATTCTCGGGACTGCCTCCTAACATAATCGTCAGAAAGAAGAAGGTGGAAAGCAGCATCACGCCTATAGAAGCGAATATATAAAGCGGACGCACAAACATACGACTTAACTCTCGTCGCATCACATGCCATACAGAAGAGAAAAAAGGACGCATAACCAACGCTTCTTGCTTAATCAATGTTTCTTACTTCACTACAATAGCAGTCATACCCGGACGAAGGTTCTGTATATAAGTTGTGGGCTTTGCTTTTACATCAAAGGTACGAACATCGTATTGCCCATTGGCCTGCGTACTACGCCATGTAGCGTACGAACCCATTGCCTTGATATATGTTACCACCACATCATAAGTATTCTCGCCTAAAGCAGGGATACGCACACTTAAATGCGTGCCAGGAGTAATGCCTTGCAACATATCCTCGCGTATAGAGAATGTGAACCACATATCATCCAGATCAATAATAGCCATAACCGGACTACCTTGCCCTACCAATTCACCTGTCTTAGGGAAACGCTCCGACACCTCACCATCTATAGGCGACAATAGATAGCGTTCCGCAGCAGCAGCCTCTACCTCTTGTATTATCCCGTCAACTCGTGCGACTTGCGCTGCTGCCGCAGCCTTATCTTCATCGCGCGCACCAGCAATTGCCATGTCATATTGACTCTTTGCCGCTTTAGTAGTGGCTATGGCAGCCTTGTATTGCGCTTCTACCTCATCTCTTTTTTGTGCGCTCACTACACCTTTCTCGTACAGACTTTTAACGCGCTGATAACTCTTGCGGTATATCTCTTCTCCCGCTTTCGCTTTTTGCCATAACTCATAAGCACCGGTAATCTGTTCTCGCTGTGCGCCATTTTGTGCCTTTTGGTTTATAGCCTCTGCTGCTGCACGGGCGGCTAACGCTTGTGCCATCTTCGCTTCTACTTCGGGAGAATAAATAACAACCAAGGTATCTCCTTTCTTTACCCTATCTCCCTCTTCGGCTAAATACATCTCTATTCTACCCGGCACCTTGCCAGATACACGATACTCGGTTGCTTCTGCCTCGCCGGTAATGAGTATCTCCTCAGGTTGCAAAGCGAACACACCCACGAGGGCGACTATTACAACCACTATTAGCATTGCTGCTAAGCCTAACAGAAGGCTGCCTTTCTTTTCTTTCTTCATAACTGTTTCAAATCAATATCTTAGTGTTCCCGTATATTTCTTGAAGTATGTCTCACAGACCTGTGCTTCTATGTCGGCGTCAATTTTATCGGAGGAGGCAGACAGCCAAGCCGTTTGTGCTTGCATCAAGTCAGTAGCCGTTGCCATTCCTGCGTTGAACGCCTCTTGTGCAAAACGTAATACTTCTTCGGCGTTGCGTACCCCCAACTCGGTCATTGCAACCTTCTGATTAGCCTCCAGCACCTTTTGATTCGCCTGCGTTATCTGTAGATGCAACATTTCCCGAGCGTCTTGCGTTTTTAGTGCCACCGCTTTGGCTTCGTGTTTGGCAGCCTTGAGGCGCAATATATCATCGGCGTGTGCTATAGGGACATTCATGACTACTCCGACGGAGAAAAATCCATGTCCGTGCCAATCGTTGCTGAATCCATTATCCACATTCGGGTTGGTGTAGATATAGTTGGCAGACGCCATGATATTCGGTTGCAAGCCTGCAGCCATTATCTTCGCATTACTCTCGGCTATCTTTTGTGCCTGTTCCAATAGTTGTATCTCGGAGCGAGATTCCACCACCGATGCATAATCGGCAATCGTATCATGCAGCACTATTTCTCCTACATGCGAGTCGTCAAGATAGATGTCTCGATCAAGAGGGAAACCACATATCTGGCACAACGCCATTTTGCTCAACACTAATCCGTTGTCGGCTTGCAGTTTCTTCAACTCGGCTTCTCCCCTCTTTTGTTTTACCTCCAACAAATCGGACTGCGTCGCCATTCCTTCCTCGACCAATGTAGTGACATTGCCTTCAAGTGTGGACAACAGTTGGTAGTACTTCGTTGCCAATTCCTGCTTCTTTTGTACCGAGATGACACGCCAATATGCCTCATCTACAGACACGATGATGTCGTCACGCTTACTATCGGCTTCGATATTGACCGATTGTTCTGCGGCTTTCGCAATCCGGTACAATTCTCGTAGTCTTCCCCCCACATATATGGGCTGTGTAACACCTACCTGCCCTACAAACAGATGGGTCAAATCCAAATCAAGTGCTTGATATATCTGCTGATAGGCATCTGCGAGCATTTGACCTGATTCGTTTTGGATAGCCGTCATCTGCGGTCCTACATCGGGCAGTTGTTGTGCCTGCAGCGTGAGTTGGTTCATTGCCGACTGTTCGCTCCATTGGAATGATGCGGAGCCGTCTTTACCCACCGTGGCGGTACCAAAGGAGAAGTCCATTTGGTTGGGTAACAATACAGCGTGGCTCGAATTCCACGTATAGGCTGCATTTGCGTTTATCTTAGGGAACATCGCCGCTAATGCTGCCTTTCTGTTGAGTGTTGCCGCTGTACGCAGTTCGTCATTTGCTTGTTCGGACGATGCTTTTAGTGCGTAGGCACGACAATCGTCCAAAGTCAACATTTGGACAACCTCAGCATGCAGGGATAGCGATGCAAGCAAGAACCCTATATACAAAAGCGTTCGTTTCATGTTTAATTCTTCTTACAGAGCATTTGGATATCGCTTCCTTCGATAGTACGCTGTTTATCCTCTTGTGATTCGCCTTTGTAGGTGAGATTGAAAATGATGTTATTTTCGTAAGTTTTGGCATTACCTGTGACCGTTATATCGAACATTTCGTTATGAGTCTTGGTGTATGTTATGATTGAGTCGCGTACTGTACCTATCAGCGGATGTATGTGGATGGTATCGGAGTATTCCGTTACTATAGGGAGATTGAGTGTACGGTTGAATGCTTCAAATGTCATTTCGTCACCTGACAGTACGCCGTTTGTATGGTAAACATCTCCATTGAGTTGGTCAAATGTAAGGAGTACCTTATCTCCGTCTTTGAGACTAACCAACTCAAAGGTACCTGACTCGTTGGCAAGATTAACAACGGTTGATACAGTAGCCTTTTGATTTTTCCCGTCGGGTACTTGTAGTGTCACTTTACCAGTTGTCTTGAAACGATACCCGCCCTTCGCATCCCGAATTTCTGCGGTATCGGAGCATGATGTCAGTAGGACACATGCCATTGCGAATAGTACTAATTGCTTTTTCATTATGATATTCTTTTATATTCTTTTTATGAGTGTTGCGTTTTGGTCCTTACAATATTGTCAGCGCTAAAAACCGTCTTTATCTATGCAAAACACTTGCCATTAGGTGCGTTAAATTGGTCTATATGGCTAAAATACTATTCCTTTTTCCTATCATGTCGGTTGGTACAAAAAAAGAGAGAGAGTCTTTCACAACTCTCTCTCTTTTCGTTGGTTGTATGAAGGTTTACATCATTCCTCCCATACCAGGGTTCATTGCCGTTGCTTCGGGTTTGTTTTCTTTGATGTCGGTGATGACACATTCGGTTGTAAGGAACATACCTGCGATACTTGCAGCGTTCTCCAGTGCGACGCGTGTCACTTTGGCAGGGTCCACTACACCGGCGGTTTTCATATCTTCGTAAACGCCTGTTCGTGCGTTGTAGCCAAAGTCACCTTTGCCTTGACGAACCTTGTCAACTACTACTGCTCCCTCTTTACCTGCGTTGAAGACTATTTGGCGGAGCGGTTCTTCGATAGCACGGCGTATAATTTCGATACCTGTCTGTTCGTCTTCGTTATCTCCGTGTAACCCTTCCAATGCCTCTTGCGCACGGATGTAGGCTACTCCACCACCAGGGACAATACCTTCTTCGATTGCAGCACGGGTAGCAGAAAGAGCATCGTCAACACGGTCTTTCTTCTCTTTCATTTCCACTTCGCTGACAGCACCCACATACAAGACAGCAACGCCACCCGATAGTTTAGCCAATCGCTCTTGTAGTTTCTCCTTGTCGTATGTGGATTTAGTATTTTGTATTTGTGCTTTAATCTGCTGTACTCTTGCTTGGATGGCTTCTTTACTACCGGCACCGTTTACAATGATGGTGTTATCTTTGTTGACGGTTACTTTGTCGGCCGTGCCGAGCATATCCAATGTGGCAGCCTCAAGTTTGATACCTTTCTCTTCTGAGATAACGGTACCTCCTGTAAGAATTGCGATGTCCTCAAGCATTTCTTTGCGGCGATCACCGAAGCCCGGAGCCTTAACAGCGCATATTTTGAGTTGTGCGCGCAGTCGGTTGACCACTAATGTTGTGAGTGCCTCTGAATCGACATCCTCTGCTATAATGAGCAAGGGTCGTCCAGACTGTACTGCAGGTTCCAATACGGGAAGGAGCTCCTTCAGGTTACTGATTTTTTTGTCATGGATAAGGATGTACGGTTTATCCATTTCGACTTCCATTGTCTCTGTATTTGTAACGAAGTAAGGAGATATGTACCCTCGGTCAAATTGCATTCCCTCTACGACATCGATAGTAGTGTCTGTGCCTTTTGCCTCCTCGATGGTTATTACGCCGTCCTTTGATACTTTACGCATAGCATCTGCTATGAGTTTTCCAATAGCGGAGTCGTTGTTTGCCGATATAGTAGCCACTTGCTCAATCTTATCGTAGTTGTCGCCCACTACTTCGGCTTGGGCTTTGATAGACTCTACTACTTTATTGACCGCCTTATCGATACCTCTCTTCAGATCCATAGGATTGGCTCCTGCAGCCACATTTTTCAGTCCGACACTGACTATAGCCTGCGTCAGGACTGTAGCGGTGGTGGTACCGTCGCCAGCCTGGTCTCCTGTCTTGGAGGCTACCTCCTTGACAAGTTGTGCGCCGAGGTTCTCCTGGGGATTCTCCAATTCAATTTCCTTAGCGACAGTGACACCATCCTTTGTTATTTGCGGTGCGCCATATTTCTTTTCAATCACTACATTCCGTCCCTTCGGTCCGAGTGTTACTTTTACTGCGTCTGATAGTTGGTCAACGCCTCTTTTCAGTTGCTCTCTTGCATCTGCGTTGAATATTATTTCTTTAGCCATAGTTTGAAAAAAATTACATTGTTATACGATTATTTAAGCGAGAACAGCCAATACATCGCTCTGTCTCATTATAAGGTAGGTTTGTCCATCGAGTTCCAACTCTGTTCCAGCGTATTTACCATACAGGACAATGTCTCCCTGTTTCAAGTGCATTTCTTCGTCTTTGGTACCATGACCAACGGCAATCACTTCGCCCTTGAGTGGTTTTTCTTTCGCACTATCCGGTATGATTATACCTCCGATTGTTTTTTCTTCTGCGGCTGCCGGTTTAACTAAAACCCTATCAGCCAATGGTTTGATTTGTGTCATATTCGTTATTTGAATTAAGTTCTGTTGTTTGTGGGTCGTATTCCTGACGGCTCACGGAAATAGGAGGGCATATTTTGTGCCAAAACAGTATATGCTGCCATTTACTGCCAGTGTGTAGGTGGATGTGCCATATTGGCAGGGAGGATACTTTTTGATAGGGTTTGGGGATGAGTTTGTATGGGTTTAGGTATGGTCTTTATATGTTAATCATCCAAGAACAACCCAAGAGTAACACAAACTGATTAAATAGAGAGTAGCGAGGGGTTGCTTACAGTGTAAACAAAAAGTAGATAGTGGGAAGTTGAAGGAAACGGAGAGGATTTGATTATTGAGTTGAGGAATTCGGGAGTTTCTATGCAGTTGAATTGTCGGGAATAGTGGCATGGTTGAATTATAGCAGCGGATGTTTTAAGAGTTGGTAAAATAATTGTACCTTTGCGGTGTTTATGCAAAACGGTCGTTATAGGTTCGGACACAGATGAAAGTAGGTTTCTATACATTAGGGTGCAAGTTGAATTTTGCAGAGAGTTCGTCACTTGCTAAGTCTCTTGTTGAACGAGGGCATACACGGGCAAGCAAAGATGAACATCCGGATATTTGCATCATAAACACCTGCAGTGTTACGGATACAGCAGACCATAAGGGGCGGCAACTTATCCATCGTATTCGTCGAGAGAACCCCAATGCGATTGTTATCGTGACAGGGTGCTATGCTCAACTGAAACCTACGGAAGTGGCAAGCATTGAGGGAGTTGATTATGTGCTGGGCATGAACGAGAAGTTTTGTATTCCGGCCTTTATCGATCAGTTGGAGAAAGAGCATAAGAGGATACAGACTTCGGCAATCCGAGAGATAGAGATGTTTCATCCGTCGGTGTCGTGGAACGACAGGACGCGTTGTTTTTTGAAGGTACAAGATGGTTGCAACTATTTTTGTACTTACTGCACTATACCCTTGGCACGAGGAAAAAGCAGGAACGGTTCAATTGCATCTATCGTGGAACAGGCACAGGAAGTTGTCGGCAAGGGAGCGAAAGAGATCGTGCTAACAGGGGTTAATATCGGTGATTTTGGAAGGAGTACAGGGGAGAATTTTCTTGATTTGATTCGCAGGCTTGACGGAATAGACGGGGATGTACGATACCGCATATCGAGTTGCGAGCCAAACCTATTGAGTGACGAGATAATTGCCTTTGTGTCGGGTAGCCGTCATTTTGCCCCTCACTTTCATATCCCTTTGCAGAGCGGTAGCGACAGCGTCCTCCGACTTATGAAGCGGCACTACGACACGGCTCTGTTTGCGGAGCGTGTGCATAGGATCACGACGCTGATGCCTAATGCTTTTATTGGCGTAGATGTGATGGTAGGTGTTCGCGGGGAGACCGATGTGTTATTTGAAGAGACCTGTCGGTTTTTGGAGTCGTTGCCCGTTTCACAGTTGCATGTATTCACTTATTCGGAGAGAGCGAACACGAAAATGTTGGAGATAGACCCCATTGTACCACAGGATGAACGGAAAAGGCGTAGTGAATACCTGCACACTCTTTCCGCAAAGAAGTTGGAAGCCTTTTACGAAGCGCATATCGGCGACAAGGCTCGGGTGCTTTGGGAAGCCAAAGAGCAAGGAGGCTGTATGAGCGGTTTTACGGAGAACTATATTCGCCTGAAGCGTCTGTATGACCCGTCGCTCATCAATACATTTGAGGATGTGACCATCAGCAAGGCGTCGGTTTTGCCGCATAAAGACAACTAACAAGCGACATCGTACAAAACATTTGTGTATATAACGGCAAATTTGTACTTTTGCGGTTGCTTGAGGAAACAAACACATAACCAAGAAAAATAGATATACTATGGATTTCAGTATCATGCAAGTATTGAGTGCCTTTATGGTGCTATTTGCAATCATCGACCCGTTAGGTAGCATACCTATCGTTCTTAATTTGGAAAGCAAAGGGGAACATATCAGTGCCATTCGCACTACTGTTGCTGCCATTATTATTATGTTCCTCTTTCTGTTTGCTGGCGAATGGGTTCTGCGTCTCTTTAATGTCGATATTCAGTCTTTCGCCGTAGCGGGAGCCATTATCATCTTTATCATGGCGTTAGAGATGGTTTGCGACATCGAGATATTCAAGAACAATGGTCCTGAGGGAGCCTCATCGATTGTCCCTCTTGCCTTTCCGTTGTTCGCAGGTCCTGGCGTGTTTGCTGCAGTCATCTCGCTACGAGCCGAGTTCGAGATTATCAACATCTGTATTGCGCTGCTGTTGAATATGGCTTTTGTGTATTTGGAGTTACGCTCGACCCGATTTATCTTGAAGGTATTCGGTGAAACGGGAATCTATATCATCCGTAAATTCTTTGGCATCGTGCTATTGGCTATTGCCGTCAAACTGTTTGCAGCCAACATATCGAGCCTGCTTCATGCGTAGAGCATCCGTCATATTGTTGCCTTTGTTGGCTGGTGCTTTGCTGGTCGGTTGCAGCAAGAAGGATGTTTTTTCCATCTACGGGAACATCTCCGATGCGGATGGAAAGATGCTCTATCTTGACTATATTGGTGTGAGTGCAACGCATACGATTGACTCGGTGCGTTTAAGCACCGACGGAAAGTTCCGCTTTCGGCAGCCTCGCGATCCGTATCCAGAACTCTACCGACTCCGTACCGATGGCAACAGTCTGATTATAGCCATCGATTCTACCGAGCAGGTGGAGATTGTCGCCTGTGCCGACAGTTTGCCTTACGATGCGCACATACAAGGTTCCGAATACACCAAACAGATAACGGAACTACGGAGGAGTTTGCAATTCAATAGCCCAGCTGAGCATAAGCAAATGGCAGGAGAACGCATCCTAAAAGACCCTCGTTCCATTGTTGCGTATTACGCTCTGCTACAACATAAAGACGAGCAATTTGTGTTTAACCTTGCCGACAAGAAAGACCGAGTCTATTTCTCGGCGGTTGCTACGGCGTGGCACGCTTTCATGCCCGAAGCCGAACGCACCAAGAAACTGTACAGTATCGTTGATGAAGAGATACGCAAAGAGCGTCGCAGCGAACAGGTACAAGCCATGCAAGCCTTCATTGAGGAGTCGGATAACGCTTTCCTCGATATTACGCTGCCCGACGAATACGGCAAAGACCAATCTCTTTCCTCTCTGCGAGGCAAGGTCATCCTTCTCGATTTTTCAGCGGTGGGTATGCCGCAAAGTAACGCCTACATATTCGAACTGCGCGACCTATATAACAAGTACCATACGCAGGGCTTCGACATCTATCAGGTGTCGGCAGACGATGATACCGACCTTTGGGCTGCCAGCGCACTGAACATGCCGTGGGTCACTGTGCATAGCGACGAGGATAGCAGGCAGTGCTATCTCACTTACAATGTGCAAACTATCCCTACGCATTTCTTAATCAACAAGCAAGGAGAGGTCGTCGGTAGGAATATCTCGTTTGACCAACTGCCTGAGCATATCGAAAAATGCTTACATTAGAGGTCTTGCAACAATGTGCCGCACAAGCCGGCTTTGATGCAGCAGGAGCCGCCAAAGCAACATACTTGCCCCAAGACGACGCCTACCTGCAGAAGTGGTTGGACTATGGGGGCAACGGCAGTATGCAATACATGGAGCGCAATCAAGAAAAGCGTACCGACCCGCGCCTGCTCTTGGAGGGAACGCGTAGTGTGGTGGTGGTGCTACTCAATTACTACAAAACAACCTCTTTACCAGAAGGAGTTCCCTACATAGCGTTATCGGGGCAGAGTCAGTGCGATTACCACAAGGTGATGCAGAAACACCTGCAGCACTTGGAAGAGTTGTTACAAGCCCGAACAAGCAACGCCTTGTCTGTCAGCCACAAGCAACACACTTTCTGCGACTCGGCACCTATCCTCGAGCGGCGGTGGGCGCAACGGGCAGGCTTGGGCTGGATAGGCAAGAACCATCTGCTTATCCATCCCAAATTAGGGTCATTCGTCCATATCGGAATCCTCCTGCTTAACGAAGAAGTAACGCCCTACTCCGAACCGCTTACCGAGCAATGTGGCGATTGCCACCTGTGTATTAGTTACTGCCCTACCGGAGCATTGCGGGCACCTTTATTCGACGCACGCAAATGCCTTTCCTACCTTACTATCGAGCGGAAAGAACCTTTGGAACGACAATACGAACGCATAGCAAGCCGATACCTCTATGGCTGCGACACCTGCCAACGAATATGCCCCTTCAACGCCCATCTCAAAGAAACTACACACCAGGAACTACAGACCAACCCTGTGCTGCTACAGATGACGGCTGCCGACTGGGAACAAACATCACGGCGGCAAAAACTCAAATTGCTACACCGGTTGGCACGCAACGATTAGACTATACTCTGAACCGCAAAACAATAAGACAATGAAACCACTCAATGAACTACACATCGCCCTTGCAAGCGACCATGCAGGCTATAACCTGAAGCAAGAAGTAATCAAACACTTGCAGCACGAAGGCACTACAACGCACGACTTCGGTTGTTTCTCCACCGACAGTTGCGACTATCCCGACTATGCACATCCCCTTGCGGAAGCCGTAGAGAAAGGAGAGTACGACTTCGGTATTACCATCTGCAGTACAGGAAATGGGATATGCATGACTGCCAACAAACATCAGGGCATCCGTGCAGCACTATGCTGGGATATTCCCTTGGCGGAACTGGCACGCCAGCACAACAATGCCAATGTGCTTGCACTTCCCGCCAACTTCATATCCCAAGAGAAAGCATTGGCAATTGTGGATACATTCTTCCACACTGATTTTCAAGCAGGCCGTCACGAGAGAAGGATAAACAAAATACCCCTCCAACCTACCGGCAAGTAGCCTCTAACCGACCATCCATGTCGTGGCTGACTGATACCGTGTATGCTTACCGACAGGGACTCACTTGGGCTCGCTGTCTGAATCTATGCCGCTGCTGGTGCAACTATATGCTCAGTTGCGTAGGCGTTCAGCGTGTAACCCATCTGCCTACCTTCGTCTCGGTGGAACCTGCCGATTGGTGTATGTTGCACTGTCCCGAATGTCCCGTAGGAATGCGGAAAGAAGAACATGAACATCACCTGTTCTCTATGGAGCAGTTGGATGCCTTCTTGCAGGCAAACGCCAAGACGCTCCATACGGTCATCTTCTATTTTCAAGGGGAACCGCTTCTGAACAAGGCACTGCCGGCAATGATTCATCTTGCCAAAGACTACGGACTCTATACCCTGCTCTCTACCAATGGGCAGATTCTCAACAACAGTATGGCACAGCAGTTGGTGGCTGCAGGATTAGACCGTATCATCATCTCCCTCGACGGACTGACGCAAGCCTCTTACACCGCCTATCGTGTCGGAGGAAGTCTTGAAAGAGCCTTGCAAGCCCTGCGCTACCTGCACAACGAGAAAACAAAGCAACAGTCAAGAATAGTTGTTGAGTTGCAGTGTCTACGGCTACGAAGCAACGAAACGGAATGGGATACGCTCAAAAAGCAGTACAAGAGCATGGGCGCAGACCGGCTTACCCTCAAAACTGCCCAGTTGTATGACTACACCAACGGGCATCCTCTCATGCCCACCGACCTTCGCTATTCCCGTTACAAAAAAGACAAAGACGGACACTATGTCCTGCGAAAGAAAAGCAGAAACCGTTGCTACCGCCTTTGGAGTGGTTGCGTGATCGATGCCGACGGAAATGTACTGCCTTGCTGTTTCGACAAGAACAAAGACCATATCTGGGGCAATATAACCCGCAACTCCCTTCAGCACATTTGGTTCAGTCCGGCAGCGCAACAATATCGGGAACAGGTTCTCCACTGCCGACAGCAGATAGCCATCTGCCGCAACTGTACGGAATAAGACCATCGCACAACAAAAAAGAGATTGGCACACCTTCGTGCCAATCTCTTTGCAAAAAGCATCTGTCAATCTGTTATTTCAAACGATATACCATACGGACCGTTATACGAGCCTTTTTCTCTCGGCTGCTCGTATTGAAGGTACCGCCATAAGCGTACTCCTCTTCGCCTGTTGCAGAAGTAATCTGGAACACACCCAAAGTAGCCGAGTTAGCCTTGCCTAACTTCGCACCGGCATTGGTCGCTACTTTCTCTGCGCGTATGTATGCATCGTGCGAAGCCTTCTCTATCAAATCTATCTTAAGGTCATTCAATGCCGTGTAGTAATACTCCGGCGTGTACGACTCTATGTTGATGCCTTTGGCTATCAGCGACGATATTTCACGGGAGATACGCTCTACATTGTCCACCTCTGAAGAGGTGATTGTGAAACTCTGGCTCAACGAATACCCCGTGAAACGGGAACCGCAATAATTTCCTCCCTCATAAATACTCTCGTAATTCTTCTGCACATTCACAAACGAAAAAGTAACCTCCGACTCCTTGATTCCTTGCGATGTAAGATAATTCATCACGGATTTCTGCTGCGATTCTATCTGCTGATAACCACGCAACTGGTCCGCATTCTCTACCAATATCTGACCTCGCCACACAATCTGGTCTGAGGTAAAGGTCGTTTCACCCAAGCCTGTAACCGAAACAGTGCCTGCTGAGCGAACCCATCCGCCTATTGCTACCACAATAATGATGACGGATACTACTAAACTGATGCCAATAATCAAAGGCTTAAATAGTTCTTTCATATTAAAAACATTTATGGTTTCACTACCCTTTCTACAACAAATTATATGCCAATAACAGCCCTTACAAGACCGAAAAACTACGCCCTCCATACCCTTTCGACGGCCTTTGCCTTACAACAAAACTACCCTCCGCCAAGCCCGATAAATACTATCTATTTCAAAGGTTTTATATAGGATCTATATAGGACGAATATAGGATGAGTATAGGAAGAGTATAGGAAGAACCTCAAAATTACATGAAAAAACAACTGCAAAAACAGCAAAAAAACAAGGCAAACATACACCTCTTTCATCGAGACTGTATGTTTGCCTTATTCTTAAAATTTACAAGTATTATTCCGCTCACATTCCGTCCATCTACTGCGCAATAAACAGTTTGCCAGATGTAATGCGTTTCGAACCTTGTACAAAGAATACATAGAAATACAGAGTATCCGTCTCAAGCGTTATGATCGTACCTGAACGATAATCGGTCACATTCAGCAGACGCTCACGACCATCTGCCTCCGTCACTATCTCCACATCATTCGGGTCTGCGGCGGCTATCTGATGCAGACTCAAAAGATGACCCTCCATATCATACAGACCGAAGGAAACATCTCTTCGGGTCGTTGCCACAAATATCTGAGTAGAACCCGCAATGCGTTTAACCAGCACATCATAATCTGTCGGCGTCAAAGCATCATCAATATCCGACTCTGCAAAATAAATATAATAGCGGCGGGAAACACCTGACTCGGAGGTACAAATAATAATGCAGGTATCACCTACGGACACTTCTTTTATACTTATATCAGCCTCATCCGACATAGCAGTTGCCGACACTTTAGGAGCCGACAAGCCAGCTATCAGGTAATAGGTATAAAACTCCTTGTCTGCATCAAAATCTCTGTATTCTACACCGTCAAAATATACCATACGCAAACGGTTTTCCTCGTCTTTAAGAATTACCTGACGAATAATATAGGTCTTTATACTGCCGTCCTGCGCCGTCACATTCAGCAGAATAGTACCGTCTTCCGTATCTTCTACCTCGCATTGTGCCTGCGGGTCCGACAAAGTATAGGTAATATCACCAACCGTAACAAAATCACTTGCAGTAGAGCCTGCACTGTACGACAAGGTATATTCGGTGCTGTCTGCAGCAAAGCCCGAAAGAAGTTCGTTGCGTACATAAATAGCCGACAACGATGCATCGTCGTTCTTGGCAAACACAAAGGTCAAAGTATAGGCGGCTTGGTCTTCTTCGTTGGCTGCCGTAACCGTAATCGTCACAATCTGCTCACCTGTCCCAAGAACAAAGGGTTCAGATACCTCCACTTGTTGTTCCTCCTCGCTCTTAATTACGGTAATCGAAGGAATTGCAGTCTGACCATAAGGAATTGTCACGGTATAGTCGTAGTGCAAAGACTCGAAGTCTATATCTGCCCCGTCGCCCAACTGAATATCCTTCAGACTGACATTCGCCGACTTCTGACGCACAAAAGTAAGAGTGTAGGTCTGTGTAGTCTTATCTTCAGCAGTTACCACAATGCGGACAACATCGCCCGTAATAGCCATATCCACACTCTGTACTTCCTCTTTCTTAGCCACCGTAACCATCGGAATATCCATTGCATTCATATCTAACGGTATGCGATAGGTCAATCGCTCTGCATCGAAATCTTGCAAAGGACTACCAGACACATAAATAAGACTCAAACCTGCTTCCGACGATAAAGCCAACGGATAGTGTATAGTATAGGTGCGTTGCTTACCGTTGCCCGCTACTACTTCAATCACACTCTTTTGCCCAAACATCTTGCCTTCGCTTGCATCGGTATCGGTTGCATATCGGACGGACTGATAACGGTCGCCGGCTAATGCAAACACCGATGGAACAACCTCAGTACCGGCAGGTAATGTAACCCAATACTCATTCGTACTGCCTGCAAAGGCGGGCAATGGCTTGTCATTGACATAAATCATCTGCAGCGTATCTACATCCGACAACAGAATATCGTGCGCAATAGTATAGGTATTGCTCTTACCGCTCTCGGAGGTTACCTCCACCTGACGAACAATTCGCGTCAGGCTGTGTTCAACGGTATCTTCATCTATCGTCTGCCATTCATCACCCATATCCCAACTCAACTCGGGGAAGGAACTACTACCCACCGGCAATGAAAGAGCATAGTAATACCGACGCGGCGAGAAACCTTCTATCTGCAAACCGTCTGCATAAATCATCTGAAGAGTATCAGCCGTTGAATAGGTATAACTGAATGCAACAATATAGGTAGCCTTCGTACTGCCATCTTCTGCAATCACTTCTACTGTGACCCTCTTAGATGCTACATCAAGCGATGTAGTAACCGATTGTGCAGCCTCAGCCTTCTGCGCTACTATCTCCGGAAAACTATGCTGACCGACAGGTAACGACACCAAATAGAAATAGTACGATGAAACGAAATCGTCTATCGGATCACCATTAACATAAAGCATATCCAACTGTGCATTGTTCGACAAGGGAACAACAAACTCCAACGAATAACGGTTGCTTGTAACACCATCCTTCGCAGTAACATCTATATAAATACTATGCTCCGCCGTTGAAATAACGACATCTTGTCCATCGGCATTCAATGTAGCCGACACCTCAGGAAGAATGGTCGTGCCTGAAGGAAGATAGATAGTATAAGTATTCTGTTGTGGAGAGAAAGTCAATTTAGGATTCAATGCCCTTTCAAAATCAACGAAACTGTGTCCGTCAAGCAATATATCAGACAAGGTCGCATCATTCGACTCCCTCTCGACAAATACCTCAACAGTATAGTCCTGCGTAGTGACCCCGTCTTGCGCTACTACATGCAACAAATGTTCCGTCTTGGATATCTCTGTATGCGTAATAGTCTGAAAATTATCATCCGATGTCCATGTAATAGTTACATCCTCATTGGTACTACGCACCGAATAATAATGACGCCCGCACTCAAATCGAGACACTGGTACACCGTCAACTACAATACCTGTCAAATCCGCATTATGACTTGCCTCTGCCTGTACAAGCAACATATAAGTATTAACCCGCTTCCCATCCTCCGAAGTAACGACTATATCGGACGCAATACCCAACTTGCGGCTTGGAGTAACCTCAATACGCTGCCCGATATGACCTGCCGTATAACTCAAAGAAGGCATCTGCGGCTCAATCGTTTTATAAGCACCTACAGGCAAGGTAACAGTATAGGAGAGCGTATTAGGGTCGAACCCTGCAAGAGACTCGTTGTCTAAAACAATCGACTTCAGTGTATTGTCCGACGACAGTTCCGGCGTAATATGAAGCATATATGGGCGACCTTCTGTACCGTCTTCAGCAGTAACGCTGATAGTATAGGTGGTCGTCGCATGGTCATAAGCCACAGCAACCTGCTGCGCCTCATCTGCCTTCATCACAGCAATGTGGAGCAATGTATCTGTTGTGATAGTATATGAGTAAAGAGCAGCATTGAAATCGGAATACTCTACCCCGTTCAATACAATACCCGACAACTTGGTATTGTTCGACAAGACAGTCGGATAAGTCAAAGTATAACTATGCTCCTCTGTACCATACACATTCCATTGCATATAGGCACTTGTCTGCACAAACACAACAGAATCTGTCATAGCCATACGCTCAAACAACATATTCTCAGGGCGGACATCTGTATAGTCGTACTTATCACACAGGAAAGACGGATAAACATCGCCGTTCAGTTCAAGACTCTTTAATTGTCCCATCGTGGAAACAACAGGCTTCTGCAAAGCAACCGTATAAGTACCGGTAGCACCATTCTCTGCTGTAACAATCAATACACATTCATCCTGACTCTGACGGCACTCCACAGTCTGACCATCCGATTGCTTTGTGAAGGTTATCATACTCGGCAAACTCTCACCTGAATAGATATATTCACGAGTAGCAGGTGTATAATCGGCAACATCAGAAATAAGCGACAATGTAGTATCGTCCGACAAGTCTGTAACAAAGCGTACGGAATAGATATTCTCCACACCCGTCTCGGACACTACTTTGATTTGTAATACAGAGTCGGTATATGCAAGTGTGATCTGCTCCGAACGACTAACAGCCACAGGTTCCACACAAGGCAGATGGTGCGTGGTAGAAGCCAGATGCACCGTATATTCATTGGTAGCTGAATCAAACTCGTCAATCGTTCTATTGTCAATAAGAAGGTCTTTCAGCGTATTGCGGGTATCAAGCGGACGATACACTTCCAAAGTATAGTCGGTATGTGTACCGTCTTCAGCATAGTTTACTATATCGGCTCGACGAACACCATACTCACCACTCACAATCTCATCTTGCCAGACAATCTTTTGTGCTTGGTCCGATACTTCACCCGTGAACAAGAGTGTCGGTATGGCAATATCTTCTGTGTCCGTAAGCGTTACCGTGAATGTATTACCATCCTTCGTGGCGGCTATCCCGTTAACAGATAAAGCAGACAAAGCACTGTTATAAGAGAAACGAACATAATCTACATAAAGATTAGCACCCGAATTACCGTCAGGGTATGCACCAGTAGCATCAATAATAACATCCAATCCTGTAATAGGCTTGCTATCCGTATTGAGGGATAATGTTTGCGTCTTGTATGCACTGCTCTTCTCCGTATCTTTGTGGTCGAAAGTATATTTGTTCTTGTCATTATCAGAGAATATAAAACGAAAGAGTGCCCCATTTCCAGCCTTGTCTGGATATTTGTAGTTAATAATGGCGCTATCTGGTGTATTAAGGAAACTAATAGCACCATTTGGAGTAACTCGTGTACCACCCGAAACAGCAAAACTGGCTGTCATATCGGACAAGTTTATAACTGCAGGGACTGGTCCTGCAAGAGCCGCCCAATAAGTTGTCTTGAGATGAACAGCGGAACTACCGTCTTTACTGACTGCGTCACTCGCCTTCGCAGTCCAAAGATATGTGTCAATATAATCACCCGGTGCATTCCACGAGGTAGGCTTATCCGATTTAGAAGAAGCCGTCTTTGTCCATTCATCAAACTCCCCATTAGGAATAACACAATTAGGATAGTGGAAATAGATCGTATAGATATTGGTACATGTATCGGCCTTAACGGTAGCAGTCCACTTCCATACATCACCTACATAGTTACATTGGACGCCGCTATTTGCCGTATAGACAACATTAGGGGTCTTGGTCGAAGAACGGTTTACTATATATGTAAACCGATTAGGAGTAAAATCAGCAACAAGTACCCCGTCCACACTGATACTCTCCAATACTGCAGGGTTTTGCATATCCAAAACGGGAGTAATAACATACACCTTGTCTGCTTCGTTATCTCGATTGGCACGCACAGTAATAATGGTAGGCTGATAAATACCACCCGGCTGTATAAACACTGTCTGCTCATCAAAAGACTTGGTATAGTCAAATTCAAGCGAAGTAGTACCATAAGGCAAACGGAGAGTCAAACTGTCTGCTGTCACATCTAATAACTCGCTCGTTCCACGAACCGACAATGTAGCAAGCAGATTCGTCTTGTCTGACAAGGTTTCTTGAAACAATACCGAATATGTTCGCTTATCACCATTTTCTGCAGTCACTTGAACTTCACTCTTTTGTCCTATTGGACGCGATACAAAGGTTATATTCTGTTCTGCTTCTGCTTTAGTGTAAATAATATTGGGAATACTCTTGGCTTGATATGGCATTATAACCACATAATCTGTCTGTTCAGGATTAAATATGAATTCTGCATCACCCGAACTCAGATACATATCCCCTAATGCCACATTACTCGACTGACGCACAGGGAACTCAATAGTATAATCATTGCTTGTTGTACCGTCCGCCGCCAAAACATGAATACGGGTAGTACCATTCACCGCACTGAAATAGGTCGTAATTGTTTGGTTGGGCAATTGACCAACGGCAAACACACATGGCACCACACTGGTACGCCATACCAATGAATCAATATAGTGCAATGTTTCAGGGTCGAAGTTTGCAAGCGACACCCCATCTATCAGTATATCCGATAGTAGTGCGTTGCTCGACAACACACGGTTGTAACGAATAGTGTAGATCTTTGTATTACCATTCTCTGCTACCACCTGCACTTGTTGTTCGTCAGGCGTTGTTTCGGTCACTATTACATTCTGCCCCTCACGAGGTACATACTCTATCATTGGCAGTTCAGCACCCTTGTCTATCGACAATGTATAGTCCGTAGTTTCAGGGTCGAACGCAATGGCTAATCCTGTTCTGGCAATATGTGAGATAGTACCCTCTCCAACTGTTGCTACACGCTCCACCACTTGTAGGTCTTTCAAAGTAGCATTTGCGTATTGAGCAATATCGAACTTGATTGTATAAGTCGCTTGTGTACCTGACTCAGAAAGTACAATTATCGATGTTTGATTTCGGTCGGTTTGTCCAAAGAACACCACTTGACTATCCTTTCCCTTACGATAGGTAACCACTTGAGGTTTACTACCTGCAGGAAGCATAATCGTATAATCCGTTTGAGTGGGGTTATATTCCGCCATTTCTACTCCGTCAAGTAAAATAGCCGATAACCTGCAATCATCGGAGAGTTGTTGTTGGAAATGAAGTGTATAAGCAGCATACTCATTATCTTTCTCCACATATAGCATTATATCCGTTCCATTGCGCAACATTTGTACTGTCTGTCCTTCACTTGCGGTATAACTAACCTCTGGTAGTGTACCGGTATAGGTCAAAGTATATTCTGTTACGATTGGAGAATACTCCGTTAATGCTTCTCCATCAATCGCAATACCCTGCAATTGTGTTGCAGTTGACACTTGTTCTACAAAAGTCAATGTATAAGTATTGGCATCTCCACTCTCCGGAGTTACACGAATAAAGGCTTCACCTGCCTTATGGGGAGTAGTAATCGTTACTTGTTGTCCCTTCTCCTTATCTACGGTAATGGTTGGACAAGTGGAACTCGTCAATGGGATGGTATAAGTTAGTGTTGTCTTCTCAAATCCTTCCAATGCTTTTCCATTAAGATATATCATATCAAGGAAAGCATTTTCTGACTTCTGTATTATAAAAGCAATAGTGTATGTTTTCTTAACACTACTTTCTGCCGTTACAGTAATACGCTGCACATTATGTTCGCACATACTCAATACTTTCTGTCCCGACTCATCCTTGTCGTAAGTAACAGCAGGAATAGTACTGACACCGATAGGGAGAGTATAGGTGTAGTCTGTTTTATCGGAAGAGAAACCTTCCAATTCCTCTCCATCTACATATATCATTCGGAGGTCGGTATTATCTGAAGTCTCTACCTTAAAATGCAGAATATAAGTTTGACTGACACCACTTTGTGGGCGTACAGTTATCTTATAGTCATCTTCAACATTGCTGCCAGAGCGTACTGTAATCGTTTGATATTCGTCGTTCGGTGTATAGGTTACAATGGGTTGTTTGGTAGTCCCTTTAGGCAGTTGAATAGTATATTCCAATTGAGCCTTATTATACCCGTTTAATTCTACGCCGTCTAAATAAATCATCTTCAATGTAGCATCTGTCGTCTGTTGTACAGAGAAGGTAATTAGATAAACAGTGGTATTTCCATTGCCTGCTGATACAGTGATACGGGTAGTTCCATCTACTCCACCCGTTAGAATAGTTACTGTTTCAAACTCATCACCTTTTATCGCCTCTATACTTGGTAACTCGGTCGTTCCTATAGGCAATATATAAGTATATTCGGTCTTATCTGGAGCAAAGTCATCAAGTTGCACACCATCTATTAGAATATCCGATAGTGTTGATATCTCCGATTTAGGAGTGGTACACACAATTTTATAGACGGTTATATCACCATTAGCGGCAGTAACAGTGACACGCGTTGTGCCATCGACACCCCCATCTGTAATCTGTACAGTTTGTTCGTCCTCTCCTTTAGTATAACTAATAGTAGGTACAACGGTTGTACCCATAGGCAAGTTAACATAGTAGGTAAAGTTCATAGGGTCGAAGTCAGTAATATAACCGCCCTCTACTTGCAAGTCGCTAAGATAAGAATAGGATGATTTTTCGAGTTTGAAATTCAACTTATAGGTTTTAGGTATCTGATTACCCGGTGTTGTAACCGTTATTTGATAAGTGCCGCCATTTATCTGCTCCGGTGCAGTATAGGTTATAGTCTGCGCTCCGTTTGGATAAGCAGATACCGCTTCTACTGTTGGCATTGTGGTTGTACTGGTAGGTAAAGATACACGATAGATAGTCTGTGTAGGCGTATAACCTACTACACCTTTCCCATTAACCAAGATGTTTTGCAGTGTATTATCTGCTAATTGCGCTACCTTAAAATTCAGGGTATAAGTAGTAGTAGTGGTTTGATCTGCAGCGATCACCTTAATAATTGCCCTCCCTGTTGTACTATTGGGCTGTGTTATCTGTATCGTTTGTTCGTCCTCTTGTCCATCTACAGTCACTACAGGCGTTTCGGTTGTGCCATAGGGCAGGTCGATGTTATAGGTATAGGTTGTAGCATTGAAAGCGTTTATTGGAACACCATTTACACGGATGTTTGCCAATTTAGCATTCTTACTCGGTTCACGCACGAACTTTATTTTATAGGTCTTCTGACTACTATTGTCTTCTGACTTGATGGTAATGGTAGTTGGAACTCCGTCTATTACACCATCTGTTATTGTTATTTCATTGCCTGACAGTACACGCCCTGCAAAGGAGACCGTAGTACCCCGTGCATTGGTCAGTTCTCCTGCCCCGCGTCGTGCTTCTATCTTCGGAAGTTGTGTGGCAGTCCGTCCAAGCGAGTAGATTTGCTCCTCGCTGCTTGTCGGATCGAAGCCCTTCCATTCTTTGTCGTCGATATATATTTTTTGTATGCTTGAAGAGTAGATTAGTTCTACATCGTCCACATAGAGTGAGTTGCCAGCATAAAGCCCGCCATTTGCACGAAAGTTAGGATAATTACTAGCGGAGAATATGACATTCATCATCGTAGGCACATCGCTATTAAAATAGTAGATAGGCACACGAATGTTTACCCAATCGTTGTATACCCTCTTTTCACGCCACATTCCTTCTGCAATCTGTGTTACCTTTTGGTCTGTACCACATTCGTTGCCGTCTAATGCCAAACGGATATCACTTTCTTCGTTTGTGTGAGAGGTACTTATACATAGACCATTTTTGCCTTTGTATTTACTACTTTTTGCTGTACCAGACCATGCATAGTAGAGCAAATAAAAATCCTCCTTGCTTACATTAGCACCTGTACGGCGTATCCATACCGACATTGTATCGGGGCGGTAAGTCCAGTTCATACCTCCTTCTGTGCCTGCACTTGCTTCGTCTGTTGCGGTTACGCTCTTCACATATACCCATGGTTGCCCAAGAGAGAAGTAGCCAGGAGAAATCTCTGTGACCCCAAAAGCACCCACACTCTGATCCTGTACCATCATCGATGCGTTTCCGGTATGTCCTGCCTCTTTGTGTGCAAAGTTGAACTTCCAGCCGAATTGTGCTACATTACTGGCATTCCAATTAGCAGGTTGTACATTGCCATCGAACTTTGCAGCAGACCAGTCCTCGAAACCTGCGTTTGGCAATTGTTGCGCATTTGCGCTTATTACTAAGAAACAAGCAGTTAATACTGCTAATAAGGTGTTGTAATTTTGCTTCATCAGCCTATATTTTTGTTTTATCATTCCCCGTTTTATCCACGCTGCAAAATTAGAGCAAGTTTGTTGTTCCTGCAATATCTCGCCTTATTAAAAAGGGTACTTTTATTAAGGTACAAGAAAGTAAAAGCCTTGAAAAGTAGGGGATATAATGTACTATTATTAAGATTTCGGTTGTGGATGTTTCTTTTATTGAGGGAAGTTTGGAGTTGGGAGGATGATGGTATGTAGAAAGATTTAGCAGATGAGAAAATAGTTGTATCTTTGTCGGCTGAATGATAGATTGTAGAATATCACGAGTATGAACAAGATAAAGTTTTGGTTAGACAATAGTCGTACGGTATCTGTACCGCAGTCTTTACTTCCTACGGTGACAGCCATAGTGTTCTGTATAGGACAAGAGGGTTTTATAGGTTGGTTGGCTATTCCCATTATTATCGGTATTTGTTTTGCCCATCTTGGGATGAATCTTGCAGATGACTACTTTGATTATCAACAAGACAATCGTACTCGTTCGGAGGTATGTAGTACGAGTATTCGTGCGCGAATAGACAAGTGTCATTATTTGCACGACGGCAAGGCGAGTATTAAAGAACTGAGGAATGTGATTATTATCTTTCTCGCAATTGCGGCTTCTATGGGACTTTCGACCCTTGTTGTGCAGTGGGTGGTGAATGGAATGACGGCGGTTTACGGTATTGTGCTATATGCACTGTTAGGTTTATTTGTAGGCATTAATTATTCTGGTAGTCCTTTGCGATTATGCTATCACGGATTAGGTGAGTTAACGATTGGTATGATGTTCGGTCCTTTGTTGATGCTTGGCGTACAAGCCGCCCTTACCGGTACGCTATTTTCTTGGCCGATGTTCTGCTTGAGTATAGCCGTAGGTTGTTTGGTGATGAATATATTGTATGTACATTCCGTGATGGAGGTGGGTGCAGATGCTGCGCTTGACAAGATGACCTTCGCCCGTTTGTCGGAGAGTGTCAGTTGGCGAATTGTATTTTTGGGTATCTTTGCTTTGTTGCCATTCTGTCTGTTGGGATTAGGAGTTGCATTGCATTGGTGGAGTGCGTGGTGTTTATTGACTTTGGTTACGCTACCCATGTCGGTGTATCTTATCTACTCCACCTGGCTATATGCCAATGACAAGCCTCGCAATGATACACCTCGCTGGTGGATGGGTCCTATGGGTGATTGGGATAAATACAAGGCAGCAGGAGTAGATTGGTTTTTATTCAGGTGGTTTTTGGCACGCAATATCTGCACTTTTTTCTGTTTGATATTGTGTATTGTTTGGGTTATAGGTTTATTCCGATAATTGTACAGTGTATTTACAGGTGTTTGAAATCTTTATGAGATAAATACTTACACAAAAAAGCGTAAAAATAGCAGAAAAGGTTTGCTCAATTACAGAATATGTTGTAATTTAGTGGCCGAAAAGATAACATCTAATACTAACCCTTATAAAAGGAATATATTATGACAATGACAGTAACATTCAACCAACTGCGCAAGGTTAAAGACAGTCTACCGAGCGGCAGTATGAATAAGATTGCAGAAGAATTAGGTATAGAGCCGGATATGGTTCGTGCATACTTTGGTAGTCAAACCAATACGGGTTCTGGTTTGCACATCGAACCAGGTCCTGACGGAGGTTTAGTGGTATTGGATGATACGCGTATCTTGGAAATTGCGCTGCGCATTGCATGGGAGCATAACAATGCCAAATAGATGTAGCATAGCATATTTTTGACACATTACCATAAGGTTTTCTTGAAGGATATACTTCGAGGGAGCCTTTTGTTTATTTTAATAGAATAATATTCGAGAGATGAAAAAAACAATTTTATCTACATTACTTTGTAGTTTTCTATGCACGATGTCGGTTCGTGCTATTGAATTGCCCGGTTTTGAGTGGTCGGTTGGAGCAGACATTACTTCTGCTTATTTATGGCGTGGAATGCGTTATGGCGGTCTATCGTTTCAGCCTGATGTATCGATCGGTTATGGTGGCTTGATGGTTGAAGGTTGGGCTAATATAGGTACGGAAGACTATACTTTCAAGGCATTTACACCGGAGTTGGATGTAACTTTATCTTATTGCATAGCCGGTTTTCGTGTTGGTGTCAATCATCTCTATTACTTTGACGGGAGTAAATACTTCGATTTTAAGGGTAGCGATTATGAGGCGTATATGAATGAAGAAAACAGTACTACTCAGACGGAGGTGTTTGCAGAGTTCAACTTAGGTGATATATTGGAGTCGGTACCCTTGTATATCGGTTGGCACACTTATGTAGCAGGAGATGACAAGTATGCAGACTATGACCATCCTATTGTGAACGGGATGGATACGACCTACAATATGAAGCGGGCGTATTCTTCGTATATCGATGTATCTTATGATTTTGAGTTACCCTTGAACTTTACCATAACACCTACTATCGGTATGACGCCGTGGAAGAGTACATACACGAATTATGAAGGCAATTTCGCAATAAATAATCTCGCTTTGAAATTGAACTGGGAACTTGAAGTAGGCGATCATTTTTCGTTGGACATATATGCAATAGGTAGTATAAATACCTATAAGATGAACAAGTACAATCTTATACCCAAGACGCAAGACAGTTATGGTAATCAGCGAATAAACGGTGCCATAGGTATTGGTTTGTGGTTATATTAACAGGGTTTATATGAACAGAAAATACCTTAAACCTGCGAGTGCGGCAGTTTTTTTGATCATTGCCGTTGTGTTCCTTTGGTTTTATCCTGACCACGATAAAGCAGGCAGTTATCATACAAACAAGGGGCAAGTATTTGGTACTTATTACACTATCCGTTATCAGGCTACGCAAGACTTGGAAGAAGAGATCCTTGCCCGTTTGAATGCGTTTGACGGTACGATGTCGATGTTTAATGATACCTCTATTGTGTCGCGTATCAATCGGAATGAAGATGTTGCACTGAACAAGGACTTTCTTGATATGTATGCTACAGCAGAACGGGTATCTGCATTGACTGACGGTGCTTTTGATATTACCGTAGCCCCATTGGTGAATGCCTGGGGGTTCGGTTTTCGGAAACAGGAGCAAGTAAATGCGCACTTGATTGACAGTTTGCTCGAGACAGTCGGCTACGAGAAAATATCGGTGTTCGACAATCGTTTGTGGAAGAGTGATGCCCGCATTATGCTTGATGCGAGTGCTATTGCAAAGGGGCAAGGTTGTGATGTTGTTGCCACATTGTTAGAGGAGCATGGTTGCAGGAACTATTTAGTAGATATTGGCGGAGAAGTAGTGTGTTGCGGAGTGAATGACAAGGATGAGTTGTGGCGTATAGGTATAAGCAAGCCTATAGATGATCCGACCGGTCAACAAAAAGAGATACAAGAGATAGTGTCGGCATCATCTTTGTGTATGGCTACCTCTGGCAGTTATCGTCAGTTCTATTATGATAACGGTATAAGGCGTTCACATACTATCGACCCCCGAACAGGGTATCCTGTAGGACACAGTCTGCTGAGTGCAACGGTGGTTGCCAACAGTTGTATGGAAGCCGATGCGTTAGCCACTGCTTGTATGGTGCTTGGAACAGACAGCGCCCTTGAGTTGATTGACGGTCTTCGTGCTACAGAGTGTTATCTTATTTATGATGAAGGTGATACATTGCGTGTTGCGATGAGTGAAGGAATGAGGAAGTTCTTGGGGGAATAGAAGTTGAGTGGTGAGGGTTTAGAGTAGAGGGGTGAGAGTTATCCGAGGGAACTAAGGCAAGCCTAATGGCTTGTCCGTAGGCGTTGCGCACGCATCCCCATTGTTTATAGTTTGGAGGAGGTGGCAGGTTTGGTGGGGGATGTAGGGGAACTAGATGGTCTAGAGGATCTAGGGGCTTGGATGAGGGGACGAGAGCCATAGCATGCTATGGCTCTACAGTGAGCACGAGCGTAGCAACGAATAAGTAAAAATTAACAATTAAGGGTTAATGATAAATATGCGGAGAGGGGTGTTTGGGAGGGGTATTGGAGGTAGTTTGTAGGGTCATCCTATATTCGTCCTATATAGATCCTATATAGATCCTATATAGATCCTATATAAAACATTTGAAAAAGGTAGTAAATACGGGGCTTGGCGGAGGGCAGTTTTGAGGGGAGGGAATGGGAATAGTTGTTGAGGCGCATTATATCTTTTTCGTTTTTTTAATGTTGGTGTTATGAAAGATTTGGATAGAAGACAAAATAGTTGTACCTTTGCAGTTCGATTCATTAGTATGCGTAGAAGGGCATTTTTTATACTATCCGTTTGTCTGCTACTGAACAGTTGTGGAGAGTACCAGAAACTACTGAAGTCGGCGGATCCTGAGTTGAAGTATTCGAAAGCGATCGAGTACTTTGATGCAGGTGAATATGTTCGCGCACAGACATTGTTTGACGATGTTGCCGCCTACTACAAAGGAACGGAGCGTAGTGAGGATGTATTGCACTATCTTACCCGCTGTTATGTGGGAGAGAAAGATTACGCAGGGGCATGTGAGTACTATAAAGCCTATATCCGCAATTACCCGAAGGGGAATTATATTGTGGAGGCCCGTTATATGGTGGGGCATTGTTACTATTTAGATTCTCCGGATGCCCGTTTGGATCAGGAACAGACCAATCTGGCGATTGAATATCTAAACCAGTTTATAGAACTATACCCTGAGAGCGATTATGTGACGGATGCTATCCGTGAGGTGGATGAGATGTATGACAAGTTGGCCCAAAAGGAGTATCTGTCCGCCAAGCTATACTATAACTTGGGAACTTATTTGGGAAACAATTATCTGTCGTGTATCATCACAGCGCAGAACGCTCTTAAGAAGTATCCCGGGAACAGTTATCAGGAAGAACTGAACTGGCTGATACTTCAGGCCAAGTATCAGGAGTGGAACAACAGTGTAGAAGATTTGAAAGAGGAGCGTTTGCGTGATGCGATGGATGAGTGTTATAACTTCACAACAGAGTATCCGAACAGCAAACATATCAAGGCAGCAGAGCGTATCAACACGGCTCTACAGAAACATCGTCCGGCAAAAGGAATAAATTGATAAAAGAATAATATATGGATTACAAAAGTCTGAAAGCCCCGCAGAGTACCATTACCCGTGATATGAGCGAGTTAGATGCCAAAGTGGGAAATGTATATGAGAGCGTTGCCATTATTGCCAAAAGGGCAAACGAAATCTCAGTAGAGTTGAAGAAAGAGTTAGACGCAAAACTACAGGACTTCACCCTACCTCAAGACAACATTGATGAAGTGTTTGAGAACCGTGAACAGATAGAGATTTCTCGTTCCTACGAGATGATGCCGAAGCCGACCTTATTGGCTACGCAAGAGTTTATCGAGGACAAGTTGGTCTATCGCAACAGTTCAAAGGACAGATCATTGTCGGAATAGCCCAATGTTAGCGAACCGACATATATTGGTCGGCATAACAGGTGGTATAGCCGCCTACAAGATACCCGAACTGATTCGTTTGCTGAAGAAAGCAGATGCGTCAGTTCGGGTTGTTGTAACCCAGAATGCATTGGAGTTTGTTACTTCATTGACATTAGAGACACTATCTGGTTACCCTATTTACGCTGATGTTTTTTCGTCCCGCAACGCACACAGCACGGAACATATCTCGTTGCCAGAGTGGGCGGATATGTTCATTATAGCGCCCTGCACAGCCAATGTGTTGGGAAAGATGGCGAACGGAATTGCAGATGATGCGCTTACGACCACCTTTCTCGCCACAGACAAGCCCGTACTGATTGCCCCTGCGATGAATGAGCGGATGTATCATCATCCGGCAGTGCAGCGTAATATGTCGGTACTGAGCAGCTGGGAGCATATTCACATTTTGAACAGTCCTGCGGGTGAGTTGGCTTGCGGCAGCGTAGGAGAAGGGAGGATGGCAGAACCGAAGGATATAGTTGCTTCGGCAGATGCTTTATTGGAGGAGAAGACGCTAACGGGGATGAGAGTACTTATTACTGCAGGACCTACGCAGGAGAAAATTGACCCTGTGCGATATATCTCGAACTACTCCACCGGCAAGATGGGTTATGCCTTGGCAGAGGAATGCAGAAAGAGAGGAGCGCAAGTGACGCTTATATCGGGTCCGACCCATATAGAGAAGCCCAAAGATACCATCTCGGTGGTTTCCGCAGAAGAGATGTATCGTGCTTGTTTGCAGCACTTCGGGGAGGCGGATATTATTATTCTTTGTGCTGCAGTGGCAGATTTTGCTCCTGAGAAGGAAGCAGAATACAAGATCAAGCGAGAGCATGATGACCTGCTATTGCAGTTGCATCCGACGCATGATATAGCGCGTGCCTTAGGCGAGCGGAAACGCAACGACCAGATATTGGTTGGGTTTGCATTGGAGACTGACCATGAAGAGGAGAATGCTCTGCGCAAGATGGAACGGAAGCACTTGGACTATATTGTGTTGAACTCACTTCAAGAGAAGGGTGCAGGTTTCGGTTGCGACACGAATAAGGTGACGGTATTCTCCTGCAAGGGCGACAAGATGAGTTTCCCGTTGGAGAGCAAACAAGTTGTGGCGCAAGATATTCTTAATTTCATCGTCCATCCCCAATGAGAAGAAAGATCGGCATATACGCCGTATGTTTGGGCGTTGTGACGGGTGCTGGAGGTTGTGCCAATCGAGGTATGGGACCTCAAGGAGGTCCGAAAGACGAGACCCCCCCGAAAGTAGTTGGAGAGACGCCAAAGAACGGGAGTCTGAACTATAAAGGCAAGACTGTACAGATCGTTTTTGACGAGTATATACAACTCGACAATATCGCAGAGAATCTGCTTATATCCCCACCCCAACAGAAGACGCCAGAAGTGTCGGGTATAGGCAAGAAGGTGCTGGTTCGTTTTGACGATGAACTGCAAGACAGCACTACCTATACATTGCAGTTCGGTAATGCCATCTGCGATAATAACGAGAAGAATGTTTTAGAGAACTACACCTTTAGTTTCTCCACAGGAGATATGATTGACAGTATGCAGATCTCCGGTCTGATGCTGAATGCGAGAGATCTGAGTCCCGTAAGCAGTATTCTTGTGGGTGTTCATACAGATCATAACGACAGTGCTTTCGAGCGTATTCCGTTCGTGCGTATCGGCAGGACGAACAGTGCAGGCGAGTTTACCATTTCGAACTTGAAAGACGGTACCTATCGTCTGTATGGCTTGCAAGATGTGAGCAAGGACTACATGCGGCAGGTTGGCGAAGGAATGGCGTTGTGCGACAGTCTGATTACGCCTACTGTTGAGTTGCAAATACAGAACGACACTATTTGGAAAGACTCTATAACAATAGACACCATCGTTACACAGGTTCATCCTCTGTATGCGCCGAAGGATATTGTTCTTATGTACTTTCAAGAGGACAAGCAACGACAGTATTTTCAGCGTGCTACGCGGGAGAAACAGAATCACTTTACCCTTCGTTTTGGTGCGCCACAGGACAGTTTGCCGGTTGTTACTCCCATGGGAGGAGATTGGTTGAGATATACTATCTGCCAGTATAATGACACAAAAGACACCATAACCTATTGGTTGACAGACTCTGCTACGATAGCGACAGACACCCTTACTTTTGCGCTTACCTATCTAAAGTCGGACTCCATATTCCAGTTGTATGAGCAAACGGACACAGTACAGGCTATCTATAGGGCGCCAAGGGTAAATGCCCGTGCAAAGAACAACCGTGACAGCAAAGAGACGGCAAAGAACACAGAATTGCAGTTGAAGCACAATGCAAAGTCGCCTTTTGAGATCTATACGCCAGTACGAATTCAATCGGAGACTCCTATCTCGCATTACGAACGGGATTCGATTCACTTATACGAAGTAATCGATTCTATACGCAAGCCTCTTCCGTACTCCATAGAAGTTGCTGATTCGGCTTATGCTACTTATACAATCAGTTATTCGTGGAAGGCAGACAAGACCTACGAGATAGTACTTGACAGTGCTGCTTTTACGGATATATATGGTAATAGCAATCATGCTATGAAGAGTAGATTCAAGATCCGTTCGCTTGATGAGTACTCTACACTTATTGTGAAGATTGAGCCTTACAGGGAGGATGCTGTTATTGAAGTGCTTAATGAGAAGGATGAGGTTGTACGCACACTTTCTGCCCAGCCTGATGGTGCGGTATTCCGATATCTTAAGCCGGAGAGTTTTTACCTGCGCTTGTTTCTTGACACGAACAAGGACGGAAAATGGACGACGGGAGATTGGTTGGAGAAAAGGCAACCTGAACCCGTTTATTACTATGGCGGTAAACTAACCTTGCGTGCAAACTGGGATATAGAAGAGACTTTCGACTATTTGACTACTCCCATTGCAGAACAGAAGCCCAAAGAACTTCTGAAGAATAAGAGCGGGAAAAACAAGAATGGTAGCAACAAGTAATCGCCACCCTATTCCCGAAGATATTTACAAAAAGACAGATGTTTGTTTTTCCGCTGCGATTGTGGTGCTGAAACCATGTCCCGGATAGACCGTAGTGTTATCCGGAAGCACAAACAATTTTGATTGCAGGCTATTGCGAAGGTCATCGGTGCTTCCTCCGAACAAGTCGGTACGCCCTACCCCTCCTGCAAATAAGGTATCTCCAGAGAACAGGATAGGCGCATTGTGGTCATCGTAATAGAAACAGACACTTCCCTGACTATGTCCCGGAGTGTGCATGACTCGAAGAGAGATATTCCCGAATGTGAGTATGTCAGCGTCTTTCAATGGAATAAACTGCTCAAGCGGATTATCATAGAGCGGGCATCCAAAGGCTTGTGCTTGCTGCGATTGTCGCTCATAAAGGAAAGCATCAGCAGGGTGAAGATGAGGCAATACATTATAGTTATCGTATAAAAATCTTGCTCCTAACAGATGGTCGAGATGTGCATGCGTGAGCAGGTGCGCTTTGATATGCAGTTGTTGTTGCTCAATATAGGTCTTCAGGCGTATTTGCTCTGAAGATGTACTACAACCTGCATCAATGACGATAGCCTGCCTATTCTCATCGGCAACAAGATATGTACATTCCCGAAAAGGATTGAAATAGAACGATTTGATGACAGGAGGCATAAGCGTGAGGAAAAGGGAAAATCACATAACGGGTATATACACCACTTTCTTTGTTTTGAAAAACTCTTCCGAGAATAATTGCGACAAGTCAGTTACCTCAGCAATTCGTCGGAATGGTTTCAGTTCTTCGGAAAGTTCCCCTCCTTTCAGGCATATTATTCCGTTTGGGAAAGCGTTATGCTGTTGTTTGGATATATTCTTCTTGGTCAGTCTTACCAAGTCCGGCATCGGCATGACTGCTCGGGAGACTATAAAATCAAATTGTTCAGTAACATTTTCCACTCTGGCTTGAAGGCATTGAACATTGGAAAGGTTTATAGCGTTGGCTATCTCAGAGGTGACCTGAATTTTCTTCCCTACACTATCCAACAGTAAAAAAGAGACATTGGGAAAGAGGATGGCCAATGGTATGCCGGGAAATCCTCCTCCAGTACCCACATCCATAATGTGGGTGTTATCTTTGAAGTGGAACACTTTTGCGATAGACAGAGAGTGCAGGATGTGGTGTGTATAGAGATTGTCAATATCCTTGCGTGAGATTACATTTATCTTGGCATTCCACTCCGAGTATAAAGAACCGAGAGCCAAAAACTGTTGTTCTTGAGTCTCGGTTAAAGTGAAGTATTTATTCAGTATAGAGAGCATTAGTCCGCCATATTGGTAAATACATTCTGTACATCTTCGTCTTCTTCGATCTTATCGATTAGTTTTTGCACAGATTCGCGTTGCTCATCAGTGAGGGTTTTATAGTCGTTGGGTATGCGAACAAACTCTGCTGAATTGATTTCGAAGCCATTATCTTCGAGGTATTTTTGTATCTGAGCATAAGATTGGAAGTCGCCGTAAATAATGATATTGCCGTCTTCATCTTGCCCAAGTTCATCTACCCCATAGTCAATAAGTTCCAATTCCAATTCATCAAGGTCGATACCTTCTTTGGGTGCGACAGTGAATACAGACTTACGGTCAAACAAGAATTGCAGACAACCTTGTGTGCCAAGAGATCCGCCGTGTTTTGTGAAGTAACTTCGTATGTTGGCTACTGTACGCATATTGTTGTCGGTAGCAGTTTCCACAAAGATAGCAATGCCATGCGGTCCATATCCCTCGTAGTTAATTTCTTTATAACCTTCAGATGATTTGTCGGTTGCTTTTTTGATAGCACGCTCGATATTTTCTTTAGGCATATTTTCCTTTTTACACTGCTGGATTAGTACACGCAGGCGCGGGTTTCCATCGGGGTCTGCCCCACCCTCGCGCGCAGCAATTGTTATTTCCTTTCCTAATTTGGTGAATGTTCGTGCCATGTGCCCCCAACGCTTCAATTTAGTAGCTTTGCGGTATTCAAATGCTCTTCCCATAGATATAAGTATTTACAATAGAGTTTAGTTGTTATGTGTAATTGACTGCAAAGGTACAATATTCTATAAGAAAAAGCAAATCGATTGTTGATTTTAGTAGGTGAAATAGATGGTTTATTGAAAAAGAACACGACTCCCTCTGTAACAAGAAAGAGCCGAGTTCGTTTAAGGGAAAGACTTGTATGCTATTCCTACTATTGGTAGATTGCGTAGAATATAAGGTTGGAATTGACTACTTGCCCAGATGGTACGGAGAAGATATCTGCAGGTAAGGCAAATGGGTCGTAGTAGTCTTTTTGTGCCGTCCATCCGACAAAGGTCAGCCCTTCACAAGCAATTACCGGTATATCGGGTAAGCGTAGTGCTTCGCTTGTTTCATATCCTTGTTCCTCTATTAGTTCGCCGTTTGCTATCCACTGTACAGTATATGGTTTGGCTGTGGTTGTGGCGGGTATTACAAGTATTTCTACATTTCCTGTGACGGAGGATATAGTCAGTGTGTTATTGGCATAAGTGTAGTCGGCACCAAAAATTAGTGTAGTACCACCCATTGTGACATCAATTTGGTCGCTACCATTGATGATATAGCCATTTTTAGGGGCAATGGTTAGTTGCAGTTGCTCTCCTTTGATGACGGTACCTCCATCGGATGAGACAGCACAGTTTTCGTAAACTACTTCGTAGTTCCATGTATTAGCAGTCGGATCGCTGATATAGACAAAAGAGATTACCTCGTTGGTTTCGGTGATTTGAGATATAGGTTTGGAGGTGATAGTATTCCATGTTGTTTTTGATTTGGTACCAGGATAAGCGTCTGCCTCTGTTCCTAAGTTCTTTTTGCTTCCGGTCGCCGATATAAGCGTATATCGAGGACTATATTCTGTGTTATTAGGGGTGTTGTTTTGCCATTCACTTTGGTCATAGTTGACATACCATACAAGTAGTCCATGTCCTGGTAGATACTCGTCCCATCCTACCTGTTGCCGATTTTCGACATAGTAGTTGACACCTTGGTAGGTTGCTGCTTGCAATATTCCTGATGCGTTGATCTGATAGGCATTGTAGTTTGTTTTATCTGCAGAATTAAGCGTTAGGATTTGTGGGGTTGAGCCAGGATTTACGGGTGTAGCCCATCCAAAGAAGTATTTCTCGTGTATGCTATATCCTGCAGGGCAGTTGCCATCGTTGTTGTAGCCTCCGTAATCCATTATGTCCCAAGCCTCCGGCGTATAACTATATTTATAGTTATTACCGCCATCCGTATCATAGTAATCGGGTAATCCAAGAACATGGCTAAACTCGTGGCAGAGTGTGCCTATACCGTTCCGATTACCTGTTTGCCCATTTAATTCGCCTGAGCAAGCGTAGTTGTTGATATATAGACCATCGACCTTACATTCGCTCCATTTGTAAGTACAACTCTTATAATAGATAGCCGACTCTATATTCCAATTGTGAGGCCATATAGTTGTTGTGGCTCCTCCGTCTGCCTCTCCTTTACCTGCATATATGATATAGACGAAATCTACTTCGCCATCGTTATCATTATCGTATAGGGTAAAGTCGACGCCGCACTCTGTATCTGCCAACTTACATGCCTCGGTAATCATATCACCGGGGTACATATCATCGTCGTTGCTATCATTCTTGCCATAATAAGAATGGTCTTTGGTTAGTGTGACGGGGCCGACAACATCGAATATAGGAGAATATGCGCCGTTGGATTGATCGAGGAAGTATTTTCGTGCGGAGCCGTAAGATCCGTCATAGGTATAAGTATCGGCATTCATCATATTGTTCATTTCTGCTTGTGAGTTGGAAGCCTGATACTTGGTATCTTTGAAGTTTACCAAAATAAAGAGTCCCCGAGGTGCGAGATTGATGCCTCCTACTTTGCGCGGACGACTTACATATTTGGGTGAAGCCTTTCTGCGTGCTATTAGTTGCTCTGCTTGTTCGTTTGTGGTACGCCAATAGCCGTCGTCTGAGAGTTTGATGACTTCTCCTGCCTTGTTGGTGTAGTAGTGCACATATTCATCTCCGTTCAGGCGCACTTGTATTGTTGTTCCATCGGGTTGTGTTTTTGTTTGCCATCCACGATATGCAGGCATTGCCATTATAGCGGAGGCGGATAGAAGACAAGCCGTCAGTATAATATATTTCGATTTCATTTTATTCTCTGTTAGATGATTACTTTATTTTGCGTCCCATGCTGTCGTAGGTTACACCATTAACGATAATATAGAGATGACCTTGTCGCATTATTTTGTGCGGATTGTTCGTTTCAGTTGTTTCTTTGGTAGCCGTAGGGTATTTCCATTGGGGTACCAATGTGACATTATCGGCCGGCATAGTAAACAGGTCGCCAGGTTGATAGATTGTTCCATTGTATTCCCATCCCAAGAATACATTATTCTCTTTGACAGGTATGCCAGAAGACAGCGTGATTGTTTCTCCTGCCATACAGATTTTACCGCCTGAGCAACGGGTAGTGTTGCCTGCAAATCCCTCGTAGATAAAGGTGTAGGATGAAGGAGCATCTAAGCGATATAATTGCGGTAATAGCATTGATGCGCTCAAGGAAGAAGTATAAGATGTGAAACGGGGATTATTTGTATTATACAGGATGCGTCCATAACTTGTTGTCGTATTATATATCGTTGCGTTACCCTCGTCGGAAATCGTTATTTTCCAAGTGGTAGTGCCTTTGTTCCATGCCATTTTTTTAGTATCTGTAGCACCCAACAAATTTCCCTCGCTGTTTGTCAATGTCCACGCCCCTACTTCGCCTCCCAAAGTGAATATGACTGTTTCGTCTTCGAAAGATGTGAGAGAGGCGTTGTCGTCAGCAAATTCTGCACTGACAGACTCGAGATAAGGTTTATTGCCTGTTACGATATCTCCTGCTGTGGTATTGTTGCCAGAGGAGGCAATAATGAGTTGGTCACCTACAGCCAATGTGGAAGCATCGGTGACGAGTTCCCAATCGTTGGCATTTGCCAGGAAGAAGCATCCTAGAAGAAATAGTGCCAATAGACTGAATTTGAATTCGAGTTTCTTCATATTATTTGATTTATATAAGATTTGTGTCGTTGTGAGATTACTGATGGATGGGTAGTGGTTAGTCGTGCAGTTTATGTCGGATGTAGTATCCCCGTACATAGGTAAAATAGAATATGACGCCTACTACATAGAACAATGTTCCGCTCCAGAAAGCGATATGATAACTGATATGTTCGGCGATGGCTCCTCCTGCGAACATTCCTATTCCCATGCCTAAGTCCCAACTAGTCAGGAGAGTTGAGTTCGCCGTACCTCTTTGGCTGTTGGGAGCCATGTTGATGAACATCATTTGGAAGGCCGGCCATAGATGTCCGTTTCCAAGTCCGATGATGAAAGGTGCGAGATAGTACCCAACAGGGTTATGCACAGCAGCGAACAATATAAACCCGCTGACGGAGACTATTATACCCATTGAGGCATTGCGCAGTATCATTCCTTTGCGCAACGAGCGACTTCCAGTTAAGCGTGAAATAATCAAGCCGACAGCAAAGAGCGTGAAAAACAGTCCTGTGCCACTTGTTATGCCCAACTCTTCTTTTCCATAGATTGCCACATAGGTTGACAATATGCCGTAGGCTACTGCTACAGAGAGGATGACTAAGAAATGCGCCCATCCTTTGAGCATGAAGAAACGGTCGAGTGAGATTGTACTTTTCTCTTTGATCAGTTCCCGTTTTTTCAATTTGAGGGTTGAATTAACTATCAGTCCTATGAGTGAGCAGATGAGCGATAGTGCGAACAACATATCATAACTATGATAGTGTGCAAAGAGGAACATTGCTACACAGGGGCTGATAGCGGTGGCTATGTTGTTGCTAAGCCCGTAGTAGCCTATTCCTTCCGCCCGTCGTGAGGAGGGCAATACATCGATGGCTACAGTGGAGAGGGAGACCCCAGTTGCACCGAACGGTGCGCCATGCAGTGTACGAAATATAGCGAATACGGTAAGACTACCCGCGATTAGGTATCCCCCGAAAAATGCAGCGGTCAGGAAATAGAAAAGCAACAAGACTGCTTTACGGGGGAAACTATCGACAAAGAATCCACTGAAAGGTCTGATACACAGTGCTGCTATTGCATATCCGGACAAGACAAGTCCGATGATTTGTTTATCTGCGCCGTAGGTGTCGCTAAGATATAGTGGCAACAAGGGTGTGAGAAGCATAAAAGAGAAGTACATAAGGAAGTTGCTGCACCACACTTTTATGTAATTACTATTCCATAGTTTTTCTTGCTCCATTGCAGTTATTTTTCGGGCACAAAGGTACTCTATATTTCTGATATGCACAACAGAATAATCGGGCGAAAACGGATCGTTTGAGCAGAACAGACAAGTCGAACAAACAAGGTCGGTTGGATGACAGTTCCGGCTAATCGTTTATACGGGGGAATATGGTAGGTGACTGCCAGGATGTGAGTGACAAGCGAACAGGCATGATATACTTTTCTGCTTTCTTCCATCCTGTAGGCTCGGGGTCAGGTATGACCCATTCCCGAATGAGGGAATAGTTGGTAGCGTCGATTGCGTAATATCGGGTGTCGGTAGCCGTATACAAGCGTACTGTCCAGTCGTGCATATTTCCCAGGATGAGTATTTGCATCTGTTGGGGATCATAGGCCGGTATTCCTGTTTGCTGCAACTGCAGTGTCTGCCTGTTGATAACATATACACGATATTGGTCGTCCACAAGGAAACCTATGTTTCGCATATTGTCGTATTCGGTGGTAAAGAGTGCTATGGGACGAACATCGTCTGGCAGAGGTATGTTGCGCACTACTGGACTGCCCTTTGCCATACGGAGATTGAACAGTTTGCCGTTGCTGTCGGTAAGCAGGAAGCCATTGTCGTAGGGTCTTCGTGCAGAGGGGTTTCCCCATACCAGATTCGCAGGGAATTGGAAGCCGTGCGCTCGGAGTACTGAAGTAAACATTAGGGACTTATCCTTGTTGATTGTATTGGTTTGCGCCGTGATAAACTCGATGCCCGTATTGGTGAGGCGGAAGACATCTTCAGGCATTTGCAAATCGACCCTTCCGGATTGTGAGTCGAATAACTCGTAGAGGGGTACGCGAGGTTTGTTTAATTGTGCAGGTGAGGTTTTGAAAGTAAATTGTTCGCGTCGCAGTAGTTTTGTATCCATTGGTTGTCCGAAGAGAGAATCGGGTAAGCGTCCTTCGGACAATAACTGTCGATAGAAGAAATAAGGCAGTAGCGAGTCGGTTTGCTGCTGGGTGTAGCGGTTGCCCTGCATATCTACAAAGTTGCCGTCTTGTCGAGTGATAAAATCATCGAGGAGCGGGCTATAGTAGATGAATGTTTCTCCTTTCTCTACGGGAGCAAGCATATTGTATATCCATGGGAGAATCCACAGAAGGAGTCCAATGGTGACAATGATGACAAAGGCTTTGTATATTTTTATTCCAATTCGTTTCATATTTCGGTAGATTGAGAGTCGTTTATTAAAGTCCGATACCTTGTTTGAAGCGGTCAATACTGAGCATTGGCAAAGCACTGCAGAGGATAGTAAATAGGATCATGACAGGCAGGAAGTCGTTGTATGCTTCTGGCATAGGGGTCATATAGAACCCACGAAGACACGCCGCTGCAAATAGCAGTTGGAGTATTCGCAGTTTCCATGTGGGTTCCAATGTTATCCATAGTGTAAAGAAATAAGCGAGTATTCCCGCAAGATACCATACGCAAGCCGTGATGAATATGCGATAGAGAAGTTCTGCGGGTAGCCAATGGGACAGACAGAGGAGGCATATTGACAGGTTGAGGACGGTCAGTGCAAGCATGATTACGACTCCGTACAAGACCATTGCCCCGATGCTTTTCCAGTAGGGGACTGGTAGATGCAAGGTGAGTTTGATTCGTTTCTGGGTTGTTTCGGGTAGTATTTGCGCTACCGAGAGCAGTATTCCCACTATCAGTGGCAGAAAGCGCAACCATTCGATAAGCACCACATCTCTATTGAGCATGGTATCCCATAGGGGCATTACCCCATTGACGGCGATTAGCCGATTTGTGCTGAGCAATATATAGGCACACAGGCAGAGGCTTGTCAGTAGGGACAAGATGACAACTATTCGTGTTTTGAGCCATTCTTTGAAAAACAAACTGCGTATCATTTAAGATTTTTTGATTTATGATGTAAAGTTGGTGGGTGGAAGTATCGATTGTGTCGTTTAGTATTTCCCAGTCATTTCGATGAAAGTATCTTCGAGGGTCATCGTGGGCGTGATGAGTTCTGCGACGGGGCATTGACAAAGTATTTTGCCATAGTCCATGATGATACAATCGTCGACGAGCCTTTCGAGGTCCTGTATGATATGTGAGGTCAGGAATACTGTTTTCTCTTTTGTTTTGCAGAAGTCGCGCAGATATTCTACAAACAGTCTCCGATAGCCGGGATCTAATCCTAAGGAGAAATCGTCCAAGATAAGTAGTTCGGGGTCTTGTGCCATAAGTAGTCCGAGAGCCACTTGTGAGCGTTGTCCGTTGGACATTTGACTTAGTCGTTGATAGTCTTTAACATGGAGGAGTTGCATGAGGTCGTAGTATGCCTTTTTGTTCCATTGGGGATAGAACGGTGCATAGAACTGCTCGATTTGCCGTATGGTCATGAAGGGATATTGTACATGTCCTTCGAGCAGGAGTCCGATACGCTGTCTCACAGGAGCGGGCATTGTGTTGGTGTCGTAGCCGAGAAGTCGGCATGAGCCGCTTTGCGGGCGTATAAATCCTGACAGGATATTGATTGTGGTTGTTTTACCTGTACCGTTCTTGCCGAGAAGTCCGAGAATGCGTCCCCGAGGTATTGAGAAGGAGAGGTCTTTGTATATGAGTCGTTTGCCGTAATAGTGGGTGACATGATCGTACTCAATCATGATGTCGTTGTCTGCCATAGAAATAAAGAATAGCGTTTTTTAAGTGTTGTGTGTTCAGTCGGTTTGCGATAGTTTCTGCTTTTTGAGTGGCAAAGATAGTATTTTTTTCCGTAGGGTACAATATGGGTATTTTTCTGGGATGAAAAAACGATGAAAATGTGACGAAATTCCTATATAATTTCTATATTCATCCTATATAGTTCCTATATCCGTCCTATATTCATCCTATATAAATCTTTTGGAACAGATAGTATTTACAGGGCTTTGCGAGGGGTCAGTTCAAGGGAGGTGGTGTGACGAAAAAAGGGGATATACGGCTATGTTTTTCCATACCGATTGGGCATTGTTCAGGAGTTTCGAGGGTTGTGCCGTGCAATATCAGAACAATATGCCCGTTTTGAGGCTTACTTGCCAAGAGAAGAGGGAGGAAGGAGCAGGTTCGGGCGGAAGGTAATGGACATAGTTTGCTATGGGTTCGATAAACCATGAGAATCGTCCTTTGACGGGGAAAGCATAACGCACTGACAAGTCTGCAACGAGTTGAGAGGCAGCAAGACAGGACGAAAGGAGGGAGAAGCGAGTATTGTCGGTGGATGAGGGTATGGTGGAGATTTTGTGCAGGTAGGTGAGGTCGGCGGCAAAGTTCAGGAAGCCTATAGGCAGGGAGAGGCGATAGTTTCCTGCGGCAGAGAGCGAGAAATGCCGGTTGACAAAATTGTCTTGCGTGAGGAGAAGGTGGTAGTAGTTACCTGTGACATCACCGTAGATGTATTGCGTACCTATCCGAAGGGTATAGTCCGCCTGCAGGGTAGCGCGCCAACGGGGAGAAGCATAACCCATGAGAGCGGAAGCGGTGTGTGTCCGCAGGCGAGCGATAGGGGTGTAGGTGGAATTGCTCAGTTCTTTGGTAACGAAAAAATAGTGATAGCCAGCGGACGCCAACCATCCTTGCGAGCGTGGTTGCAGCATGAAGGTGGCACCGGTGGTCATACCGTGATAGTAGGAGGACAGGAAATCTCCTGCAAAGCGTGCGTAGTCTTGGTTGAGTTGGACGAGATGATAGACCATAGCGTTCCCGAGTTCGGAGTAGAAAGAGATGTCGTTGTTCTGTTTGTATCGTCCGACCTCTGCCATAAGGCTATAGGCATATTGGCTACCCGAATAGCCGACGGAGGCTTCGAGGTTGAGTTCCGCCACCTTGTTTTTAGGGCGGGGGTCGATACTCCTATAAGATTGCAATGCACGGTATTGCAACGCTATATGCCACAAGATATGGTTCTTGTGCATACGGTATCCGCCACGGAAAGCATATTGCTCGGAACGCATACCGCCGCCGACAGTATCGCAAGTGAGATAAGGATACAACAGGTTATAGTCGGCATTCTCGACCCATTTGTTTTCGAAAGAGCGGTTCCATGTGTAGGAAGCCTCTCCGAAAACACGGCTGACGCCATTGATGTCGTAGATGGAAGCAGCATTGATGCTGAAACCTCCTTGCGATGTTCCAAGCAGGGGCATTGTAGACTGCCCATAGTTGCCTTGCAGATACGCCTGTGTAGAAGCAGTATCAACAAGCAGCGAGGTTATTATGATGAGAAGGATATTCAAGCGGTTGTAGATTAGGCGGTATTACTTCAGGAAATAGAAGGGGTCGGCTTGCTGTTGTGGCAGGAAGTCGAGGGTAGAATTGTTGGTATCTTGCAGGAAGTGGCTGCTATTGCCGGTGGCATAGCGCCGACGGACCGACTTACCGATACTCGCCTTGTCGGAACCTGTCTCGCCGATATATGTCCAACCCGCATCCAAAGCAGGTGTTACAGCGAGCCATTGATAAGAAGAGTGCGGGCATTGGTTGACGCAATCGACCACCCATTCGTTGGGGAAGAGATAGCAAGTGTTAGACATTGAGTAGGTACCTGCGTTGGTGATGAGCAGGTAGTTGTAGTCGCAACGATAGTCGATGAGATAGGCTGAATCGGTTATTCCTTCGGGGATGCGCCCTAAGGCGAAGGAAGTATTTCCCTGCCGGTTAGGAATCCAGAGCGTACGGGTGTAGCAATAGATCTTTTGTAGGTTCGGTACATCGGGGTTGTCGATGTCGGTGACAGAGGCAGATGTGGACTGGTCGTACCATTCGAAAGAGGCAGCAGAAAGGTCGAAGGAATTGGCGTTTGCCGCCTGATGGTTCTGTGCATTATCTACAATCAGTATGATTCCATGCGATGGCACAGGATAGTCGGTGCCACTACCTGGGATACGATAAATAGCGTCTGCGCCAAAATAGTCGGGAATGAAATCGGGAGTCAAGTTACCAAATTTCAGCGTGTTCTTCAGTTTGGACTCGAGCAGTATCAAGCCGTCGGCATAGAGGACAGAATCGGTATTGTTATACAACACGAAGTAACTATCTCCTAAATAGCGTTTGCCTTCATTGGTTTGCGTACCGGCTGTGAATATCTCTGCAAGGACGAAGTCGGTATTACGCTCCTGTACTACAGACGCCACCATAGAGATGGCGGAGGAGTCGGCTTGTGGTTCCAAGACAAGATTGCGGTAGTAGGCACGGAGAGAGATGTCGGTACTGTCCAAGGAGAGTAATATGGATGCATCGATATCGTAGTAGCCAGCCGATAGTTGAAGCAGCGTTCTTATATGCGTAGTATCAAATACTGACGAGTCTTGCCAAGAACAAGTATGTTTGCTGCCCATATTGAGGTCGGTGCATACGATGGTTAGGCTTTTGAATTCCATTGTGTGCATAGAATCGACCGCAATAGGCAGGGTAATCTCCACTTGGAGCGGGTAGGTCGGCTTGACGGTGTTAAACGGGTCGCATGACCATAGTATGCAAGGCAACGCTATGGTTGATAACAATACAAGTATTCGGTTTTGTATCTTCATAGTTTTAAGTTAATTTCCATTCCGAAGTAGGGACTTGCACTGCGGTGAATAGTAATGCCATCGACCTGATAGTCGGGTAGATAGTCGAGCAACTTGTTCACGAAGAAGGCTAAATCGGCATATTTGGTGATACTTTTTTGTACTCGTAGATTGAGGTATCCTGCAAATGGCACGACTTTGCGCCGGAACTGGTCGTTATTGTAGGTAAAGACCAGTGTCTGCAAGACAGGGTCCGCTTTCTCGGCATCGGTATAGGGTTTGAGTTCTCCGCTCAAGTCCATATAGGCGACAGGGGTACCATCTTTGTAGAGCGTTTGTGTGGCGGTGTACCAATTGAGTTCGAAAGTTGCACTGACGGTCAAGCCTAACTTTTTGATATAGACATCGGCGATGATATTGGTGTTGAAGTTCTCGCGGATGGTTCCCTCTGTCCAGTTGTAGTAACCGATATAGATGTCGCGAACATCGACCCCGTTCAGCACAGGCAACTTGTCGGTTGCGAACATTGCCTGAGAATTGGCATAGGTGGTACGCAGCCATGCACCGTTGACGGTGAAGCGGGTACAGATGGAGGGAATACGAGGGGATGAGTATTGCCATTCGACGCCTTGCTTATAAATCTCGCTACCATTGGTCGTCATAGTATAAGTGAACAACTTACTGTATGTGATGGGGGTACGGTCGCCATTGGGAGCAATGGAGTCCACAGTGTAAGTGAAAGGGAAACAATTCTTCCATGAGCGGAAACCGTCGTTCATCCGTTCCTGAAAATAAGTTACGGAGAAGCGGTGTTGGTGAATCTCGAGACCTGCACGCACTTCCCATTTGAGGTTTCGGGCAGGGGCAAGGTTGTAGTTTGTGGGATCGATGATATGTGTATAGATATTCAGCAGGCTGTCGGAGGAGATCGTTACATTGCGGACTTTGAGGTCTTCGTACACGAGATTGGGATAGAGTTGGAGGAGTGTGGGCATTTTAGTGTGCCTTCCTACTGCTGCTGCGATATAGACTTTGCCACCTGATACAGGGATATTGTACATAAGATTGACACGGGGATCAAGATAGCATTTACCTCGCATTGCATAGTCTTTATCGAGTCCCAAGAGTGATGTCCCACGCAAACCTATTTCCAAGTCGAACGAAGTGTGTTTGACAGGGATGTGGATATTATCTTGTATGTACCACGATAGTTGGTTGGTGGCAGGGATGTCGTTGTAGGCACGAGGGCGCAAATAGGATGCATAGTTCAGGGGTCGGATGAGGTCGTAAACCTGTCCCTGACCGAAGTTTTTATCGTATTTCCACTCGATGCCCATGACTGCTTTATGCTCTAAAGTCCAAGTGTTGAAGAAAAAATTGACCTTCGGACGAATGAAGACATTCAGCGGTTTTCCGTCTACAAGATGATGGGCAATATATTGATAGGGCAACAGACCTACATCTTTGTTTCCTTCTTGCATATTGTCGATGGCAGGCTGGATGGGAGTTGTCAGTTGTATGAACCTTGACTGCGTAATTTGATCCAACGAGTAACTTAGGTTGGTGGTGAGCGCAAAAGACCAGAACTGCTGTGTCTTGTCGTTAAGATTCAGTGTGTTCGCCCATGTTATATGGTGATATTCGCTCTTGTAGGCATCTTCCTTGTTGTGATTGATGTCGGGGTCCAATTTATCGTTGTCGATACTACCGGTGTAGTCCAGATTAGTCTGCCAGCGAACTTTGATGTTCTCTACCGTCCAATAGTTCTGCAGACGCAGCGATGCAGTGATGCGCTGGTAGTTCTCCAGAGTGTTGGTAGGGTCGTTCTTCGCATTCAGATAGTCGATGCCCACATTAAGCACTGTTTTATTGTTGTTCCACCCTACTCCTTTGCCGACATAAAAGAGTTTGCTGAAACCATCCGCCTTAAATCTGGCACGCCATGGTGTAGGTTTCATGGTTCGCTCTATCTTGACTACGCCACTTGTGACATCGCCATATTCGGCACCTGCTATACCTCGTATAATCTCGACTTTTTCGATGTCGTCGGTAGATATGGTACGCATATCCACTCCTTTGTTGACTACTTGCCTCTGTTCGTCTTGCCCGGTGCTACCTCCCTGCACATACTGCATATTGGCATCCGTAGAGATAGGGGCACCGTCTATGACGAAGGATGTACCTAATGCGGCAGCATCATAGTCGCTGTTTGATGTTCCGTTGTTGGCTTCCCGAAGGCGAATTGTATTGGACGAGGTGAGGTTAGGTGCCTGTGTAGTAGCACCCGGCAACATACTGACAATGTCGGAGAAAGAAGATGGTTGCAAGTGTTGCATTGCCTCTTTCGCCACTACGGATGCCGATGATGCACCGGATGACTCACTTGCGGTTACCACTACTTCGTCGATGGTTTGCGTTTGCGGCAACAAGCGGAGCAGTATTCTTTGATTGCTGTTGGTGACACGAACGGGGCGGATGACTTCGCCGTAGTTGATGTGGGTGATGTCAATAGTATAAACGCCGATGGACAGATTGAGGTTCGCCACCCCTTTTTCGTTGGTAATGGTGTTCTGTGAGGCTTCCAAAGCCATGACAGCAGCATCTGTGATATATTCTTGCGTCAATGAATCGAGGAGTACTATTTCTACATTAGCAAAGGATGTTGCCGTGTTTAACAGAATCAGTACGATGGCAGATTGCAATATGTAAAGAAGTCGTTTCAGGGACTTTGGTAGTTAGTTGTTTGGAGTATTTGTTGCACCTGTCAGTTGTTGAATTACTTCTGCTGCCAACATTAGACCAAAGATTGCCGTGATGTGCATGACAGAGCCATTGATTTGCGCCTTATGGATATATTCATTAGACACATCTTCTTGTGCAGTACCTTTGTTAGGTAGCAGTTCATCGCTATATATGCACTTGAATTTATGTGCAGGGAACTGTTTATTGTGCTTGAAACGCTGTCGTAATGCCCGTGCCAACGGGTCGCCATGTACTTTCCAGAACTCATCGATGCGGATGCGAGTGGGGTCCATCTTTTGTGCTGCCCCCATAGAAGAGAGCAGTGTTGTATGTTTTAGTTGTGTGACCGTAAGGATAAGGTCGGCCTTATCTTTGAGAGAGTCGATGGCATCGATGACGAAATCGTAGTCTTCCAAATGATAAAAGTCTTTGTTTTCTGCTGAATAGGTGCTTTGTATTGCCGTTATATCTGCCTGTGGGTTTATTTGTAGGAGTCGTTGTTTTAGTACCTCTGTTTTCGGTTGGCCAATGGTTTGTGTTGTTGCCATCAGTTGACGGTTGATGTTAGATACGCTTATGTGGTCGAAATCGACTATTGTTAGATGTTGTACTCCTGAGCGTATGAGAGCCTCAGCGCACCAAGAGCCTACTCCACCGATGCCGAATAGAATAATGCGTGTCCGAGTTATCTTATCCATTGCCTCGTCGCCTATCAGTAGTGCGCAACGCTGAAACAAGGAGTTGGTAGTATTATCCATTTTCTTCCAAGACAGAGACGATACCCGCTATGACAACAAAGCAAACAGTAACGGTATGGCTATACCTATCAGCAGTTCTATGCCGCCGATACCTATTAAGCCGTGTTTTCCCTTCAACATCAGTATTCCGGACAAGACTATTACTACCAAGCATATTGCAAAGATGTCGGAAAACCATGTCCATGCATTACCCGGGTTGTAGTGTAGTTTGCAAAGGCTACTTAAGATAGGGCGTTTTTGTACTTGTTCCAATACAGCATACCCAGTTGAAAGGTCGATGGTTAAGTTACTATTGCCCTTTAAGAATACTTTGAATGTGTTATCATCGGGGAAATAATATTGTATCTCTTGCCCTAAGACGCCGCAGGTTGATAGCCAATTGTTGATAACAACCTTGTCGGTAGTTTCTTTGGTTGCCGGTTGAAATTGGTAGTCTGTGCGAGAGATAGAATATTGTGCGTTGAAGGAGTTTTTATGGTTCATAAATATGCCACTGATGGCATATACCAACAACATTCCGGCAAAGATATAACTCAGGTCCCGATGGATAATACGAAACCATTTGCGTATTCGTGCGCTCGTACTCGGTTTGGAGTTGTCCATATTGTTACTCTTCCGAGATAATTTGATAGGATACGGCTTCTGCGTAATAGTTCTTGATTGCTTTCCGTTCTGTTTCGCAGCCCTGACCATCTTCGCCATGTTGTTCCCCTGAGTTGTCAGCAACGAGCGGTTGCGGTTGTATTTCGAAAGTATGTAGTACTCCTTTTACGCGAACTATGTTGTTGATACATGCTACATCGAAATTACCCATTTTTGCGCCTTCTACACGCAAGATGCGACTTTCGTCAGAGCCCATCAGAAAGGCTTTGCGACCTCCGTGTTTGCATAGATGGGTACATACGCCTTGAAAAATGATTGTATCTCCGAGCAGTGAGTCGGCTTGAGCATATACTTCATCGATAGTGTAGATGACTTCTGTTTTGGGAGTATTCTTGGTGCATGCTCCTAAGCAAAATGCAGCAACTATGACTGCGATAAACATTTGTTTCTTCATATTCTTGTGTTTTAAGTTATTATCACTCGATTGACATTCCTAAGACATTAAAGCATCTGCCGGCGGTGAATATATATACCTGTCCGTTTATTATGCGTTTCTGTGCGCCTTTGTATGTTTCTGACGGATAGGAGAGTCTTGATTGTTCGCCTGTAATATTCCATCCCGTAAGTGTTGCATACCATATAGTTGGGTTGTTGATAATGCTATCCCCTATTTGAAAGTCTATGTTTCGGGCTGCCCGAAAGGTAATCCATAGGGAATTCTCGTATTGAGCCATTCCTGTAGCTATTGGACTACTATTATTCTGCGATGCAATAGATATCGTTTCGAGAGGAGTTAGCGTGGGAGAATAGGTGTGTAGATATATTACACCCTTGGAAACAGGATAGCCGAGTACTAATGCGTTGCCGGTTGGTGTTACGACCACATTACTGAAAATGTTGTTATCTGCACTATTCAGTGTAGCCATTTGCAATACTTTACCTGACTGTGCCTCTATATGCAGTACCATTCCATCGTTTTTGTCATTCCCTGCCACTATTTGCTCGTCATTGACGGTCCATTCTCCACGCATAGAGCCTGCAAGATACATTGTTTTACCGTCGGCAGCCCATGCTATAGAGGATAATTTTTCATTTATTGCCGTTTTTGAGATCGTGTTTATATAGTCTGTTGCAAGTGTTTTATCGAACCTTAGTATTGTGACAGCATGAGTATGCAGGGTTGTTGATGCAGTTCCTATTTGCCATTGCACTTCGGTATTGTCGTTGTTTATGACACTTCCTATGACATATATTTTATCGGATGAATATGTTATCAGGTCGAAACGGTCTGCCGATGCTGTTGTTACGGAGTTGATATGTCCTAATGGTTGGAAGTCAGCATCGGTCTTCAAGATAAATGCGGTTGAGTATTTATACAACACTTGAGAATCACCAGTCCAATCAGGACAAGGGCGTGCATACAGAGTATCTGTGCCTAATGCGATATTCATTGCTTGATGCCCCACGATATACACATTGTTCTCGTTATCTACGGCGATGCTATTTACTACTGCTACATCTGTGGTGGGTTTGTTATTTTTGTTGGCAGGAGCCACATCGTGCGAGGTCCATAGTGGTGTCATTTTCCGAATGGCGCCATCAGGTGCGATATTTACCAAGACAATGTAATAGAAATTTGCACCCTCGTAGGTTGTTTTCAGGCTGTCTGCATTGCCCAAGCCATCTATAAGTTTGAGGTAAGGTGATTCTTTGCCTTCCACCAAGTTATTGCTTGTCAGTCGGAACTTGATTGCCATTACCACGCCTCCATCGTTTGTGGGACAAAGTACGCCCTTGTCATAGTTTCCCTCCTCGCTATGAACGGCCCACAATAGTTGACCTTGTCTGTTAACTTTGGTCAGGAGCAGGTTTTTGTTGTAGGATGAACCTTCTCCATAGGCTGCACCTGTGAAAGTAGTGTCGAGGAAGGTTGTCGGGTCGGACGATAATATAGAGCCGTAGCTTCCTAAAACAAAGGCATCACCAGCTGAATTGACACGGACATCGGTTATTTGTGTTTGCGGGTTTGCTGCTTGAGATGTGGAAGAAAGTAGCGGGGAGAGCCATTGTAAGTCGATTTGTGTAGCGTAGGTACAAGTTGCCACTAACAATACTATAAGAACTAATTTATGACGCATATTCATTTGTTTTATTTTCAAGGTGCAAAGTTAGTATTTTGTCTTGAAAGGACAAGTATGTCCATTCAAAATACCTACTAATAGGGACACAGGTTGCAGTTTGGCGGTAGATAGGAAAAGTATATGATTACCCTTGCCGATTATTAGAGCAGAGAGATGTGTGTGGATGGTAACTCTCAGTTGGTTCGTCGGCGGAACTCTGCCAATACGATTGCTGTTGCTATGCTTACATTGAGAGATTCGGCTGTGGGTGCATCATTCGGGTAAGACGGTATGAACAGAGAGGATGTGATATAGGATTGTAAGTCGGTCGATATACCTCGCCCTTCGTTACCCATTATCAATAGTCCAGAATGGGACAAGGCAGTTGAATAGATGTTTTCTCCATGCAGCAAAGTTCCATAGACCGGTATTGCAGATTCTTTTGCGCTACGCAGGAGGTCGGGTAAACCGGTGTAGCAGACTCTTACCCGAGCTATTGAACCCATAGTCGCCTGTACTGTTTTCAAGTTATAGACATCGGCTGTTGAAGGTGAACAGACAATGTGATGTACGCCGAACCAATCGGCAGTCCTTATGATTGTACCCAAGTTGCCAGGATCTTGTATTTCGTCCAAGAGGAGGATGAGTTCTTTTTTGGACAAGTTCAAGAGGTCTGCCGTTGCTATTTCTTCCGAAGGCATTTGGAATACGCCTATTACATCGGGTGGTGTTTGCAGTTGCGACAACTGTTCCATCTCCGATGAAGATGCCTCCAAAAGACACATATCTTTTGGAACAGATAGCGGTTCGCTATCGTTACGAATGATTACAAAACCTTGTGTAAACCGTTCAAACAATGACGATACACATTTGCGCCCTTCTGCGATGAACAGGTGTTCTTCGTCGCGGAACTTTCTTTGTTTCAGTCTTCTAAACCGTTTTATTTCTGCTTTTGTTATTCTCATAATACTATTGTTTGTGCAAAGGTATAAGAAAAATTTTGATAACTAAAGTAAAATAGATACCTTTGCAAGATTGAGGTGACTTGGTGTACAGACCTTTTGAATGAGAAAAGAACGCTGGTATATTATCCTATTTATCTTGTTGCTGGCACTCAGCGGGTGCCAGACAACGAAGTATGTACCTGCGGACAAGTATCTACTGAATAAGACGAAACTACATATCAAGGACACTAAAGCGGTGAGCAGTGATGAACTCAAGGGTTATCTGAGGCAGACCCAAAATTCAGAGATTTTCGGTTTTTGGAAGTTGCAACTTGGTGTTTATAATCTTGCTGGTCGTGACACAAGCAAATGGATTAACCGGCAATTGTTAAAGATAGGTGAAGCACCCGAAGTATATAACGAGATGCTAACTGAAATCAGTATGCAACAATTGCAGATGGCTATGGAGAACAAGGGTTATTTTGAGGCGGAGGTAGATACGACTATATCTATCAAGAAGAGGAAACTTAAACTGACCTACGATATTACTGCGGGTACGCCATATACACTCAGGAATTATCGTGTGAGGGTGGATGAACCGATATTAAAGCAGATTGCGACGGACAAACAATCGATTATTACGCAGGGAATGCTTTTTGATGCTGACAAGTTGGATGAAGAGAGGCAGCGCATTACCCGCAGGATGCGTATTGACGGCTACTACCTGTTTGACAAAGAGCAACTACAATATACGGCGGATAGTACATTCCGTTCTCATTCTGTAGATTTGGAACTTAGTCTTCAGAACTACATACAAGACGCCCCAGATTCGGTCAAGGCACAACTATTTACCCGTTTTCGTGTTACAGCCGTTCAATTTATCACGGAGTATGACCGCACCAAGTTAAGTGAATCGGACGAGGTAAGTATCCGCAAGGGTGATTATACTTTCCGATATGCCGGTAAGCCTATTTTACGACAGAAGACGCTTATTCGTCAGTGTGCGATAGTACCGAACGAGTATTATGATGAGAGAGATGTTGAAAAGACTTACTCCAATCTGAATGCGTTAGGTCCTGTGAAGTATGTCAGTATTCAGTTTGAACAAACAGGGAAGGATGAACTTGTATGTTATATTGTTCTTTCCCGTGACAAAACTCACTCCATCTCTGCAGAAGTGGAAGGCACATATTCAGCCGGTGATTGGGGTATTGCAGCGGGTGTTGGTTATACGAACCGGAATATATTCAGGGGAGCAGAAGAACTCTCTCTTAGTGGCAGGTGCAGTTATGAGTGGAGGCAGACAGGTGGGCGTGCCTTAGAAGGAAAGGCCGAAGCCTCATTGCGCTTCCCATCTTCAACCAAACTCAGTGTATCGTACAACTATCAAAACAGACCGGAGGAATATACTCGGACCATTGCCAATGCGAATGTGCAGCATACTTTGATCAGTAAGAACAAGAGGCTCAACCATTACTTCAACATTTTTGATATAAGTTATGTCTATCTTCCTTGGATTTCTACTGAGTTCAGGGACTATTTTTTACAGAGTAGCAATCTGTTGCGTTACTCATACGAAGACCACTTTATTATGAGTTGGTCGTATGCCGGCAGTTATACTTCCCAGAGGAAGAAGCAACCTTTGCGCAGTTATACGAATATACACTACTCTATTGAGACTGCCGGTAACCTGTTGTACGGAATTAGTGCGATGAGCAAACTCCCGAAGGACGATGATGGTATTTACAAGATATTCAATATACGCTATGCACAGTATGCCAAGGCGGATGCTGACTTTACCTATTATCAGATCTTCGACAAATCTCACCGTTTGGTATATCATGCTGCGCTTGGTGTTGCGTTTCCATACGGTAATGCCTCTTCTATTCCCTTTGAGAAGCGTTATTTTTCGGGTGGTGCCAATAGTGTCAGGGGATGGGCAGTCAGGACACTTGGTCCGGGCGGCTATGCAGGAACGGGTAGTCGAATAGACTACAACAATCAGGCTGGTGATATAAAACTTGACCTCAACCTTGAGTATCGTTTCAAGTTCTTCAAGTTCTTGGAATTAGCCTTGTTTACGGATGCGGGGAACATCTGGACTATAAGAGATTATGAGACACAACCTCACGGACAATTCACCTTCTCGGAATTTTACAAGCAGATAGCGTGGAGTTACGGTATCGGGTTACGATTAGATTTCAGTTTCTTTGTATTCCGTATTGACTTCGGTGTAAAATTGTATGACCCATCTCGCTTGTACACAGACCAGACCCATTGGCGTACGGTGCATAACGGTCTTTGCTGGAAAGATGATATGACTTTTCACTTTGCCATAGGTTATCCATTCTGAAGCAATTTTTCTCTTTTGCGATGCTGTTGCCTTATATGATAAAAGGAGTTGTGGAAGCGGGTTGCGACGAGGCCGGCAGGGGTTGCCTTTGCGGTTCGGTTTTTGCGGCTGCGGTGATACTTCCTTCCGATTTCGAGAATGATTTGCTGAACGATTCAAAACAGTTGACTGAAGCACAACGGTACATGCTTCGTACAATAATAGAACAATCGGCTGTTGCATGGAGTATCGGGGAGGTTACGGCGGAGGAGATAGACCGCATCAATATACTGAATGCCTCCATTCTTGCTATGCACAGGGCATTGGGAGGGTTGCAGGTTGTTCCGCAGCATATCCTTGTTGACGGCAACAAATTCAAGCCTTACGAATTTATTCCGTATCAGACAGTTGTACACGGTGATGCTACATATATGTCGATTGCTGCAGCATCGGTGTTGGCAAAGACTTACCGAGATGATTATATGCTCCGACTGCACAGCGAGTATCCTTCGTACGGTTGGGATCGGAACAAGGGGTATCCTACAGCAGAGCATCGCAAAGCGATTATGGCATTAGGTTTGACGCCTTATCACCGGAAGACATTTCATTTCACCACGCAAGATATTTGCCAACAGGTTGGTTTGTTTGAGGAAGGTTAAAGACAAAAAGAGAGACTACCTGAGCAAGTTGCCAGATAGTCTCCTTCCAAAAACAATTACCAATTAACAAGCATTACAGAATTCACACTCTTCATGCTTTATCCTAAACATAGCCATTGCTGGCTACGAGTATTCCTCTTGTGCGTTGCGTTTTATTTGATTTATAAATCAACGCTTAGTCTTTCTGTACTAAACGGCCGAACAACCCTTTGCGTTTCTTGGGTTCGTCGGAGTTGTTCAGATCTTCTTTCGGAGCGTCTTCATCGCCATCTTCGTGTACCCATGCCTGACGCTCTTCGATTTGCCCTAATTGCTTTTCTACATAGCCGATTACATCATTCAGCCCTTCCATAAAGTGAGCGAAGTCTTCTTTGTAGAGGAACACTTTATGTTTCTCGAACACAGGTACTTCTTCCTCTGCTCCTGATTTGCGTTTACTTTCGGTGATGCAAAGGTATAAGTCTTCGTTGCGCGCCTTTTTCACATCCAAATAGTAGATTCGCTTTCCAGCCTTTACAGAACGGGAGTAAACGATTTCCGGCTCTTTCTTGTCTTCAAATCTGCGAGTTTCCATCTATATAATACTTTTTATCAACATAAGAAGAAGGGAATCGTCCACTTCTCTTTTCGACCGACAAAGGTAATATATTTATCGGAGTGTTGCAAATAATTTGTAAAAAAAACACAAATAAATTAAATCAGGAAAGTTGCAAATATCTTGTCGCGGGCAGGAAAGTCCGATTGAATGGCGATGTAGCGGGGGAGAAGGGCGGTTATGCCATAGAACAGGACAGGAGATTTGACAGAAGATAGAAGCCATATACTAAATGGAATAAAAACGCACCCTTTAGAAGTCGAATATTTGTTTATATTATAAGTTTGTTGATTGGGGTGCAGAAAGCGTGCTTTGGGGATATGATTTCTATGTTCATCCTATATTCGTCCTATATTCATCCTATATAGATTGTATATAAATCCTTTGAAAGTAGTAGTAAATACTTGGTTTTACGGAGAGTAGGTTATGTATATTTCCAATGAGCAGGGCTTCGTTTTGTTATGCATCGCATTTATATTCTTTAAGGAATACAAAGGAGAGATAAGTGGAGGCAGGAGGGGAGGAGAATGGACATTGCGTGTTGGGAGAGGCAAAATATATTGAAATTTCAGTCCATATCGTTTGTAGTGTCTCAAAAAATAGTGTAACTTTGCAGGGTTATTCCGCACTATTACGAGAGAAAGAGAATTACATTATGAACGACCATACAACAGAGGGTGCAGCAGGGAAGAATATGACCCTTGTCAACCGCACATTAGTCCGTATAAAGGTACTACAGATAGCGTTTGCATACTTTCAGGACGCGGACAGGGACGATGCTGCAGAAGGGAGCGACCCTTCGTCGAAGATGCTGTCGATGCCATTGTGGACCAGTTTGTTAGAGAAGTCTTATGAGGACACTTACAATTTGTATTTGCTTCTATTGGATCTTGTATATGAACTGACGCGTTATGCACAGACGCGTATAGAGGAGATGCAGGAGCATGCGAAAATCATGCACAATTCATTCCATGCGAACTGGCGTTTTGTAAACAACCGTTTTGCGCAGCAGTTATTTGAGAACAAGACTCTCAGACGAGGGATAGCAGAGAGGAATTTAGGTTGGGACGCCGCCCATGAATCGTTGAGTATATTGTACAGGCAGATTGTAGAGTCGCCTATATATGACGCATATATGAAGAGTGCAGAGTCGTCCTACCGAAGTGACAAGGCTGTTTGGAAGAAGATTTTCAGTGTGCTGCTGACGGAGAATGAGGAGTTGGGAAATGCGCTGGAGGAGTTGGAGATTGCTCTTGACGGCAGGGACTGGACGGTAGAGGCAGATTTGGTTATCAGTTATGTAGCGAAAACCATCAAGCGTTTCGATGAAGAGAACGGGGCAGATCAGGAGTTGCTTGAGATATTCCAGAGTGACAGGAACGGTGGAGATGAACTGACGAACAGAGGAAAAGAGCGGGACTTCGGCAAGACCTTGCTGGAAAGCGTGATACTACATTCCGATGAGTATGAGCAACGCATTGTGTCTTGTTTGAAGAACTGGGAGAAAGACCGTCTCTCTTATATGGATATGGTCATCCTAAAGGTGGCTATTGCCGAGATTATGACATTTCCGAAGATTGAGTTGCAAGTATCGATGAACGAATATATAGATATAGCAAGAGAGTATTCGTCGGACAACAGTCCGATGTTTATCAACGGTATGTTGGAGGAAGTTGTTTCTTCTCTCAAACGGGAGAACAAACTATACAAGGCGGTTGTGGTTGAATAGGGAGAACAAAGAAGGAAAATACTAATATAAAAAACAGAAAATACTATGCTTAATTACATTCTATTGCAAGAGCCTACTGGTCAGGTACAAGGGTACAATTGGACATTTTGGTTGATGATGCTACTTATTTTTGTCGTGTTCTATTTCTTTATGATTCGTCCACAGACAAAGCGACAGAAAGAGTTAAAAAAACAACGCGATGCCCTTAAGAAAGGTGACAAAGTAGTGACGGCAGGTGGCATTTACGGCATTGTCAAGGAAGTGAATGAGACCACATTTATTATAGAGATAGCCAAGGACATTACTATAAAGGTGGACAAAGGTTCCGTGTATGTGAGTGCAGAGGATGCCGAAAAGGCAGGTTCGGAGAAAGCATAACGGATACCGATTGTTTTGACGGACAAAACCATTCCCATTCAGGGACAGAAGTATGCAGATTGCCAGATTAAAAGTACGGTTCCGTTCCTTGTATCAGAAGGTGAAGATGTTCTTTCGTGACAGGAACTTGGCGACATTTTGCCTGTTCCTTCTCTTTGCCACAATACTATGGTTCGGACATTCGATGAACTCTGTCAGGGAACGGGCAGTGGATATTCCGATAGAATACATCGGAATTCCGGACAATGTAGTGTTTAATGAAGCCTTGCCGACGAGCATCCGCATTGTGGTGCGCGATCAGGGCAGGCGGCTACGGGAGTACAAGAAAGCGAATTTCTCGCCGATACAATTTGACTTGTCGGCTCAACTGAAGAGTGCAGCAGGTCAGGTGACGATCTATTCGGAACAGATCCGTCAGCGTATTACCGACCAGTTGAAAGGTACAACAAAATTGCAGCGTATAGAGCCGGAGACCATTGTGCGTGACTTTCACAAGGAAAAGCACAAGAAAGTGAAGGTTATTTTCACGGGACAGTTGCAGCCTGCCGTTCAGTATCAGATAACGAGCAAGGCGGTTGTGAAGCCTGAGCAAGTTATGATTTATGCTCCCAAAGAGATATTGGACACCATACGGTATGTGTACACCGAGAAGCAGGTATTTCATAATGTGAAGGACAGTTTCTGTGCAGAAGTGCCGCTGATCGTGCCCAAGGGTTGCCGTGTAGGCTGTCCGAATGTGCAAGTATCGGCCTTTGCAGGGCAATACACAGAGAAATCGTTCACCGTACCTATCGTACCGAAGGGAGTGCCGAAGGATGTTCATTTGCGGACTTTTCCGGCAGTTGCCAATGTGGTGGTGAAAGTGGAGATGGTTCATTTCAATGATGTGAGCGAGAGTGATGTGGAAGTGCATTGTTCTTTTCCGCAGAGCGAGAGTGTGTTGTTGCCGATAGAAGTTGTTACGAAGAATTCATATATATTAGGTTACAGGGTTAGCCCACAAGAAGTAGAGTATATCATAGAACATTAAGAAAGGGACAGGTATGAGAAAGATACAGATGGTTGATTTGCAGACACAATACAAGGCAATCAAAGGAGATATAGACGCAGGTATTCAGGAAGTGATAGATAGTGCGGCTTTTGTCAAAGGGAAGCAGGTGGCAGATTTTCAGCATAGTTTAGAGTCGTTTTTAGGTGTGCGGAATGTTATTCCTGTGGGGAATGGTACGGATGCCTTGCTTATTGCATTGATGGGTTTAGGATTGCAGCCCGGCGATGAAGTGATTACGCCTACTTTTACCTTTATAGCGACAGCGGAGGTGGCGGCACTGTTGCACCTGACACCGGTGGTGGTGGATGTGGAATGGGACACCTTCAATATGTCGGTGGAATCGGTTCGGCGTGCTATTACCCCGAAGACGAAAGCGATTGTTCCTGTACATCTGTTCGGGCAATGCGCAAATATGGAGGAGATACTGCAGATAGCGGAAGAGCATCACCTTTATGTTGTAGAGGACGCGTGTCAAGCGATCAATGCCAGTTATATGTTCAGCGATGGTAGGCAGAAGAAGGCAGGTTGCATCGGGGATATTGGTTGCACATCATTCTTTCCGTCGAAGAACTTGGGTTGTTACGGAGATGGCGGTGCAGTGTTTACCAACGATGACCAACTGGCAGAGCGGATGCGTGCTATAGCCAATCATGGAATGGTGGTGCGGTATCATCATGATACCGTAGGCGTTAACTCGCGTTTAGATAGTATTCAGGCAGCGGTATTGAATGCGAAATTGCCTCATTTGAACGAATATACGCAAAGGCGACAGAAGGCGGCTGAATATTACAGCCAAGGGTTGGCGGACAATGCTCATTTGCTGACGCCAGTGGAAGCACCCTACTCTACACATGTTTTTCATCAGTACACTCTCCGCATAGTGGATGGTTCGCGGGACGCTTTACGAGAGGGTTTAGCCGAAAGGGGGATTCCTTCCATGATTTATTATCCCGTGCCACTACACCTGCAGAAAGCCTATCAAGACCCACGCTACAAGCGGGGAGATTTTCCCGTTGCAGAAAGGTTGGCTCAGTGCGTGCTGAGTGTACCTATGCACACGGAGTTAGACAGGGAACAGCAAGATTATATCATTGACGCTATTAACGAATTAACACGATAACGCTATTCTTGCATGGCAAACAAGGCATCATTAACACAGGAGGCTACTCTGAAGCAGCGTACGACACTCACCCCGATGCAGATTCAGGAGGTGAGGGTGTTGGAGTACACTACATTGGAGTTGGAACAGCGGATAGATCGTGAATTGGAGGAGAATCCAGGTTTAGAGCGTGGGGATGATGAGAAAGAGGAAAATCTGAACGATGAATATACTGAGGAAAATGACGGGGAAGATGCCTTGCAAAACGAAGACTTCGATTTGAGTGACTATATATCAGACGATGATACGCCAGATTATATGTTACACAGCAATAACTCATCGCCTGATGACAAGCAAGAAGAAACACCCTTCTCGGTAGGAGAAAGTTTTCAGGAATATCTACAAGGGCAATTGGGACTGCTGCCGCTTGACGAGGAGAAGCGCAAGATTGCGCAATATGTATTGGGAAATATCGATGAGAATGGTTACTTGAGCCGAGCCCCTGAAGCATTGGCAGATGACCTGGCTTTTCATGCAAACATAGACATTAGCGACAAGGAGATGATGGATATTATCCATACTATCCAATACAACTTTGAACCCGCAGGAGTGTGTGCCAGAGATCTACAGGAATGCCTATTGCTGCAGTTGCGTCGGAGACAGCAAACGCCAAGTGTGGTGTTGGCAACCAAGATATTAGAGAAATACTACAAGGACTTTGCTACACACCACTATCCTCGTATTATCGAGCGATTGGGTATCACGGAGCAACAACTAAGAGATGCAGAGGCAGAGATACGGCGTCTGACACCTAAGCCAGGCAATTCCTTGCAGCAAGACTTCTACTCTGGACATACTATTATACCGGACTTTATTGTGGAGGTTGAAGGAGAGAACATCAGTATATCGTTGAATAATGGTAATATACCGGAACTACATATCAATAGTGAATTTAATCATATACTGCAAAACTACCAGCGACAGAGTTCACACACGAGAGAAGAGAAAGAGGCTATATCATTTATCAAAGACAGAATAGACTCTGCGCGATGGTTTATTGATGCTGTACGGCAACGCAACGAGACTCTAACGAAAACAATGACAGCCATTGTGCAGATGCAGAGGGAGTTCTTCCTTGAAGGAGATGAGAGTTTGCTCAAGCCAATGATACTGAAGGATGTAGCCGATAAGACTGGCTATGATATATCCACTATATCTCGTGTCTCCAACTCAAAATATGTACAGACACACTTTGGTGTCTTCCCTCTCAAGTTTTTCTTCTCGGAATCGATTATCAATGACAGCGGCGAGGAAGTGGCAACAAGGGCAATAAAAAATGCTTTGATAGAGATTGTTACCCACGAGGATAAACTAAGCCCGCTTAATGATGACGAATTGGTAGAGGCTCTGCGAGGGAAAGGATTCAATATCGCAAGAAGAACCGTTGCCAAATATCGCAAGCAACTACATATTCCCGTAGCCAGATTGCGTGTTATAATATAAAAAACCGTTATAATTATACCTCTTCATCATCAAACGAATTGCTCAAATAATAAGCCTTTTGCTACACCCGATGTTGGTTCCAACTTATGCTATGGTGTTGTTTTGCAAAACGATAGCCGCATCGCAGCCTGGAGTTATTCCCAATCGTTGGTATCTCGTGGTCATTTTAGGCACCTTACTCTTGACCTTTTCCATTCCTTTTTCGGCATTGCTCCTATTGTGGAAAGGAGACATACAACAAGCATATATGCCAAACAAGGAAAGTAGATATATCCCTTATTTCTACGGATTAATATCGGCCATATTATGGTACTTTTTCCTATACAAAGTCGTCAGTATGCCTCCGATAATCAACTGGCTGACCATTGGGTCAATCGTTTGTCTTATATTGGTAACACTTATCAATCTCCGTTGGAAGATTAGCGCTCATCTTACCATGATGGGAGCATTATTGGGTAGTATTCTTGCCTATTGTTACTACATGGGGTTGTTTCCTTATGGCTTATGGCTCGCTATCCTACTCATAGGTTGGATTGTTATGTGGGCTCGATTGTTCCTTAATACCCACACACAGGCGGAGGTCATTGTAGGCTACCTTATGGGGATCGTAGTTACATTCACCACAGGTTTAGGCGGCACTCTATTGTTCTCTTAAGTTATTGAGTTAATGTCCTCCGTTAATACCCTCCAAAACAACTGAATCAACCCAACCATCAACCACAACTCTCTCACCTTAACCTATGCAAAAACTGAACATCACCATGCGAATACACCGGTATCTCATCTCATTCTTTTGTTGCATACTCTCCGTATGTTTCTGCTATGCAGATGGTGGAGTGGCTTTGGTGTTGAGCGGAGGGTCGGCAAGAGGCATCACACATATCGGCGTCATCAAGGCTCTCGAAGAGAACGATATTCCCATCGACTATATTGCCGGCACATCTATGGGTGCAATCGTCGGAGGGTTGTATGCAAGTGGATGGACAACCGATGAAATAGCCTCTCTCATAGGCTCCGAAAAGTTCCGTCAATGGTTCTTGGGGGAGATAGACTCCAAGAACAAGTACTACTACCGTCAAGGTGAACCCACTCCAGCTTGGTTCAGCGTTTCCGCTAAAGTACACAAACAAGATTCTCTGTATGGTATCACATCCGACAATGATATCAACACCTATAGACAAAACAATGCCAAAAAGAAGGTGTCCCTCACTCCCTACATCCTACCAACCAACTTCTCCAATCCTCAGTTGATGAACATTGCAGTCTTGGAAATGTGCGGAGCAACTAACGGAGCCATCCATGGCAATTTCGACAACCTCATGATTCCATTCCGGTGTGTAGCCTCCGACATTTACGAGAAACGACCCGTCATATTCTCCAAAGGAGATTTAGGCGATGCCATACGAGCCAGTATGTCATTCCCGTTCATGTTCCGTCCTGTCGATTACGAAGGCTCTGTCCTGTACGACGGAGGTATCTACAACAACTTTCCCGTCGATGTGGCGCAAAAGGAGTTCCGACCTGCCTACATCATTGGTAGCAATGTCAGTCACAATAGCGGACGACCCGATAAACGCAACATCATCGCACTTCTCGAGAAGATGATTGTACACGACACCGACTATTCCCTTGACGAGGGACTTCTGCTCAATTTCAGTTGGGACAAAATCAACAGTTGGGACTTCTCCCAAGTGGAAACGCTTGTGCAGTTAGGCTACGACTCTACTATGGCGCATATCGATGAAATCAAACAAAGTGTCAAGCAGCAGCAAACGCCCGAACAACTCTCACAGAAACGCAATGCCTTCCGCTGCAAAGTCCCTCCGCTCGTCTTCAAGGACATACACTTCATCGGTATCAACAAAGAACAAGAGAACTATCTCAAAAAGGTCTTCTTGGGTAGAAAGAAAAACATCGCCCTTACCTACGAGGAGTTCCTGAACAACTACTATTGCCTCATCTCCGATGGGGTCATCTCCGAAGTTATTCCCCATGCCGAATACGATTCTACCCTCTCAGGATTCCGACTGAATTTGGAGATTATGACCCGTGACCAGTTGCAGGTTGGCGTAGGCGGCAACATATCTACCTCTACCCCTACTCAATTCTACTTGGGCGTTGGCTACCACGACCTCAAACGCTTTCCAGTAGAGGCGCAACTCAATACACAAATAGGGCGAACCTATATGTCTGTCGCAGCATCAACACGATTGGACTTTACCCCCTTGTGTTACCTCAAAGGCGAAATTGTTGCCCATCGCTTCAACTATACCAACGATGTACGCTTCTTCTCCTTCGAGAATCGCCCACTCTCCTTTCAGCAGATGGAACTCTATGGCAAACTGTCCGTAGGGATGCCGCTAACCATGAAAGCACGAATGGAAATAGGCGTCGGAGGGGCGGGATTGGTGGATAAATACAGCATCGGACGCTACACAACACTCAACGACTCCACACACGACAATAGTCGATACTCACTCTTTAATATCTACCTGCAACTCAACGGCAACTCGCTTAACCACCAGACATACCCTACAGAAGGACACCGATGGAATATCAGCCTCATGATGCCGGGAGGAGTGGAAAACTCCATATCAGACCAATACGACTATACCAACACTCGGAATAACTTCTCACTCTGGATGCAAGCCTATGGGCATTACGATGGCTACTTCCGACTGGCAAAGCACTTCTCGCTCGGATTTGAAACAGAAGCATTCTACTCCATTCGTCCCTTCCTCAGCAATTACACCGCAACCATACTTCAGGCACAGCAATATGCCCCTACCCCACACAGTAAAGCAGTAAGAAACATCGACTTCAGTGCCAACCAATACCTCGCAGCAGGCATCAAGCCTGTTTTTCTTATCACCGACAATTGGCAGATACGACTCGAAGGATACGCCTTCGCACCCATTCAAACAATACGAATGGACGAAAACAATATACCCTACTATTCCACACCTTTCGACGATGTGCATTTCATCGCTGAAAGTAGTATGGTCTATACTTTCCAACGGGGATCAGCTGCACTCTATGCGAACTACTACTCCATTCCGCGAAACAACTGGAATGTAGGCATCAACATAGGTATCTTGCTCTACAACAATAAGTTCCTGCAATAATACAAACACCATGATTATCCCTCTCACATACAAGCGTCGTCAAACCACCAGCACACAAGTAGGCAACATCCGTATCGGCAGCGATTACCCGATACGCATACAAACTATGGCGAACACTTCCACAAACGACATCGACGCTTCCATCCTACAGGCACAACGATGCATACAAGCAGGTGCCGAACTACTCCGTTTCACCACACAAGGATTGCGCGAGGTCGAATCGCTCAAGCAGATACACCAAGCCGTCCATTCCATTCCTTTGGTAGCCGATGTGCATTTCCAAGCCGCTGTGGCGGATGCCGCTGCCTCTGTCGTAGAGAAAGTGCGCATCAACCCCGGCAACTACATCGACCCCGCACGAAAGTTCCTTCATATCGACTATACGGAAACCACCTACCAACAAGAACTTGAGCGACTCAAACAACGCTTCTCCCGTCTCCTGTCAATCTGCCGGCAACACCATTGTGCTATCCGTCTGGGAGTCAATCACGGCAGCCTTTCTGACCGTATTATGTCACGCTATGGCGACACACCTCAGGGAATGGTCGAAAGTGTCATGGAGTTCTTGCGCATTGCCGTCGAACAGCAATTCTACAACATTGTCATCTCCATCAAAGCCAGCAACACACAAATAATGGTCACCACCGTCCGTCTGTTGGTCCGTCAAATGGAAAAAGAGAACATGGCATTTCCCCTCCACTTGGGAGTCACCGAAGCAGGCGAAGGAGAAGATGGGCGTATCAAGTCGGCCGTAGGCATCGGAGCATTGCTCGCCGATGGCATTGGCGACACCATTCGGGTAAGCCTCAGCGAAGATCCAGAAAAAGAAATACCCGTCGCCATTGCACTGAGGGACTATTTTGCCGACAACAACTCTATCCGTTACAACGGGCATCTTTCCGTTGAGATCAACGACTCCGACCATGTCCTGCACCTCTATAGCGACGAAAGCAACTGGGAACTTTTCGCCCTCCATACGGCAGCGGAATCCGGACGGTTGATCTGGGACAATGCCTGCAACCAATTGGAACTGCATAACCCGCATTTTACCTCACAAAAACTGCACAACCTGACGCAAAATATCTTACAGGCTGCAGGCATCAAGCGATATAAAACGGAATTCATATCTTGCCCAGGCTGTGGAAGAACCTTGTTCGACCTTGAGAAAACCGTTGCAGAAGTAAAGAACATCCTGTCCGAAGACCCTAACCTACCGCACTACAAAATTGCCGTCATGGGGTGTATTGTCAACGGACCTGGAGAGATGGCGGATGCAGATTATGGCTATGTAGGTGCCGGACGGGGGAAGGTTTCCCTCTACAAAGGCAAAGTGTGCGTACGCAAAAACATCGACCAACAAATCGCTGCACAGGAACTGCTGAACTACATACAACACGACCAGACTTCAAACCCGTTAGAGAACGACCCGAATAAGTAAAAATATAGTAATCTTCCCCCTCGCAAAATCACGGCAATTTCCAGCCTTCTACCAATTGAGCACAACACAACTGCCCTCTGTCAAGCCCGATAAACACTACCTGTTCCAAAGGATTTATATAGGATGAATATAGGACGAATATAGGATGAATATAGGAAGACTATAGAAATCTTATAGAAAACGCAACCCATCGCACCCACAGAAAACTACCTTTTTCGTCCCACGCATACAGCCCCGTTCTTTAAGAAAAATAAGACGAATATTTTCCGATTTTTATCTGTACACTACCAGTTTATTCACTTTCGCCACAACGGATCATTGCTTTATTGGCAGAAAAGTAATATCTTTGCACGGATGAAACGATGGGCAGCCATATTCTCACTTGCCATTTGCTCGCTATCTCTAATGGCAGAAACTGTGGTCTATACCGTTACTTCACGATCCGAAGTACGAGCCGACGGAATAGAACCAATCGGAGCCTATGCCGATTTCCAACAGTCAAGCAATACCGGACAAAAGGGGCAAATGACCGAAAACAACTACACATCCCTCGCCCTCTATGGCTACAGCGGCTATCGTATTCGCTCCGTCAAACTGATGATGCACTCCAATAAATCAAGCGGAGCAGGAACATTGGAAATGAATCTTGGCGACTCCTGTGTTTGGGCTATCGAACCCGCTTACTTCTCCGATGACACATGGTATGGCGATTTTACCACCACTTTCGTTCCCATACAACACTGGTTTATCCCCGCCCTCATCATCACCGGCAACCAAGTTATCACCATCAATATCGACGCATTGCAGTCCTCTCTCTACATCGCATCCTACACCATCGACTACGATCCCCTCCCCACATCTCCTTGCACAGTATCGTTTGCCTCTGTCAATAGTGTTATTCCCCCACTAACGGAAACCCGTATAGGTTCAGGCATCCTGCTGCCTGAATGTCCCGATGCAGATTCCACTTGGTTCTTTATCGGATGGCTCGAACAACCCGTCCTTTCACTTTCCGACCAATGCCCTGCCTGCTACAAAGCAAATACACGCTACTATCCCGACTGCAACACTACACTCACCGCACTCTATACCGATACCCGACCCAAATCACAACAGTACATCCTGCAAGACACCACGCTGCAATCTGGCGACTATATCATCGTCGATAAACTCTATAAAGCCATCGCTATTGGAGGACCGAACAAAGATAACCATCTCTATGCACAATGCCTCGACACACTGTACCGAAACGAAGACTCGCTCTACTATTTGCCTCTGTCCGACATCCCTTCTGCCGCCGTATATCATATCGATTTCCTACCCGACTCAATGGCTACAATCTACAATGTGCAGGAACAGTCTTATGTCTCCTATCCCCTCTCAAGCACAACCACATTCACCAAAACAGCCAACCGCCAATGGAACTACAAGAAAGCGGAAGAGAATATGCTCATATTCTACCACAACTATACTTCCACGCAGTATCGTGAACTCAGAGCAACTACGGGGAACACTCTGGAAACTATCGACTCTGTTTATTTCGCAAATGTAATACAGCACTCCTCCGTCTATGCCAACATACTCTTTGCCGCACCGCAGGCAGATACCGATTCCGTTACACCACACTACACATCCTATCCCTTCGGCACTGCAATCACGCAGGTTACACACACCGATGGTATTATTCTGACGGAACAACTGATATACAACCCGCTGCAACTCCCCATACAACTGTTTTCCTTGCAGGGTACACCCATCATCCAAACAACCCACAACCAAATACCTCTGCACAACCTCCCTGCTGGAGTATATATCCTCAAAACACCCTGTCGAACATACAAACTAATGATAAATTAAATCTTATGAAACACTATCTGTCTATTTTACTGCTGCTTATACCGTTCTCTTTGTCTGCCGACTTGCTGACTGACATCGTGTCGGGTGCTTTCCGACCCAATACACTGTCCGAACTGACATTTATGAACAACAGCGAACGCTACATATCTCTAAAAAAGGGCAAAATATGCACTTTCGACAGCCGTACAGGCAAACAGCAAGACATCCTGTTCGAAAGGAATAACACCAAGCCTTTTCAATTAGACACAATAGAAGGCTTCATCCTGTCACCCGACGAGCGTTTTCTATTGGTCTATAAAGATAAACAACAGATCTATCGGCACTCCTTCAAAGCACGATACTATCTCTATAATATCGAACGGCACGAACTCACAAACATTGCGTCCGACAGCCTTATATCTTCTCCGTTATTCTCACCCGACAGCAAATATATTGCCTACTCCTTCAACAATAACCTCTATATTCATAAACTGTCCTTCGGAACAGAGATAGCCGTCACCACCGACGGGAAACAAGGTGCGGTCATCAATGGTACTACCGACTGGCTCTATGAAGAGGAGTTTGCTGCCACATCCATCATGGCATTCTCGCCCGATAGCAAACAATTGGCATTTGTACGCTTCGACGAAACCAATGTACCCCGATTTACTTGGCAGGATATGCTTGTCAAGGACTATCCTGCTGAGAACTCGCTCAAATACCCAAGAGCAGGACAAACCAACTCCGCTGTATCTGTCGTAGTGTACGATACCTACTACAAATCGCTCAAAACGATGCAAATAGACACAGAAGATGCCTACATACCCCGTATCCGTTGGATCGACAATTCCAACTTGGCGGTATTCCGACTCAACCGCAACCAAAACAAGTTGGAGATGTACTACGCAAACCCAAAATCCACCATCGCAAAACGATACTACATCGAAGAATACAAACAGGGATATATAAACTACAAACTCATTGACAACTGGCAATTCCTATCCGATGGCACATTTATCGTATTGAACGAAACAGACAACTGGCAACATGCATGGATCTATTCATCTACGGGACAGCGACAACGGCTACTCACCGACGATAAGGCGGATGTAATGTGTATCTATGGGTATAATGAGAATACACAAACTCTCTACTACCAACTGGCAAACACACCCATGCAACGCAAGGTCTATGCCTACAACCTCAAAAAAGGAAAAAAGCAATGTCTTACCCCATCCGACGGTACACACAACGCACAATTTGCTACCGATTACCGTTATTTTATCGATGATTTCTCATCCTTGCAGCAACCCAATACCTACACTCTATACGACAATCAAGGCAAAAAAATACGCCTTCTTTTAGACAATCAGGAACTGAGTAGCCACTTCCAATCGCTCAACCTCCCACAAAAGAAATTCTTTTCTTTTACCACCGAGCGAGGAGACATGCTCAACGGATGGATGATACTGCCAAAAGACTTTAACCCGCAACAACAGTACCCCGTACTCCAAATACAATACTCAGGTCCCTCATCCCAAATGGTGTTCGATAGATGGAAGATTGATTGGGAATACTTCCTCGCCGAACAAGGCATCATCGCAGTATGCGTCGACGGACGGGGAACTGACGCAAGAGGAAGACTCTGGCGACAACAATACTATATGCACATAGGCACAATGGAACCACAAGACCAAATAGCAGTAGCACACTATATGCAATCACTACCCTATGTTCGTCCCGATAAAATAGGAATATGGGGGTGGAGCTTTGGGGGCTATATGACAATACTATCCATGTCACAAACCGATTCCCCATTTTGTTGCGGCATATCAGTAGCCCCAGTCACAGATTTCCGCTTCTACGACTCTGCATACACCGAACGATTTATGCAGCGACCACAAAACAACGAAGACGCTTACAACTACTGCTCACTACTCGAAAAGCCAGAACAACTGAAAGGACGGCTACTGCTCGTGCATGGACTCGCCGACGACAATGTACACTGCCAGCAAACATGGCTGTACATCGATGCTCTCGTCAAGGCAAACAAACAATTCGACCTGCAAATATACCCCGACGATAACCACTTCCTACGCAAAAGAAACAACCTCCAACACCTCTACCAACGAAAATGGGAGTTCCTGCAACGCTACTTGCTCGATAAATAAAGGAAACAATCTAATAACTTAATAACATACAACAATGAATAAACAAAATCATTCCAACATCATTCCTATCGTAGTGATGTTTCTACTCTTTTTCATGATTGCTTTCGTTACACACCTGTGCAACCCTATGGCAGTCATCGTGAAAAACAATTTCTCAATGTCTAATTTCGCGTCGCAATTAGGTAATGCGGCTAACTTTATTGCCTATGCTGTAATGGGCATCCCCGCTGGTATGCTAATCAAGAAGTTTGGCTACCGCATAACAGCAATCTTGGCTATCGCTGTCGGCTTCATCGGAGTATTCTTGCAGTATATGTCCGGCTGGCAATCTATTCAAAGCTTTTGGGTATACCTCATCGGTGCTTTCACGGCAGGATTCTGTATGTGTATGCTCAACACTGTAGTCAACCCTATGCTCAACACGCTCGGTGGAGGCGGCAACAGAGGTAACCAACTCGTTCAATTTGGCGGAGTATGTAATTCCTTGGCCGCTGTACTCGTAACCATTCTAATGGGGAGTCTCATTGCAGATGCGTCAAAGGCTAAAGTGGCAGACGCTACTCCTGCACTCATGATTGCACTCTTGGTGTTTGCTATTGCATTCTTGGTACTACTCCTCGTTAAGATACCAGAGCCGACACTTGAAGCCGAGCAGCGTACTGCAAACATACAAACAGATAAACGCTACTCCGCATTCTCGTTCCGCCATTTCAACTTGGGTATCTTGGCCATATTCCTCTATATGGGTATCGAAATAGGAGTTCCCACCTACATACTGCAATATCTCACATCGGCTACCGATGCTGCAACTCCAGGCTTCGGTATCGATACCAACATCGCAGCAATGATTGTCGCTGTCTATTGGTTACTCATGCTTATAGGCCGCCTACTTGGAGGAATGATTGGAGGTAAGGTATCCAGTCGTACTCAAATTATAGTTGTATCCGCCACCGCACTACTGTTAGTACTGCTTGGTATGTTCCTGCCATCAGACAAACTGATTGAAATGTTCGGCATCGAATGGGAAACACTATCTGTAATAACAGCCTCCGTTCCTATAGCAATCCTGCCTCTAATCCTCATCGGACTTTGTACATCAGTCATGTGGGGAGGCATCTTTAATCTCGCCGTAGAAGGACTTGGCAAATACACATCTATCGCATCAGGAGCATTTATGACAATGGTTTGTGGTGCGGGCATACTTGTACCCTTGCAAGGTAAATTAGCCGATGTTTTTGGTAACTTCCAAATGAGTTATATTGTTATACTTGTTTGCACCGCCTATATTCTGTTCTATGGCATAATAGGCTGCAAGAATGTGAACAAATACATCCCTACTGAATAACACAATCTTTCACTGACAGATTATCCTTGTCACAATAATACTAAGGATATAGAACGAATAAGGCTGACAATTCATTTTGTCAGCCTTATTCGTTCTACGATATATCCCAATATCTATGGTTTCCTGTCATAACCTATGCATTTTAGTTTTAAGTCTTCTGTGGAGAAGGAATGTGCAATATGCTTGTTCAGTTGGTTAGCCAACTCTTGGGCTATCTGCAAGGCACGCGCGTCCCAGCAGATGACGCTCCACGCCGCACGCAGGCAGAAAGCATTCGGCAGTTGTACAGAAGACGAGGCTTCCGTTTGACCTGTATGAGTAGGGTGTAAATGGCGAGAGAAAAACGCAGCCGAACTATTGTTATGATACCGCTGGCAATCGCAAGTGAGGCTGTACTGCGCTTCCATTAGCGAGGAGAACTCCCGATAGAACGCATCGAAAGTCGGGATGTCGTGAATAGTGATATTCGGGTCATCATAACTCTCATCGCCCTTCTTTGCCCCATAGGTAAAATGCAGTTGTGTGGGATAAGTCGGCTCTTGTTTGCCCGATGCCGCCATTACCGTCAGCACCCAATGATTAGGCGTATTTGTTAGGCGACGGATATCCGTCATACATTGTTCCTGCTCTGGTGCAGGAGCATCGGGGGTGTAGGTATAGAACGAACGGTATGGACGCGCCTCGCCTAATTCACGGCTCACGAAATTGAAGCCCCCGATAGCAGCCAAATAGTATGCCCACCAACCGACAACAGGGTCCACAATGTTACTGGGCGAGAAGATAGTCAGCACCGAACCTCTATCGATACACTGCCCGTAGGTGGTGTTGAGCGCAAAATGCTCCACTGCCAACAAGTCTTCGGGATGTTCCTCGGCTGGGCGTGTGACAGACAGGTTGATTAGCCGCAAATCGTCGCTGGCGGCTACGGCATCGAGAATCTCGTCTTCTTTGAGTCCCATTCGGGCTTGTATTTCCACGATAGACACATAGCGCGGCACTACCTGATAGCCCGTCGGACGGTCGAGGTTGCGTTCAAAAGCCAAATGCACACGCTCTGTCCAACCGGCTATCTTCCGTTTGCGTTCGTCTTTCTCCATTACCTCGCTGAATGCCGATGCCACTAAACCGGCAGGCACGGCAAAGATAGCAATACCGAGAACACCTATCACACAAGCAATAATGCGCCCGCAAATAGTGATAGGCGGCGTGTCGGCAAAGTTACCCGGGTCACCTATATACTGCGCAAAAGCCCACAGAACCGATGTCCAACCGTTGGTATAAACTTCGGGTTGTGCCTCGTGCTCCACAAAGAACAGCACGAAGGAGAGAATAAGCGTGATGATTGTCAGGAACTCGAGCGACACCACCAACTCGTCTTTCTTGGAGCGTAAGGCACGGCTGAGAATATCGAACGCCTTGATATAGCGGAAAATACGCAGCAAGCGAGCAATACGCAGTGCCTTGAGCACTACATACGGCACGGGGAGAAAGAAATGCAGGTAGAACGGATAAGTGGAGAGAATATCTATCAGCCCATAGAACGAGAAACAATAGCGCACACGCCCCAAAAAGCCCTTGTATTTAGGCGAAATCTCGTCAGCCGCCCAGATACGGAGCGTAACCTCTATGGTAAAGACAAAGGTAGTGAAGTAGTCCACCACCCGCAGCCAAGTGCCGTAGCGAGCCACGATGCCGTCGTAGGTAGAGAGGAAAACCTCCAGCGTGGAAAGGAGAATAAGTCCGATAATGACATAATCGACTATGTTCTGCCACTGCTTGGTACGCGGGTTGTCATCGAATACCCGCCCCAGACTATGCTTAAACTGTGCTATCTTGCTGTCTGCCATCGTGTTGCTATTGTTTGTTTTCCATTAAAGTCCAAAGAACTACTAAATATGCGTCTTCTTTTATGCAATAGTGAGCAAGCAGGGAACCAATTCTGCTTGCCCTGTTTTGTATCAACCTCATTAGATTGATGTTTGGAATTGATTTACTTGCTGTTAATCTCGCTGATTAACTTAGCGCCAAAGTGTTACACTTTTACCAACATCTTCAATACACTTAGAATGATACCGCCTCCCGGAATAGATTTTGCAACAGGTGTTAGCGTTTCTAACAAATACTTGGCATCCAAGTGAGTTTTAAGATAGTCAAGATACTCTGTGTCTTTGTCCTCGCTTTCTGATATGTTATAGTTGGCAGCAGCATCGCGAAGAATATCCACAGACGGTACCAATGCCTTCAGTGCTTTCACAAAACGACCGGCAATGGCTATCGCTTTTTTTACTTTGTCATACTCAATCTCTACTGCCTTTTGAATGATAGCGTGTTGGTCGATTTGTGCGGCTTGTTCTTTCAACTTGGCACTGCTTTCGGATGTAAACTTGGATAGTTTCGCACCACTTTCGGATGTAAAATTGGATAGTTTCGCACCGCTTTCGGTTGCGGCTTTTGAGATTTTATTGAATAGTTCCATATATTGATGATTAGATTACTCTGTCTTTTCTTGCGGTTTGTAAAGAGAAAACACTACAAGTACGCATATAACGGCGAGAATAGCATTGATTGCCACATAGGTATTTTAGCCATACATTTTTGATTTTTACTTGTCTACTCTCGAATGGGCTTTTCAGCTTACTCCCTATTGTTTTTACTCTCGGTAAGAGATGTCTATCCCTTGCGCATCCCTTGCCTATCCCTTGCTGT